>DATERF010000001.1:0-31495 GCA_035271845.1 Candidatus Acidiferrum sp.
GCTGGAGCATACGGCGGAGATGTTGCCCTCGGAGCTTTCCGGTGGAATGCGCCGGCGCGTTTCGATTGCGCGTGCGCTGATCACCCGCCCGCCGATCGTGCTCTACGACTCGCCGACGGCGGGACTTGACCCCATCACGTCGCAAACCATCATCACGCTGATTCTTCGCCTGCGCGATGTTTACGGCGTGACCGCACTTATGGCCACACACCGCTTGCAGGACGGTTTCGCCCTCGCCAATTTTCATTTTGATCCGGAAACACGCACCGTGCGCCGGGGTGCTGCCGCCGATCGCGCCCAGCAGCCGATCACCCGTTTTCTGGTCTTGCGGGACGGCCAGATCTATTTCGAAGGAAGTCCCGAAGAGATGCTCAAATCCAAAGATTCGTATCTTCAACGGTTTTTGATTTAATCCTGTATAGTTGTGCAAAGGAACGCCTTGCTTCTTGTCGGAGGAACCTGAGAATGGCGCGCAGCAAACAACTGACATGGTCCGAATTGCGCGTTGGCCTGTTCGTCCTGGTTGGCCTGTTAATTCTTGCTGTTGCGATTTTCTACGTTACCGGTGCCAGCATCTGGGGCCCAAAGTATCGCCTCAATACCTTTTTGCCGGAGGTTTCCGGCCTCGCCACCGGCGCGCCTGTCCGCTTGGACGGCGTCGAAATCGGCAATGTCGAGCGCATCGTCCTGGTGCCGCGCGAGCACGGGAAGCCACCCGACAAAATGCACAACATTGAGATTGGCATGCGTCTCGACCGCAAGTACCAGAGCGATATTCTCACCGACTCCGTCGCCACCCTCGTTACCGAAGGCCTTCTCGGCAACCGCTACGTGAACATCCAGCGCGGTTACACCGGCGTCCCTCTCAAAGACGGGCAGGCCGTCCCCGGTGGCGAGGAAAAAGCCATGAAGGAAGTAGTCGAGCGCAGCGCCGATGTTCTTGCGAATCTGAAAGCCCTCAGCGAACAGATTCAGGACATCGTTGGCGCCGTGAAGGAAGGCAAAGGGACCATAGGCAAACTGCTCAACGACGACCAGGCTTACAACCATCTCAACAGGATTCTCGCCAGAGCCGATCAAATCGCCACTACCGTGCAATCCGGCCAGGGCACCCTCGGCCGGCTCGTTATGAAAGACGAAATGGGCAACAAGGTGGAAAGTACGGTCGACCAGATCAACACCATGCTCGCCGACCTTCGCGCGCAAAAGGGCACGCTCGGCAAATTGCTCTACGATCCCACCCTTTATGACCAGGCCAAAGAAGCCCTCACCAACGGCAATGCCGTTCTCGGGGATGTCCGCGCAGGTAAAGGCACGCTGGGCAAGCTGGCTACCGACGAAACACTCTACAACAAACTCCGCGACACCAGCAGCAATCTCTCCGAAGCCACTTCCAAACTCAACAAAAACAACAACTCCATGGGCAAACTCTTCAATGATCCGCAGCTTTACGACAACCTCACCGGCCTCAGCGGAGATATGCGCTCCCTGATTTCCGATTTTCGAAAAAACCCCAAAAAATTCCTCTCCATCAAGTTGACGTTCTTCTAGCCGATCCAGGGAAGCCTCCGCTTTGCGGGAAAGCTTGTCTCTGTGTTGTAATGATTCCGTAACAATGACCGACTACGCTCAAAGCTTTGAAGGGCCGCCTCTTAGCTCTCTCATGGAAAATCAAGATACGACCACCAAGCCTTCGCGCCTGGAAGCCGGAAAAACCACTCTTCCGCAACCGGGTCGTCCTGTTCCCAGCCGCGCCTATCCTGGCGCGCTGATCGTTGTCGAGGGCACCGATGGTTCCGGCAAGAGCACCCAGCTCTACCTGCTGAAACGTTGGCTGGAAATCGGCGGCTACCGTCTCCACTTCACCGAATGGAACTCTTCTCCTCTTGTGAAGTCGGCCACCCGGCGCGGCAAGCAGAAACGCTTGCTCACGCCCACAACTTTCTCGCTGCTCCACGCTGCCGATTTTGCCGATCGTTGTGAACGCCAGATCATGCCGCTGCTCCAAGGCGATTATCTCGTTCTCGCCGACCGCTATATCTACACCGCCTTTGCGCGCGACGCCGCCCGTGGTTGCTCCCATCGCTGGCTACGCAATCTTTATCGCTTTGCGCCGATCCCCGATATCGTCTTCTATTTCCGCGCGCCTCTCGATGTTGCCGTCGACCGCATCCTGAGCGGCCGCCCCAAACTGAAGTATTACGAAGCCGGCATGGACCTTGGCCTTTCCTACGACCGTGCGGAAAGCTTTAAACTCTTTCAGGCGCGCATTCTGGAGGAGTACGACAAGATGGTCGACACCGATAATTTCGTTGTTCTTGACGGCACGCTCCCCGTCAACAAACTCCAAAAGCAGATGCGCGATATCGTCGCCTCCAAAATCGATCTGAAGCGTTTCGCACCGCGCGCTGATGTGGTGGAGTGATCATGCCTGACCAGGATAAAGACAAGGACAAAATCACTTCCATATCTGCCGTCCCGGATGGCGCTGGCTCCAAGTCCCCGCCGCCCGACAGCGAGGACGCACAATTCTTCTTCGGCGAACATCTCGTCGGCCTCGATCCCTCAGAGCTCCATGGCAATCTCATCGTCATCGAAGGTCTGGACGGCTCCGGCCGCTCCACGCAAATCGCACTGCTCCAGGAGTGGCTCGAATCCGAAGGCTTTGCGGTACAGACTAGCGGTCTCCGCCGCTCTAATCTCGTGGGTCGAGACATTGACGAACTCCTCGCCAAAAACGCCGTCACCCGCCTCACCCTCGCGCTCATGTATTCCACCGATTTTTTCGACCAACTGGAGCACCGCATCGTCCCTGCCCTGCGCTCCGGTGCCATCGTTCTCGCCGACCGTTTTATCTTCACTTTAATCGCTCGCAGCGTTGTACGTGGCATCAATCGTGATTACCTCACCGGTCTCTACGCCATGGCCCTTCGCCCCAACCTCACTTTCTGGCTGAATGTTCGTCCAGAAACCGCCTTCGCTCGCGAATTCAAAAAGGCTCAGGCGATCAGTTATTGGGAAGCGGGCCGGGACATGTCTCTCTCTCACGACCTTTACTGGTCTTTCGTTCGTTACCAGACCATGATCAAGCGCGAGTTCGAAGTCATGGCCAAGCGCAACGCCTTCATTGAACTGGACGGTGAAGCCAGTGTTTCGAACGTCAATAAGTTGCTTCGCCAGCGCATCGGTGATCACCTCGGCATTCGCCCCACCAAATACACGCCGTCTTCCGCTCTTGCCCATCTCTGGCGGTAGCCCATATCATGCCTGAGCCCGTTCATATCGCCGCCATCGACGCCGGCTCCAATGCAGTCCGTCTGTCCGTCGCTCGTGCCTATTCCGCTCTCGATATTGAGCCGCTCATCACCGAGCGCTACTCATTGCGGCTGGGCGAAGGGGTCTTTGTTCGCCACCGTTTCAGCGAGGAAACCCTCAAGAGAGCTGTTAAGGCCTTCCGGCATCTCCACGAAATCATGGACGAATTTGGCGTCACCAAGTACCGTGCGGTCGCCACCAGCGCCACCCGTGAGGCTCAGAACCGCACCACCCTGATTCGCCAGGTGAAACAATCTACCGGGATTATCCTAGAAGTTATCAGTGCCAAGGAAGAATCGCGCCTCGGTCGCGAAGCTGTGTTCGCAGCTCTCGGGCCAGGGGCCGAAGCCGGGTGTATCGTCGACCTCGGCGGCGGCAGCCTGGAACTCAGCATCCTTCGCGACCATACCCTCAAGCAGGCCGCCCAAATTCCACTCGGCACCGTTCGCCTGATGAGTACCCTGAACATTCCCGGCGTGATTAGTCCTGTTCAGGCCGAACAGGTGCGCCGTTATGTCCGTGCTCTCTTGGAGTCACGTCTTCCGGGCCGTCCCAATCTTGCCGACCGCGTGTCCGTTGCCCTCGGCGGAAACGCGGAAACTCTCGGCAATGTTGCGCCCGGCCCGCGTCAGCACGGGCTCTCCACATTGGAAGTCTCTCTCCTTCGCGAGCGCTTACCCGACATTCTCAGACGGGATGTGCGCTCGCGCATGAAAGCCTACGGAGTCCGCCGTGATCGTGCGGATGTCATGGCCGTTGCCGCCCTCATCTTTGTCACTCTGGGCCGCTATCTCAACATTCGTACCTTTGCAATTCCCGGCGTCGGACTGCGTGAAGGCCTGCTTCAGGAAATCGCCTGCGAGGCCTTCTCCCGCAAGGAGCCTCATCGTTACAATGCCGAAGCCCGTCAGATTCTCGTGGCCACTCGCAGCTTCGGCCGCCGGCTGGATTTCGACCAGCGCCATGCCGAGCACGTTCGCGAACTCAGTCTCATGCTATTCGATCAGCTTCAACCGTTGCACCATTTGCCCGTGCAAGCACGCGTCCAGTTGGAGGCTGGTGCTCTTCTCCATGATTTGGGTCATCGCGTCAGTCACCGCGCCCATCACAAGCACGGCGAGTATCTTGCCCTCAACGGCGATATCCCCGGCTTAGAAGGGCGCGACCGCCATATCGTCGCTTCCGTCGTTCGTTACCACAACCGCAAGTCCGAACCCGATGGCCACCACCCCGCCTATTCGGGACTTACCAATAATGACAAGCGCATTGCTCGCCGCCTGGCTTCTCTCGTGCGCATCGCCGAGGGTCTCGACCACTCGCACCGCCAGCGCATTCTAGACATTCACGCTTCCTTTCAAAAGGGTGGCGTCACTCTACAGGTCCAAGCCCGCGGTGACGTCACCGAAGACCTTCGGGATGCGGAACGCAGCTCCGATCTCTTCCAGAAGGAATTTCACGTCCAGCTTTTCTTCCGCCCTCCGATCCAAGATTAAATGCAGCTTCCGCTCTTAGACTGAACAGATTTTCAATTGCGGGTGGGGATATAGATGATTAACACCTCGCGCATTTCTCCGCTTGCGGCGAGCGCTGCCTTACTCATACGAACCCCCTTCGCCTATTGTTACTCGCCATATATACTCGCTTTTGTAAGATGATACGCAGGAGGACGTTTCTCATGGAGTTGTACATCGTCCGCCACGGCATCGCTGTGGACCGCGAAGATCCCAAGTGCCCCGCGGACCCCGAGCGCTTTCTGACCGAGGACGGCATTGAAAAATCGCGGCAAGTGGCCAAAGGTGTGGCCGAAGTTGCCTCGATTCCCGACCTGATCTTGACCAGTCCCTATCTGCGCGCTGTCCAAACCGCCGAACTGTTCGCCGAACGCCTCGAATATGCAAAGCAGAAGATTCAAAAGTCGGACCTGCTTCTCCCTGGCGCCGAACCCCTGCAACTTTTCCGCGAACTTGCCAAGGACAAAGATCTATCCAGCGTCTTCGTCTTCGGCCATGCCCCGCACCTGGACGACCTGATCGCCACGGCCATCGGCACAAAACACCATATTTCTTCGCTGAAAAAAGCCGGCGTAGCCTTTGTGGAATTAAAACGCCTCGTGCCTCCAAGCGGAGAATTGGTCTGGCTAGCCACCCCAAAATTGCTTCGCAAAGCCGGAAAGTAACTGCTAATCCGACGCGGCCGCGCTCGTCTGCGGCGGTTCCTCTTTGCGTGGCAACTGCACAATCTTCGGCGACATTGGCGCCGCTTTCACGATCACAGGCTGCCCCACGCTGCTCTCCAGTAAATATTTACCGGCCGCCAGCCTCGCCGCATTTTCTTCGCTCTCTTTCAATCCTGGCACGCTAATGATCACCGCATCGACGGATTTTTCCACCCGCAGTCCCGTCGCCGTGGGCACCCCAGATTTAGTGAGCGAACGCGCCAGGCGCAACACGCCCGCCAGTGCACAGATGATCTTCTGTTCTTCCGGTTTGAACCGGGCAAACGACTTATGTTTTACGTCTGGCAATCCGCCACGCTGGTACCGAACTACGTTGGTCATAATGTCCCACTCGGTTTCTGTCCAGCCGGGTGGAACAACCATGGCCTTCAAGAATTTTCTGGCCGCCTTTTGTGGCGATTTCGCATCTAGACCCGCTCCAATTCCGTGCAGCCGGGCAGCGGCCTGCATGGCTTTCCGTGTCTCCCGGTCCGCCAAGGCCGGATCGCCCAGCAACTTAGCCATCCCATCGAACAGCCGCATCGCCAATCGTGATACCAGCATCGCGCGTCCCGTGTTCACCTCCAGCGAACGAGCGGTCGCACGCAATCGTGCCTGCGAAGCGGCAACCATCCGCCGGCCTTCAGGCAGTCCGCGTCTCCAGTGTTGCCATAGTCCGCCTTCCCCGATGGTCAGCCCGCGATACAGCTCAATTCGCTCAAGTCGCTGCGAAGCGATACGCTCGGCCCATGCGGAGCGTGCTTCTTCAAGGTCGCTCGAAACTTCCTCGATTTTAGTGGAGAGCACGTCTAGGTCATGCACCTCGCCCAGCAAATCTTGAACGCGCTTCAAGCCTTCGCCCCACTCTTCATAACGTGCGGGAAGCAGGCTTTCCACGGTATAGCGGAACCGTTTTACGCCAATGCGCAACGCATGCCAGCCTTGTGGTTTCTCGGTCCGAAGCGCGCGAACGTGCAGCTCTTTTGCTGCCTCCAGCCGTTCCAGTGCCAGACATTCCGCGGCAAGTCCATTCGCGGGCACCAGGCGGCTTCTGCGATGTAACTTGCGTTCCAGCTTCTTCCAGGATTTTTGGTCGAACTTTTCAACAGCCTTTAACGCTGACGCTTGCTGTTCTTTCTCTTGTGCCGTGAAGGCGGACATCAACCGTTCCCGCACCGCATCGGATTCCGGCCCCAGCTTCTTGGCCCATTCCTCCAGCACTTGCGTATCCCGCAGTTCACCCAACTGCCGGAACAGCTTCTTGCCCAGCTTGCGCATGGCTGGCCAGGCCGCGTCCGAATCCACCTCTTCCATTACTGCTGCAACCGAGCGGCAGCGGCGGATAGCCACTCGCAGATCATGCACCGCATCCGGCTCGGGCGCCTCGCGCACCGATTCCAGCTCCTTCACGACGCGTTGCATCCAATACTGCAATCCCCGGATCTCGATTGTCGAGCCGGCTACTGTACTTCCTGTTGCCATTTTCTTCTCTCAGCCGAAACCACCCGTGAGGGCGGCCCCTGTCGGCTTGCTATAGGCTAGCCCGTTGTCGAAGCCGCGTCCAGTGCAACGCGCTGGGCCATAGCTCCGGCAGCATCCGCGCCAGCACAAATCCCATCCCGATGCACGCCAAAGAGCAGATCAGAAACACGTGGCCCGGGTCCGGATGTCCGAGGCGTAGCATCGCATATTGCGCCAGCGGTTGTAGCGCAATCCCTCCAAACGAAAGCAAGTTGGACGCCCCGATCACGCGCCCTTTCACCTCGGGCCGCGGGCGGTTCTGAATCAGTGCGTTAATGGGCACTACAAAAAAACCCGCCGAAATCCCTAATGCAACCAGCAACAACATCACCATTTCGTAGCTCAAGCCGGGAACGAACAACGCCCCGGTCGCCAGCACGATTCCGCTCATCCCCGGCAGAATCATTCCCATCTCAATTTTTCGGCCCGACACGTATCCGGCACAAAAACTCCCCACTCCGATTCCCAAACTCAACGCGGCCAGGAGATAACTGCTTCGCGCTTCGTCCACCTGCAGAACGTCCGTCGCATAAAGCACGATGTTCAGCAAAAGTAGCGCGCCGAGAAACCAGAAAAACGTGTTGGCGATCACCGCCACCCACAGCACCGCGTCCTGTCTCATCCGCTGGATTTCTTCTACAAATTCCTTCACCCAGTTCCACTGGTAGCGTCGCGCCACATCTGCAGCAGGTACGCGGGTAATTCCCAGACTCGTCAGCAGGCCCAGCAGAGACAGCCCGATGAAGAAGAACCCCGACCACTGTTGCTGCCCGCGAAAATAATGCGCCAGGAACCCGCCAGCCAGTGTTCCGCCGATTGCCGCCAGCAAGGTCCACAACTCGATCACACCGTTGCCCCAGCTCAACTTGCTGGTGGGCAGCAATTCCGGCAACAATCCGTACTTGGACGGTCCGAAGATTGCCCCTTGCATGCACACGAAAAATAACGCAACCGCGGCCAGATCTAGCCGATTTTGCCACAGTGCATACGTCGCTCCGCCCATCGTGACCAGTTCCAGCAGTTTCGTCCACTTGGTTACGCTGCGTTTGCTGAATCGGTCTGCGAAATATCCACCGGGTATGGAGAAGACTACGAAAGGAATGGCAAAGACCAGCGGCACCACCAATACAAACAGGAAATCGCGTTGCTCGCGCGAAATACTCGATTCCAGCACCAGAAAGCTGACTAGCCATTTCAGGGCATTGTCACTGAATGCACCTTGAAATTGCGTCGCGATCAGCGCCCAAAAACCCAGCAAGCGGCCTCGCGGGTCTTCGAGCGGCGATAGGTTCACTTCCGGACCTGGAGCGGTATCCATTTAGAAGCGGAGTTTATCTGCTCCTCTCAACGCCCGCAAGCGCAGAGAAATTCTCTCTCGGCAAAAACTAAACGCTGTTGGTCCTCGATGCACGCCTACTGCATCCTTTCCCCCAGTTGCGACAATGTGGTCGGCGGTACCACGACCGCGACGCTCTGTTTTGCAAACAGTGTGGCGCTTCGCTGAGCGCTTCAGGCGCAGATGATTAATTTCTGGGGCCGGCCCGTTTTCACGCAAGGTACTGAAGCGAGGCGGCGATCAGTCTCTTGGTGCCCACGTACGGGTCTTCCGGCCCTTCCCACTCCATCGAGCAGTACCCCTTATAATGACTGGCATTAAGGATGTCGAAGGTCTTTTTCAGGTCCACTCGAAATACTTTTCCTTCGTCTCCCACCTCGGAATCCTTCACGTGGCAGATGTTGTAAGCATGCTGGAACATCGCTGTGACCGCGTCGTAATTGAATTTCTCATTTCCGCTGGCCATCGAATTGCAAAAGTCCGGCAACGCATGCAGGTAAGGATGGTTCACCTTCTCAATCACTTTCACCACAAAAAACGCATCCTCGCTCACCAGGTCGTCATTCTCCAGATTCACCAGGATGTTCTTGGTGGCCGCATAGTCCACTAGCCTACGCAGGCTTTCCGCTGCGGCGTCTACATTCGGCTTGGAATTCTTCGCCTCCGCGATCGATGTGCGCACGCTAGGTGATCCCAACGTGACCGCAATGTCCACCCATTTCATGCCGTGCTCGACGGCCTTCTTTCGGGTCGCCGCATCTGCATCGTAGAAACTCACCGAATTGTCTACCGGAATGTTTACGACGTGCACGCCAGCTTTCTCGATCTCCTCACGAAAGCCCTTCAAATAACGCTCGTCCGTGGAAGGGAAGTGCACGCTCAGCGGTTCTACTCCCGGAACTCCAAATTGTTCGCGCACCTTGACCGCGAAATCGCGCAGATCCATCCCCGGCCGCTTCTTGTCCCGATATTCATTCGTTGCACTGTCGATTTCCGCGCGAAATGGCCAGGAAGCCACAGACAGCCGCTCTCGTGCCGCGGTTGGAAACTTCAGTTGTGGTGCAGTCTGAAATCGTTCTGGTGCGGCGAATCGTGCAACCAGGTCTTTCCGCCACGCAATCGCTCCCGCAACAAAGGCAGCCGACCCGCGCAACACACCGCGACGCGAAATTTTTGTCATAGTTCCCTCACTTGGAGCGATGTGTTTTGACCAACTCTAACCCAACTCACCTTGAGCGGCATAGCCTCGAGTCACCTCACGTTCGCGTTGCCACCGCGTATGCTCCTAGTGGCACGGTAACGCTGTAATCCTGAGCTTGCTGCGGCAGGCAGGCGAAGGGAAGGATCTCAACCCCAGCATCTTCCGCCCAGCCATCCGCCTTCTTCGTCTTTACCCGTCCCTCGGCCCATGCTATTTTCAATATAGTTCTCCCGGAGTGGCGGAACTGGCAGACGCAGCAGACTCAAAATCTGCCGGGGATCACTCCCCGTGTGGGTTCGACTCCCTCCTCCGGGACCATTCCCTCGACTTCGCGCGACGACTTTTCGCTAGTGCCTTCTGCCTACAGCGTTCACTTGATTGGCAGTACGTTATCCCATTATTTACAGTGAGCGATTCGCAACATTACTGAGCTAAAGGAACCCGCTCTGATCCGCATTCTAATTGTTGACGACCATGAGGCCGTACGAAAAGGCGTTCGCTCTATCCTCTTATCGCGTCGCGATATCGAAGTGTGTGGAGAAGCTTCAGACGGAAGGGAAGCAATTAATAAGGCGCTGGAAATGAAGCCCGACCTGATCATCCTTGATCTTACGATGCCGGTCATGGGTGGGTTTGCGGCTGCTAGCGAGTTGCGCCGGCTACTCCCGGAAGTGCCCATCCTGTTCTACTCCATGCACGAAGGTCCACATATCGTTAAAGAGGCAAGGCATATCGGGGTTCAAGGCATCGTCAGCAAAAGCCGCATCAGCGAAACGCTTTTGGACGCCGTGGATGCTTTGGCAATCCACAAAGACACGTTCTTCCCAGACTCGACTTAACCTGGCGCAATCAAATGCCAGAATTCAGCGGTTCTCCGTCGCAAGACCCGGGTATCCCAGCGCCTATGGGAGGATTGCCTTCCCACCCCTCCACCCAGTGCTTCAAGGCCGTAACGCCTGCAAGATCCCCTGTCCATCCACAGAGACAGTGCGGAGCGAACCACTCGGCTTCCGCCACCTCCAGATTTTTCTTGGTACTCGCACAGGCAGATACGAGAGGTCTTTCACAATTTGGACAGGCGAACAAAAGAACGTGAGCATAATTTTCAGTGTCTGGCATGGCCGACCCTTCCCTGAGGATTTAACAATAGGAGCCCCGTCCAAAAAGCCCTCGCGAATCGCAATGAGAGCGATCAGACTGGCATACATGTTGTTACCAGTCGCTGCGCCTGGACCATACGGCATTAGACGTACTTCGGCGGGTTAAAGTCCCTCGGAATGTCTAACTATTTGTGCTTAGATGACCGTCGGGCCACGCTTGCCCCTCACTTCGTCTGGCCGAAATTCCGGAATTAGTTCCATATTTGAATCGATTTAATGTACACTGGCGCCAGTTGGTCAAAAAAATTACTCTCTGGCCGTTTTGTGTCGCGAGGAATCTTATGCCTTCACTCCGCACTTCCCGTTTCACTGCCTCGGTGATCTTCGCCTTTTTTCTTTTCGCCTCATATTTGGCCGCACAGACCCCTGCTAACCGCCAGTATCTCGACGGGACATGGCGCATGCAGTCTTCTTGTCAGGACGGCGCCAAGGGCGAGCAAATCTCAACAGTCGGCTTTGATGCTTCCAAATGGCATGCGGCCGAAGTCCCTGGCACAGTTGTCGGGGCGTTGGTGACAGACAAAACCCTTCCCGATCCCGATTTCGGAATGAACCTGAAATCATTTCCTGGCTTTGTTATGGACAACAAGGGGGTCTTTGCCACCCGCGACATGCCAGCCGATAGTCCGTACCGTTGCTCGTTCTGGTTCCGCACGGAGTTTACTGCGCCCACTTCCACCAAGCCCACGGCGTGGCTCCATTTGCTCGGCATCAACTACCGTGCCAATGTTTGGCTGAATGGAACGAAAATTGCCGACCGCGCCGATGTTGCCGGCGCGTACCGGGAATTCGACCTTCGCGTCGACAACGCTCTCAAGCAGGGTGGCTCCAACGCCCTCGCGGTGGAAATCTTCGCCCCCGAAAAATGGGATCTGGGCATTACTTGGGTCGATTGGAATCCCACGCCTCCTGACAAGGACATGGGCATCTGGCGCGAAGTCTTTCTTTCTGAGACCGGCGCTGTCTCGCTTCGCCAACCCTACGTTGCCTCAAAACTCAGCGCAGATTACAAGTCGGCGACTCTTACCATCAGCGCGGTTCTCACCAACACAACCGACCATCCCGTGAAGTCGAGTCTTCAGGTAAATCTGGCCGGCACGCAACTCAGCCAGCCAGTCGAACTGGCTGCCAAAGAATCTAAAACCGTTCGCCTGACTCCCGATCAATTTTCCCAGCTCAAGTTGGCGCAACCCCATCTCTGGTGGCCCTATCAGATGGGAGAGCCGTATCTTTACACCGCCAAGTTTAACGTTGTTTCCGGCGGCGGAGAATCCGACAGCTCCACAGTGAATTTTGGAGTCCGCGAAGTCACTTCCGAACTTACCAGCAGCGGCGGTCGTCTCTTCAAGGTGAATGGTAAAAACGTTCTCATCCGCGGTGCCGCTTGGGCTCCGGACATGCTCCTGCGCTGGTCCTCAAAACGCCTCGATGCGGATTTGAACTATGTAAAAGACATGGGCCTGAATTCCATCCGGCTCGAAGGCAAAGTCGATCGCGACGAATTCTTCGACAAGACCGATCGACTTGGCATCCTGGTCATGCCCGGATGGTGCTGCTGCGACGCCTGGGAGCGCTGGAAGCATTGGACGCCTGAAACAAAATCCATCGCCGCCGCCTCTCTTGTCGACCAACTTGCCCGTCTGCGCAATCATCCCAGTGTTTTTGTCTGGTTCTATGGCAGCGACGGTCCTCCTCCTGCGGATATCGAGAACATGTATCTCGGCATCTTCAAAGACCTGGAGTGGCCCAATCCTACCGTCTCCTCAGCTAGTGAGACGCCGACGACCGTTACCGGTAAATCCGGCGTCAAGATGACCGGTCCATACGAATACGTCCCTCCGGTTTACTGGCTCGCGGATACGCAGGCGGGCGGCGCTTATGGCTACAACACAGAAACCAGCCCTGGCCCGGCCATTCCTCCCAAGGAAAGTCTTGAGAAGTTCATCCCTAAGGATCATCTCTGGCCTATCGACGATTACTGGAATTTCCATTCGGGGCGTGATCGCTTTGCGACCATCAATGTCTTCACCGATGCACTGGACAAACGCTACGGCCCGGCCACTTCACTGGATGATTACGAGCGCAAAGCGCAGGCCATGGCTTATGATAATGAGCGCTCCATGTTCGAGGCGTACGCCCGCAACAAATACACTTCCACCGGCGTTATTCAGTGGATGCAGAACAATGCCTGGCCATCCCTCATTTGGCATCTCTACGACTATTACCTGGTTCCTGCTGGCGGCTATTTCGGCACCAAGAAAGCTCAGGAAATCGTCCACGTGCAATACGATTACAACGACAATTCCGTTTCTGTCGTCAACGGCACCTATGAGCCGATCAAAGGGCTCGAGGCGACCGCGCGGTTGTTCAATGTCGATGGAAGAGAGATCGACTCTCACAATGCGAAAGTCGATCTGCCCGCGGATGCAGCGGTTAAGGCATTCGATCTACCTAGGCCGGCCAATCTCTCCAAAACTTACTTTCTGAAACTCTATCTTCACGATGCTTCCGGCAAACTAGTCAGTGACAACTTCTACTGGCTATCCACAAAGTTGGACACGCTCGACTGGTCCAAACGCAAAGACACGGTCTACACACCACAGAAGGAATTCGCCGACCTCACTGGCCTCGCTTCGTTGACGCAAGTCAAACTGGAGCTGACCTCTTCGGCGCATGAAGAGGCCGGGAAGGGAATCATCACCGTTAAGGTGAAGAATCCCACTTCCGGCGTTGCGTTTCAGGTCCACTTGCGCGCCACCAAGGGTAAGGGCGGTGACGACATCGTACCCATCTTCTGGGACGACAACTATTTCTCGCTGCTCCCTGGCGAAGAAAAACCCGTCAGCGCGACCTATGACTTGACGGACGCGGACGGCAAACCGCCGGTCCTCGAACTCGACGGCTACAACATCGCTCCGGCCACGGCGAATCTCTCGCACTAGGTTCGCCAGACTACGATCTAGTCTCAGGCAGCCGCCCACAAAATCGGGCTTCAACCTGCCGGTTACCCTTAGGAACCGTTCGCCGGAGTTTTGCCCTTGCCAGTCCTACTGTTAGCCACTAAGCTACTGTTTCCGTTGGAGGAACCCGTGCCTAAAGAGAAACCACAAGTCAACATCGGCGAAGTCATCAAAACCTACCGCAGCCAGCGCGGCCTGTCGCAAGGCGACATTGAGCGCCGCACCGGGTTGTTGCGCTGCTACCTTTCCCGCGTTGAGAACGGGCACACCGTTCCTTCACTCGAAACACTTGCCAAGATCGCCGAAGCCATGGAGATTTCTCTCGCAGATTTCTTCCCCGGCACGGAGACCCCACGCGACAAAGAAACCCAGAAAATGCTTGGCGAACTCTCCCAGGATGAAATTCGCTTCCTTGCCGAGATCAAGAAGTACAGCACCACGCTCTCCGAAGGAGATAAGCGGCTGGTGCTCGCGATGATTCGCAAGATGGCTACGTTGCTGCCCGCGCAAGCCGCGCAGGCCAAGAAAGCGGTGGTGCGCCGCCCGTCGCTGTAGTGAATCAATTGAACAAATCCTGATTCGTCATTGCGAACGGAGTCTTCGAAGGAATCCCTCCTTGATTTGACCGAAGAGGGATTCCTCGTTTTGCTCGGAATGACGGTGCGAGGAACCGTCCTGAACGCGCTCAGGAATTGCGCGAGCGAATCATGCGAATTGCTTCGGGCAGGGAATTACCCCCAGCACTATTCCCCGCGCTCTCGTTTTGATCGTCGGTCTTGTCGCCTTCGCCGGGAGCAAGAAACAGGTTTGTTTCCACCGCATACTGCTTGTTATACAGCTCGAAATAGCGGCCTTGGGCAGCATACAGGCTTTCGTGAGTTCCACGCTCCAGGATGCGGCCGTCTTGAACGACAAGGATCTGCTCGGCGCGACGAATTGTGGACAAGCGGTGAGCGATTACGAACGTGGTGCGGCCACGCATCAGGAATTTCAGGCCTTCCTGAATCAGCGCCTCCGATTCGGAGTCCAGGCTGGAGGTCGCCTCATCCAGAATCAGGATGCGCGGGTCGGCCAGGATGGCGCGAGCAATCGAAACGCGTTGCTTCTGCCCCCCGGAAAGTTTCACTCCGCGCTCGCCGACCACGGTGTCGAACTTCTTCTCAAAAGTTTCCGCGAATTCGTCGACTCGCGTGATCCTGCAAGCCGCCATAATCTCTTCCTCGGTTGCATTTGGCCGCGCATACGACACGTTTTCGCGAATGGAACCATCAAAAAGAAACGTCTCTTGCAGAACGACACCAAGCTGCGTGCGGTAGGAATCCAGGCGCACCGTGGCCAGGTCGACCCCATCCACCAAAACGCGCCCCCGCGTCGGCACATAAAAAGCAGAAATCAGCCCAATAATGGTGGATTTTCCGGAGCCCGACGGTCCCACGAGGGCGGTCACTGTTCCTGGTGCGGACACAAAGCTGATGCCGTGCAGCACCTCCTTATTGGCTTCGTAGGAAAAGTGCACATCTTCAAATTCCACGCGGCCTTCAATGCGATGCAGAGTCACGCCACGCTTCGGGTCCTGATCTTCCTTGGATTCGTTCAGGATCTCGCGGGTACGCTCGAGGCCCGTGATGGCTTCGGTGATCTGCGTTCCAATGTTCACGATTTGGAAGACGGGGGCAACCATCAGCACCAGATAAGCGGAGTACGCGATGAGTTCGCCTTTGGTCATCGTGCCTGCCAACACTTGCCGCGCGCCGAGGTACATAATGATGGCGCTGACAATACCCATCAAGGACGCGCCGGAAAGGCTCATCAGAGAAGTGGTGGTCAGAGTTTTTAGTACATTGTCCAACAACCGTTGCGCGCCGCTGGCGAATACCTTCTCTTCGCGGTCTTCGGCGTGATACCCCTTCACTACGCGCACGCCGCCCAGGGATTCCGTCAGGCGACCGGTGACTTCGGCGTTAATTTTCGGGCGTGCACGAAAAATGGGACGAATGGCGGCGAACGCCTTGTTGAGGAATAGGGCGAACGCGACGAGTACAGCGAAGGCCACGAGAGTCATCAGGGTGCTGGTGCGCAGGAGAATGATCAGAGCCAGCACCGCCGTCAAAAGTCCGCCCACGAATTCCACCAAGCCGGTGCCGATCAGGTTCCGGATGCCCTCCACATCGCTCATGATACGGGAGACCAGCACGCCAGTCTTATTCGCGTCGTAATACGCCACGGGCAACCGGCCGATGTGTGCCTGCACCTGTTTGCGCATGTCGGTGATCATGCGTTGCGCGGATTTGGACAGAAGCTGCGTCAAGGTGAACGACGTAATTCCTTGAAGAAGCGTTGCGCCAACCACAGCCAAGACAATGGGAAGAAGGAGATTGACCTGATGTTTGTCGATGACATTGTCGAACAGATATTTGCTGGACCCCGGTAGCACCAGACCCGCGACACGATTAATCGCAACCAGGACCAGGCCCAACAGCAACATGCCCCGCCGCGGATGCAGCAGCGCCCAGATTTCGGGTAGCGACTGCCACCTGATCTTCTTCTTTGCTTTTTTGATGCTGGCGTCCGCCGTCACCGGCGCCGTGGTTGCAGCTGTAGCCATTTAGGTCCTAGTCACTAGGGAGAATACCCGGTTTGATGCGGGAAAAGCCAAACAAACTACGGCCAAGGGTTAAGGCGTGTGCAGTACAGCGCTTACAGCAACAAAGAGACGTTGCTGCTCAAGCCGACTCTTAAGAATAATCGAAGAGCGTCATGAAACCGAAGTCCATGTGGAGTTGTTGGTGGCAGTGAAAGAGCGTCAGGCCCGGGTTGTCCGCGACAAAGTCGACCTCAGCTTCCTGGTAACCGCCCACCATCACCACATCTTTCAGGATTCCCGCTGTCGCCACGCCTGCCAACCGCGTCAGCTCAAACGAGTGGCGGTGCAGATGAATCGGGTGAATATCATCACTGGCATTACGCATCTTCAGGCGGTAGCGCTTGCCTTGTTTCAGATGGAAGGAAGCGGGCACAACACCTTCAGTCATAGGGAATGAAGTGCCGTTAATAGACCAGAGGTTGAAGCCTTCGTGGGCAGCGTTGTCCTTCGCGAAAGTCATTTCGATGGTTTCATCCGGTGATGCCGCTGTCGCGCCCGTTTTGCCGAAGCGTGCATAGTTCCATTTGAAGGGTGGCGGGGCCACCCACACTGGTGCGCCCTTGTGGTTGGCATATTCGACGACGATGCCCATTCCGTGGCGGCGATCATCGTTGTCGAGGTCACCGAGAATCCATACGCCTGGATGATTCATTTCGACGATCGCAGAGATCCGTTCCGCGGTTCCCAGCCACAGAACAGGCACTTTCAGCGGATTCGGGACAGGATTGCCATCGAAGGCCACGACCTGGAAGGCATGGCCAGGCAAGGCAAGGCTGCGAATTTCCGTGGCGCTGCCATTCAGCACATGAAGCAGGACGCGCTCACCCGACTTGACGCGCATCGCGTCACCGTGGCCTAACATCCGTCCGTTTATGGTGAAGGAGCCGTAGCCAACCTCAAAGCCGTGTGGCATGCCTTTGGCAAGAGATGCTTTCATCGCGGTTTCGCCGGAATCCTCAAGGGATTTCACGCGCGTGGCGGGAGATAGAAAATTCATATCCATATCGCCGCCGCGGCTGAAAGTCGGTTCGAATTCCTTCATTATCAGAAAAACCTCGCGATCGTAATTGCCGGGAGCGGATTTGGGCTCGATATAGACTGGTCCCACTTGCCCACTATATTGGCCGGCAGCAAGATCGGCGGCAGCGCGATTATGCGTGTGATAAAAGCGGAAGCCCGGAGGGTTGGGAGTGAAAGTTATACGGCGCATGCCATGTGCGGGAATGTAAGGAGTACCCTCTTCCGCCGCGCCGTCAACATCTGTCGGAATCTTCTGCCCGTGCCAGTGAAGCTGTTCCGGAGTATCCGTTTCATTGAAGATGTCGATGGTGACGGGTTGTCCTTCCTTGAAACGAAGGAGCGGCCCCGGAAACTGGCCGTTGTACGTAGTGGCACTCACGATGCGCTTGGGAGCAATCTCAACCGGGGAGTTCTTGATGTGCAGCGTGTAATCAGCGGGACCATTGGCAGTTTGTTGCCTGGGAATCGCGGCTGCATTGAGGAGGTTCGTCTCGCCGAGCCACACGGCTCCGGCAGCCAGACCGCTCGTTTGCAGGAACGAGCGCCGCGAAACAGGCGAGTTCTTCATCGCAACTCCTTAGACGGTGGGCGGCGCCCCTCTAGCGCCCAAGCGCCGCCTCCCGCGCAGATCAGGAAAACGAGCGAACAGAGCATAGCAAAATCCGTGCGCGCATCGCTGACCATGTACCAAAAACCCTGCGTCGGCCGCGAGAGTTCGGGAAGCTTGGTAGTGACTATGGCTGTGGTGATGATGATCAGCAGTGGAATGGAAGCGGCGCGGGTCCAGAGCCCGAGGAGAACCAGCAGCCCGCAGATGATTTCAAATGTGCCGACAAAGTGCGCCGTGAAATAGGAATACGGAAAGCCGATGCGCGCAAAGCGGTTCACCCCCATCGCGGGGTCGGTGAATTTGAGGATGCCTTGCGAGAAGAAAATCAATCCTACGGCCAGACGAATCAAGAAAATGCTAGCAGGCCCACGGGCCGGCGAGAACAGGAATCGGAAAAGTGAGCTCATAGTTGCCCGTGAACGTTGATAATTACTTGGCGGCCTCGACCACGCCAACCTTGTCCACGCCGCTGCAGGCAATATACACGCGGCCATCGGAAGTAGCGACCATGTTGCGGACAACTCCGCCGCCGGAAGGAATATTGGCGCGGGCGAAGGTTTCGGTTTTGGGATCGAACCGGATGAGGGTGTTGGGCTTTACACCAGATTCGCTATACCAAACCATCCCATCCGGCGTGATGGTGATGCCGTAGGGGTTGGATTGTGCGCCGCCTGGCGAAGTATACATTCTCACCGCGCCCGTGGCCGTGTTCAACCTGCCCAGATGGCCGCTCTTGAAGTCGGTGAAATATACCGTGTCATCCTGCGCGATGGCCAGGCGCCGTGGCCGAGCCGATTCCGGTAATACATACTCGGTGATTTTCAGAGTGGCGGGATCGATAGACGCCATCTTGTTGGTACCCAATTCACAGAAGAAGGGCACGCCCTTGCTGTTGATCTGAATCCCGTAAGGCAGCGCGCTTTCCGTTGGCACTTCCTTCAACACGATCTTGCCGGACCTGGGGTCCAGTCTCCCCACCATGTTTCCGCCCTGCACGGTGAACCACAGATTTCCATGGCCATCGAACACGGCCGTATGCGGATCATCTGTTTTTTCACTCGGCATTTTGTATTCGGTCACGTTGCCTGTGCGCGGGTCGAGCTTACCGATGTAGCCGCCGAAATTGGCAGTGAACCAGATGTTACCGTCGCCGTCGGCTACCAGACCGTGAGGCCCGGAATCCCTAGCTTCGTCGAGGGGATACTCTTTGAATTCGCCAGTGTTCGTGTCGAGGCGTCCCAACTTGTTGGTCATCTGCTCGGTAAACCACAATGCGCCGTCAGGCCCCACCGCGGGATCGTGAGGGTGGGCGCCCTTTGTCGGAACGGCCCATTCCCGAATCGTAACCTTGAGGTCGGTGACATCTCCCGGTTGCGTCGGGGCATGATGTCTCGGCGAAGCGAGCGCGACGAGAACCCCAACCAGCACGATAGCTACAATCGCGAGCGTTCTTTTCCTCATGTCGTTGACCTCCTCGTCTACAACCCACGTCGGGCTGCCAACACCTGTAAGCGCCTGTCACTAGGACGCGTGTCGGCGCGGCTTCGATACAACCTCTTACCCAAAACTGGCTGCTGGCCCTCGGGGTTACCTATCCTACTCTGGCTATTGCACAATTTGTGGTCTCGGTGCCATCATTTAAATAGTTCCTTCCACGGCGAATTGTACGACTGCGCCGTCGCTGCTGTCCCCTCGCTCCATGGACCTGGGAACTGAGAGCGCTCGCTCCAGTGGCTTGAGGTGCCTATCGACCATAGCGCCAAGGGCTCCGTCTAAGGAACCAGGGTGATTTATGCAACTTACGGAAGAACAATTGCTAACCGCCAAAGAACTGATTGCCCTAGAAGACGCCTATGGGGCGCACAACTACCATCCGCTGGATGTCGTGGTGGAGCGCGCCGAAGGCTGCTGGGTGTACGACGTGGAAGGAAAGCGCTACCTGGATTGCTTGGCGGCCTATTCCGCCGTGAACCAGGGCCATTGCCACCCGCGAATTCTGGCGACATTGGTCGAACAGGCCCGCAAAGTGACGCTGACTTCGCGTGCGTTTCGCAATTCGCAACTGCCCTTGCTTTACAAAGATTTGCACGAACTGACGGGCATGGAAATGTCGTTACCGATGAACTCCGGCGCCGAAGCGGTGGAAACTGCGCTGAAAGCTGCCCGAAAATGGGGTTACACAAAGAAGGGAATTCCTGACGCGAAAGCGGAAATCATCGTTTGCGCCGGAAACTTTCACGGGCGCACGGTGACCGTGATCAGTTTTTCGAGTGACGAACAGTACCGCCGGGGTTTTGGCCCCTTGACGCCCGGCTTTCGAATCATTCCGTTTGGCGATGCGCAAGCGCTGAGAGAGGCCGTCACCCCAAACACTTGCGCGTTTCTGTGCGAACCCATTCAGGGGGAGTCGGGAATCGTGATTCCGCCGGATGGGTACCTCCGAGAAATATCGGCGATTTGCCACGAGAATAACGTGTTGTTGATGGTAGACGAGATTCAGTCTGGCTTAGGACGAACGGGGAAGCTGTTCGCCTATATGCATGAGGGTATCCAGCCAGATGTCCTGATCGTGGGCAAGGCGCTGGCGGGCGGATTTTATCCGGTGTCAGCGGTGTTGGCGTCCAGGGAAATCCTGGGAGTATTTGGCCCGGGTGATCATGGCAGCACCTTTGGCGGAAATCCGTTGGCTTGCGCGATTGCACGGACGGCGCTGCGCGTGTTAGCGGAAGAAAAACTTGTGGAGCGCTCGGCAGAGCTGGGCGGCTATTTTCTGGCAAAGCTAAAGGATTTGCGCAGTCCGTTGATTAAAGAGGTTCGCGGGCGTGGGTTGTGGATTGCGGTCGAACTGCACACCGCAGCACGCAAATACTGCGAAGCGCTAAAAGAAGAGGGAGTGCTTTGCAAGGAAACGCACGGCCGGATTATCCGAATAGCTCCGCCCCTAGTGATAAAGCGCGAGGAGATTGACTGGGCTGTCGAGCGCTTCCAGAGGGTATTGGCGTAACCTGCGGAATTAGTCGGCCGCGTCAGAGGTGGGCGTTTTCGCGGCGGGGTGATCGAAGCGTAGGACGCTGTTGACGAATTGGCTTAGCGTTCCACCCAGGTGGCTAAGCACGCGCTGCTTCAGGGTCGTGTAGTCCTGCGTTCCACAAAACAGATCCGAGAGTAGTTGGCGGAAGACAGCGTTGCGCTGCAGGAATTGCACCATGCGCGTGGTGACGGCAGTGCCCAGGAAAGAGCCGCGATAGAAGCGGCGGACAATTCGAGCGGCAAACTCCAATTCCAGAGAAAACGAAGATCGTACCCGTGCGGGATACTTTTCCGGACAGCCTTCCGCCAGGGACTTGCCGAGGATTTCGCCCGAACGCATGGCGTAGAACAGGCCTTCGCCTGTGAGAGGGTCAACCCAGGCGGCGGCGTCTCCGCAAAGAGCCCAGTTGTGACCAATGACAGTGCGGTCGGACAGAGTGCGTACCTGCGGCGAGGGGAGCACGTGGCTATAGAATTTTGCGTTGGCGGTTTCTATTTTTTCGGTCCCTGCAAAGTGGTGCAGGTGGCCACGCAATTCGTTGCTGGTGTGGGCTTGCATGCTTCCGCAAATGCCAAGAGAGAGATGATCGGCGCGGGGAAACGACCAGATGTAGCCCTCGAACTCCGGTAGAAACTTGATGAGAATCTGATCCGCGGTTTGCGGGACGAAATAACCTTGGGTCATTTCCAGTTCATCGCGCGCAAGGGCGCGGGTGCCGGGGAGGAACTGATTGCGCGCACCACCGGCGAGGACCACGAAATCGGAGTCTTGCCATTCCCCATCGACGGAGTAGCGGGGCCGCTGCACAGACGTGTCAACGGTTTGAACGCGGGAATGATGGATACGGCAGCCAGCATCACGCGCGCGATCCAGAAGCAGCCCATTTAGAATGGTGCGCGAATAAATGACGATGGGATGCTGCAAGTCCAGAGAAGCGCGCTGATTTTCGGCGCTAATGATTTCCACTTTTTGAACGAGCTTTTTAGGGAGTGGGTTGTCGAGCAGGAAAGGGAAGCACTGTGTGGCTTTGTAGGTTAAACCGCCTCCGCAGGGCTTCTCCCAAGCCAGATGTTCATCGAAGATGTCCACCGTGTGGCCAGAGCGGGCGAGTTGTTCGCCGCACATGGCACCAGAAGGCCCACCACCGACAATGACATACTCAGCCATTCGTCACCGCAATTTCAGTTGTTGCCATCTCCGGCGCAGGAGGGATGGGCCACACTTCGGGAGCCTGGCGTCTGTCAGGACAAGGGAAAGATCACCAGACAAAACCCAGTAAGGAGTATAGCACCGAAGACTGCGGCGGCTGTGGGCGAGCCTGATTCACGGCGTACCAATTGGATACCTAGTCCAGAGAGCAGGAACTGCAACGCGAAGTAAGGGGACAAAAGCACCAGCAGGATTTCCCCAGTCTTCAGATACAGCACGCCAAAGGCAAGAGAGAACCACGCCAGAACTACGAGCAGGAACCAGAACGCATAGCGTTTTGACGAATTCACCACAGGACCAGCAATGAGCTCGATGCCGTACAGAAAGACGAAGGCGGACAAGAGGAACAGTGGAAAACGCTCCCAACGTTGCAGGTTCAACCACGCACTCGTGGCAGTGAGTTCGAACCAACCGGTGATGAGAAAGTGCAGCAGGATGCCAGCGGTGGCTGCGCCGAGCACCAAGCCGGGCCGCGTGCGGAAGCCTTCTCGAGCCAGTTTCAGGTGAAGGAGAAGCAATCCCAGGCCAACAATAAGGAAAAAGCTAGAGAGATAATCGCCTTCGAACAGATGGAGGACTCGCAGAGGCTGCCAATAGTGAAGAAGATGCAGGGCGACGACGGAGAACAACGCCACCTCGAGCGCACCGCGAAAGCGCGGTACGGAATTTGCGATGTCCGAATCGGCGACTGGTTTGTCACCAATCATTTCGCGGAGGAACGGCGCGGCGACTAGCAGCAGCCCCACAATCCCCACGAAACAGCCGATCAGGTTAGTACGCCACGGCAATCGCGCATCGTTGGGTAAAGAGAGCAGACGGGCTGCCCACGCTTGCGATTCACGCGCGGCTGTCGGCGAAAACAGTATGCTCACATGCGTATTCCACGACATTTTCGAGAATTTCACCGACGGCTCTTTTGCGTTGGCGGCGAAATCCTCCGCGTTGTCCACAAGGCTCGGTGGTTCAAATTGGCCGGCTAGAATCAGGGTGTTCGGATACGGAATTGGCAGTGTGTGAAACAATAGATTCTCGGGGATCCCTCCGTGCGCGGTTTGCATGGGTGCTGGAGAAATGGCGATCACCCCGGCAGGGCGGAATTTGGCGGCGAGACGGAGCGCGATGGCTCCGCCCATGGAATGACCAGCAAGAATGGTGCGATCCGGAACGATCATCCCCCGGGCGGCCAACCCCCGCAGGAGCGATCCGCTGCAAGATTCCGCCCGCTCCGGCGTAAAGGGTCCGGGGGAGCGGCCGTGGCCGGGCAAGTCGGGGATATAGACGCGCAGGCCCAATTCGGCGAACGATCGCGCGAGATACTGCATGATGATTTTGTTTGCAGAGATGCCGTGCAGCAGCACAACCGATCCCGTATCTGGCCCGGCAAGCAGGTCTGCGCGGTTGAGCATGATCAAGTCCATCCGGCAGGAAGCGGCGTCGACGACGTAGTGGTGTTCCGTGTAGCGGCGTGTGGGGTACAGCGCGAGCGCGCCTCCCACGACCAGACACAGAATCCCAGCAACCGCTTGCAATACCTGCTTTTTCTTATTCAAGCGAAGTGCTCCGGAAAGGGTCAGATTCTAGGGCGTGATAAACTGGTATTCCGAGACTGGCGGCAGTCCTGTTTCTTTCACCGAACATGGAGAGCCTTTGCACGCAGGGGTTTTAACATTGGAAGAAATGATTGTGCAGTTTGGCCGGGAGAAACGCAACGGCAAGCGCGTGGTGTTCACGAATGGTTGTTTTGACCTGTTGCATCCGGGACATATCCATAGCCTGGAAGCAGCTCGAGGCCTTGGGGATTTTCTGATCGTGGGGATCAACAGCGACGAGAGTGTGCGGACACTGAAAGGTGCGGGGCGGCCGCTGATTCTGGCGGAAGAACGCGCGGAAATCTTGGCGAGTCTGGAATGTGTCGACGGAGTTTTGATTTTTGATGAATTGACACCCCAGAAAGTGGTTGCGGCCCTTTTGCCGGACATTCTGGTTAAAGGAAGCGACTGGCCGGGGAATCAAATAGTGGGCAGGGAAGAAGTCGAGGCGGCCGGGGGCAAGGTGGTTTTGATTGACGTCGTGCCAGGATATTCAACCACGGAGATTCTGAAAAAGATTCGCGAATAGAGAACTGCCAAACAGTTTGCGTGAAAGAAGCGAAGTGTTGGACCAACGCGCCGTGCAAAGGGACCGAATCCGGAATAAATGATACTGCCGGCGGTGAGAGAGCGACTGGAAGCACTCCTGCGTCACCCTGCAATGGAGGGCGTAGTGGGAGAGCTGCGCGCGGGCTCCAATCTAGTGGGCCTTTCTGGGCTGCACGATGTGGCCAAGCCGCTGGTGGCAGCGTATGTGGTCCACGAACTACGCCGCCCCGCCTTCTTTGTTACGGAAAACAACCGGCGAGCTGAGGAACTTGCTGAAACCCTGCGATTCTTCGCACAGATCTTTCCGGGTCCTACTGGCGGAATCGCAGTGCTGCCTGCGTTCGACAGTCTTCCTTGGGATCCGCAAGCGCCTCACGCCGACATTCTGGAACGACGCGCCGCTACGCTCTACCGCTTGGCGAATGGAGAGGTTTCCGTGGTGCTGGCACCCGCGGCAGCGGCACTGTGGCGCTACCAGGATCCTTACGTCTATCTGACCCTCGCGCGTACCCTCGCGAAAGACACGGAAGCAGATCATGAAGAACTGATCACGCATCTTGCGGGCATCGGCTATGCGCGTACGGAGATGGTGGAGTTGCCCGGGCAATTTGCCGTGCGCGGTGGAATTGTGGACGTGTTCTCTCCGGAGGCATTGCGGCCCGTGCGCATCGAGTTATTGGGCGATACCGTGGAATCGGTGCGCGAATTTGACTCCCGAACACAGCGTTCAATCGCCCCGGTAGTCAGAACCACGATTCTGCCGCTGGCGGAGTGGAGCGTGCCCGCTCCAGGGAGTCGTGAGGCGCAGGAGTGGGAGCCAGGAGGGTGGTTTGGGGTCACGAAAGAGCCCGGCGGCAGCGCACTGTTCGAACTAGCGGAAAGCTCGCTGAAACCGATTGTGTTTCTCGATGAACCCGAAACACTGCGCGAGACACGCAAGAAGATCCTGGAAGCGGCGACGGAAAACTACGAGCGGCATGGACAAGCAGACGCGCCCTTGGTTTCTGACTTTTTCTGGAACGAAGAGCAATGGGAAAAAACGCTAAACAAAACCTCGCGGATTGAACTGGAGCAGTTGAGTTTGACGCAGTCCGGCGGACAACGATTTGAGTTGAATTCCAGGCCAAGCACTAGGTTCCACGGAGACGTGGTGGCATGCCTGGGCGAGATACGGTCGCAAATCGCGGCGGGCGGGACCGTGTTCCTTACGGCGGCCAGTGCAGGGGAACTAGAGCGATACGCGGATATTTGCCGTGAGTACGAAGTTCCTTACGTGCTAGGGGAAACGGAAGAAGCTGCTGCGGGGTTCACCGCGGAAAGCGCTTCGGAAACGGCGCGGCTGCTGCTGGTGCGCGCGCCATTCGCCGCGGGCGTGGCGTTTCCGGAAGTGAGCCTGACGCTGTACGGCAACGCGGATTTGTTCGATGTGACGCCGGCGGTAGACCGGCCCGGCCGGAAGATCCGCACGTCTGGATTTTTCGCGGATTTTGCGGAGTTGAAACCGGGCGATTACGTGGTGCATATCGATCACGGGATTGGGCAATTCGAAGGGCTGCGTCTCATTGAGTCTGACGGCAGGCGCGGTGAGTTCATGTTGCTGCGTTATGCCGAAGATTCGCGCTTGTACGTGCCGCTGGAGCGCATGGATTTGGTCCAGAGCTATCGCGTAGTAGAGGGGACGCACCCGGCCCTGGACAAACTCGGGGGGACCGCCTGGAACACGCGGAAAACGCGGGTACGGAAATCATTGGAGGACATGGCCGACAAATTGCTGGTTCTGTACGCGGAACGAAAAACGGCGCAAGGCTTTGCGTTTGCGCCGGACGGCACCTGGCAGAGGGAGTTCGAGGACGCGTTTGAATTTGAGGAGACACCGGACCAACTGACGGCGATCGCGGATGTGAAGCGCGACCTGGAAAAATCCTCACCCATGGACCGCTTGCTATGCGGCGACGTCGGCTACGGCAAAACCGAGGTAGCCATGCGCGCGGCCTTCAAAGCAGTAAGTGAAAACAAGCAAGTGGCGGTGCTGACGCCGACGACGGTGCTGGCGTTTCAGCATTTTGAAACTTTCAAGAAACGGTTCGCGGCATTTCCGGCGCGCATCGAGATGCTGAGCCGGTTTCGAACTCCGGCAGAGCAGAAAGCGATCATGGCTGACCTGGAAACCGGGAAAATCGACATCGTGATCGGGACGCACCGGCTGCTGTCGAAGGACGTAAAGTTCCAGGATTTGGGTTTGCTGGTGGTGGACGAAGAGCAACGATTTGGCGTGGCGCACAAAGAGCGATTGAAGGAGATGCGGAAAAACGTGCACGCCCTAGCACTTTCCGCTACACCAATTCCGCGAACATTGCACATGTCGCTGGTGGGTTTGCGCGATATGTCAGTAATCGAAACGGCGCCGCGGGACCGGCTGTCGATCCAAACCGTAGTATCGCCGTTCAACGAAGAAATCGTGAAGAAGGCCATCGAAAACGAATTGGCGCGCGATGGCCAGGTCTATTTCATCCACAACCGGGTCGAGTCGATCTATTCGCTCGGGACCCTGGTGTCCAAGCTAGTTCCCAAGGCGCGCGTGGTCGTCGGGCACGGGCAATTGAGTGAGCGGGAACTGGAACAGGTGATGCTGAAGTTCATTCGCGATGAAGCGGACGTGCTGGTAGCGACGACCATCGTCGAAAACGGACTGGATATTCCACGGGCAAACACGATTTTGATCAATCGGGCGGACCGGCTGGGACTGGCGGAGCTTTATCAGTTGAGGGGACGGGTGGGGCGGTCGAGCCAACGCGCTTACGCGTACCTGCTGGTCCCGCCGGAGAAGGTACTCACCGATGTGGCACGCAAGCGGCTGGCGGCCATGAAGGAGTTCAGCGAACTGGGTGCCGGATTCCGGATCGCGGCGCTGGATTTGGAATTGCGCGGAGCGGGCAATATGCTTGGCCGCCAGCAACACGGACACATTGAAGCGATTGGTTTCGACATGTACGTGCAAATGCTGGAGCGAGCAGTGGCCAAACTAAAGGGCGAAGAAGCGGCACCTGAACTGCGTACCACGCTAAGCCTGGGGATGGACGTTCGGATCCCACCGGAATACATTCCGAGCGAAAATTTGCGATTGCGAACTTATAAGCGGGTTTCTTCGGTGGCAAGCGAAGCGGAGAAGCAGGACGTGCATAAAGAACTGGAGGATCGGTTCGGGGCGCTACCGAAGGCAGTAGAAAACCTTCTGGAGTTTGCTGTTCTCAAATCCATGTGTGAGCGTTTGCGGATTGCTGCCGTGGAGCGCCAGGGGAGCAAAATTGCCATGCGGTTCCATCCCGAGACAACCCTCGATCCTTCTGCCGTGGTTAAGGTCGTGAGGTCGCGAAAGGGAATCAAACTCGACCCAAGCGGGGTCCTTTGGATGGATGTGGATCGAGGCGAGCAGGTAACCGGGGCATTGCGTAAGGTTTTGACAGGTCTCAGCGGGCAAAGCTGAGGCTGACACGGCAGGGAATCCAAGTTAAACTTTTAAGATGGGACAATTTATGAAAAAAGTAGCTTTACTTGCGGGATTATTGATCGCCTGGCCGCTTTTGGCCCAGAATCCGCCCGCGCAGAACCCACCTGCCCAAAATCCCCCGGCTCAGACACCTCCGGGTGAGAGTTCGTCTCAGAATCCTCCGGCTCAAAACCCGCCAGCGCAGAATCCACCGGCGCTGGAGAAGCCCCAGATGGAGGCACCCGAAGAAGCGCCAGCGGATACCAAGCCAGCGGCTCCCAAGAAGAACGATACCCCCCCAGCAAATGTTGCGAAGAAGACGACAGAAGGCGAAGGCAAGGTGGTTGAAGAAATTATCGCGCGCGTGAACAATGAGATCATTACGCGATCGGAACTGGACAAAGCCAAAGCCCAGGATGCGGATGGTGCGCGAGACCAGTGCAGTGGGCGGTGCACGCCCGAGCAGCTTCAAATGGCGGTGGAGGACGCGGAGAAGTACGCATTGCGGGATCTCATCGACCAGTCGCTCTTGGCACAACGCGGTAAAGACATGGACATCAACGTGGAGCCGGAAGTGGTCAAGCAGTTGGATCAGATTCGGCAACAGAACAAGCTGAAGGACCTGGATGAATTGGAGAAAGCGGTTAGTTCTCAGAACATCAACTGGGAAGATTTCAAGAGCAATATCCGCAATCACTTGTTGACACAGGAAGTGATCCGGCGGGAAGTGGGATCGCACATCAACGTCAGCCACGACGAAATGATGAAGTATTACGAGGATCACAAGAAGGACTTCATAAGGCCGGAACAGGTGGCACTGAGCGCAATCGAGATCAAGACAGAAGGCAAGAAAGAGTCGGAGATACCGGAGTTGAAGGCCAAGGCTCAGAAGCTGCATGATCGAGTGCAGGATGGCGAAGATTTTGGAGAACTGGCAAAGCGCTTCTCCGATGGCGCCACCGCTCAACAGGGCGGTTTTCTGGGCGTGTATAAACGTGGCGAACTTTCCAAGGAACTAGAAGATACGGTCTTCAAGATGAAGAAAAACGAGATGACCGACGTGATTGAAACGAAGCAAGGCTTCCTGGTGCTCAAAGTTTTGGAGCACTACGACGAAGGCCAGCAGTCGTTTGACAAGGTTGAGAATGAGATACAGGAACGGCTTTATAGCGAAAAGATGGAGCCGGCCCTGCGTGAGTATCTGAAGACATTGCGCGAGCAGAGCTACGTGGTAATCAAACCCGGATTCCAGGAGATGGCTGGCGGCGGGAATTCGGAGATCGAAGAAGTCAGCGCGACACCGGAATCCACGAAGGAGAAGAAAGGCCACAAGAAGTATCTCTTGTTCGGGAAAACGACCGAGCCGAAATCATGAAGAGTCCTTTCGTCAAGGATCTGACCGCGGATCAGGTGATCACCGGCTTTTTCCTCGTACATGAAAAAGAAGTCCGCAACACCAACAACGGAAAGCCTTACTTACGAATGGAGCTGGGTGACCGCAGCGGAACGGTTGAAGCGCGGATGTGGGACCAGTTCGAGTCCTGCGCAAAGACGGTGAATCGCGATGATTTTGTTAAGGTGCAGGCACGCGTGGAAATCTACCGGAACAAGACGCAATTGTCTTTGCAACAGTTCCGGGTGGCGAAGCCCGAGGAAATCGATCTGGCGGATTTCCTGGCGCACACGCCGTTTAACGTAGAGGAATTGTACAAGCAGGTTCTAGCAGATGCCGCGGGCATGAAAAACCCGTGGCTGAAGGCGTTGGTATTGAAGATATTGAATGACCCGCAGGTCGCGGCACGTTACAAACGGGCGCCTGCCGCTAAGGTCATGCATCACGCCTATCTTGGAGGATTGTTGGAGCATGTGGCGGGATTGTGCGATCTGTCGAAACTGGTTGCGGCGCACTACCCGGAACTGGACGTGGATCTGTTGCTGACGGCGGCGATGCTACACGACGTCGGGAAGCTCGATGAGTTGTGCTACGAGCGGTCGGTGACCTATACCACTGAGGGACAACTGCTGGGGCACATCGTTATGGAATTGGAAACCGTGGCGAAGGCTATGGAGGAGGTCGAGGGATTTCCGGCGAAACTGAAGGCAGTGGTGCAGCACATGCTGATCAGTCATCATGGCCAGTACGAGTTTGGATCGCCGAAGTTGCCGATGATTCGGGAAGCGCTGGTGTTCCACTATCTGGACGACATGGATTCGAAAGTAGCGGCAGTGCGGGCGGCGATGACGACCGAATCTGGAGAAGAAGAGTGGTCGACGTATAGCGGAGCGCTGGGGCGCAAGTTTTTGCGGCTGGAGAGATATCTGGCGGACGAACCGGCAGAAGCAGCGAAGAGGGAAGAAAAGAATTAACTGCGACAATCCACAATTCAGCGAGAGGGCGCGCGACATCCTGGGGAGGAGCGAATGCCCGATTGATGCGACGTATTCCGCGCTGATTCCCGCAGAATACAAGGTCCGGGATTTGTGTATTCGCCCGGCGACAGTTTTGGCGCCGATGGCGGGCGTGACGGACACATTGTTCCGGCGAGTGATTCGCGGGCAGGGTGGCTGTGGATTGCTGATGACGGAGTTCACCAGTTCCGAGGGGATTACGCGGAGCGCCAAGAAGACGCAACGTTATTTGTATTTTGAGGAGGATGAACATCCGATCGCGGCGCAGTTGTTTGGCGCAAATCCGCTGGTAATGGCGGAGGCCGCACGCATGGTGGAAGACCTGGGCTATGACGCCGTGGATATCAACCTGGGGTGCCCCGCGAAGAAAGTGGTGAAGTGCGGTGGGTCTGGGTTGTTGCGGGAACTGCCGCTCCTGGATGAAATTTTTCGCGTCGTGCGGGCTGCGGTGAAGATTCCACTGACGATCAAATTGCGCGCGGGGTGGGACGAGAATTCCATTGTGGCCAAGGAAGTGGTGAGGATGGCGGAGCAGGCGGGCGTGGAAGCCGCGGCCATTCACCCTCGGACCCGTTTGCAGGGCTACGCGGGGAAAGCGGATTGGAACATTATTGCGGAAGTGAAGCAAGCCGTGAAGATTCCGATCATCGGGAATGGCGATATTCAGTGCCCGGAAGATGCGGCGCAGATGGTGCGGGAAACCGGATGCGATGCGGTAATGATCGGTCGTGCGGCAGCGACGAACCCGTGGATCTTCGCGCAGATGGCAGAGTTTCGAGAGACAGGGCGATACAGGGCGCCGACGGAGGAAGACCGGCACCGTTTACTTTCTGGCTACTACAGGCAAATTCTTAACTCCAATGCGCCGGATAGCATGGGAAAAATGAAACAGTTCGCTTGCTGGTTTACACATGGAGTGGGGAATGGCAGCGAGCTGCGCAGGATAGTACATTTGGCGCGCACGCCAGGGGAAGTAGTCGAAAACGTCGAACGCTTCTTTGAGCGGAAAGCGGCCGTTGGGGGGAATCCAACCCATGAGTCAGACAACCGAGAAGTCGGCCCGGCAGCGGTCCGAACGTAGAATTTCAGTACACCTACCTTTACGTGTGCGCGGAAAAGACGCTCGCGGATTCAGCTTCGAAGAAGATACGGCCAGCGAGAATTTGTGCCGCAGTGGTGCGGCGTTTCGCACGCGGTTCGATGTGGCGATCGGCTCAAACCTGGAGATACGTATTCCAA
>DATERF010000002.1:0-3224 GCA_035271845.1 Candidatus Acidiferrum sp.
GTACACGGTCCGCACCACCACAACGGAATATCAGATTCGTCAGCCAAAACCTGGCGACAAAACCATCATTCCGGCCAACACGCCTGTAGAGTTCACCATCGATAAAGACAAAATGAAGTTCAAAGCGAACGGCAAGAAATACGAATTTCTCATTGTTGGCACGTCCGCTGTGCCCGCCCTAAGTCACTAGTCCTTGGCGAGCTTTCGAAAGAAGGTTTGCCTTGGCTTTTCGCCGAGAGCGAACACAGCTACTGGTTGCAGCTGGAGCTCCTGAGATAGATTTAGGCAGACGCCCGTAGTCTGGTCTCTTCCGGTACGGACGTATCGATGGAACCGCGAACGGTGTGCGTTCTTGGGCAAAAAACGAAGTACTGTCCGGGAGTCTTCGCAGCGATTTTGGTCATTAACTCGTAGGCGTTTCCCAAGCCTTCAACTGCTTCAATCCAAATCGCATCTCTATCTACGCGTCCCGCAAAGATGTCGTACGTCGGCACGGGCATGGAGCGACTCCTAGGATGGGAAAGTATCCTCATGCCCCGCGTTGGGTCAATACACCCAACACCTTATCTGGAATGCGCCACATGTTTAGAAAAACACTAAGGATTATTGCGATTCGAATAAGACTGAAACGGAAGATGGTGCGGTCGAGTGGATTCGAACCACCACGGTATTGCTACCGCCAGCCCCTCAAGCTGGTGCGTCTGCCAGTTCCGCCACGACCGCACTGAGGAAGACCTATTTATTGTAGCTGCGCCCTGATGAACGGGCAAGGCGCTCCTTGGAGTGCTCATTGGCGTGCGGCAGCCTTGCTGCCGCTTTCTCACCCACAGCTCCGTCTCCCAAACTATTTGGTTGGCTTGCTCTCGTTAACTGTTCAAAGCGGGAGCAGGGCTCCCGCACTCCAAAAACTACGGCTTCGCGGGAGCCGGTTGTGGCGGAGCAGATTGCGGTGCCGCAGGTTGCGGCGTAGTAGGTGCTGGTGTTACCGGCACAGTCTTGGTGGGCGCAGGTGCAGGCTTCGAGTATTTCTGCAAGATCGAACCGCCTGACTCCACGGTACGGTCCACGCGCACGACCAACGCCAAAGCGCAGATCATAAACATCACCGCGCACCAAGTAGTGGCCTGTGAAAGCACCGTCGCGGCCCCTCGGGGCCCGAATGCCGTCTGGCTACCCGCGCCACCAAATGCTCCGGCAAGATCCGCGGCTTTGCCGCTCTGCAGCAGCACCACGATGATCAACACCAAGCAGTTCATGACGAAAAAGGTGGTGAGCAGCCATGGCGCCCAACGAAACCCGACCACGATGATCGCGAAGCCCACAAGCAGCGCGAACGTCCATTTCATCCAAGCTGGCATTTCCTGCACCTCAATCTAAACAGTAAAATTTCCTGCGTGCTGCTGAAGTTTCCCCCGCTACCGAGGCCAATCTTTTACTAGACTCGCGAATGATTTCGCGTCCAGGCTCGCCCCACCCACCAAGGCTCCATCCAGCTCTTCCTGCGCCATCAATCCCTGAATGTTGTCAGGCTTGACGCTTCCACCGTAGAGAATTCGCAGGGAGGAAGCATGGCTTGCGGAAAACTGTGTCTCAGCACACTGGCGAACGAACTTGTGCACCGCCGCCGCGATTTCCGGTGTAGCTGTGCGGCCAGTGCCAATCGCCCAAACCGGTTCGTAAGCTATCAGAATACGAGAGAATTCCTCCGGGGTCAACGAGCCCACGCTGCCCTTGAACTGCTCCTCGATCACCTTTTCCGTGTTGCCCGCCTCCCGGTCGGCGAGCATTTCCCCAATACACACAATCGGCGTAACTCCCGCCGCGAGAGCGGCTTTCGTCTTCTTTAGCACCGTTTCATTCGTTTCGCCAAAGAACTGGCGCCGCTCCGAATGGCCAATAATGGTGTACTTGCAGCCTGCCTCCACCAGCATGCCGGTGGAGATCTGCCCCGTAAACGCACCCTCTTTCTCCCAGAACACGTCTTGCGCGGAGATGCCGATCATAGTGCCCTTGGCGGCTTTAACTGCAGCCGGAATGTTCGTGAAGGGCGGGGCGATCACGATGTCGCAATCCGTCACTTCCGTCACCAGCGGTTTGAATGCCCGGAAAAACGCACGTGTCTGCTTTTGATTCTTATACATCTTCCAATTGCCGGCGATTACCCGGCGACGTTTGGTTTCGCTCATTTGTTCGTCAATGCCTCCACGCCAGGAAGTTTGCGTCCGCCCAGAAATTCAAGCGATGCGCCACCGCCCGTCGAAATATGAGAAATCTGCTTCGCCACTCCCGACTGATGCACCGCGGCTACGGAGTCCCCTCCGCCAATAATGGAAGTCGCACCGGCAGCGGTCGCCGCAGCCACCGCCTTGGCAATTTCCAGTGTGCCCTTGGCGAACGCCGGCATTTCAAAAACGCCCATTGGCCCGTTCCACACGATGGTCTTGGCCTTGGCAATCTCGGCTTTATACGCAGCGATTGTCTTCGGACCAATGTCCAGCCCCATCTGGTCCGCTGGCATAGCAGTGGAGTCCACCACCTTCGAGGGAGCGTCGGCCTTGAATTCCGGCGCGATCACATCATCCACCGGAAGGAGAAACTTGAAGTTCTTCTGCTTCGCGTCCGCCAGGATCTTCTTCGCCAAGTCGATCTTGTCCGCCTCAACCAGTGACTTCCCGACGCCCAGTCCCTGCGCTTTGAGGAAGGTGTATGCCATACCTCCGCCGATCAACATAGCGTCGGCGATCTTCATCAGGTTTTCGACCACTTCAATCTTGTCGCTGACCTTGGCCCCGCCCAAAATCGCCACGAATGGCCGAGTCGGGTTGCTCACCGCCTTCCCGATATACGCGATTTCCTTCTCCATCAGCAGTCCCGCTGCTGCCTGCTTCACAAATTTCGTAATGCCCACAACCGAAGCATGGGCGCGATGCGCGGAACCAAACGCGTCGCACACGAACACGCCATCACACAGTGAGGCTAGCTGCTTCGAGAACGCCTCGTCGTTCTTTTCTTCCTCCGGATGAAAGCGCACATTCTCGAGCACCAGCACGTCGCCATCTTTCAGCGTCTTGCTTTTCGCCTCCGCTTCCGCGCCCACGCAATCCGTTGCAAACGCCACCGGCTTGCCTAACAACTCTTCCAACTTCTTTGCCGCTGGCTTCATCGAGTACTTCGGGTCCGGCCCCCCTTTCGGCCGCCCCAGATGCGAAGCCAGCACCAACCGC
>DATERF010000003.1:0-10462 GCA_035271845.1 Candidatus Acidiferrum sp.
TGAACACCAGGCGGGCGTAACGCTCGAAGAGAATCTCCAGGGCGCCTACATCGTGCGCCTGCAGACGGGCCATTACCTCTTTATCGCTGGGAATGCGCCGTTCGGGAACATCCGGCAGGGTAACCGGTCGCTCCTGGCTCCTGCTCAAGGCAATGGGAATTGCAAGCGGGCGTCGTTGCGGAACAGAACTCATGCGTTGGTCCCCACTCAGCGTTGAACGCCATATTGCTGATATCATCAGCAACGCACCCTTGGCATCGACGAACTCCCCCGTCGAAACTCCTATCGTACCCAAGACGATACACCAGATGCGGATAAGTGAGAAGATTTTTCTATACGAACGAGCACCCCCAAAAATAAGTGTCCGGTACGTTGGTACAAAGGGACCCGCAAATTCGCACCTACTTAGAAAATGGGCCCTTTTGTTCCCTTCCCGCCCTAGAACAAAAACTTCAGTGCAAACTGCACCAACCGCGGATTTGTTCCCTGGGCCGTAGCAGTGACTACCCCGAAATTCTGATTGTTGGCTGTACAGCAAACCGTGTTTGGCGGAGCGAATTGCGTTCTGTTGAAGACGTTTAAAAACTCCGTGCGGAACTCCAGGCCTAACCTCTCGTCGCTCCCGAATTTTGTCCTCTTGAAGATCGCAAAGTCAAAATTGTCGATTCCGTCGGAACGTAGCCGGGGATCCACGCGCGCCTCGTCGCCGAATGTGAAATCAGCAGGCGCCGCAAAACACGCAGTGTCAAACCACCCCCCCAGCCGGGGGGTAGCACTCCCGGACACCGTGGCATCGCAGCCGGGCACGACGTGCGGGCGAGACCCCCCGCCAAAAAGCGTGGTGCCGTTCACTTGCCCGTTCGTAAACACCAGCGGGAACCCTCGCTGGAAAATGGTCACGCCGTCAACGCCCCATCCCCCCACGATCTTGTCCAATGTTCCCCCGGCGCCCGTGAGATACTTCTTGCCCTTTCCGACAGGCACATCGAGAACGTAGCTGATAACCAGGCGCTGGGGAACGTCTTGCGAAGACAAAGAACGCTCTCCGCGCAAATTGTTATTATCTTGAATCCCTCCCACACTCGGCTCCAGCCAGGCTGTCAGGGTGTCCGTGTCGCTGATGAGCTTCGCATTGGTATAAGCGACAAGCAACGAGCCCGCCTCCGCGAAACGCCTCTGCACCGTGAGCTGGAACGAGTGATAGATGCTGTCGTACGACCCCTGGCCGGCAAGCTGCAAGCTCGTATACTGCGGGTAGGGACGAAGAAGCTGCCCGATTGTCGTCGTGGGCCCTGAGAGCGCCAACGCCTGCCCATTGACGAAAAACGGATTAGGCGTCGGCTGCACCAAAGTCACATCCTGTCTGGGATCCGGAAGCGAGGGGTTGACTTGCGAGGCTGCCTGCGCAAGCAAGGAGTCGGAAATCTGGTTGATCTGCTGGGAATACTGCGCCAAGTGAGTTCCCTTGGAACCTACATACGCGGCCGAGACGAAGAAGCCCGCCGGCAGCTCCCGCTGCAAGTCCAGGTTCCACTGCTGAACGTAGCCTTCGGGGTGGTCGCTGGGATTCGCTTCCGTGATGGACTGCACAACCTGGGTCAGGTATTGCTGTGTCCCCGTGGTACCCAAGCTCCGCCCCGGCGGCGCCACAATTCCCGCGGGGAACGGCAGCGCGATGGTGTTCACCGGATGGGTCCCGTCCACGGTTCCGGTATACGTTGTCGTCCCGGCGTTGACCATATCGTTCAGCGGATTCAGGGCGAACGACACGTAGTTCGGAATCCAGAAAATTCCGTAGCCGCTCCGCACAACCATTTTTGAATCGATGCTATACGCCAAGCCAACCCGGGGAGAGAAATCGATCTTTTCGAGCGGGATGTTGTTGCGGTGGCCGGGGCTTATCAGAAACACGTCTCCTTTTACGGGAGCCGAGCCTGCTGGAAGAAACTGCGTCAAGTAGTTCGTCGCCGTCGGGTCGAAGTAGGATAGCCGGTTGAAGCGTTCGGACCACGGCCCTTGCAGGTCGTAACGCAGCCCCAGGTTCAGAGTGAGCCTGTTTGCCGCATGCCATGAATCGTCAAAATAAAAAGCCCGGTAAATCTGCTGGCCCGCCGTGAACGCCGGCACAACAGCTTGGGCAAAAAAATGATTTTCAAGATTATTGAAATTGTCGGCATATCCGAGCAGGAAATCCGCAAAAGAAAAACCCGTCCCGGAGACCCCGGGCAAGGAGGTGAAACACGCTTGGCCGGAAACGCAAAAGTCAAAGGCTCCGCTCGCGATGTTGGACTGCGCGTAGTTGTCCCGTCCGACTTCGAACTGGAAACCCAAATGATATTGATGGCGCCCCCGCAACATGGACATGGACGGCGACATATAGTATTGCGTGTTGCGGTCCTGAATGAAGCTCTGACCCTGGGTACACATGATGCTGTCCGCAAAGTTCGCCACGCAAGGCGTCGGAGGCGTGCGCATCTCGGTGGGAACGGCATTGTTATAGCTCGCCGGCCAGCCGATCGTGGCCAAGTCAAAACCAGAGTTCTCCGGACTGCGGTTATACCTGAACCGGCTGACGTTTGCATTGAATCCAAACACCGTCGTCGGATTGACGCTGTACGTGTACCCGGCAGCAAGGACGTTGCTGTGATAGCCCTCCGCGCAGCGGTCTGCGCACAGGCCATTTCCTAACGGATCGATGGGCAGGTCCCGAACGTGCCAGTAATTGAACCGCAAAAACAGCCTCTGTTTGTTCGTGAAGTTACGGTCGAGGCGCGCGACAACCTGATTGTGGTCACCGCCGGTTGGGGCGGCCGTGGTGAAATTGTTGGTCATCGCGCTGGGGTTGTTGGGCCCGGGCCAGAGGTACAACAGTTTCGCGGAAGTGCCATTGATCCGGTTCGCCGGAATGACATTGTTTGGGAATGGCGTGGGAGCGGCGGTGCTCCCAGGGCAAGCTCCTTGCGCGTTCACGATTCCTCCACAAGGGTCGTAAATCTGGTCAATCACAACCGGCTTGCCGCTGGCGTCCACGCCTCTATCGTTGCAAATACCCGCCGTGAAACCCGACTTGCATATCTCTGAAAAATTACCCGCTCTCTCCTGCGCGTCGGGAACCGTGGCCGTAAAGGGCTGGCTCGTCCGCAACCGGAAGCCTTCCGCGCTGAGGAACCAGAACGTTTTGTTCCGCCCAACAAGGTGCGGAATGTTCAAGGGCCCGCCGGCATTTGCTCCGAATTGATTTTGCACCCAGGGGGGTCTCGGCTTGTTGTCGGCATTCAGAAAGAAATCATTGGCATTGAAGATTTTGTTGCGAAGGTATTCATACGCTTCGCCGTGAATGGAGCTTGTGCCTGCCTTGGTGCTGAGATTGGTTACTCCACCGGAAAACTTGCCCCACTCCGGCCCCAGGTTGCTGGTCTGCACCTTGAATTCCTGAATGGAATCCTGCGTCGGAATCAAAATGGACAGGTTAATGTAACCGATGTTCAGCGGTTGGCCATCCAGGTACTCGGCGCTCTCGTTCCCAAAAGAGCCGTTGACCTGATAATTTCCCCATCCAAACGGATTCACGCCCACCGGCGTCCCCGTGGAACTCCCCTGCGGAACCACGGATGCCGCCAATTCGATCAAGTTAAATACGTTGCGGCCGTTCAACGGCAGTTCATTCACCTTCCGCCGTTCTACCACCGTGCCCACCGCCGAAGATTCGGTATCCAACAACGGGGCTCCGCCCCGTACCGTGATGCTCTCTGACGCAGAACCCAGCGCCATTTCAAAATTGATCTCCAAAGAATCTTGCACGTGGAGAACGAGATCCGACTTGATGACCACCTTGAATCCCAGCTTCTCCACTTCGATGCGATACGTCCCGGGAGGCAGGTTCGTCACGTAGTAACTGCCCGTTTGATTCGTGATGGTTTCGTAATGGATACGCGTGCCCGAATTGATGACCATCACTTTCGCCGCCGGGATCACGGCTTTGCTCGAGTCGGTAACGCGTCCCGTCAGCGATGCGCTGGTCGATTGCGCTTCAACACGGGCAAAGCCCGAAAGTAGAATTACAGTGAAGATGACCAGGGCCTGTAAAACCGCTACAGCGCGTGGCGTGCCGAAGCGAACGAATCCGGCTGTGGCTGTTTCATGAAACTTCATGATGACCAGGGAAAGTTGAACGAAACGGCCCGCATGTCCGTCTAGCCGGGTAAGCGTTCTGCGACTGGTTTCTTTTGAATCCATAATTTCGTGATCTCTTCCAGCGACCGGCCCTTGGTTTCGGGAATCAGCCAGCCGACCAGAATGACCGTCAACAAAGCGCCCGAGCTGAAAATCCAGAAAGTACCGTCCGACCCCAGATGCTTCTGCATGATCGGAAACAGCTGATTCCCCACGTACCCCACCAACCAGAGCGCGGTGGTGGCGATGGACATGCCGCGGCCGCGAACCTTCGTGGGATAAATCTCCGAGATGATAACCCAGCAGGCCACGCCATTGCCAAACGCGTGACCCGCGACGAAGCTCATCACAAAGATCAAGACTGCCAAGCCGCTGCCGTGGACGTGATAAAACCAGCCGACCAACGCAAAAGAGACAAATTGCAGTCCCGTGCCGGCCAGAATCAGGGTCTTGCGCCCGGCGCGATCCACCAGCCAGAGGGCGAAGAGGGTAAATATCAGATTGATGAGACTGACCAGCACGGACTGGAAAAATGCGTCACTGGTGGCGGTTCCGGCAGCGCGAAAAATTTCCGGCAAAAAGGAAAAGAGCGGCGTGATGCCGCTGATTTGTTGCAACCCTGCGAGCATGATGCCCAGCAACAGCGGGCGCCGAAAGGTGGTGAAGAGTTCCGAGATGTGCCCCTCTTCACTCGCGAGCGCGCTTTCGATTTCGACAGCTTCAAGCCGGGCGGCGTCAGCGCCGTTGATCCTGGCCAGGACGCCGATGGCCTGATCCCGCCGGCCCATTTTCATCAGCCAACGCGGACTTTCGACCGCCGGCAGAATCATGATTCCGAACAAAATCGCGGGTACCGCGCCGGCGAGAAACATCCAGCGCCAGCCCGTGGAAATGTTCCAGGCCTCGTCGCCCGCGCGCTGAATCAGCATGTTGACGAAGACGGCCGCGAGAATTCCAACCACAATCCCCAGCTGATACAGAGTTACACATCGGCCGCGAACCCGCGTCGGAGCAATCTCCGCAATGTAGTTCGGAGAAAGCACGGAAGCCGCCCCGATGCCCACGCCGCCTATTAGCCGCCAAAGAACAAACTGATGAAGATCCGCGGCAAAGAGAATGCCCACGGAAGAGAGCACGAAACACATGGCGCAAAGCGCAAGTCCCTTTTTCTTGCCCAGGAAATCAGCGACGCTTCCCGCCGCCGCACAACCCGCAATGCATCCCACCAATGCGCACCCAGCGGCCCAGCCCACGCCCGCGGCGTCCAGGTGAAACCGTTGGCTTAAAAAGCCAATCGCACCGCTTATTACGATGTTGTCGTACCCAAAGAGCAGGCCCCCAAGTGTGGAAACAGTGGCCGCGATAATGAGGGGGACGCGTGAATGTTTGCTGATAGCTTGGGCGTTCAGGTTATTTGTCTCCACGAATAGTGGGCTCCAGATCCGTACCGTATCGCTGAGGAGATTCAATGACCGCTCTCGCCGCGAGCATGAAACCGAGCGTGTGCGCCATTCCCGCATGCCAGGGAGCTTCACAGGTCATTTGCGGGGTGTGGTCGGGAATGATCACGCCGTCGAAGTTGTTGCGGTGAAGAATCGCGAGGATGCGGATCATATCCACATCACCCTCGTCGATGAAGGTTTCGCGATAGTGCGGCACTTTCCCCACGACGTTGCGGAGATGAATGTACGCGATCTTGCCTTGTTTGCTGTATTGGTCCACCGCGTCGTAAATGTTGCCGTCCGTCATCTCAGCTAATGTTCCCACGCAGAGTTCCAGGGCGTTGCTGCGGCTTGGAGTCAGGTCAATCAATCTTTGATACATGTGCGGTTGATAGACCAGACGCGGCTGCTGGCGCATTGTCGGCATGGGAGGGTCATCAGGATGGGCGGCGAGCTGCACGCCCGACTGCTCGGCCACAGGAATGACTTCTTCCAGGAATCTTTGCAATCGGCGCCAGAGTTCTTCGTGGGAAATCGCGGGCAAGTTGCCGGCAGGTGCGTTGCGGTCGTACACCATATTCCAGACCGTACCATTCGGGATCGGCACGTCTTCGGCGGGACCATCCATCCCCACGGTGACGGCGTGGCCGCGCCCCAGAGGGACGCTCACACGGCCGCATACGCCCGCCACACTGAAGTTGTAACCGAGCACTGGAATGCCGGCTTCTCCAATCCGGCGAATGATGGTCTTCACTTTCTCGATCTGTTGCGGACGTTGCGGACCATCCAGCAGAATATCGTGCCAGTGCGCCGGATCGATATTCTCAATCGCGGCGAGAACCAGCCCTGCTTCCTCAATTTCGCCGCGAAGGGTCCTGAGTTCCTTCACCGTCCAAAGTTCATTCGGATTCCCTGCAAACCCCCAAGGCTCGTATCTGGAGCCGGTGGGCTGATTGTTGCGCGGGTTGCAAGGGCCCTGGTTGAAATAATCGACCAGGTGAACGACGACGTGAGTACAACCGGCCTGTCGCGCGAAGTCGTAACAGTCGCGCGTCAGCATGTGACGGTAGAGGCCGAGCCCAATCTTCATATGTGGTTTCCAATCCCCGCGCCGTGATCCGGGCTGAGGACTTTCCATTTCTTACATGATTCCGAACTTTGCGAACGCTTCCACCGCACTGCTTCCTTCTTCGATGGCCGTCCTTACCAGCTTTTCGCCGCGCGCCTTTTCCAGCGCCCGAGTAAATACTTCGGTTTCTGCTTCGGCGGGAACCAACAGGACGCCATCCACGTCGCCGAAAAGAATATCTCCCGGGCGCACACACACCGCTCCAATCTCGATAGGGATACGGAAGTCGACGACTTTGTAGCGCGGGGCCGAGTCTTGTCCGTACGAGCCGAATCCGAATGTAGGAAAGCTCATGTTTAGAATGGCATTGGTATCTCTCACGTAGCCGTTCAACACCGCGCCGCGGCTGCCGAGTTTCCGGGCTCGCGTGCTCATTAATTCCCCCCACAGCGCGTTTCGGGGCGAGGAACCCGTGTTGACATAGACCTCGTTGTTGCGAAGGTCGTCGAGCGCCTCCAGCATCAGGCCAAACGATTTATCCATCAACTTGTTGGCACTGCCAGGGATTTTTTCGGCAAACACATCCACCGAGAGAACCGGCATGGCGCGGCCAATCACAACCATATCCTGCCGAAGGGGCTGAATCTGCGGAGGCAAGAACTGGTGCTGCAGATCCAACTTGTCCATCACATCGCCCACGACGCAGGTGAACAGTTCGCGTAGCACGATGGCGAAAAGTTCGTCGTCAGACTTCCAGAGATTCGCCGCACTCATTGGGCGCGTGCCTCTTTAATTTTTTCAATGATGGCCCGGGCCAGCTTCGTGATTGACGCGAAGTCGCCGGTCTTTGCTCCCGCCGTCAGGTTGCCCCCAACCGCAACGGCAACCGCACCGGCGCGGATCCAGTCGGCAACATTTTCCAGGCTGACGCCACCGGTCGGCATCAACGATGCCTGGGGGAGTGGAGCTCTCACTGCCTTGACGAATGCCGGCCCCAGGAGTTCGCCGGGAAAGACTTTCACAATGTCCGCGCCGTATTCCATGGCCTCGACCACTTCGCGAACCGTTGCAGCGCCGGGCATGTAAGGCACTTGATAGCGATTGCAGAGGCGCGCGGTATCCGGGTTGAGCGAAGGGCTGATCACATATTGCGCGCCCGCGAGGATGGCAATGCGCGCCGTTTCCGGATCGAGCACCGTGCCCGCGCCCACCAAAATCTGGCCTGAGAATTTTTTTGCCAGATGCTCGATCACCCCGGTCGCTCCGGGCACGGTAAAGGTGATTTCCATGGCCGCGACGCCCCCGAGAGCGCAGGCTTCGGCGATACGCGCGGCTTGGTCGGGACTGTCCGCCCGGATCACGCAGACCAGACCGGAAGCGACAATTTTCCCCAGAACTTCTAATTTCGCGATTGGCATAGAAACTAATTCCTCCGCTCGGCCCCACAAGGTACGAATTCCTTCGAGGCTTAGCCTACCGCACCTCCGCCATGAGATGCACGCGCTCTCATTACAAAATGGTTCGCCTGGAGAAAGCCTTCGACATCGCATATTATGGCGAGCGTGTGGATGTGAACCGGTGCGGGTATTCCCTTCAGGCAGAACGCGAATTACGCGAACAGTAAAAGGAAATAGCCGCCAGGTGGAAGCGGCACGAAGGAGCTCATGGAGAAAGCGATGACTACCGTAACATTCGGCGAAGTGATGCTGCGGCTGACACCGCCTGGGTTCGAGCGTTTTCTGCAAAGCGCAGAGTTCGTGGCCACCTTCGGGGGCGCTGAGGCAAATGTCGCGGTGGCCCTCGCTGGCTGGGGTTTACCTGCCGCCTTCGTCACCGTGCTCCCAGAAAAGAATGCACTGGCGGACGCGGTGATTGGTGAATTGCGGCGTTTCGGCGTGGACACTTCCAGGATTGTGCGTGGGAAGGGGCGCCTGGGAATTTATTTTGTAGAAACGGGCGCAAATCAGCGTCCCTCAAAAGTCATCTATGATCGCGAATTCAGTGCGATTGCCATCGCCAAGCCGGGAGAAGTTCAATGGGCCCACGTATTTCAAGGGGCCGGTTGGTTTCACATCACGGGCATCACACCCGCGATCAGCGAATCGGCGGCGGCCCTGGCGCTGGAGTCGGTGCAAAAGGCTCGGGCGAACGGGATTACTGTGTCTTGCGACCTCAACTTTCGCAAGAATCTCTGGAAGTGGGGGAAGCCTGCCGCAGCGGTGATGCGTGAAATGCTCAAGCATGCGGACATCGCCATAGCCAATGAAGAAGATGTGCAAATGGCGCTGGGCATCAAGATCGATGTGGATGTCACGTCCGGCAAGCTCGATCAAGCGCAGTACCAGGCGCTGACGGGTCGAGTGCTTTCCGAATTCCCGAATCTGAAAGCCATCGCCGTCACTCTGCGAGAGTCCAAAAGTGCTTCCCACAATGGCTGGTCCGCGTGCCTGAACGATCGGGAAAAATTCATGGTGAGCCGCGCGTACGAGATCACTCACATAGTGGACCGGGTTGGCTCGGGAGATAGCTTCGCCGCTGGGCTGATTTACGGCTTGCAAAAGCTGCCCACCCACCGGGATGCGCTTGAATTTGCCGTTGCGGCAAGTTGCCTGAAGCATTCCATCCCTGGGGACTTCCACCGTTGCAGCCTCGAGGAGGTCGAGGCTCTGCTCAAAGGCGGGGGATCGGGAAGAGTGCAGCGATAAGCCGCAAGCGGGCTCTACTGCTGGCGAATTTTTCCGTTTGCCGTCAAGCGTTCCAAGTAGCGGCGCGCCGTCACAGCTTCCGCGCCATCACCGTGGTTCTTCAACAACTCGCGGAGTACTGTCGCTGAGTCCTCGTAGCGCCCCACGGCCGTGAGCGCCTGGGCAACCAGCAAAGCAACGTGCGGCACCTGCCCATTGGACTCCGTCTGTGCCTGCTGTGAAGCTTTTAGGGCTTCGTCAAAGCGTGCGCTGTGATAATACGACTCCGCCAGTGACCAATGCGTCTCCCAACCGCTGGCGGAATCCAGTTGCACGGACTTCTCGAGTGGCGGAATCGCCTCCGCGTATTTTCTCTGATTGCACAGCGCCATTCCCAATGCTGCCAAAGCCCGCGCGCTGTTGGGATCAATCTGCGTGGCTTTTTCCAGAACGCTTTGCGCTTTTGTCCACTCGTGCTTTTTCAGATTCAGCACACCCTGCATATAAAGCACGTTTGGATTATTGGGAGCGAGTTGCATCGCCTGGTCCAGGGCCTTCTCCGCTTCATCCAGTTTGCCGTCTCTCAAGGCCTGCATGCCCTTGTCCAGGGCCTCCCTGGCCTTAGGAGCGAGTATCGGATCTCCCGCTGTCGCTGGCTTAAAGCTGGAAGATGGGTCCCGCTCCATGTTTACTTCCACCTGGACCTTATCGGGCTCGGACACCTTCACTTCTTTTTGCCCGAGCTTGTACCCAGGCGCCTGCACGGTAATGGTGAAGTCGCCGATTCCGTTCATGATGAATCTGATCCGCCCATTGGATGCCGAACCCTCTTCGCAGGGGGTGCCGTTACAATAAAGTTTCACGTTCGCGGGGACGGCAAGAATGTCTCGAGTGCCATCGCGTATCGTCACGTCGATTTCTATTTGGAAGCCGCGACGCGTAAGCCCGCCACCCACGTTGGTCTGGCACCGAGCCGCAGGCGGGCACAAAGAACTACCAAGCAGGATCGGAAGGAGTAATACCCCGTTTCGCAGCAGCACGCGTTGGTTTGGCTGGTGCATACGTGCCTTGAAAAACTACCCAAAGTCCGGCCC
>DATERF010000004.1:0-10662 GCA_035271845.1 Candidatus Acidiferrum sp.
ATTCTTACCTTCGCGCAAAATGGCCCCCTGCGAACCCCGCTTGATTACCACCAGAGGCACCTTTTGTGACAATGCCTCCGCCGCCCGGTTCACGTCGTCCGTGCGCGCGATTTTGCAAGCCTCATTCTCGTTGGGCAGGAGTATGTCCACATACTTCAACAGCAGCAGAATGTCCGTGGACCAGCGCCCTTCCGGATCGTCGTTCGTGTCCAGTGAAGTCGTCAGGCCCGCTTCTTTCGCCCGGCGAAAGAGTTCGATCATGTCCGGCCGCAGGGCCTTGTGCAGGAAGTAAGACGAGATGTGCAGATGCTTGGCGCTAAAAACATAGCTCAAGTCCAGATCCTTCAGGCTCATCTCATGCATTGTTCCGGGATAGGTCAGGATGTACCGCTGCTTCCGTTGTGGCAGAATCACCGTCAGCCCCGTGGTCTTCCCTTTGAGCTTTCGCACGTGGGTGAGGTCTACGCCACATTCCCCCAGCCGCTGCAGGCAAATCTCACCGAGCGGATCGCTTCCGATGGTGGAGCTGAATCCAGCTTTGTTTCCCAGCAGCGTAAAATTGTGGGCAAAGATCGCCGAGGAACTCCCCAGCGTGATGCTGAGGTCATTGGCAAGATGTTCCCGCTCGAGTTCGAGTTTTTCCGGTAATCCGTAAAAAATCAGATCGAGATTCAGCTCACCAACTACACTGACGTCAAAAGCGGCCACAGTGCTTTCTCCTTGCTTTGGCTCAGTCCAATATCACGACGCGCGTAAGATTCTTGGGATTGTCGGGGTCCAAGTTCTTCTTCGTACCCGTGAAGAAACCCAGAAGCTGCGCCGGCACCACGTACGGCGCGAGCCGCGCCACGTCCGGGCCGTCAAATCCCAGTTCAAACACCAGGGCGCTGTTCCGCCGGACGTGTTCGCTGGCCCGGTTGCAGATGGCGATGATCACACCGCCGAGTTCCGCCATTTCTCCCAGCACTTCTTCTTCCGCCTGATATCCATTTTCGCCGAGGAAAAACGTCAGGCAAGTGTTCGGGCTCACGATCGCCTTGGGTCCATGGCGGAACTCCAGCGTGTGGAACACCTGGCCGTAGGAGCACGACATCTCCATGACTTTCAACGAAGCTTCGCGCGCGATCCCATGAAACGGTCCTTGCCCTAGAAACACATAGTCCTCGAAACTGTGCTTCTCCACGAACCCCTGGACCTTCTCGGCTATGGCCTGGATCTGCGGTGCGAAATGCACGGCCATATTCTCCAGCGATTTCAGATAGCTCTCATTCTTCACGGAGCGCGCCGCCAGATGCTGCAGGGCCAAAAGCATGGAGGTAAACGATCGCGTCATCACCGTGCTTTTTTCATCCGCGGCCGTAATGCGGATGGTCACATCGCAGATTTCCTCGAGTGGCGAGTTCGTGGCACAAGTAATTCCGATCGTCGGCACACGGAACTCGCCTGCAAACATCGTTGCCGCCCGAAGGACTTCCGACGTTTTACCTGAGCGGGAAATTACCACCGCCTGGAGATTCGGCGTTTGTGCCAGGGCCAACTTCGGGAAGAGCAGCGGCTCCGAAGCTGGAAGCGCCCGCGCGCGTTGCCCGGTCAACAGCGTCCAGGAACTGGCAGCGGCCTCGGCCAGATAGAAGCTCGTGCCGCAGCCGAGGAACAGCCACTCCGCGCGGCTGCGCGAGTCCTCGACAATGCTGGAGATGACGGGATCCTTGCGGAGCCCCCCGAGGGCCGTTTGCCAGACGCCCGGCTCAGACAGAATCTCCGCAAACGTTGCAGAGTGCCGCAAATCCAAGCGTCTCGTATCCATTGAATTTCTTCCTCGACATTCGGGCCGGCCGCACGAAGACCTTTCCGGGCTTTCCAGTCTCCTGCGTTCAAACCAGGGTCACGTCCACCTCTGCCTCGCGCAACGCTTTCAAATCGTGCTTTGGGATACCTTTGTCCGTGATCGCTTCGTGGACGGAAGATGTCGGCAGGATCAGCGACAGGCTGCGCTTCCCGAACTTGCTCGAATCGCACACCACCACCGTTCTTCGCGCGGCTTCCGCCATGGCTCGGTTCACGCGCGCTTCCAAGAGGTTCGGCGTTGTCAGCCCATAGCGCACATCAAAGCCATCCACCGCAAGAAACAGCAGGTCGGCGCTCAGCTTTCGCAGAGACTCCTCTGCCAACGGTCCCACCAGGGAAAACGAATTCTTCCGCAGCATCCCACCGGTCAAGATCACTTCGACCGGCGTCCCCGCAAGTTCCCCGGCGATATTCGTGCCGTTGGTAATGACCGTCAGACTTCGGAAATGACGGCACGCGCGGGCAATGGCAGTCGTCGTCGTTCCGGAATCGAGGATAATTACCTGCCCCTGCCGAATCATGCGCACCGCGGCTGCGGCGATTCGCGTTTTTTCCTGCCGGTGCAATCGTTCCTTCTCCTGCAGTGTCTTGTCATTCAGCGCCCCGACCTTCAGCGGCAACGCCCCGCCGTGGGTGCGCTCCAATTGCCCCTGATGATGCAGGTGCTCCAGGTCTTTCCGGATGGTGATCAGTGACGTGCGAAAGCGCTTTGCCAGGTCGCGCACCAACACCCGGCCATCGTGTTGCAGAAGTTCCAGAATTTCGCGGCGGCGTTCTTCACTGAGCATGGGCTTTTCCTAATCTAAGTGTTGCAGGTCCGTCCTTCGCGGAAGTTCCCATCCCGCACGCGTATGCATAAATATCCAGCACTTCCAGGATCTTTCCGCGAATCAGCTCGCGCGGTTGATTTTCCAGCCGGCCTTCCCGGATCGCTTCACACTGCTTTGGCAGGTATTGACTCACCAGCGATTCCGGCGCGGGGTGCGCCGTCAGATTGTTCAGCAGTCTCTGCAGCGCGGCCGCCACGCCCGGCTGTGGCCAGTAGTATCGCGAGCGGTCACTGTAACTGTATTTGCGCGCGAACTTCAACTCCGCTTCCTCGCCGCGATAGTAGCCTTTCCAGTCGCTGGGATTCACGAGCATGGCCGCTTCCAACGATTCCCGCACCTTCGAAAGCCTCACATCTCTTCTCGACCGTAGCCATTCCTCTTCCATCTCTGCCAGCGCGAACACCGCCTCCCGGAATGCAAATGTCAGCCACGGCCCGACCTTCAATATCGCAAAATGGTCCCGCACCATATCGTGGAGAGCACCACGTGTCTGGTAGTCCGTGGAATGTGCCTCATAAGCGCGGTTCCACTTTTTCGAAGCATAGAGGGCCAGACGTTTTGCCTTCGCCGGATCATAGGCAAACACGCTGGAGTCGCCAAATTCCACACCTGGCTGCACCACCACGGCGATGACCCGTTCCCACGCTTCTTGCAAACCGCGCGAGAAAAACGCCTGCCGTGCCATAGCCAGCGTTCGGGCCAGATCTTCCGTGCTCGTCACCCCCGGAGCTTCCCATCCCTGTTGTTCGCCTCCCGGAATAGGCACTTCCGTGCCGATCACATAGAGAGGCGCGGGCGATCCCGTCTTGAGCCCCTTGTGCGCTTCCTCCGCGGCCTTGCAGAGCTCGGCGGCGCGCGCGCTCACCAATTCATCCGCCAGTGGCCGGTGCCGGTCTCCGGGATCATCCGCGCAGGGCATGCTCGCATCCAGATGGATTTTCATATACCCGGCACGCACGCAACTTTGCACCAGATCCTGTGCCTTCACCATTGCGCTGGAGGCCTTTTCTGCGCGCCATACGTGGGGTCCAAGATGGTCGCCGCCAAGCAGAATCTGTTCCTGCGGGAAGCCCTCCGCTTTCGCAACTTCCTTCACGAATGCGGCGAATGCGGCAGGTGTCTGCCCCGTGTATCCGCCAAATTGATTCACCTGATTGGCAGAGGACTCAATGCAGAGCAGGCTCGCGTCCCGGCCGGCCTGCGCCATTCCCGCTTCCAGCACAAAGCGATTTGCCGAGCAGATCGAGTAGATGCCCACATGTTTTCCGCCATGGTTCTCCTGCACGCTGCGGAGAAGCTGCCTGCTGGCGTCCACTTGCTGCGATTGCGGATGAGAAACTGTCGTCACGATTTCTCCCCGCAGGGTAACGCCGCGCGAGTCTGCGGCCGCATCTAATCCTTTCTTCTTTCCGGCCGTGATCCTAAGCGTCATCTAGTTCTTTCCTCTGGTCCAGGCAAGCGCGCGACGCTTGATGGCCGACAGCGTGAAGAGGCGTCCCTTGCCCTCCACTTTGCCAGAAAGTGTCTGACTTTCACTCCGAGCAGGGAAGAATTGCAGCGCTTCCATCATCATTATTGAGTTCTCGATGACCGGGGTAATGCATGGGACAGCGCCGGCCAGGTACTCCAAGTTCAGGGGTAATTCTTCCGATATGCAATCTCTGAGGAATTCTGGCGCAACTCGTGCCCTTTCCATTATGGAACGTCCATTGTGACCTTCCGCTCCCGGTCGTACTAGAAGTAAAGCTTCAAAGCAAATTGAATCCGGCGAGGCGGCCGGGTGTATCCGGTGTAACCATAGGAAGCTGAGCCGAGTTCTGTTCCGGTGTTCTCGGCCACTGTGTCTGGATTCGTGAATTCCGGATTGGCGTGGTTCCAGGCATTGAAAAACTCAGCACGGAATTCCACGCGCTTTTCTTCGCGGATCGGGAAAGTCTTAAACACGGAGAGATCCCAATTCTGGAAACCCGGGCCGAGGATGATGTTGCGTCCGGCATTGCCGAACTCCCCCAGGACCGAATTCGAGACGAAGGCACAGGTGTTGAAAGCAGTTCCCGGCACGCACGGCTTAGCGTTCGGGTCGCCGATGCGATTGGGCCTTATGCAGTTCCATACCGTGCCGCCGCAGTCGGAAGTAGAAAGGTTGGAGGAGATATCCGTTGGAGTGTACCAGTTCCCCGTCGATGCGGTGACGATTCCCGCGACCTGCCATCCGCTGATGAGTTGGTTGGGGAAGCCGGATGCGTTTTTGCCAAACGGCTTGCCCTTGCCAAACGGCAGTTCGTAGATATAACTGAACACAAAACGATGGCGGACGTCGAAGTCCGCATTCCCGTACTCATCTTGCGGCCGGGTCTGCAACCGGAAGTCGCCCTGGTTGGCCGAGCCCAGGCTGGCACTTGAGGCATCGTCCAGAGCATGGCTGAAGGTGTACGACGCTTGAAACTGCAGCCCGTGGGAGAACTGCTTTTCCAGGCGAACCTGCAAGGAGTGATAGTTCGAGAATCCGTCCGACCGGAAGAGTGCAATGCTGGTATCCACCGCCGGGAAGGGACGCCGCGGCGCCGTGGGACAGCTCGCAATGGTATTGGGCGGGGTGGTACAAAGCGTCAGGAATTGTGGATCCGTGGCCGGCACTGCCTGATTGCCGTTGTAGAAATTGAAGAGTTTCAATCCACGCGAGCCCGCATAGGAAATATCCAGAATCGTGTCGGCCGGCAATTGATATTGGAATCCAAGGTGCCATTGCTGGGTGTAGGGTGTGCGAATCTTGGGGTCAATAGAATAGAGAAGCGGTGTATTCGGATCCACCAGGGCATTCGCTGGAAAACCATTCGCAAGGACATTCAATCCTGGTATGGAACAATCCACGCCTGCGCCCGCCAGATTCGCGATTCCTTGTGTGCAGGGCATCGAGAAGGACTCCGTAATGAAGAAGGGCGGATTGAAGCCTGGACTGGGATTGGAAAACGGACCGTTTTCCTGTCCACCATAGAAGATCCCGTAGCCGCTGCGCAGCACCAGCTTGTCCGTGATTTTGTACGCCAATCCGATCCGCGGGGCGAAATTGTTCAGATCCGGAGAAACCAAGCCGGGGGTGCCAGTGGCGCTGACGGGAATGATTGCGGCGAGGGTCGGAGTGAGTTGCGCACTCACTCCCTTTGGCACAATCAGAGAATCTGTCGCAAAATCAAAGGTGGCCTCCTGGTTGTGGTGTTCCTTGATCGTGCTGAACACTTCGTAGCGCAAACCCAAATTCAGGGTCAACCGCGCGGATGCTTTCCAGTCATCCTGCACATACCCGGCATAGATTTGCCTCCGATAGTCGATATTATGCAGGTTGACGATCGAGCCTCCGTCGGGAATGCCGAGCAAAAAACTCGCGAAGCCATTGCCGCCCGGCGTGCCGGAATTATTGTCGCCCGCGGCCGTGAATTCAATGGGAGCCGCAGGGTTAGCCGTGAATCCCGTACTAAAATCCATGGCTCCGCGCGACTGTGAGGGCTGAAAGATGGTGAACTGCTCGAGGCGAACTTCGCCCCCGAATTTCAACGCATGGGCTCCGACAACTTTGGTGAAATTGTCCGTGAACACAAAGCTGTTTTGTTTCTCGATCGAAGGAAGATACCCGTAACTCCCTATCTCGACGGAGGAACCGTCGCTGAACGTGATGGTGGGCAAGCCGCCATTTCCCGGGGAATACGGGACCCCCGGAAAGCCCAAATTACCGGACACATTCTGGAAGGCGTTGACCTGATAGCGGTGAGAATTGATGCGGTTGTACCCGAAACGGAATTCATTCACGAACGTCGGGCTGAACATGTAGGTTTCGCTGATGGCCACGCTGCGATAGGAGTTGTCTTCGTCTCCGCTGAAGAAGTTTCCGCCGTCCAGAGCGTTTCCGAAGGGAGGAGGAACAAAGCGTGGCTGGTCCTCGTAACTGAACCGGGCGAAGGAATAATCCTGGTCCGACAATCTGTGGTCGACGCGGATGTCAAAATTGTTGCGCGTAGTTTGTTGCACGGGCAGCGCAAGGTAATTGAAGTTGGGATTGTTGGTGTTCGTGGCCGGGTACAGCGCAGCCAGTTTGGCGGCGAGAGGATCAATGGGGGTTCCGCGATAGGTGTTTTGGAACATGTTCGTCGGATTACCACTCGCGTCGACGCCGATGGGCACGCCACAAAAGCCATTCGGATTCAGAGTGGAAGCCAGCGTCTGGCGCGCATTGAAGAGTTCCCCTACGAACGTGGGGTTTCCATTGCAGTCCAGCGCAGGCTGGCTGGTGGCATTGCCGTTCGCATCGGAGGCAAACACCGGGGTTGAGGTGAGCATGGAGGAGAAATTGCCGACAAGCATATCTTGAGTGGGAATCACTCCATTCAGGATTAAGCCCTCGCGGATCCTCAACCCTTCGTAGTCCACGAAGAAAAAGGTACGATTCTTAACCAGCGGCCCCCCGAAAGTGGCGCCAAACTGGTTTTGCTTGTAGGGCTCGCGGCCAAAACCCTGCTGTTTCAGCGTGGAGTTGGCGGCGTCAACAATCTGGTTGCGCAGGAACTCGTAAAGATCACCGTGAAAATCGTTTGTTCCCGATTTGATCACAGCGTTCATGACGGCGCCGTTACCGCGGCCAAACTCCGCGCTATACGCATTTGTCTGAACCTTGAATTCGGCAATAGCATCCACGGAAGGCTGGATAACGAATGCGCTTTCATTCAGCACGTCGCCCAGGTTAGCGTTGTTGTCTACGCCGTCCAGGAGGAAATTATTTTGCAGAGCGCGCGCCCCATTGGCGCTGAAACCGTAACTTGCCGAGACGCGCGATCCCGGTTCGCTGGGCGCCACACCTGCACCGAGCAGCGCCAGTTGCGCGTAGTTCCTGCCATTCAGCGGAAGCGTGGACACTCTCCGGCTGTCCACAACCTGGCCCAGGTCCGAAGTTTCTGTTTCCAGTTGCACGGCCGTGGCGATCACGGTCAGCTTTTCCGTGGCGGAACCGACCTGCAAGGTCACGTCGACGGCCAGCCGGTCCTGCACTTTGAGCTCTGCGGGTCCGGCTACTGCGGTCTTGAAACCTTGCTTTTCGATGCTGATGGTGTAACGGCCAATCCTTAATGGGCCCGCGAAGTATTCGCCAAGGTCATTGCTGGTCGTCACAAACTTCGTGCCTCGTTCTACGTCGCTGACAGTCACCTTGGCACTGGGCACACTCGCGCCGCTGGCATCTCGAATCGTGCCCACAATGCTGCCGGTGTCCTTCTGCCCGTAGAGACTTGGGCAGAGCAGGGCCGTCAAAAGCAGCATCGCAAAGGCCAGCCTGGAGAACCTTGGAAGGACAAATCGCATAGCACACCCCCGGGCCGCGTGTTTGTGCAATCGACTAACCGCGGCGTATTATGACTACTTTCGCTTTCTTTCTTTTACTTTCTTTTCCCTTCTTTGTCAACACCCCACAATTTGGCCCGGAGTCGCGTAAACACAGAAACCTGGCAACAGTGTATTAACCGCTGCTTCTCCGGTAATCCGGCGTTTATGATGAGTTTGTAACAGGAGGGTACAAGCGAAGCCGGCGCGCTTCGGAGAAAAGGTATTTGAACGCATTTATCGCGCCGCCTCAGGGAATAGTCGGCGGGCCTCAGCCTTGCGCTTGTCGGGTGCCTCCACGCGGATCTAGCACGTCGCCGACCGTACCCCGGTGAAGAGTTAAATGCCCCGGCGGTCCGCCACGGACGCCGTGCCCACGGCCGTGGCTTCGCCCGTAAGCGTAACCTTAAGCGGAAGTGTAACTCCGCCAATGCAGTGAATGCGAAACCCCTGATTCGCTAAGAAACTTCGCGCAGTGCCTGATTAACCATTACCGGGAATGTGGATACGAAGCAACATGTCCGATTTTGTTACTCACTAGGACTTAGCTTGTCGCACAGAAAGCCACGGACAACAATAGGCTTGCAATGGAAAGCCTGGGGTAATGCATTTCTTACGTAGCGGCCGACTGCAAGATCGGCCCTGCAAGGGCCGTGGTGACAATCTCGAACTCAGGTAAATGGTCATGCCATGGAGTGCGCGCCTGGTCAACTAAATCGCACTTTGTGTCCGTTGCTTGATCATTTCACATCAAGGATGCCCAGGGATCGCCCTCCCGCCAGCTTCAAGCGAGACAAATTCAGGGTCGATGGCGTGCTCAAGAGTCGTTTTGAAAACCTGCCATGAACAGCCGCGACTCTGGTCTGCGATCTCACAGCCAGGAATCGAGACTTCCTGCATCGCAGGCGGAAAAGCAACCGCCAAAGGAGTGGCATTTCGCATTTGCTCCAGCGTCTGAACCACAAATTGTGTCCTTACGAAGTATTGCCCAGAATCGGGGTCGCGCCACAGCGAGAGGATGAGCGCCCCTCCGGGCGGCACATCATCCGGTTGATATCCTGGCAGGTGCCAGGAGAGACCGAGAATACCGGAAATATTCGACAAGTTCGTGTCGTGACCACACAAGATCAGTGCGGCGTCCCCGGAGTTACCCAACGCCCCAGGTATCGCATGCCCGGTCACAGCCTGCTCCATCGATCGCAGAATGTGTGCCAGGAGATTTGAACCGCGTGCTCGGGCGAGGTAGCCCGTGTGCCTGGTTAGATCGGCATACGCGGCGTGTAGTTCTAAAATCCGAAGGAGGTTTTCCGCATTGAGCCGGCCCCAGCCGAGATCTTCACCTTCCATATCATTCGTGTATTCAAGAAGAAGGTCCTCACCAAGGGTCGATGCCGTACCGAGAGGACCATTCAATTCAATGGATTTCCCGCTGGTGGAAACGCTGATCTCCGCCGAAGATTCAAGAATGTTCTTGGGAGCACTCTTTCCTCCGGTGAGTACATACTGAAGTGTATCGAAGGCAGACCGGTGCGTCTCCAGAAGTTGCCGCGGCTGGCGTCCTAAACGGTCCCGAACTGCATCGGCGGCGATTTGCGGGTTGGGTTTCGCGAGACCGGCTGAAACGGGATCGAAAAGCGGATCGCTTCCATCTTCTGATTGTGAATGGACAGGGATCATGCAAGTTGGCAACAGTGTTTCCGCAAATGCGTGCCCCGTTTCTAACGTGCGCTGGTCCTTATCGGCCCAGATATAAATCCTTGCAGCATCATTGCATCCCGGCCGTTTCAAAAGACCATCGGAGGCAAACCCGTCCCCATAAAAAGTTCCCATGAGCTTCATCAAGACTCTGCCATGTGGGGTCAGATAACCCGCAGGAACGCCCCATTCCGGCCACGGTCCCGCTGAGTACTGTTTGAGGCGTTCGGAACTCCACGTTGGCGCGCGCACTCCGTGTCGGCTGATAACAACAACGTACTTTAATTGAGGCGGAATAGCGGCAACAGGCAGTGGTCCAAGAAACGCCGTCAACCAAACAACGATGGCCAAAACTGCTGTCACGGATCGTCGCTGGATTATCTTGCGATCCGATTTGCGTTTACGTCTCATGCGTTCAACTTCCTGGAACATTAGTTGCAGCAACATAAAGTCACTTTCTACCGCCAAGAGTTTCCCGGTTTAGGACTTAAGTGAAAAAACCAACACTTGCATGGCCCCATCATCGCTGCTCGGCACGATGAGATTGCGGGTTTTGGGATCGTAGCCCATGGTCTTGGAGCCGGGATGCGTGACGAGTTCCTGGACCAAGCTGTAGGCATCCGGCGAATCCTGGTGGAAGACGAAGACTTTGCCATCGCCCGTGGAAACGTAGGCGAGACGCGTGGTGCCGTCAAACGCGCCGGCATCCACGCGTTCACCGATCGGCGCGGTGAAGACAACCTTGCCGGTCGCGGCATTCAATACGGCGAAATGGCGGCTGCGGCAGCCCACGAACAGACGGTGGTTCTCGTTGTCGAGCGCCAGGCTGGTGGGTGTGGCACAAGGAGCGAGGGGCCAGCGGTCTTTCACCTGCAGCGTGTTGACATCGATGTGCAGCGTCTCATTCTGCTCTTCAAGGTTGACG
>DATERF010000005.1:0-3848 GCA_035271845.1 Candidatus Acidiferrum sp.
GGAAATGGGCGGACATGGCGCATTGATGCTTCCCATCGCGGCGGCAGCAAGCGGGCAGGGTCGATTCGGAACCGAGATTGAAAAATGGGATGAAAAGAGGCAGGAGAAAGAACGTAAGGAGCACAGCACAAACTACCCGCAGACCCAAGCTGTGGGCACGCCAGGAACCACAACGACGAACGGCAAGACTAGGCATAAACAAATCGCATTTTACGGGGCTTTTCTCTCTTCCACCATTGGAAACGAAAAAACCTGTCATTCATGGAGCGAGGCACAAAACTTGGAATTACACTACCACATCCAAGTGCGGTGGGATTCAGTGCCGGAGAGTTACTGGTAAAGAATCGCCATCTCAGCAACAACCCGATCCTGAGTGCGCCCAAGTCTCCCCCTGGGGGAAATGTGGCGCTACGAAGTACTGCCCGCGTTTCGATCTCCTCGTGGCTCCTAGCTCACAGCTCTGTGATCTTTGTCACAGAAGCTCGATGGCTTGCAGATGACAATGAATTGCAAGTATAATTGCAAATAGTTTGCAAATACTAAATGTCCAGGACCACTCCAGATCGCCCTTCTGTTCCACGAATTCTCGCGGCATCGTTCTTGCTGCTCGTTCTTGGCGCCGTCGCCACCGCGGCTAACTCTGCTAACCTCTCTGGCCTAGTAACCGATCCCAGCGGTTCCCCGATTGCCGGTGCCACGGTTGTTCTTCGCGCTCTCGATTCCGCGGCCAAGCAAACTGCCGTGACGACTGACGAGGGCTACTACTTTTTCGTTGTTCCCTCGGGCCGCTACGACCTAGAAATTTCCGCCCCGTCCTTCCATACCTTTCATCGAGCGGAGTTGGTCCTGGATGCCACGCATCCCTCCCGCGTAGACGCGCAGCTCTCTTTGGAACCGCGAGCGGAGAGTGTCACCGTTGTGGAAGAAGGCCTTATCCTCGATCCTTCCTCCACAGAAATGGGGCAGGAGTTGGCGGAAAAGAAAATTTCCTCCGTGCCGCTGAACGGGCGCAATTTTGCGGATCTGATGAGCCTGCAGTCTGGGATCGTGCCCACAAGCAGCGCCCAGCCCAACGCCGTGGTGATGTCCGGCGTCACCAGCACGCCACCCTCGGGGGACCTGGCTGCGGGCAATGTTTCCGTGAGCGGCCAGCGCGAAACCTCGAACGGGTTTGCTGTGAATGACAGCGACGTCGAGGAAGACGTGAACATGGGCACGGCGATTGTGCCGAACCTGGACTCGATTCAGGAGCTTCGCGTGCTCACGGGAAATTTCGACGCGCAGTACGGCAACTACAGTGGGGGGCAGGTTCTGCTGACGACAAAGTCCGGCACCGATGTGTTTCACGGCACCGGGTTCGAGTTTCTTCGCAACACCAATCTGGACGCGAAGAGTTACTTCTCGCCGGACCGGGCCGCATTCGATCGCAATCAATTTGGCGGCACGCTGGGTGGTCCGGTGCGCAAGCAAGCCATCCATTTCTTTGCCGACTATCAGGGAACGCGCATGACCCAGGGCGTGGAAACAGGGCTAATCTCCGTTCCGTCGAAACTCGAACGCACGGGCGACCTCTCCGACCGGGCGAGTTCCCTGACCGGTAGCGTGAGCGGCCCGTATCTTGCGGGGCAGCTTGCACAGAAACTCGGCTACGCCGTAAATTCCGGCGAGCGCTACTATTTCCCTGGTTGCACCATGGCCTCGCAGTGTGTTTTTCCGAACGCGCAGATACCGCAGAGCGCGTGGTCCGCGCCTGCACTGGCGCTGCTGCAGTACATCCCGCCGGCCAATCAAGGTTCAGCGATTTTCTCCTCGTCGTCGGAAAACGAGGCGCTACGCGACGACAAAGGCGCGATGCGAATGGACTCTGCGACGCGCTGGGGCTCGTTTTCGGCATATTACTTCGTGGATGACTACCGGCTGGACAATCCTTATCCCACCGGGCAGGGCGGCGCAAACGTCCCGGGCTTTAGCGCCATTTCCGAAGGAAGGGCGCAACTGCTTAGCCTGGGCTTTACGAAAGCTTTCAGCGCGAATGCGATCAACGAATTCCACTTCAGTTTTATGCGCAACGCCAACAATATTGGCGCGCCGGTAGGCGGCGTCGGGCCGTCGCTCGCCTCGCAGGGTTTCCTCACCGGGGAGGGGACCGTGGGCATCGTGCCACTCAGCCCTTCGATCGAGGGCATCGAGAACATTTCTCTGAACAATCTGACGTTTGGCGTGGATGTGACCGGCCTAACGCAAGCCAGCAACACCTATCAATGGTCCGACAATTTCACAAGAATCGCCGGCCGGCACACAGTGAAATTCGGCGCATCATTCCACCTCGACCAGATCAATACCAACCCAGACACATCGTCGAACGGCTCGTTTGCGTTCCGCGGCACGGAGACGGGGCTGGACTTCGCGGATTTCCTGCTGGGGGTTGCGAGCAGCTACTCGCAAGCCGACTCCCGGAGTTTTTATCCGCGGAACAAATACATTGGGCTCTTCGCGCAAGACACCTGGCGGATTTTGAAGAATTTCACCTGGAACTACGGATTGCGGTGGGATGTGTTGCCGGCGTGGCGGGAAAAATATAATCAGTTTCCGGCGCTCGTTCTGGGCGAGCAGTCGGTCACGTTTCCCGGCGCACCCGAAGGCTTGGTGTATCCGGGCGATCCGGGGATTCCGACGACGCTGGCGCCGACGAAATATACGAATTTTGCGCCGCGTTTCGGGCTAGCCTACTCGCCGCAATTTCAGGATGGATTATTGCGGAAGCTCTTCGGTACGGGCAACGATACGCGCCTCGTGGCGGGCTATGGCATTTTCTATACGGCGTTCGAGGGCTTGTCTGCCGGCATCATGAGCGCCAATCCACCCTACGGCTACGATTACACGAGTCTCGCGCCGGTACTGTTCTCGACACCATTCGTCTCTGCCGCCAGCGGGCAGGAATTCATTCAGCCCTTCCCGTCACCCATACCTGCTTATGGCGCTTCACCAAGCCGGCCAAACACGAGCGTGGATTGGTCCAAGTACCTGCCGATCACGGGAGTTCCCGGGTTCTATCGCGGCAACGTTCCGCCGTATGCAGAAACGTACACGCTCTCGGTGGAACGCCAGCTTGGCAAGGACACTTTGCTGACTTTGGGCTATGTCGGTTCGCAGGCGCACCACCTTCTCGTCATCGTCCCCGCAAACCCCGGGAACTCTGCGCTGTGCCTGAGCGTCAACGAATTTTCTCAGGTCGCGCCCGGCAGCCCCACGTGTGGGCCGTTCAGCGAAGGCGGGCTATTCACGAAAGCCGACGGCGAAGTGGTGCAGGTTCGTGGGCCGTTCAGCTCGCAATTTGACGCGGTCACCTACCAGAAGACCATCGGCAGTTCCGATTACAATTCGCTCGAAATTAATCTTCGCCACCACAGCAAGTCACTGGACATTCTTGCGGGCTATACCTACAGCAAATCGCTGGATGACTCTTCGAGCCTTTCCGAAGAGATCAATCCCATCGATCCGGGGTTAAGCAAAGCGCTTTCTGCGTTCGACCTGCGCCACAACTTCGTCGTGTCCTACAACTACAGCCTGCCAAGCCACGTTTTCGGCAGGGAGAATCGCTGGACCGAAGGTTGGTCGGTTTCGGGTGTGACGCGCGTGGCCACGGGACTCCCGGTAACGTTCTACAATAACAATGACACTTCACTCCTCGGGAGCATTCCGAACGGCATCAATAACAACGGCTTGGATACGCCGGACCGTGCGCTGGGCAACCTGCGCATCAACAATAATCCGCGCAACGGCTTGGCGGCCTTCAACACCGCACTTTTTTCGCTGCCCGCGCTCGGCCAGTTTGGCACAGCATCGCG
>DATERF010000006.1:0-3935 GCA_035271845.1 Candidatus Acidiferrum sp.
CCTACCGCACCGTGACAAAGTAGTACGCGCTCATCGCCACGCCGACGGCGATCACGACGCGCCGCACCTTCCGGGGATCGGCTTTTTGCGCGTAGTGCGCGCCGAACCAGCCCCCTGCCAGAGCACCCGCAATCATCACCACGCATTGCGGCCAAAACACGGCACCCGCCAGAATGAATGTCAGCACCGCCGCAGCATTAATCACGGCCGCCAGCAAGGTTCTGATCGCGCCCATGGCATGGATGTCACGCATCCCCAAGGCCGCCAACATTCCCAGGGTCATGAACCCGATCCCGGCCCCGAAATACCCGCCATAGGTTGCGACCAGCAACTCCGCCATCGAAGTCACCGTGATCGCCTGCCATGACATCTTCCGCAAATCATCCACCACGGCAGCCTTGCCGGCTATTCTGCGGATGGTGTTGCCGAAGGCGAACAGCAAGGTGCCACCCAGCAGCAGCCAAGGGACGAGATGGAGGAAGGTATGCTGGGGCGTGTTGAGCAGCAGCAACGCGCCCACCAGCCCTCCGACAACGCTCGTCAGCAGCAATGGGACCAACAAGCGTCGCGGCACGTTCAGCCGTTTCAGGTAGGCACCGGTGCTGGCTGCCAACCCAGGCCACAGAGCGACCGTGTTGGTCGCATTGGCCTGTACCGCCGGCACGCCTGTAACCAACAGTGCGGGGAACGAAATGAAAGTGCCGCCGCCCGCCACCGCGTTTAGCGTCCCACCGATTACGGCAGCGAAAAACAGGAAGATGGCGTGGCTTAAATGCAAACGTAAAATTTACCACGGAAACTTTCCCGGAGACATTCGAATCGGAAGGCGGGTACCGTCCTAATTTGGTTTTTTCACCGCCAAGTCACAGAGACACAGAGAAACCCAACTGCTTGGCAGACCCTTCCCCTTCTGGTTTTTACCGGTTCAAGGTTTTCTCCGTGACTCTGTGACTCTGCGGTGAAAAGAGGCAACTTAGGACACTACCTTAAGGGGAACGGACTCTCCGTCCCGAACCAAGGCCTCAGTTTGATCATGTCACATTGATATGTGATTTCGGTCACCTTGAAGCGTAATCAATGTCCTTGTGCCATTTTGAGTTCAGGATTGGAATGAAAAACGAAATGGTCAGACATCAGACCAATGCAAATGATGGATGCTGAATCACCAGCGAGAGTCGGGTTCGAGACGATCTCCAGAAATAAGGTCTACCAGGAGGTCGCCAAGCAACTGGAGCGGCGCATTACGGAAGATCTAAAACCCGGCGACTTGCTCCCCCCCGAACGCCAGCTTGTGCAAATGCTTGGGGTCAGCCGCGGCTCGGTGCGCGATGCCATCCGCAGCTTGGAACTGATGGGTCTGCTGGAGCCACGCCAGGGTATCGGCACGGTGGTTCGCAGTCCTGGCGCTACCTCCGGCAATCCCCTGGCTCAGGCGCTCCTTGAGAAGCGGAAGATGGTTGCGGAACTGATCGACGTACGCAAGATGATCGAGCCGCCCTTGGCCGGACGCGCCGCTCTGCACGCCACTCGCGATGAAATCTTTGAGATGCAGGACATTCTTGCACGCCAGGAGGCGAAGGTGCGATGTGGCGAACTGGGAATCGAAGAGGATTCTGAGTTTCACTACACCATCGCCTTGGCGTCCGACAACGGCGTGGTCTTGAAAGTGGTGGACGTGTTGATGGATTTGTTGCGCGAAACCCGGGAGCATTCGTTGCAGGGGGAAGGACGGCAAGAAAAGTCCCTTGCCGGCCACCGTCGAATTCTCTCCGCTCTGAAGCGGGGCGACACAGCAGCCGCCGAGGCTGCCATGCGGCGGCACCTGCAGGAAATCGAAAACATCGTATTTAAGAAGATGTAAGAAGAATGGAGGTTGCAAAATGGGCCAGTTATTTGCGGTCGAAATCATATATCGAGGGGTCTTTCAGAAGACCCTGGCCAAGAACATAACGCGCGGCATCGTTTTGGCCGCGCATAACGAGGGCAAACAGGGCATTTCCTTTGGCCGTTACGGAGATTCTCCGGAGCGCAATGGGATTCCAGCGAAGAGTTTCGCCATCGTCGCCAACGACGAGCAGACGCTCGAAGCCGGAATGGCGCAATACGAGCCGAAGCAAGTCGACGTGACCGTGGTTCTCGATGACACGCTCTGTAAGGGCGCGGAGTCGTGGGCATGGTACGGCCTGCAGCCCGTGCATCACGCTCTCAAACCGGGCCGCACTCTCATCGTAGTTTCTCTGGAGGGCGCACCCGCGCTGCTGAAGAATATTCACCGCCGGGAAGAGCCTTACAAGCTGGGAATCGTAAAAGGCGCTGCCAGCTTCTCAGGCATGTGGGTTTATAAAGATGACCACACCGACGTCCGCATCCTCGGCACCATTGCCAAGGCGCTGCCGGAGTTATTTAGCCTGAAGTCGGTGGAACAATTCATCGACGAAAAACTGAAGAGCTCCCTGAAAGTAACTTCCGCTCGCACCGCCTTCGAGCGCTTCACCGCGGTCGATGTAAGCGCGGTCCAGGGCAATCCCGAAGAGTTGTTCCAGTTCGGCCTGCCCGGCTGGGAGGACATGCGGGGCGGCGTGTCCATCAAGGGCCAGCCACAGGGCGGACCGTATGCCGACCCTGTGACCGGGAAAGTCGGCGGTTTCCGGCCAGCCCGCAACGAGCTGTTCAAGAAGTACTCGACGCGCTCCATGCGGCCGGTTGTCAACTTTGCGACTTGCACCAAGTGCACGCTGTGCTGGATCAACTGCCCGGATGGGTCCTTCGACGTCACTCCGGACGGAACCTACGACGCAAATCTTGAGTCGTGCTGCGGTTGCGGCGTTTGCGAAGAGGTGTGCCCGGTGAAGAACTGCGTTTCCATGGTGAACGAGTCCGAATTCCACGATAACAACAGCCAGTGGGCGGAGTTCAAGAAAGACCACGACGCCTATTTGAAATGGTTGGAAACCACGATCCAGAAGGCCGAACCGATCGAGAAGCGGTCTCATGGATTCCGTTATCGCGGCCAGTATCAAGAACAGGTCCCCGAAGCCCTGGAAATCGCTAGAAAAGGCTAGTGGCCCGGCGGCAAGGCTGAAGACAAGGAGATTAAGATGGCGACACTAACACTACCTGTTGAGGAAAAGAAGAAAATCTACGAGCAGGAAGCCCTGATTACCGGCGCCGAAGCCATTGCGATTGCCTGCAAACTGGCTGACGTGGACGTAGTCACCGCTTACCCAATCCGGCCTTACGACACGGTAATGCAGTACATCAGCCAGTTGGTAGCAGACGGCGAAATGGACTGCGAATATATCGTGGCGGAAGGGGAACATTCACAATTCGAAATCGTAAAGCACGCGTCGGTTTGCGGAGCACGCGTGTTCTGCGGTTCGAGTGGCGTTGGCTGGATGTATGCCATGGAAGCGCTGACCGTTAGTCCGGCCCTACGCGTCCCCATGGTGTGCATGGTGGGCAACCGTGCGCTCGACGACCCCGGCGCCTTCGGCGTAGAACACAACGACGCACTTGCGGTTCGCGACCTGGGCTGGCTGTTGACCTGGGTCGATAGCGCGCAGGAAGCACTGGACACGGCACTGATTGCCTATCGTGTGGCGGAAGACCGCCGCATATTCGTGCCCCTGGCCCTCAGTTGCGACGGCGCGTTTCTCACCCACTCGCAAGCGTTGGTAAAGATCCCAACGCAGGAGCAGGTAAAGAAGTTCCTGCCTCGTTACGACCGCGGCGATCTGCTGCTCCACCCCGACAACGTCATTTCGGTGGCCCCACAGGCCAACGAAGACTGGGTGATGGAGATTCGACGGCAGAACTACGCAGTCACCGAGATCGCCTGCGATGTGATTCGCGAAGTCTATGCCGATTTCGAGCGTACGTTCGGACGCAAGTACGGCAATCCGTTCTTCGAAGAGTATATGACCGAAGATGCGGAC
>DATERF010000007.1:0-49922 GCA_035271845.1 Candidatus Acidiferrum sp.
TTTTTTTGTGTGCCGAGCATGTTCGATAGCTTGGAGGTGAAAGTCCTCTTCACAGCCTGATGGAGGCGAAGTGATAGCGAATCGCAAGGGCCGAGCCGTGAGGCAAGGTCTGAAAGAAGCGTGGAGCAAACACGCGAGCCGATGGACAAGAACTGGATTTGAGGCCTACGGTGCCGGGCGAGCGGGCAAATGATCGCGAAGCCCACAACCATCAAAGGCACTGGTGGTAAATCCGGCGGTTGTGCGTGGAAGGCGATCGAACTTACCTCGGGAGATCTGTTGCATGTCACGAAATCGTGACTGAGGGTGGAGCGATTCACTCTGACCGTGCGGCAGAAGTCAGCAGCGGGCGTATTAGTCGCGCAAGCGATGAAGGCCCAAACAGTAAGGGAGCGACAAGTAGGACGCAGGACTCGATGAGCGACAAGCGGCAGAAGAACCAACTAGTGTTGGCCTTTACTGAGGAGGGGAGGAGTGAAGCTCCGAAGGCTTCTCAGGAAGGGACCGAATCGCGCACGGCGAAACGCGAAACCGAACGTCCAGCTCGTCACGAGCAGTTGATGGAAGAAGTCTGCGAGCGGGAAAACTGCTGGCAGGCTTACAAGCGAGTCAAATCGAACAAAGGAAGTCCGGGAATCGACGGCATGAAAGTCGGAGAGCTCTCGGACTACCTGAAGCAGCACTGGCCCAGGATACGGGAACAACTGTTGAGCGGGACCTACAGACCACAACCGGTGAGACGGGTGGAAATCCCGAAGCCGGACGGCGGGGTGCGAAAGCTTGGCATCCCGACGGTGCTGGATCGCTTGATCCAGCAGGCGGTGATGCAGGTTCTGCAACGCAGATGGGATCCGACCTTCTCCGAACACAGCCACGGGTTCCGGCCGAAGCGCTCGGCGCATCAAGCGGTAGCCAAGGCGCAGCAGTACATTGCCGCAGGCCACCGCTGGGTGATAGACCTTGACCTTGAGAAATTCTTTGATCGGGTCAATCACGACAAACTGATGGCGGCGATCGCACGGCGGATAACCGACAAGAGAGTGCTCCAGTTGATCGGAGCGTTCTTGAAGGTGGGTGTGATGGAGAATGGGCTGGTAAGTCCGGCGGAAGAGGGGACCCCGCAAGGTGGACCGCTCTCTCCGCTGTTATCGAACATCGTACTGGACGAACTCGACCGAGAACTCGAACGGCGCAAGCACTGTTTCGTGCGGTATGCGGATGATTGCAATATCTACGTCGGCAGCCAACGAGCGGGACGACGGGTGATGACGAACGTCACGCGCTTCCTCATGCGCCGACTCAAGCTCAAGGTGAACGAAGCCAAGAGTGCGGTGGCTCGGCCCGTCGAACGGAAGTTCTTAGGGTTTAGCTTCAGCGACAACAGGGAGCCGAAACGGCGCATCGCGCCGAAGGCGTTGTTGCGCTGCAAGCAGAAGATCCGGGAACTAACGCGACGGACACGAGGAATCAGCCTGGAGCAGATGATCAAGGAACTTGCAGCCTACTTAAGGGGCTGGAAGAGCTACTTCGGCTACGGTCAGATTCCTTCGCTGCTGGAAACTCTCGACCAATGGATACGACATCGTCTGCGGTCCATGATCTGGAAGCAGTGGAAACGCGGCAGAGTGCGGTTCACGGAACTGCGTCGTCGGGGCGTCGGCAAGATACTGGCTGCACAAACCGCCAGTAGCATGTGCGGTCCCTGGCGCGTCGCCAACAGTCCCGCACTCCACCTGGCATTACCCACTGCCTACTTCGACTTGCTTGGACTCCCTCGGCTGTTCCTTGGCTCTGCGTAACCCTCTGAATCGCCGGATGCGGACCCGCATGTCCGGTGATGTGGCAGGGGCAAGCGGGCGACCGCTCCCCCTATGCCGATTACCGCCAGCGTGCCGGACAGAAAACGTTTAACGATGGGACAGCGTGCCCGTGATTTTCGTCCGTTGTAATGCCCAAGAGAAAACTAGCATTGAACTCGGAAGCAGGGTAAGCGTGAACACAAAAAGAACCACAAGTGGTCGGGCGATCGCTGCGAGACTTGCCCCTTCCAGCAGCGCAGCGCGCATTGCGTCAAGCGCGTACGTAACCGGGTTCAGGTGCGCCACAACCTGAAGCCACGACGGCAGGATGCTAACCGGAAAAAGCATGCCTCCCACTACGCTTGATACACCCAGAAAAAACCACTTGGCGGGATTGCCGCGTTTGAACAGCAACAAGTACGCAGCGGAAAATATACCCAAGCCCGAAAACGACAGTAGCGTAGCGATAAGAACCACAACTACAGCAAGCCAATTTGCTGACCGCAGCGGAAAACCGAATAGTACGCTTCCCCAACCAAGGTACACGCCCACCCGCAACGTCGTCTGCGCGAAAGGATAGATGCTGGAACCGATGAGAACCACAGGCAGAGACACTTGCGTAACCAACAGAGGCTCTAGCGTGCCCGTGTCTCTGGCTTCCTCTAGGCTGCGTTCAAAGCAATCCACCGCCGCGTTCAGATAATCGAAAAATGCAAATCCCACCAGCGAATATGCGAAATACGATGTACCTTGCGGAAGCGCCTCGCGAAGTTGCGGAGAATCCACGAAACGGGCCACGTAATAAAACATCGCCGCCCCGAACAGCGCTTCAATCAGTTCGAGGACAATCGGGCCGCGGTAACTGCTGGCAATACGGAGGTCTCGTTCGAAGAACAGCAGGACATCGCGGAGGATGCGCATCATCAGCAAGCAAACTCCTCAAGTGAACGGGCGCTGTGACCGGTAAGCCGCGAAAAGGCTTCCTCTAGAGAGTCTGTGCCGGCCTTGGACTTGAGGGCCGCGGGTGTATCCACAGTGATGAGATTACCTTCCTTTAGGATGGCGACACGATCTGCCAAAGTCTCGATCTCGGGTAGAGTGTGCGACGCGAATAGAAGGGAAGTACCTTGTCGTTGAAGAACTTCGGCCTTCAAGAACCTGCGGAAATCGGCTGCGGCGAGGGCATCCAGACTTCGCGTGGGTTCATCGAGAAGCAGCACTTTGGGCTGGTGGAGAAGTGCCCGCACCAAACTTAGCCGCTGAATCGTCCCGGAGGAAAGAGTGCGCACCTGACGATCCAGAGCGCCCCCTAACTCGAAGCGCTCGGCCAGAGATGGAATGCGTGTCCTCAGGAAAGAGTCCGAGAGATAATTCAACCGCCCGAAAAACCGGAGATTTTCGGCCCCCGTAAGTCTCGCATAGAATCCCAGGTCGGAACCCGCATGGTAGCCAAGGTTACGACGAACCGCCTTGGGGTCTCGCGCACAATCGAACCCCGCAACAATGGCAGTTCCGCGCGTAGGAATAAGGAGCGTAGCAAGAATGCGCAGCAGCGTCGTTTTTCCAGCCCCGTTCGTGCCCAGCAGCGCCACTGCTTCGCCAGGGCTCACTTGCAGCGACACTCCCCGAAGCGCAGTCGAGCTAGGCGCCGCAAACGGCTGTAGCAACGCCCGCCACCCGCTGTAGGCTCGGGGAAAAGATTTTTCCAATGAATCGACGGTGATAGCGGAATCAGACACTCCCGAGTTTATAGCGTGTATCTCGTTAGAAAACAATGAGTGTGACCGCTGAAACGTGCATAAACCGGGCATTCCCCGGTAAGATAGTCCCGGAGTTTCGGATGCGGAGTCCGCACGGCGGTGAGCCAGAAAGGCCAGGAACGTTGGAGATGCTAGAGTTTGCAGATCGCGTGGTGGTTCCCGCACATGTATTGGTCAGGCATCTGGATGGGGAATCGGTCCTGCTGAACCTCGAGACCGAGAAGTATTTTGGCTTGGATGGAACAGGAACACGTATGTGGGAACTTGCCACACAATCACCTAGCATCGAAGCGGCCTACGGAAAGCTCACGGAGGAATTTGAAGTCGAACCGCACGTGTTGCGTGATCATTTAGTCGAACTGCTGGAACAATTGGTCGATAACGGCCTACTCATAGTCGTGCCTGCCGATGTGGAAAGCATTCCAGCGATATAGGGCGCTGGACCCTCTCTCCCGCAGTTTGTTTCGGCAGGCGGTACTCCTGCTGCCAACGATTGCAATTTCCCTGCGTTTCCGCGGCTTCAAAAGCACAAAAGAGGCCTTGCAGAAAGATCTGTCTGTCCTTTCTCCTGCGCAATCCCCCGGCGAGACCACCATGATTGCGCTGCAAAAAACTTCCCGGATGGTGTTGGCCGCCGCTCACCATGGACTTATTCACCCCACTTGTCTCGCGGAATCACTGGCATTGTGGTATCTCCTCCAGAAGCAACGTGTTCCTGCAAGCTTGCGCATCGGTGTCCGCAAAGTCTCGGAGAAGTTTGAAGCCCATGCTTGGGTGGAACACGACGGCACCGCATTGAATCAACCGGACCAACACCACCAACACTACGCAGCCTTCGACTCCGGATTCTCCGATCTGCCGGAAGAGAAACCATGAGCGGCTTTTTCGGCATTGTGCGCCAGGACGGACGGCCCGTCGACCAGCGACTTTTGGAGATCATCGCCGAACGAATGGCTTTCCGTGGGTCCGATGGCCACAGTGTCTGGGTCCAAAACAATGTAGGCGGTTGCTTCACATTGATGAAAACTGGTCCGGCACCGCAGGCCTCCCATCAGCCCGTGAACTGGGGCGAAAGCCTTTGGCTCTGGGGAGACTTGCGTCTGGATGGACGACAAGACCTCCTCCGGGAGCTTGACGAAGATGGTTTCGGACCGGGCACGAACCTTACCAGCGAAGAGCTTCTTCTGCGCGCCTGGACCAAGTGGGGCGCAGCCTCATTGGACCGCCTGATCGGAGACTTCTCTTTTGCCTTGTGGGATGCCAAAGCGGAGACGCTGTGGTGCGTGCGAGACTTCATCGGCTCGCGGCCCTTTTACTATGCGCAAGCGCCTGGCCTGTTTTGCTTCAGCAACACCCTGCAGATTCTGCGATCCGTGCCGGAGGTGTCCTGTGAACTGGATGAGTCGTTTCTCGGCGATTTCCTGATCGTCGGCTGGAATGTTGAGCCCGCGCGTACCGTCTATCAACACATGAAGAGGCTTCCCGCAGGACACCTTCTGAGATTATCTAAAGGTAATATAGAAGTCCGACGCTTTCGAAAGCTTCCCATTGACGAACCACTGCAACTGAAAAGCCCGGATGCATTCCTGGAGGCATACCGTGATTTGTTGAAGTTGGCGGTACACGATCGGCTGCCCGAGGACCGGACTGCCCTCTACTTGAGCGGTGGGTTGGACTCGAGTTCCGTTTCTGCGATGGCGAGTCAGATCGCCGCCGAACGAAATCAAAAAGAACAACTAAAAGCATTTACGCGGAGTTGGCAACCGTTTTTCGATGATCCTGAACCCGCCGTTGCGAAGCTCACGGCCGCACATCTCGGCATTGCTCATGAAGTTCTGCAGGAAACAGACTTAAGGCCGTTCGAAGGGGCCGATACTAAAGAGGGAAGAACACCCGAACCTGACGACGAAATCTTCTTCGCCCGCGAGCAGCGATACTCGCAGAAAATCGCTGAGTACTCAAATGTGGTTCTCGCGGGTGACGGAGGTGATGACATCCTGATGGGTCAAGGATGGCCCTACCTGGTGCAGTTATGGCGAAGGGGGGAGTGGACAAAAATCGTACAAGATTTTGGAGGGTACGCCTGGACGAACAAGCGTCTTCCACCCCTCCGGGGTGGGTTTCGCACCAAGCTTCGCAACCTTGTGAAAGCACAGGATCCCTTTGAAGGATACCCGCGATGGCTGAATGATGACTTTTCCAGAAGAATGAATGTGAAGCAAAGATGGCTGGAACTCAATAATCGAACCAAGAGCGTCGAACATCCCTTGCATCCAGATGCCTACGAATCCCTGCATGACGGATATTGGGCTAGCGTGCTCGAGACGGAAGATGCAGGCTGGAACCGCGTGAGATTGCAAACGCGGGCAGCTTTCCTCGATCTTCGCATGCTGACGTTCCTTCTTCGGCTCCCCCCAGTTCCCTGGTGTATGAACAAGGAACTCAGCCGGAGAGCCATGAAGAATCTGTTACCTCATGAAGTACTAATGCGCCAAAAGACGCCCCTTGTGGTGGAACCTGTCGAAAGATGCGGTCGAGAAGGAGACTGGATTGCCCGTCTTCCCAAAGCCTCCCCCGGCCAAATAGAAGCATTTGTAAATTGGCAGAAATGGTGCGAAACTTTGTATCTCTTTAAGGGTTCTCTTAGATGGATAATTCTCCGCCCAGCTAGTCTTTTCTATTGGCTGAAAGCCGTTGAAAATAGGTAGTGGATTCAGTACAGTGACAAGCAGAGGGGCGTAGATGAAGCGGTCGTCTGAAAAACTCGAAAAGAAAAAACCTTATCAATCTCCGAAGCTTCTCGTCTACGGTAACTTGACCGAGATGACGCAAGCTGTCGGAAGAAAGCACCGCTCAGACGGTGGAAAAACAGGAACACTACGTTTCACCGGCCGCTGAATTCTGCCCCGCCTTTCAGCGTGTACACAAGACCTGATCCCCTGTGAGCTATTGCTACCGAGCTTATGGTGTCGGAATTGATTCCACCTCTAGAATTGCCGGCTTAGAACCCCTAGAACCTACTCAACTCCGACCTACGTTCTTCAGTCTCCGATTTGAGACAGGTCCCGAACCAGAATGGGCCAAACAGGCGAGATCTTTGAATGCCCGTGTCCTTTCCCACCTCCCCGAAGACAAGAAAACCGCAGATCCTGCTTTTGTTCTGACAGAACACGGCAATGGAAAATGCTTTGACCTTGCCTACTCGGACGGCGCACGCTTTGTCGTTGACGAGGCCGCGGAACGCGTCTGGGGTACCACACGGCCACCGCTCGCCCACGAGGACCTCGCTTTGTATTTTCTCGGCCCGGTCATGGGATTCCTTCTTCGTCATCGGCGCATAACTTGCCTGCACGCCAGCGCCGTCGAACTTCATGATCGCGGGGTTCTTTTTTGCGGTGATGCTGGATTCGGAAAATCCACCACCGCGGCTGCCCTCGCGCTCCGCGGTGCTCCTGTTCTATGCGAGGACATAGTACCTTTACGGTCAACAGAAGGCCGTTACTGGGCTACTCCCGGCTACCCCCGCGTGTGTCTTTGGCCAGATGCTGTGGTCAAGCTACTTGGTGATGAGCATGCCCTGCCCCTCCTCTCCCCAACTTGGGAAAAGCGCTATCTTCCCCTCGATGGTGTGCGTGCCGGGTTTGCCTCAGAAGAAAAATCGCTCGGTCTGATCTATCTGTTTGGTGAGCGATCTGCCGACGCAAGTGCCCCGCGCATCGAAGCCTTGCGACCTAGGGAGGCCCTTCTTGAACTGGTTCAGAACACCTACATGAACTGGTTGCTGGATCGCTCACGCCGCGCCGAGGAATTCGATGAGCTTTCCAAGCTTGTGCAACAGGTTGCTGTGCGGCGAGTCGTGGCTCACAGCAGCGGTGAAAAGCTCGGTACCTTATGCGAGCGTATCTTCGAAGACGCCGAGAAAACCTTGACCAGGCGTTAGGCTTCGTCCTCCGCGAGCCGGACTGACGCGCCGACGGAGCGCCAGGTGTACACTGGCGAAAGCGAAGCAGGAGCTTCCTCTGCCGGCAATTCTTCCATTCGATCCATTGGCCCTCCACAATGAGTGGGCCTTTCTGTGCGCGTGTGCCTCACCGGTTTCGACTCCTTCAGACATTGAGTCCCTTCTCCACAAACAACTGAATTGGGACTCGCTTCTGGACCTTGCAGAGGAGCACAGCGTTCAGGGCATCTTGGCAAAGCGCCTGGAAGAGATCGCATTTATTGGCGTGCCGGACCCCGCACGGGAAAAATTGCAAGTCCGCATGAGGACCCAGCACCTGTTCACCCTGAGCATGACCGCGGAGCTCTTTCGCATCCTCCAGGACTTCTCCCGCTCTACCATCGACACCCTGTTGGTCAAGGGTCCCTTGATTTCCTTGCTCGCATACGGCGACCCGGCGGTACGAAGTTATGTCGACTTGGATTTGCTCTTACGTCATCGGGATATCCAGGCCGCGACGCAACGCATGCTGGAAATGGGTTTCCATTCCGACGTCCCGCAATCCGCCATTCAGGCTGGCAGAATTCCCGGCGAATACCTTTTTCGGAGGCTGGGAACCCAGCACATCGTCGAATTGCATACCGAACACACCTTTCGGTATTACCCCAAACCGATGCCGATTGAGCAGCTTTTCACCCGGAGTCGCAAGGTCCTTCTCGACGGCCGCGGCGTGCCCGCCTTGAGCCTCGAAGACGACTTGGTGCTCAATTGCATCCACGGAGCAAAGCACTTCTGGGAACAATTGATGTGGGTCTCGGACATCGCCGCGCTCGTGACCAGACACCCGGAACTAGATTGGGAAAAGACCAAACAGGCCGCCGCGGAAGTGGGTGCAGAGCGAATGCTCCGCATTGGTATTCAACTTGCCGCTTCTGTTTTGCGCTCCGCTATACCCTCGGCGCTTCGCTCGGATATCCACGAAGACCGCGTCACCGAAGCTCTTTGCCGTCGCATTCAAGGCTGGCTCCCCTTCGCAGGAGCCGCTCCGCGCTCCTTACTGGCGCGAGCCATGTTCCGTCTGCAAATGGCTGGTGGTGGTGCAACCGGGGCCGCGTATCTGATGCGGCTTTTACTTTCCCCGACACAGGAAGACTGGGTAGCAGGTACCGAAGAGCGCAAATCATGGCTACGGGATGCTTTACGGCGTCCGTTTCGCCTGCTGCGTAAGTATGGATCGAACGAGTAAGGCTGACTTGGGTTTAGGTCAAAAAAAGAACCCGACCTACGCAACAGGCAAGCCAGGTTCTCAGGCTATTGTTCCGCTTAAATATTTGTCCGCACTCCGGTGTGAAACTCCCTATTCTCAGCCGGCGCGGGAAGCTCAACGGAAATAGTAGTCGCGGCTTTATTCCGAATGACGCCCAGTTTCACCGTCTTCTCCTGTTTTTTCTCGACAATTTTTTCCCGCAACTCACCTACCGAGCGTATCCGCTCGCCATCCACGCTGGTGATCACGTCGCCGACCTTCAATCCAGCCCTGGCTGCGGGAGAATCAGGAAAAACACCGCGCACCAGAATTCCTTCTCCTTCCGGTGCGCCAAAGTAGTTACCAAATTCCCCGTCGACATTCTCCGCATCAATACCAAGCCGTGTTCTGGACGACGTGACCCAAGGCCCATTCTCGAAAAACTCGCCCATCTCCGGAATCTCAGGCATCTGAAACGCAAAGTTTCCCGGAGCCGCGGGAGCTACAAGAGTTGCGCCATGGCGCATCTCGGATTTGCCTAACGTTACGCCAATGGTCTGCGAACGGCCGTCGCGCCACACGATGAATTGCGCCACTCGCCCGGCCGGAATCTCTCGAATCATGCGGCGAAACTGTTCGGTGCCTTCAACCCGCTGACCGTTGACTTCGGTCACCACATCGCTTTCTTTCAAACCAGCCTTGGCCGCCGGACTTTCCGGCACAATTTTGCCGAGCACTACTCCGCGTTCGGCAGGAAGCTTCAATTCCTTGACCTTGTCGGAGTTAACTTCCGTGACTCGCGCGCCCAGCCAGCCATTGCCTGAGGTCACAATCACCTGCATGTCCTCGTCGCCGTCAGCAAGACCGGCTTCAACTACTTGCAGGTTGTCCAGCGCCTCTTTCATTTCCTCAACCCGCCTTGCCGCCTCTTGTGGGAACTCAACCTGGACGAATTTTGGTCCCGCCGGTCCGGAAGGCTCGGCCTTGCGAGCCGAGGAACCGGGTAATGCAACCAGCGCCACCGTAAGGGCGCTAAGGCCAACAGCCGTCAAAAGGTGTTTCGTGTTCATGTTGAATTGCCTCTCCTTGGACCCTTAGACGTACAAAAACTTAAACCGTCGACCTCAGTGCCACCACCCGAATCGTCCCGTTCACCGTGCCTAGATGGATAGGTGCTCCCCCGTGCCCCAATTGGCCGCGCACCGTTCGAGGCTGTGCTGCCCCCTTGATTACCAGCGGTAACTCACTCGAAAAACTTCCGTTCATGCATCGCGCCTCCAACTCGGCGGGCAGATCTACAGGGATCGCCAACAAAACAGAACCGTTCGTGGTCTCCGCGAAGGCCCCACCTCGGTCACCCGCATGCTTCAATTCGACATAGACATTTCCGTTCGTCGTATGCGCGTGCATGTTGCCGCTACTCTCGTAAACCTCAATGTTGCCGTTCACCGTGCGCAACTCTCCTAACGACTCCGAGCTGAAAACGCGCACTGTTCCGTTGATATTGTTCACATGGTTCAGTTGTACATGGCGCGGCACATGAATGACGTAATCCACGGCAACCTCCACGCCTTCTTGCTGTGGGTACCGCGTCGAGACCGACAGGGCGTCCGGTTTCGCATCAATGTCAATTGTCACCAGGTCCAGCAGCGATTGCTTCTCAGGAGTCGTTTTTATCGCCCGCACTTCAACTTCATCCTTATCCCAGCCCTCGATCCGAACTGTGCCGTTGACATTGTTCAGTTCGAACGAACCGTTGGGACGCATCGGATAAGTCCGCGTCACTTCCTGCGATCCCCCGAAACAGCCGGGAGCAAAAAGCGCTACACCCAGAAACAGTACTAGCATCGAACGCTGAAATCCGGTCCGTAGCATGGTCGGATCCTCCTTCAAAGAAAAAACGGAACCCCAGGCCCACTACAACCATTTGCTCGTCTCTACTCCCTCTAGTGACGGAGCTGAAACTCAAAGCTAAACGTGGAGACTACCTCCACATTCTTTCCATTAATCTGCTCCGGCTTGGCACGCCATTTCTGGACTGCCGCCGTTGCGGCGTCCACCAATGCGGGTTGGCCTTCCAACACTTTCTCAACGCTCACCGACCCGTCCGCCTTCACACGAAGTTGCAGCACCACCCTGCCTTGCAATCCCGCGCTTTCCGCCAGAGCTGGATATTCAGGTGGAGGAGAAACTATCAACCGTTTTGTGAAATCCTTGTTGTCCTCGCGAATGCTCCCCATGAAGATCACTTCGAACCGCTTCCTCGCGCTGTCGAACCAATCGTCTCTCAGATCGTTCGCTGACAACTCCGGTGGCGCATTCCCCTGGGGCGCCGTTCGATTGGTCATCGAAACCGGACTGGCTTGATACTCGCTGAATCTCTCCGCCAGTCGCTGTTTCTCCTCGTCCTGAAGCGCTTGCCTCAACGTTGCCTGCGCATCCAGATACTGCAACTGTATCTTTCCCGCCGTGGTGTGCAGTTTCAGTAGCGCTCCCCCACCGTTCAGCGACGCCATCACGTGCACGGGTCCGTTGGGTTGCGCCTGTATGTTCAGAGGGAGCGATGGATCGGCTTCAATCCGCCCCGGGCCGCCGCTCTCCACCGTTGCATCGATATTCATCGCGATGTTGCGCGGCAGAAACACCACAATATCCCCGGTATGCGAGGCCAACTGCGAGGGACCAGGAAGGCGAACCACAGGCGCGTTTCCCGGCGCTTCCGGATTGATCCACGCCGTGATTGTCCCTTCACCAGTTTCGGCCCGCACTCGATTGGCAACTCGGGTTAGGCAAATGCTTCCGCCATTGCTCGCCACCTCCATCGGCCCTGCTACGGAGATGACCCGAATCCCACCGCCGCCCGTTTCCGCATGGACCGAGCCGTGCACCTCGCCAAAGTCGATCTGGCCACCGCTGGTTCGCACGGTGACGTAGGCTCCGGCCTCACCAACCGAAATATTCCCTCCAGCATCGCTCTCCAGACGCGCTGTTCCTTTAATCCGTGCCGCGCGAATGTGCCCGCCACCGGTGTGCAGCCTGGCGTTTCCATCAATGTTCCCAGCCAAAATATGCCCACCGGCAGTGTATGCATCCAAGTCACCCGCTACATCCCTGAGGGTGATGTGGCCTCCCTGTGTCTCGATCTTGGCCACGGGGCGATCCCCTCGAGCCAATGCAGGCCCTTCCATTCCAATACGTCCCGCCGTGATATTGCCTCCCTGCGTAAGAAGGCACACGCGGCCACCTATATCCGAGGTTTCGATATCGCCGAGCCCAGTGGAAACATCCACGCTGAACGTCGCGGGCACCGTCACCACGAACTGCACGTAAAACTGCACGTTTCGGCCGCGCGTGCGGTGCGCCGCGACCAGAGCGTTGAGGTTTGGAACTGCGCCCGACACAAAAACGGTGTCCACCGTTTCCCGCGTCGTTAGCGAATAGTAATCGAGTAGTTTTTGTCCTTCAGGAGCAGGCGCGTCCGTCTCGATGTGAACCGTATAACGCAGTACGGGGGGAGCCCCCGGCGGAAGCGTCTGAATCCGAACATTCCCCAGGTCTGCGTTCAAATGCAGCGTCATTCCATTCATGACTCGCAATTCGCCGGTACGGTCCACCGAAGCATGCGGAGGAGTGTTGTTGGCAACCAGTCGGGATGGCAGCAAAAAACCGCCGGCAAGCCAAACACAAGTCGCCACGCCGAACACAGAGTCAACGCTCCGTCGCCGCGACCTACCGAGAATGGTTGAAGAACCGAGCATCAGAAGAAAACCGAAACACGTTTCGCCGAGCTGTCACTGATCGTTTCGCGCGTTGATTTCACGCAGCGCCGCGGCACTCCGCAACCGTACATACCGGCTCGGGTCGTTATGCTGCAGATTGTCCAGTGCTCGAATGACCGTGTCGATCGAGCCGTCCCCTGCGGCCGGGCGAGCACTCGTTTGAACCATGGACCCAGAAGGCAGTTCACCAACCGGCGCGGCAGATACCACCGTATCGCTCGGCGTCTGTTCCAGCGAACGAATCAGCAGATTCACTGCTTCCACTCGCACTCCCGGATTCGAGTCGTGCTGGAGTGATTCCAATAGAGCCTGACGCACCGTGCTGTCGATTCCGGCATCGTGCAGGGCTTCCAAAGCCTTTAACCGCACCGCGGGATTCTGATCCTTGCGCGCCGCGGCCAGCAGTGCCGAGCGCACCTCGGAATCTTCCGCGCGAGCCTTCAACGCATCCACGCAATCCAGCCTCATCCCGGAATCAAAGCGCTCGCCGCTCTTTACCACAAACGCCAGTACACTGCGCACGTTAGAATCGTCCAAGTTTCCGTTGAGTTCAATCGGCTGCTCGGCGCTCAGACGCACACGCACGTTCTTCGATCCCGAGTAAGGCGACGGGCTGAAATTGATACCTGCCACTGCCATCTTGGAAAGCTGATCGTCGGTCAGTCGCGAACTCGGACGCACATTCACAACCTGATCTTGCGCCCCCTCGTCATTCCTTCCACTAGACCACTGCGAGTATTCAGTTCCCGCCACCAGACCGAGAAGCACTAACGTCGCCGCGCTCCACGCGGGATGCAACGTCATCCACCCTCGTAGCCACCCGAATCTCAGTCCCTTATCTCTCTTGGTAGGGCGCTCTAGATCATCCAGCGTTTCGGCAAGCTCACTGCGGCATTGCGACAACAGCATCCCCGCCGCATCTAGTTGGTCTCCCGCTTGTGGAAGCGACCCAATCGCCCTCTGAAACTCTCGCTCTTCGGTAAGCTGTGTCCGGCAGGCAGCACAATTCCCAAGATGTCGTTCGATCAACGCGCGTTCTTCCTCATTCACTTCATCACACACGTAGAACACCAGAAGCGCTGCAATCTCCGCGCACGCCTTGTTTTGCTCGGCCGGCTTCATCGCAGTACTCCCAGTTCGCTACGTAGCTTTCGTGTGGCACGGAACAATGAGTTCTTAACCGTTTCTTCGCTCGTTCCCAACGCGTCGCCGATCGCACGCAGTTTCAGACCCTGGTAGTGCTTCATCTCAAAAACAACCCGCTCCCGCGGCGACAATGTCTGCATTGCCGCGGCCAGACGGGTCTTAATCTCTTGTCCAAGCAAATGCCGCTCCGGATCCAGTGTGGCGCGATGTTCCCGCTGGCGCTCAAAGAAGTCCGTGCCGGCGTCTTCGAATTGTGTGGAGTGCGATTCAGGAGCCTGATCTTCAGGCCGCGCTTGCCGCCGGCGAAGTTGGTCCAGGCAAACATTGGTCACGATGCGATACAGCCAGGTGTAGAAACTGCATTCGAACCGAAACCGGTGCAAATTCCGGTAGACCTTCAGAAACGCTTCTTGATAAACGTCCCGTGCATCCTCGGTCCGCTTCATCAGGTTCAGCGCCAGACGCAACACGTCGCGGTCATAGCGCCGCACCAGCTCCTCGAACGCCGCGCGGCTGCCGCCCTGTGCCTGCTCAACCAATGCACGCTCTTCCAGGCTGGCTAGGGACGTCACCGAAGCCAACGCCGAATCCGAATTGCTGGTTTGACCGGATTCATCTGCAAAAGCCAGGGCCCAACGGGGTAGAGACATTTTCGCTTTCTCTTTGCCGAATCTGGTCTAAATCCCCAACCTTCCTCAAGTTGGGTATCACTCTCTCGCGGATTAGGGGACGCACTCCCGCCGCTGTACACTTAGACGCGGTCAGCCACGGCGGGTGAGCAATTCAGCGACTTCTCGCGACCCCGCAGCTCTACCGTCGCTAAATTGGATGCATGCGCGCCTTTCTGCGTCGTCCCTTCAATTCGCGGCTGTTACTTGCTGGCCCCGCAATCGCCATGTCACCAGCGGCCAAGCCAACAGCAGCGCCACAGCCAGCAGGATCGCGTACCCGTTCGTCCGATAGAACCCGTTCGGTTGCGTGACTAGTTCACTGGCATGCCCAAGAAGCGATGTGCAAGCGATCACCAGGAACAATCCAAGAAGATTGAACCGCGCCACTCGCCGAATGCCATAGACCACCACCGCCAGCATAATCACCGATGCCAGAAACTGCTTCACGAAATCCGCGGCTGAACCCCAGTTCGTCACTAACATGGCCGCCACTGCGAAAAAAAGAAACAACCGCAGCCAGCGTACCCGTAATTCCGCACCAAGAAACGCTCCGCCCAACAGTAGAACTCCGGTCATCAATAGAGCGAGAAAAACAACTCCTCCGATTACCCCCATTCCGGGCAAGATCGCGTCATACGCATCGCTAAAGCTCGCTGGAATTCCACGGTGCAACGTAGGCCACAAACTAGATCCAAAATCGATCAGGCGCCTCAATCCAATCACCAAGCCCGACCCGCCCGCTCCGATCCAGAAGGCATCTCGATAGTAATCTGCGGGCATGTTCAACCACGCAGGAAGATGATCTTGGCCGAAAGCGCGCGCACCGAATGACCAAGCCAGGCCATATAGCAGCAGGATCACCCCCAAAAAAAACGCGCCGCTGAGCAGAACCAACACCCCGATACTGCCGAAGAACAGCCGTAGCGGCATCGCCGTTGAATAATTCTCCATTAGAATCGGAATTCGGTTTCCCGCGAAGAAGTTCACGAGATAAGCAGCCAAGCCAACCAGGCCCCAGCCAAAGAAACGCCGCCACGGCACCGTGACCGCTGGTTGTACCCGTAGCCGTTTGAAGAAGTACACCAGGACGCCAACGATGAGACCCAAGGCCACACAGATCTGACCGGCCTCCACCAGTATTCGCGCTACCGTCTGCTCTCCCTGCTGGCGTTCAAACTCTTCCGGGATCTTGATGTATGTTTGGTAATCGGCCGGTTCGTCGCCAAGCACCTTCAGGCGCATGCGTGCGTACGCATGATCGGAAGCATGCTTTACGTCAGCATTTTGCGGGTCGAGAGGGGTGTTCTGTTGCCAAGTCAGTGTGTGGTCCGTGCGATTGGGACGCTTGTCAGAATTTGACTCCACCAATTTCCATCCACCAAGGTCGATCTGCTTCTTCTCGCTCAGGAATTTTTCCGCAATCACCACGGCTTCTTCTTTCGTCAGGTCCGCGCCCTTGGTGGCCTCGGCCAAAGTGTGCCAAAAGCCGTGCAACGAGCCATCCGGTTTCAGCGTCACCGCAAATTCTTCCGGTTGCGAGTCGCGAAAATAACGCACCCGCCAAAGTGCTCCGGGCACACGCTGGGAGTAAATCGAGTTGATTTCAGAAACCGGCATGCGGCGACGTAGGAATTCGTTGGTAGTGGGATCGGTGGTGTTCACCATTTGTGCGGTCTTGCGATAGCTTTTGGGATCCAGCCCATGTTCCCGCATCACTCCATCTGCACGCGCAGTCGCCGCGGTGCGATCAACGGAAACTTCCAGGTAGTCTCCGATATGCTCGCGCTTCAGTTTCACTGCCAGTAATCCGCCCACCAACACACACACCGCAAGGAATCCCAGTATTCCGGTGGTGAGCGGATCGTAACGCCGCGCCGAGCCTGCGTTTTGCTCGACGACCGCTTCACGAGCCAGGCTTATTTCTGGCGCCGGCTCCGCCCGATTCAGAAGGTCTTCGACGTTTTCAAACCGCCCGCGCGCTAGATAAAGTACTCCCGAAAAGATTAGCGGCACCACGGCGGCGAGTCCCACGACGATCCCGGAAATTTTGAAGTACAGATTGTCGGAGCGAATCAACAGCAAACCCACTAGCGAAGCGTCCACGGTGTAGTGCCAAATCAGCGTGGCCACGATTCCCCAACGCAGCATCACTAATCCGGCCGCGATTCCCATTAGCCCGACTTCGATTCCACGAATATACCCAGGCTCTTGCGGGTAATTGCTATGCAGGAAGCTCCAGAAAAACGCCGGAAGAATTACGGCAAGCACGCGCGACCCCGTCAACTTGTGAAGGAAGGGAATCGCAAACAGGCGGAATGTGAACTCCTCGTTCGTGGCCGCCAGGACTCCGATAGCCACTCCCGCAATCCACGGGAACGGCGTATTCACGATGTCGGAATACTTGATGTCTTGCGGCGCCCACACCCCGAAGTGGCTCCCAATCATATAAAACGCCACAATAAAGCCCAGGTGCGCAGCCGCCAGCGATATCCCCACTACGCAAGCGCAGAAAAACTCCTTGGAGCGAATCCCGCGCAAAGTGAACGCCCGCGGTAGGCGCAACCGGTCTGGCTCGCTGGCGCGGTAAAGCGGTTCGCCGCCCGGGTACACCAGGCTGATCGTTAGAGCCGTACCCACCGCCGCCAGAAGCATCCACAACAATCTTTGCAGTACGAAACTCGCATAAGTGAACTGCGTATCATATCCGGCGCGCACCGAACCCCAGTCATTCAACTCCATCACGAAATACAGCACCGTCACCACGGCGCCAATCTCCAGCGCGGCACCCCAAGACGTCTTGCCTTGGCGCCACAGCACAACGCCGAGCCAGAGTGCACCCCCCAACAAGAATCCATAGGGAATCAGGGCGAGCTCACCATAAAAATTGTTAGTCGATCGCAGGTGCTCGTAGTCCCGTGTCCAAGCCTCCGGCACTTGCAGGAACTCCTGGCTGTCGCCAATATGATCGCCTTGCAAGCCAACCTGCAGCCGATACGGTGCTTCCTTAGCCTTGAACCCTTTTCTCTCCCACGTAAAAGACCAATCCACCCGATTCGGGCGCGTTTGCGAATTCGCCTCTGCTGGCAGAAACTCCCATTGATTCACGTTCGCGCCCAGCTTGGATTTCGCAAAACCTTCGGCTGCTGTTAGTGCTTCCTCACGATTGAGCGATTTCGCCCCTCGCGCTTCTTCGATTTTGTGGTCGTAGCCTACAATCCTCCCCGCTGGGCTCACGCGTACCATGAATTCTTCCTGCTGCTGAGGCCGGAAGAAGCGCACATCCCAATACCAAATACTCAGCTCGCTCGACATCAAGTGGTTGGCTTGCTGCAGGCCCAACTCTCGTTCCAGGTATGTTTTTGCGTTTTCATCCACATCGAAAACAATCGTGGATTGATAGCCGCTGAGATTTTCTCCCAGCCCCTCAACGAACTGTTTTGCCTGCGATTGTGCTTCCGCGCGCGACACCTTGAAATCTACAGAAGCTTCCGGAAACGCCCGGAAGAAATATTTTTGCGCAAAAAGGGCGCCAACGATCCCGCAGAGGATCCATAGGACCAAAATCCGCTTGTCCGCTCCGGTCAATCGATCTTCCGCCAAGCAACCTCCCGAGTGAATACATGCCGAACGCCCACTCTATCGATACCCAGGGCTGCCGCGCAAGTTTCACCAAAAGCGGCGCTTACTTCGAGAATGGTATAAAGAAGAGAGTGATGAGCGTCAACCTTCAAACGAATGTGCAGATGGTCAAAGGTGTTGGCCCGCAACGTGCCGAATTACTCGCCCAACGCGGTATTTACACCCTCGAAGACCTGCTGAATTATCTGCCCTTCCGCTACGAAGACCGCATCCATTTTTCCAAGATCAAAGACATTCAGCCCAATGGCACCTACACCCTGCGTGCTCGCGTCATGAGCGGCCAAGCTGTCCGCGGCATGTACGGCCGCGACGCGATTTACCACTTGCTGGTCCAGGACGACACTGGTTCTCTTCCCTGCAAATTCTTCCACGGTGGCTATCTCGAAGGCCGTCTGAAACCTGGGCAAGAGCTCATCCTTCACGGCAAAGTCGAAATCGACAAACAACGCCCAGCACGCCGCGAAATGGTGAATCCCACCTTTGAGGTGTTAAGCGGCGAAGAAGTCGATTCCACGGAAATGGGGCGCATTGTCCCGGTCTACGAGGCCGTCGGAACTTTCGGCACCCGTCAGATTCGTCGCGCCATCTATGCCACCCTTCAGAATCTGGATCAGTCCATCCCCGATGTCCTGCCGCCCGAGTTGCGTAAACGTCTGCAATTCCCATCGCGCCGCGACGCCGTAGTCCACGCGCACTTTCCTTCCGCGGAAGAGTCCCTGCAGTCACTCAATCAGTTTCGCTCCCCGGCCCAGCGCCGCCTGATTTTCGAAGAGTTCTTCCTCTACCAACTCAGCCTGGCTCTCGGCCGCAAAGCCACGCGCAAGGAAAACGCCATTGCCTTCCGCGTGCGCGAAGACCAAGTGCGCGAAGCGTTGAAGAAAATCCTCCCCTTCAAGCCCACCAGCGCTCAGAAGCGCGTACTCGCCGACATCGCCACGGACCTGGAGCGGCCAGTTCCCATGAACCGTCTTCTCCAGGGAGACGTAGGCAGCGGCAAAACCATCGTGGCCCTGCAAGCAGCCGTAATCGCCATGGAAAACGGATGCCAGGTCGCCCTGATGGCGCCCACCGAAATTCTCGCGGTCCAGCACTTCCTCGCCGCCCGCCGCATCCTTTCTCCTGGCGGCTATCGCGTGGAACTATTGATCAGCGGTTTGAAAGCCGCCGAAAAAGTCGCCGTGCGTGATCGCATTCGAACGGGCGAAGCCCAGCTAGTCATCGGAACACACGCATTGATCGAAGAGAATGTGGAGTTTCAGCGATTGGGTTTCGTGACCATCGACGAGCAACATCGCTTCGGTGTCCTCCAGCGCAAGAAACTAATGGACAAGGCGGTCAAGCATGGACATGCTCCCCACGTTCTCGTGCTCACCGCGACTCCCATCCCCAGAACTCTTTCCCTTACCCTCTATGGCGATTTGGATGTGTCCGTAATCGACGAACTGCCTCCCGGACGCACTCCTATCCAGACGCATATGACCACGGAATCGCATCTCCCCGGCGTCTGGGAATCTCTTCGACGCGAGATAGAAGCCGGGCATCAAGCCTATGTCGTCTATCCCGTCATCGAAGAATCCAAGCTGGAATTGAAGGCCGCAGTGGAAGAGTACGAACGCCTCTCCAAAACCGTCTTTCCAAAACTGCGTCTTGGCCTGCTGCATGGTCGTCTTTCCAGCGAAGAGAAAGAAGACGTGATGCAGCGTTTCCGCCGCAACGAAGTACAAATCCTGGTAGCAACGACCGTTGTCGAGGTTGGCGTCGATGTGCCCAACGCCACGGTTATGGTGATCGAGCACGCCGAACGATTCGGCTTATCCCAATTGCATCAGTTGCGTGGCCGCATCGGCCGCGGCGCACAAAAATCTCATTGCATCTTGGTCGCCCCGGGTCGATTAACCGACGAAGGACGCGCCCGTCTGGAAACCATGGTGCGCACCAACAACGGTTTCGAGATTGCCGAAACCGACTTGCAGTTGCGCGGTCCGGGAGAATTCTTCGGCACTCGCCAATCCGGTGAGCTTGGCTTCCAGATCGCCAGTCCTTTGCGCGACCGTGAACTGTTGGAGCTCGCGCGTAAGGAGGCCTTCGCTTTGGCCGAAGACCCCGGGAACAAAGACGCGCTGCAAACCGTCTTGCGCGTGTTACCGGGCGAATGGCAGCGCCGCTATCACCTGGCGCGCATCGGCTGAGGCGCCACACACTCATGCGCGTTATCGCCGGAAAATTCCGCAGCCGCCAGCTAATGAGCCTCAAAGGACTCGCTCTGCGTCCCACCAGCGACCGCCTCCGGGAAACCTTGTTTGACATCCTGGGCGATCTCGTAATCGGCTCACGGTTCATCGATGCTTTTGCGGGAACCGGTGCCATCGGAATCGAAGCACTCAGCCGCGGCGCGCATGAAGCTGTGTTCATCGAAAAATACGCACCCGCCGCGGCTCTGATCAAAAAGAATCTCGAGTCCCTCGAAATAAAAGAAGGAACGCGGGTCTTGCCTATAGACGCCCTCCATGGGCTCGAGCTCCTCGCGAAGGAAAATTCCAGCGCGAGCCAATCGCTCCAAATATGCTTTCTCGATCCACCCTACGATCATGCGACAGACTATGATCGCGTGCTGTCTTTCCTCGGTTCTGCTACGCTTCTCGCTGAAGGCAGTCTGGTCATCGCAGAGCATCGTCGCAAGTTCGAACTTCCCGCGACCGTCGTGAATTTGCTGCGCGTACGCACCCTGCATCAGGGAGATGCCGCGCTAAGTTTCTACAGGCTACGAAAAACGCAGCCGAATGAAGCGCTTGTAGAGTAAACCTCCGGCACCTCACCATCATCTATTCTTAGGTGCCCTTGCTATGTTTCCGAGTCTCGCGGGAGTCAGCGGCCAGCACGATATAATGGAAGGTAAATGTTTCGTAGATTCCAGGTCAATCCGTTCGATTTACTCGGCCAGAACGAGCTCTACCCCTACCCAGTGTATTTGCCAGGTAAGGGCGAACCGAAGCTGAGCATTGCCTGGAACAGTTTTCATCAGAATTTCTTCAGCGAACTTGCAGTCTTCTTCCGCTGGACTCGAGTTCCCAAAGGCGAACCGGCGGGCAATATCTTCGTCGATTGCCGGATTCAGCGCCGCATCCCCTACAGCGCTTTGCTTGCCGCCGCTCTTTGGCACGTCCTATTTTTTGTCGTGCCCTGGCCCCATCTGCACATCACTCCAAAACACGTCTCTGCACTCGACAATACCGAACTGACTTGGTCCGGTCCCGTGGAGGATTTGCCGCTACTGAATGTTCCCAAGCAGCACCACAACACCACTGCGCAGAAAACAGCCGTTGATGATCCTCCTGCAGATGCTACCGATGCGTTCCATCCCCGCCAGCGCATCTTCACCGATCCTTCTCATCCCACGCATCCCCGCCAAACCTTGGTGAACACTACCGCGCCTAACGAGCCACCACAATTCGTGCCACCCCTTCCGAACATGGTTCTGCTTGCAGCTCCGTTGGCACCCGCGCGCCCGCGTCTGCAGATCAGTGAACAAACTTTGGCCAAGCTCCGCCCAAAAGAAGTGAAGAAAGTTGCCACTACCGCAGTGCCTGCTCCCGACGTGCCGAATATGGAGACGCGTCCGTCAGAAATGAGCCTTGCCCAACTCGCAGACAGTCCTGCGAAGCCACGCCTGGAGATCAATGCCGGTTCCGCCCCACGAGTCGCAGACCGAGCTCAGAATGGGGAAGTAGCTCCAGCCCCGGAAGTCGCTGCCGGCATCACTGGCTCAGCGGACGGCCCCGCAGCCACCATCATCGCCTTGTCATCCGCGCCCGCGCCTCCCGCTCCTGTGGTTGAAGTACCCAAAGGGAATCTTGAAGCGCGCGTTGCCATTTCTCCAGAGGGCAAGGGCAATGGCACCGGCGGTGGTTCAGCAACTCCTTCTATCGGTGCGGGCAATGGCTCTGGTTCGACCGGCGGCGATCCTGCGGAGAAAAGTTCCATCGGCATCAGCATCAGTGGTGGCAGTCCAAAACCAAACGCCGGAGTCTCTGGCCTCGGCACCTCGGGAAAGCTGACTTTGCCCAAAACAACGTCGATCTACAAACGCCCCGACCCCAATACTGCCATCGAGGATCCTCCCGAACGCACCGGTCCTCCCAACTTCGCCGCTCTTCCTCCTGGCGCCCCGCCCGAGCAGATTTTTTCTTCGCATCATGTCTACTCCATGAATGTCGACATGCCCAACCTCAACAGCGTCACCGGCAGTTGGATCATTCATTTTTCCGAAATGCATTTGCCCGGCGTCGCTCGCACCAATGGCCTGGTGAACGCCCCCGGACCTCTCCGAAAGGTTGATCCCAAGTATCCCCAGGACCTCGTTCAAGAGCATGTCGAAGGTGAAGTTATTTTGTACGGGGTCATTCGTCCCGATGGCAGCGTAGACAGCATTCAGATCGTTCGCAGCCTCGACAAACAACTCGACGCCAACGCCGTGGAGGCACTCAGCCAGTGGAAATTCCGCCCCGCGACTAAAGATGGCCAGCCCGTCGCACTCGAAGCCATCGTCCACATCCCCTTTAGGGGTCCGCAGCGCGAGTAGCGATCAATTATTTCTTTGAAGGAAACCCGGACTCGTACAGTTTCACCAGTGTATACAGCGTGTGATTGACCGGAGTCGCAACCCCCAATTGTGCTCCGAGCCGCGCCACATACCCGTTCAGCGATTCGATCTCCGTGTGCTTGCCGCGCGCCAAATCCTGCGCCGTCGAAGACCGCGTCCGGCTCATCTGCTCCGCAATCTTGAATGATCCCGCAATCGCTGCCTGCGGATCTTCCAGTCCTGGTGGGTGGATTCCTTTGGCGCGAGCGACGCGCAAAGTCTCATGCACCGCCGCCTCGATTAATTTTCTCGCATCCTCGCTTGCGATAATCTCTCCGTACGTCACTCTTCCTAGCGCGGAGATCGCATTCAGCGCGCAATTCCAGACCAACTTTGTCCAAAGTTCCCCCTCGATATTTTCTGAAATCCGGCAGGCAACTTGGGCCGCGGCAAATATCTCAGCAATCTTTTTGGTCTTCCCATTCTCCGGCCCGACCACCAGATCGCCCCGTCCCAGATGCTTTACGGTTCCTGGCGCAGGCACCGAAGCAGCTACATAGACAACCGCCGCTACCGCCTCGATTCCAGACGCGGCCCGGATCTCCTCAATATTGTTTACCCCATTCTGCAAGCTGACCACCAGCGCATCTGCCGGCAGAATCGCAGCCAACTGTTTGGAAACCGCGGCCGTATCCGTTGTTTTTACGCAGAAGAGCACCACATTAGCCTCATTAGCGGCCGACAACTTGGTTGACGCTCGCGGATGAACCGTTTCCTGGAACTGATATGAGTCGATGAACAGCCCCGACTTCTCCACAGCCTCCACAAACGCAGGCCGCCCGATCATCACCACCGGAACCCCAGCACGCGCCAGCATGCCACCGAAATATCCGCCGACCGCTCCGGCTCCGACCACAGCAACTTTCGATGGATTGGTCGCGCTGCTCATTCCAATTCTCCCAATTCAAATAACCTCAAGAACGGTATTTTAGAAGTGATTTCGCAGTTCGCGGAATGTCGGCACGATCACTAGTTTCCCGGATCCCGATACCACCGTCTCATGTTCCAACTGCCACGTGTTCACGTGCGGGATGTATACTGCGTTCAACCCCGCTTCCATCGCCGGATTGATATCGCTGCGTGGGCTGTTGCCGATCATCCACCCGTACGTTTTCACGATTTTATGTTTGTTCACAAGAAGGGTGTAAGTCTTTGCATCCTTCTCTCCCACAATTTCGATAGCCTCAAAAAAACCCTGCAGCCCGGAGCGCTCTACCTTGGCCGCCTGCTCCGCCGGTTCGCCCTTCGTGAACAGAATCAATCGATGCCGGTGCGTCAGATACGCCAGCGTTTCCGGCACTCCATCGAGAATCTTCGGTGGAGTCTGTTCCAGCGCCACCACCCGATTGTGAATCTCAGCCAGAACCTCGCGCCGTGCCATCTGGTCCGCCAGCTTCATGTACGTTTCCTCGAGCGACCGGCCAAAGCTTCGCACGCCATACCCATACTGGCGGATATTCTTCCGCTCCGTTTCGTTCAGGATGTGCCGAATGTACGCGCGACTATAGCCGCAAGGTTCCACCAGGCTGATGAAATCTTCGATCAGCTTCTCGAAGAAAACATTGTTCTCCCAAAGCGTGTCATCCGCATCAATCAGTAACGTGTTGCGTCTCATGATCTCAAAAAATCAGTTTGGTATTTCCAAAGGAACCAATTCAGTGTAGCAGCCCCAGAGCATCTTCGACGATCGTTCGAGCCGCGTCAGGTCGCGCCATCTTCCCGGCAGCTATGCTCATCGCCTTCAGCTTTTCGGGATTGTCCATCAACGCGCCTATTTTCCATGCTGCTGCGGGCAGATTGTTGCAACGGATGGCGACCCCGGCCTCCAGTAAGTGATCCGCATTGCGCTCTTCCTGCCCGGGGATCGGCTCGATCAAGATCATCGGCAACCCGCGTGCCAGCGCCTCCGATGTTGTCAATCCTCCGGACTTCCCGATCAACGCGTCCGCCGCCGCCATGTATTGGTCCATCTCTTTCGTGAATCCTACGGCCACCAGACGGTGCCCACCATCTGCCAGTTTTCCAGCGCTCTTGGATAATTGTTCCAAACGCGCTCTCAGTTTTTCCCCTTTGCCCGCGATGGCCACAAGCTGCCACGGCCGCCCGAGTGCCAACAAACCATTCACCAATTGCTCCACCGGGCCAACCCCATACCCACCAGCGGAAATCAGTAATACCCGCGAATCAACGGAAAGACCCAGCTTACGGCGCGCTTCCGAACGTCCAACGGGAACTTCGAACACCGGATCGATCGGTATCCCCGTCACTCGCACTTTCTCACGCGGGACGCCAATCCCAGCCAGATACTCGGCCGCTTCGGGCAGCGCAACTTCATATCTGTCCACCGTGCGGCAAAGCCACATCGCGTGCACATCGTAATCGGTCACAACGATCACATGTCGCGCCTGCAGCTTTCGTTTCGCTATCAACCACGCCAAAATTTCCGCCGGAAGAAAATGCGTCGCGATGCATAGGTCCGGTTGCACCTTTTTCAGCATGCGAATCATCGGCTGGGTATTCAAGCGGTCCAAGGCAAGCCGCCGGCGGGGATTGCTCCAGGGTTGATCCGTCTGGTCGTACAACAGGCCCATCAGGCTGGGCGCGTTCTGCACCATCGCGATGTATGCATCGTCGTAGATTCGCTGGAACAGTTTGCTGACGTGCTGGATCGCATCGACGTGTTCCACATGGCAATCGCCCCGTTGTTGGAACGCCTGCGCCAGCGCTTGACCTGCCCGCACATGCCCCGCCCCAGAAGACGCGGAAAGAATCAGCACGCGCCGCTTGCGGCTCACCGCCCAGGACTGGATCATGCGATCACAGCGAGGCGGCCTTGCGCTGACCCGAAGACAGCTTTTGCAGAATTACCCGTGCAAGGTTTTGCAAATCCCCGAAGCGCGTCAGGTATTCCTGAAACTCGTGATTCAGCAATTGCGCGTCCTGCGGCCCCAACTGGTTCCTCAGGATCATGTCCCGCAATTTTACCGGATGCGGCAGCAAAGCCTCTTCCTGCAATTCCTCCAGCGCCTGGGTCGGATCGTAGTGATACATGGCAGCCCCCAAGAGTCGCGCCCGTCAATGCTCTGCGACTCTATCCATCTATTTTACTCAAAAGGCATCGCCTATACGGTGACAATTCTGCTCTTGGGAAGGAACCTAGGCGGCAGGAGCGCGCACGGGCACGAATTCGTATCTCTCGATTCTCGCGGCGATGCCCGTTTTTCCGTTGTCCGTCGGCTCAATACGAACCACTTTGCCATGGCAGCGGATATTCACGTCGCCCGCCGAAATCATCTGCTGCGGAAGCGTCAAGATAAAATCAATCTCTGTACCGTCTTCGAACCGCGCTTCTGTCAGGAAATAAAGTCCTCGATAACTGACGTCCCGCGTGTTGGCCCGGAGTTCAGGGCTGTTCGCATCATGCGCCAAGACGCGTACGGGAAGCGTCATTACAAAGCGCCTTGCCTCTCGTCGATCCGACAAATCGCCCATTCGGGCCCCCTGACTGGTTCAATCGGCTTGAAAGTAACATCCGCGCTCGCAAACTGCAACGCGAAATCCCACAATTATAGCTCTAGTACTCTCTATCCTCGTTGTATACGGACTAGAACCACTCCGCGCGGAATACCTACCTGAGATTATGTTCCGCTTATCGGAATCAGTTAAACTCTTCGCGGATTTCTCACTATCTCTATGCAAATCCATCACGACTCTCGCACTCTCTTTCTCGAAGGACCCGCAGGAAGGCTGGAGGCCATCCTGTGGACTCCAACTCGCGCCGGCGTTCTCACACTCGCGGCTGTGTTCTGCCATCCTCATCCGCTTTTCGGCGGCACCCTGCACAACAAAGTGGTCTATCAAGCCGCAAAATCTCTGGACGCGCTCGGTGTACCCGTTCTGCGATTCAATTTTCGTGGCGCCGGGCTCAGCGCTGGGGAGCATGACCGCGGATTGGGAGAACGCGAAGACGTGCAAGCTGCTCTCGATTTCCTGGCCAAGGAATTCCCTGGGACTCCTCTTTTGGTCGGTGGCTTCAGCTTCGGAAGCTGGGTCGGCTTGCAAGTCGGTTGTCAAGACTCGCGCGTTCTCGAACTGATCGGCCTGGGAATCCCCGTAAACAGTTCCGACTATGGCTATCTCGAAACTTGCCTCAAGCCTAAGCTAATCGTGCAAGGCACAAACGACGAACATGGCGCCTGGGAAACCCTTGAGTCACTCGTGGCGCGCATTCCGGGAGATACACGCCTCTCCTTTGTGCAAGGGGCAGATCATTTTTTCACCGCACATTTGGATCAACTGGACGATGCCATCACCACGTGGCTCACCGAACGTCATCCCAAGCTGCACAAACTCGAGCAATAGCCCAAAGCCGGTACGCGTCATTCCCGACGGAGTCCACCCCTCTTGCTAGGCCTCTCCGCCACGCGAAAAAAGCTTGCCGAATTGCTCCAGCCCCGCCGGCGGCACTTCGACCAATCGCGTGTTTGCCTCCACGTGCGCCGTGCGCGACATCCCCACTAGCGCCGTCGTGATCCCCGGAGCCGAGCGCGCGAATTGCAATGCACGTTCCGCATCGTTCTCCAATCCCATCGCTTCCGCCACAAACACTGGCAGATTTTGCGCTACCTGTCCCTGCAGCAGCGATGCACTCGCAATCAGCGTGATTCCTAACTCATCGGCGGCCTCCATGATGGTTTTCTGTCCCGCTCCCATTGCCTGGTTGCCCAACGTCAACGCCTCGGTCATCGCCAGGTTAAACGGCAATTGCACGAAACGAAAATGATGTTTTTCTCCGGCAATCTCTTTGGCGATTTCCACCAACTGCTCCACTTGCATTGCATCTCGCGCAGATTTCTCCTGGCGAAAGCCATTCCAGGTCGCCATTCCGTAGAACTGGATCTTATCCCGAGCCACCGCCGACTCCAGAAACACAAATGCCTCCCGAACCCGCTTCAGAAATTCCGCTCCCGCGATCTCCGAAAGCTGCGTTTCCGGATTATGCAGGTAGTACACGTCGATACAATCTACTTGCAGGTTCTTCAGACTTTTTCCCAACTGATTCTCTAGGAAGCGCGGTGTCATACAGTGGCTTCCCGCCGCAATGTCCTTCGCGGAGAAAATTCCTTTCTGTAGATATTCTTCAAAAAAATACTGGTTCGGATCCGCTGGCATGGTCCCGTCCGGCGTCAGGTAGCCTCCCTTGGTGCAAACCACGATTTCGTCGCGAGTGATGCCTTTACGTGCCAACACTTTCAGCGCCGTGCCAATCGTTCGTTCGCTCCTCTGCAGCCGGTAGTTGATGGCCGTATCAATCACATTGAGTCCCGATTCCACCGCCGCCACAATCGCAGCCGTATAACTGGCGTCCGTCGAATCGTTCGGCTGGCCCAGGTACGTTCCAATGCCCACACTAGACACCATTAGATTTTGCGTCTGCCGGAAGTGCCCCTCGGCTGCGGCCCCTCGAAACTTTTCTGTGTATCGCGTCGTGCCTTCCTGCGTTGCTCCCCGGGTCATTTGTTCTCCTCGCCTTGTGTCTTTTGTTCAGGACCGCCAGATTGCTCGGCCTCCTCTTTTTTTGGAGAAAGCAGCCGCGAACACCCCCGCAAGATTCTCCGGTACGGCCAATCCTTCTCTCGAAAGAATATCTCTCCCTCGCGAGGGCTGCTGAAGAACCATCGCGCCAGTAAGCCCAAATGCTCGCCCAGTTCTGCGGCACTTTGTCGCACATTCGCGTTTGCACCTGTCGTTGTCTTCCCAGCACCCTCAAGATACTCCCGAAGCGTCTCCTCCGCCGATGCGGGTTTCCCAGTATCAGCGAATCGCAGAAAAAACGGCTCGGCCAATCTTCCACCATGCACTCCGAAAAACACGATCGTTTGCGGCTCCGCGGTCCGTTGCAGAACGACCGCATCCAGGTTCTGGATTCGACGCGACAAATCCGGCTTGCCTCGCAGAACATCATCCAGCTTTTCCAGTTTCTTGTGGATCGCCGCCGCTTTCTCGAAGTCTAGTTGCTCGCTGGCAATCTCTCGATCCTGCGTCAGCGCATCATGCAAGGAAAGACTATTTGTATCCAGGAATTGCACCAATCGGTTCACTTCCGCGTCGTATTCTTCTTTGGAGCAAGCCGCAAAACACGGTGCCAGGCACATCTTCATCTCGGAATAGATGCACCCGGGAAAAGTGGGATCCCGCCGGATTTTGATCTGGCAGCGTCGCACCTTGAAGAAGTCCAGCATCTTTTCTGCAAAAGCTTCCGCCAATCGCCGCGATGCAAATGGTCCGTAATACACGCCGGAAGCGGGCTCGCCTTGCTCATTCACCACGATTCGGCGAGTAACGAAGCACCGTGGGTACGCATTCCTTAGGTTAACCTTCAACACCGGTGCCGGCCGCAGCCTCGTCAACTCTCTGTATCGTTTTGGAAAGAATTGCTTGGCATTCTGGTAGTACGCCAATGCCTGTTCGAACGCCGACCCCGTTTCGCGGTATCTCACCAAATGCGCAAACTCGCGCAAATTCAGCCGCCTGCTCGTCGCATCCGGTGGACCCAACAATCGCTGTAAGCGCCTGCGCAGATCCGCCGTGCGAATTAAATAAGGCTCGGCCGCCTCTTCTCGGGAACCGATCAGGCACACCGCCGGCTTGGCTGGCAACAGAGAGAAGAATTCCGCGTCGTGATTGGGATTGAATTCCAGGCCAGAGTCGAGTTCCAACACATCGTCAGGATACTACGGACCATACCCTGCGGCAGAACTCAGGCTTTCTGTAGCGCCGTGATCCCACGAGTTTCCAGCGAATCCAGTTCCGCCTGCATCGCCTGGCGCTGCCACCATTTCCGGAAGCTGGGCGTCGGCCACAATCCGCGCCAGGTCATCAAGGTTGCGCCCTTCCACGTAAGCCGGTACCACTTCCCCCCATCCGTCAACTGCATATACCCGATTCGCGCATGCCGCGGCCCATAGTTCTCGATTACCCGTATATATCGCCGCAATTCCTCCCCGCTAGGTTCAGCCTGTGGCCAAAGTCCCGCCGCATACTTTTCGATCAGTCGACGATGTATGCGATAAAGTTCCTGTGCTTTTGTAATTTTTGGAAAGCGGAACACGCGGTGCGAGGGATCCTGCGGTGTCAACGGCAGCGCGCCGTTTGTGTTCGTCTCCAGAGTCAGGCCGTTCGTGAAACTGGTCGACAATTCCAGATAGCTTGCCATTTTCTGCGGCGTCACCATCACACATACGTTGGCAAAATCATTCGTCGCCCGGTTGCAAAAATAAGCAACGTAACTGTGCGTCTCATTCGTCAAGCCACCGCAATCGTAGCAGCCAACCGGCTCGAACCCGATATTTGCCAGTTCCGGAATGCGGCTTCCAAAGAGTGTGGCTACTTCGTGTGGAAGTTCGTCCATGCCGGCTGGATTGGGAATACAATGCGCTGCAAATCGCATCGTGTAACGCGCCACCGCCGGGCCGATCACGTGCAGTGCTCCAAGGAATGCAGCCGCATCTAGGCAAATCGTTTCGAACATCACCTGATCGCGTCAGCGTGACGCGGTTCCTCCGTTACGTGTGGCAGCGAACTTTCACCATTATTCGGGAGAAACGCCGCTCTAAAGGAGGGTTATGAAACCTGCATGCCTAGTTAGTGAATAGCGCGATGCCGTGGAAAACCTTGCTTACGATTTCAGCACCCACGAAGCAATCACCAGTCGTTGGATCTCACTCGTGCCTTCATAAATCTCCGTGATCCGCGCGTCGCGGTACGCCCGTTCCACCGGATACTCCCGGCTGTAGCCGTAGCCGCCATGAATCTGAATGGCTTTATGAGTTACGCGCGTAGCCATCTCGCTTGCAAACAACTTCGCCGTCGCCGCTTCCAGACTAAACCGCGAGCCGCTATCCTGTTTCCACGCAGCTTTACGCACCAGCAATCGCGCCGCGTCGATCTCCGTGGCCATGTCCGCCAGCATGAACTGGATCGCTTGAAACTGCGCGATGGGATGCCCGAACGCCATCCGCTCTTGCGCCCATTTTAGCGCCGCCTCAAACGCTCCCTGAGCAATCCCGGTAGCCTGCGCAGCGATTCCGATTCGCCCGCCATCCAGCGTAGAGAGCGCAACCTTGTACCCTTCGCCTTCCTTGCCAACGCGATTCGCTTCCGGCACTTCGCAATCCGTAAACACCAGTTCGCTGCACGCCGTCGCGTTGATGCCCAGCTTCTTCTCTTCTTTGCCCACCTTAAATCCGGGCGTTCCTTCTTCCACCACAATCGCCGTGATGCCTTTTTCTCCTTTCGAAGGCTCCGTGTTCACGTACACGATGGCCGCATCGGCCACTCCGCCATTGGTGATCCATGCCTTCGTCCCGTTGATTATGTACTTGTCGCCCTTTTTCACTGCCTTTGTCTGCAGCGCCGCCGCATTCGACCCCGCCTGCGGTTCCGTCAGCGCGTAGCAGCCAATCTTTTCTCCACGCGTGAACGGTAGCAGGAATTGTTTTTTCTGCTCCTCAGTTCCAAAGCGGTGAATCGGATCGCAGAACAACGAATTCTGCACGCTCAGAATCACTCCCGTCGAAGCGCAGCAGCGCGAAATCTCTTCAATCACAATGGTGTAAGCAATGTGGTCAAAGCCCGCCCCGCCCTCCGCTTCAGGGAACGCCACCCCCGTCAATCCCAGTTCCGCCGCCTTCCTGAACAGCTCTCGCGGAAAATGACCGGTCTCGTCCAATTCCTTGGCCAGCAGCCGCACTTCCGTCTCAGCAAACTCCCGCACACTCTTTTGCAGCAACTTCTGCTCTTCGTTCAGCTCCAAATCCACAGTCATTCTCCTGCGTTCCAATCCATGTCTGAATCTTCTGCCTCTAGCCCCCGTGCATATTTCATTACCGACGGAACGCCTTTTTCAACCTCTCATACGTCGTCCCCAATTCCTCTGGCAGTACCCGCGTTTCCCCAGTGACAGTCATAAAATTCGAATCGCCAAACCATCGCGGCAGCACGTGGAGATGCAGATGCCCGGCCACCCCCGCGCCCGCCGCGCGTCCCAGGTTCATGCCCAGATTTATGCCATCTGGTTTGTACTCACCGTGAAATAAGCCTTCCACTTTCTGGGCCAGCTCCATCATTTCTGCCAATGTCCCCGGCTCACACTCGCTGATTCGCGCAACATGTGCGTACGGCACGATCATCACGTGCCCGCAGGTGTAAGGAAAGCGATTCAGAATCACGAATGCCTTCTTCCCTCGGTTGACAATCAGCGTTTCCTCATCCCGGTTCAGTTTCACCGCATCGCAGAAAAAACAATCGGATTGCGGGCCCTCGGTGACTTGCGCCATGTACTGGCTGCGCCATGGCGTCCAGAGATAGTCCATTATGTTTGACCTCGTTCCCTTACCCCGGCTCAGAATAACTCAATTCCGGATACCAGATATCAGCGATCAGATATCAGGAACCAAGCATGCCCGCCTGAATTCCGCAAAGTCCTTCTGTGTCCTTCGCCCAATGATGGTGCTCCCCGTCCCTCATATCCGATATCTGATTACTGCTATCCTTCCGCCCCAAAAAAAACGCCCCGATTAAATCGGGGCGCGCTTCAACGAGCCTGGTCTCTGAACAATTTCATGCAGGCGGAACTTCGCTCGGAGCAGATGCTGCGGCCGCCTCGGGGCTGTTCACGAAGTCCTTCAGTTCCTTGCTTGGTTTAAAAAACGGAATTTTCTTCGCGGGAACCTCCACCTTTTCCCCAGTCTTCGGGTTGCGCCCGACGCGCCCGCGGCGTTGCCGTGTGCGAAAGCTTCCGAAACCGCGGATTTCGATCTTGTCGCCCTTTTGAAGCGCATCAATGATGCTTTCAAAAATAGTTTCGACGATGCTCTCGGACTCTTTTCGGGGAAGTTCCGTGATTCGCAGAACTTCCTCGATCAGGTCAGCCTTGGTCAATGTCGGTTGCTTTGTCATCTTCGCCTAGCCTCTTCACTCGTCAGTTCAGGTCCCACTCACAACCATCTGGCGCGAGGCGACTTAGAGCGGCATCGCCTGCCTGGATGACCCTCTTCCTATCACTAAAATGACCCGCAGGTAAATGACTTTTCTGCCGGGCACCCCGCAGGCGGAAAAAACAGCTCCCGGGCTACCTTGACGATAGCTTCTGTTTCAATGCATCGCCGATGGTTGCCGTTGCCGAAGACTTGGAGGTCTTATACTGCTCGATTTCCTTGCGTTCCAGTTGGCGTACGGCTGCCCGATAGCTCAACCCGATCCGCCGCGTGTCGTGGCTGATCTTGATGATCTTGAAATCGTACTCTTTGCCCGGTTCCAGCGGTCCGGCACTCTTCAGTGGTCCCGTCGTCGGTCGGAAACTGGACGGTCCCTCATCGCGGCGTTTGCGTTCTTCGATCTCTGTGTTATGGCAAAGACCCTCGATGTTATCGCCGAGTTCCACGAAAGCCCCAAACGTAGCGATACGCGAAACCTTGCCCCTCACGATGTCGCCGATACGGTGCGACTTGAACCAGTCGCCCCAAATGTCGTTGACCTGCTTCATCCCCAGCGACACTCGCCGGTTCTCCGGATCGATCCTCAGCACCTTTGCCGTGATTGGCTCGCCCTTCTTGAAGACTTCGTGCGGATTCTTCACCCGGCCCGTCCAACTCACGTCGCTGACGTGCACCAACCCGTCGAATCCATCTTCGATCTCGATGAACGCGCCAAACTCCGCTATGTTGCGCACTTTGCCGGTCACCACCGTCCCCACCGGGTACTTCTCCGCTACCAGTAGCCAGGGATCGGGTTGCGCCTGCTTGATGCCGAGGGAAACGCGCCGGTCGCTCGGCTTGATGTCGAGCACCACCACATCCACTTCCTCGCCTGCCTTCACTACCTTCGACGGGTGCGTGGGCTTCTTGGCCCAGCTCATTTCCGTCACGTGCACCAGTCCTTCAATCCCCGGCTCCAGCTCGACGAATGCGCCGTAATCCACCACTCCTACAACCTTGCCCTTGTATTTCCCGCCTGCCGGATACCGTTCCGCTGCATCAATCCACGGATCCTTCATCAACTGCTTTAGCCCGAGCGAAACCCGCTGCTTGTCCTTATCAAACTTCAGTACCGTCACGTCGAGTTCTTGCTCCGGCTTTACCACGTCGCTCGGATGACGCACACGGCCCCAACTCAGGTCCGTCAGGTGTAATAGCCCGTCGAGCCCGCCGATATCCACGAACGCTCCGTAGTCGGTCACGTTCTTCACCGTGCCGTGTACGACCTGACCTTCTTTCAACTGCTCCATCAATTCCGCTCGCTTGGCGTGCAGCGCTTCTTCCAGCAACGCCCGGCGGCTCACCACCACATTTCCGCGCCGCCGGTTCAGCTTGGTGATTCGAACGTCGACGTTCGTGCCGGTCAAGCCATCCAGATTCGCCGTCGGCCGCAAATCGTACTGCGAGCCCGGCAGAAACGCGCGCACCCCGATGTCCACCACCAGCCCGCCCTTGATGCGGTCCACTACCTTTGCACTGATCGTTTCCTTCGCCTTGAACTGCGCCTCAATCCGCTCCCACGTCCTCCGCCGCAGCACTTTTTGGTACGACACGATCACAAAGCTGTCTTTGTGTTCTCCCGTGCGCTGCACTTCAATCGTCGAATTGGGATCAGGCCGTGGAATATCCGATTCCTGGAACTCCGCCGCGGGAATCAGCCCTTCGGTCTTCCCGCCCAGGTCCACCACCACGCCGTGCTCTGTGTAAGCGACTACCTTGACTTCAATAATCTCGTTCTGCGTTGCCGCTTCCTGCGGCTCGCTGTACTGCTCGATGAGCTTGCTCATCTCCTCCGCGCCTGCTGCTTCTTCCGCAGCGGCGGCAGCTTCCGCATCCGCGGCGGCCGTTTGCGCGTGCGCCTCGGCAGCCTTGTGCGCGTCTTCCACCTTCACCGGTTCCACGTGCGCCGGCTCTTGCGTCACAGGAGCATCCTGTCCGCCTGAATGCGCTTCCGCGGCTCCATGTTCTTCCGGCTTGTTCGGGGACTCTACTTCTTGTGCGGGTGCGGCTGCTGCTGAAGATACGGGGTTCTCGTTGTCGAATGAAGTCATAATTACGTCGCCTCCGGGATTTTTATCCCTGTTTTTGGTCAGGTCAATCCTTGCACAATCCCTACTGGGGTAAAGCAAGGAGGGTTACAACGGGGCAGTACAGCTTCACCAACTGCTTCGCAGTAACTCGGTCTCTGTCAATTGGATGCTGCGCCGATGTGGGTCGCGTATCCACAACACCCATGCAAGCATACCCGCCGCCTCGCGCCCGTGTCAATCAACCCAAAACACGTCAGCGGTTCAAATTGTGCCGCCGATTTGGGGAAGCTTGGCTCTGCACCTCGGACAAAAGTTGATCTCGACAAGCGACGATCCGCCGTCGTGAACAAGCAGACCATAGCTACCTCGAACGGCATCGATTAGAGCGTCCGGGCATTCCGCACGCCTTTCGTGAGCATCGCATTTACGATTCAATTCTTGGTCCACTCGATCACAACACTACGCCCTTGCCCGCCCCACCTGCCGTGCTTCCCGCCGGAAATCCGGCGCATACACTTCCACCGTCCGGCACATCTCGAACAACCGCGACCTCATGCGCGCGCCGATCCTGTCCGCCAACGTATCTTCCTTAACGATCACGCGCTGGCCACCGGGCAGTCGTGCCTCAGGCGTAGCCGTCTCGTCGATATAATTCGTCGTCAAGATCGTCATGCGCCGCTCGTTATACCGCGCGTTCAACACCAACCCGATAATATCCAGCACCCAGGCCGAAGGCTTGCTCGCGCCCAGATCATCGAGCACCAAAAGTTCCACCGTGCGAATCGGCTCCAACACGCCCATTTCCGTCGATTCACTCGCCGGGTTGTAGCTTGCCTGAATCTCCTTCAGCAATTCCCGGTAATCGCAGAACAGCCCAGCATGTCCCCGCCGGATCAATTCCTTCAGTGCCGCCACCGCCAGATGTGTCTTGCCCACACCCGACGGACCCATCAGCAACAATCCTTTTTCCGTCGCGGGATAATCGCGCACAAATCCCTGCGCGTCGAGCTTTGCCTTTTTTAAAAATTGTTCGTGCTGAGTTGTCCAGGTTTTTCCGTCCGCCAATTCGGTGGCGAAACTCTCAAAGTCGCAATGCTCATACCGCTTCGGAATCCGCGCCCGCTCCATCACCTTTTCCGCGCGCTCCTCCATCCCGCACTCGCACGCCACCGCCATGTCGCCCGGCGTCCCGTCCTTCCGCGCCACCAACTTCCACCCAGTCCCTCTGCACAGCGGACAATCTTCGCGTGCCATAGCATCCTCTGGAGTGCGGGAGCCCTGCTCCCGCTTTTGCAACATCCACCGTACATCGGTTTCAACAGCGGCAGCCCCGCTGCCGCACTCCATCTTACGTCCCCCCCCCACCAGCCACAATGACCGTCGCTTCGGAAATCTGTGCACAAAAAACAAAAGACCCCGGCATCTCCGGAGTCTTCTTAAGACTTATCATTCCAAGCTAAGCGAGGAACCTGCTTTTCTCCGCCACCCAACCTACTTGCTTGCCATCGCCTACTTCACCAACCTCGGCGCCGCTCTCACAATCGCCGTCTTCGGTATCCTCACTTCCGTCCGCGAAGCCATCCGTGACAATTCCTGCTGGACCACGTGCGCGAACTCCCCCATCACATGCTCCATTTCCATCATCTTTTCTCGCATGTTTAATATGATTTCGATCCCCGCCAGGTTCACGCCCATATCTCTCGCCAACGTCAAAATCACTTCCAGCCGTTCCAGATCCGAATCCGTATACAGCCTGGTGTTCCCCTGCGACCGCGACGGCTTCAGCAATCCCACTCGCTCATACAATCGCAAAGTCTGCGGATGCAATTTATAAATCTCTGCCACCGCGCTGATCATGTATCCGGCTTTCGCTCGTTTCCTGGCTTTGGGCGGCATCGCTCTACACTCCCGCCTTCGCAAACAAATCTTTTCGCGGATCGGCTGGCGCGATTTCTTCCAGTTCCTTCATCAACGTCCGCACCCGCTCGTCCGTAGGCTCCGGCACGATAATCTGAATCTCCACGTACTGATCCCCGCGCGCGCCGGCTTTCCCGTGCGGCACGCCCTTTTCCTTCAGTCGTAGCGTGCGCCCGCTATTTGTTCCCGGTGGAATACGCACCAACGACCGTCCGTCGATGGTCGGCACCTCAATCTTTGCGCCCACCGAAGCTTCCGGCACGGTCACCGGCACCCTGGTGTAGAGGTCGTTGCCCCTCCGTTCGAAGAATTCGTGCGGCCTCACCATCACGCGCAAGTACAAATCCCCCGGCGGCGCTCCCATCGTGCCGGCATTGCCTTTCCCCGGCACACGCACTCGCCCTCCGTTAGCCACTCCTGGAGGAATCCGCACATCAATCGTTTCCGTCTTTCGAACGCGTCCCTCGCCCCCGCACACTCGGCAAGGCGTGTGCAGCTTCCCGGTGCCTCCGCATCGATTGCACGGCACATTGAACCGCATCTTTCCCGCGGTTTGCTGAATCGATCCCGTACCATTGCACGTCGGGCACGTTTGTGGAGTCCCCACCGCCCCGGTTCCATGGCATGTTTCGCAAGTATCCAGCCGCGTGATCTGCAGTTTCTTTACCGATCCGCGCACCGCATCCCAAAAGTCAATTTCAATCTGATATTCCAGGTCGCCGCCGGGCTCATGTTCCGGCTCCGTTGCTACCCGGCTGCCCCGCCCGCCAAAGAATTGCCCGAACAGGTCCCGAAAACTCGATCCCCCGGTTTGCTGACCGCCAAAGTCAAATCCCCCGAAATCAAAATTGACATTTTCCCCGCCGGCCTCAGGCCCTGGCCCATAATCACCAGTCGGCACGTTGTCGCTGTAAAACCCATACTGGTCGTACATCTGCCGCTTTTTCGTATCCGACAGAACGTCGTACGCTTCCTGAAGTTGTTTGAATTTTTCTTCCGCGGCTTTGTCGCCCGGATTCAAATCCGGATGGTACTTCCGCGCCAGCTTTCGGAAAGCCGTGCGTATATCTTTGGCGCTGGCTTTGCGCTCCACACCCAAAAGCTCGTAATAATCCTGTTTTGCACTTGTCGGCATGTTCGACCTATCGTGTCCGGTCATCCGACCGGTCTTGCTGGCGCTTTCGTGCGCGAGGGTCCAGCACCGCTGGACCCCGTCTCGGCACGATTACCGCGTTTTGCTTAATTGGGCTTTTTGTTCTCGTCTACGTCGACGTACTCAGCATCGATCACGTCGCCTGGCTTGTGGCCGCCGCCGCCCTGCGCACCACCCGTGGACCCCGGAGCTGCACCCGCGCCCGCACCAGCTGCGCCTGCCTGCTCTGCGCCGGCTGCTTGCGTCTTCTTGTACAGTTCTTCCGCCATCTTATGCAGCGTCTTTTCCACGTTCTCCGCTGCCGCGCGCAGCCGTGGCACGCCGCCTTCGTTGATCGCCTTCTTGGCGTCTTCCAACGCCGATTCAGCTTGCTTCACGTCGCCCTCGGCCAGTTTGTCGCGGTTCTCCCGGATGGTCTTCTCGGCCTGGTAAATGATCCCGTCCAACCGGTTCCGCGCTTCCACTTCCTCCATCCGCTTGCGATCGTCCTCGGCGTGCGATTCCGCCTCGGTGCGCATTTTCTCCGCTTCTTCCTTGGTCAATCCGGTGGAAGCGGTGATGGTGATCTTCTGCTCCTTGTTGGTGGCCTTATCCTTCGCGTTCACGTTCAAAATGCCGTTCGCGTCGATGTCAAAGGTCACTTCAATCTGCGGAACCCCCCGCGGTGCTGGTGGAATGCCATCCAGCTTGAATGTTCCCAGCGAGCGGTTGTCCTTCGCGAACTTCCGTTCACCTTGCAACACGTGGATTTCCACTCCCGGCTGGTTGTCCGAAGCCGTCGAGTACGTTTCCACCTTACGCGTAGGAATCGTCGTATTCCGCGGGATCTGCACGGTCATCACACCACCCAGCGTTTCCACTCCCAACGAAAGTGGTGTCACGTCTAGTAACAATATGTCCTTTACCTCACCGCCAAGTACCGCGCCCTGGATCGCCGCGCCCACCGCCACGACCTCATCCGGGTTCACGCCCTTGTGCAGTTCCTTGCCGCCGAAGAAGTTGCTCACTAGCGCCTGCACCTTCGGAATACGCGTCGAACCGCCCACCAGCACCACTTCCTGGATGTCGCTGGGCGACATCTTCGCGTCTTCTAGGGCCAGCTTCACCGGTTTCATCGAGCGCTCAAGCAGATCGTTCATCAATTGCTCGAGCCGCATCCTCGTCAGTTTCTGCTGCATGTGGATCGGGCCGCTCGCCCCCGCGGTGATGAACGGAAGATTGATTTCCGTCTCCATCATCTGCGACAGCTCGATCTTGGCCTTCTCCGCGGCTTCCTTCAGCCGTTGCAGCGCCATCTTGTCTTTGCCCAGGTCGATGCCGTGCTCTTTCTTGAACTCCTCGATCAGCCAGTCCACGATTCTCTGGTCGACGTCGTCGCCGCCCAAGTGCGTGTCGCCGTTTGTCGATTTCACTTCCACCACTCCCGCGCCTACCTCGAGCACGGAAATGTCGAACGTGCCGCCGCCCAAGTCGTACACGGCAATCGTTTCGTCGCTCTTCTTTTCCAGCCCGTACGCCAGTGCTGCCGCCGTCGGTTCATTGATGATACGCAGCACTTCCAGCCCGGCGATTTCGCCGGCCTGCTTGGTGGCCTGCCGCTGCGCGTCATTGAAGTACGCCGGAACCGTGATGACCGCCTTGGTCACCTTCTCACCAAGAAAATCTTCGGCCGCGGTCTTCAGCTTGGTCAGGATCATCGCCGAAATTTCCGGCGGACTGTACACCTTCCCCGCGATTTCCACGCGCGCATCGTCGTGGTTGCCCTTCACCACCTTGTAAGGTACGCGCTTCATCTCTTCGGCAACTTCGTCATACCGCCGCCCCATAAATCTTTTGATCGAGTAAACCGTATTTTCCGGGTTGGTCACCGCTTGCCGCTTCGCCACCTGCCCAACCAGCCGTTCCCCCGTCTTTGTGATCGCCACCACCGAAGGCGTGGTTCGCGTGCCTTCCTGGTTGGGGATCACCACCGGCTCTCCGCCCTGCATCACGGCTACCACCGAGTTCGTTGTTCCAAGGTCAATTCCGATAATCTTGCTCATAGCTACCGTCCTTATGTTTGATTCTGTTCAAATCCACCGATGGCCGCCCAACGACCTCAGGCTAGTGCGAGCAGCCGACAAAAGCTTCACAGCGGGGGCCAGCAGCAGCCCTTCCTCGCATCAAAACGAGCCTTACTATACAACTTGAGTGTAATACTGTCAAGTTATTTGATACCAGTATAAGTCCTTAACTGTCAGCGCCTTACTGCCGAATCCGGCTTCAGCTCCACGAATATCCCCGCAAGCCAACCCTTCGCGCCCCTGCCATCACCTAACTCGTTGACACTTGCTACGGCTGGCACCATGCCGAAGGGAGTCTGCCAAGGGAGCAAGCCCTCTTCTGCTCCCTCTCGCAACCCCTTCCGGCCAAGAGCTTATGACCTGTGATACTCTGGCCGAGATTCTGTTTTCCCATGAAATTCAGTTTCGGAGGATTCTGTGAACCGCCGCTTCATTCTTGCTTCGATTGCCACCCTGGCCCTCGCGACTTTGGGCACCCTGATATTAGTGGCCGCGCCGCTGCCGGCCCAGAAATCCGCCGCGAACTCCTCCGCAAAGTCAGCAAAGAGCGCTGCTCCCGCCCCGGCCCCTCAAGCCGCCATCACCGTCGACGGCGTCTCGGACATTGATCCTACCAAGGCATTCGGCAGCACGAAGGCCGGTGTCGTGATGGAGGTTTTCAGCGATTTCCAGTGCCCGGCCTGCAAGCAACTCTTCACCACCACCACCCAACGCGTGATGGACAACTATGTAAACAACAATAAGGTCTACATCGTCCATCGCGATTTTCCGCTACCCATGCACGCTTATTCGCGTGTGGCCGCCAACTATTCCCGCGCCGCCGCCCATATCGGCAAATGTGATGTTGTCGAACAAGCGCTGTTCCAGAATCAGGAAAAGTGGGAGATGAACGGCGACGTCAAAGGGACAGTCGCTGCTGTCCTCGCGCCGGCGGACATGAAAAAAGTGCAAGCCTTGGTCGACGCAGGCACGCTTGACCCGCTGATCGACAAAGACAGGCAACTGGGCATGGCTATCCCAGTTAATCAGACGCCCACCACTATCATTCACACCAAGGACGGGCAGTCCTATCCCGTCGTCGGCTACGTCAGTTACGATGTTCTGAAGACCTTGCTCGATCAACTCGTCAAGTAGCCTTCAAAGACTTTATGATGCAATCCGCGCCATTCAATCTTCGCCGCCTGGTTATCTGGCTTGGCCGCATCGTCATCGCCGCCATTTTCATTTTTGCAGGCCTCGCCAAGCTGATTCGCTGGGACATGCACCCGCGTCCATCCATCGGCATCGCCACCTCGCTCTTCGCGCTCCAGATCGACTCCTATCAGATGCTGCCCTCTTGGGCCGTCCTGCAAGTGGCCCACTGGCTTCCCTGGGCAGAAATCGCTGTTGGCCTGTTGCTGCTCATCGGATGGCGCCTTCGCATCTGGTCCACTCTTGTTACTCTCATCATTGGAGGGTTCTTTATCGCCGTGGTCCGCGCCTACACCCTCCATCTCGACATCAATTGCGGCTGCTTCGCCAAACCCGAGCCCCTGACGGGCATGACCGTCTTGCGCGATGGCTCTCTCTTCCTGCTCGCCATCCTCATGACCGTCTTTGCCTTCCAGGAATCCCGCAAGCCCCACCCCTGGTCCGCCACTGCAGCCGAGCACTGATCACCTACCCCTACCCAAACGGTGTCATCCTGAGCGCGTCTTTTGCGCGAAGGATCTCAACCTTTGCGTTTTGGCATCTTGAAGAACTTGTTACCCGATCAATCGAGGTTCTCTCGCTTTTGTAGGGACCGCCTCCTGAGGCGGTCCGCTCCTTCCGCGCTACAATAACCTCCCATGAAATCCCTCCCCGAATACCTTGAACTCGCCACCGTCGCCCACGGCCACATCTGCGCTGGCCAAGTCCTCGGCGTCCGCTTAGCCATGCTCGGCCTGAAGGAACTCGGCATCGACGATCCCATCGCCGACCGCAAACGTATTGTTACTTACGTCGAAATCGATCGCTGCGTCACCGACGCCGTGGCCCTCGTCGCCAATTGCCGCCTCGGCAAGCGCGCCCTGAAGTTCCGCGACTGGGGCAAAGTCGCCGCCACCTTCTGCGACCTGCAAACCGGTCGTGCGGTCCGTATCGCCGCCAAAGAATCCTCCAAGCAAGCTGCCAAAGAACTCTTTCCCGAACTTCCCAGAGAAGAATGCCAGCAAAAAGCTTACGCGCAGCTTTCTGACGACGCGCTCTTCTCCAAAGAATGGGTCAAAGTCGAAATCCAACCCGAAGATCTACCCGGTTTCAAAGGCCCCCGCATCGTCTGCGCCCAATGCGGTGAAGGCATCAACTTCAAGCGCGAAATCCTCCAAAACGGCCGCATCCTTTGCCGCTCCTGCGCCGGCGAGAAATACTACTCACCGATTTAGTCCTGTTGTCATTCCGAGCGAAGCGAGGAATCTGCTTGCCCGTTGCAGAGAAGGCAAACAAAAACCATGTTGTCATCCCGAGGGCCGTTTTTTGCGGCGAAGGATCTCAATGTTCGATGACGCGCCAGCCGCAAAGTGTCGGCTGCTATTCAGTATGGAAACTTTTCTGCCAACCAACCGAACCTGTCACTCCGTTCTGCGCTAAAATTTTTCTTCGATGCTGAGTCTACCTCCCATTACCCTGCGCCTCCGCGGCTGGAAACTGATTGACCGGGTCGCGCTCGCCTTTCTTCTTCTCTGCTCGATTGCCCTTGGCGCCGCAGCCGGTCTCCTCTTCGTTTACGAAAGTGATCTACCGGAGATTCGCGCCCTCGAAACCTACCGCCCTAACGTCGTCACCGAAATCTACGCCGACGATGGCCAACTCGTCGGCAGTTTCGCCCTCCAGCGCCGTATCCTCATGACTTGGGAGCAAACTCCCAAGGTCCTCTACAACGCCGTCACCGCCATTGAGGACCAGCATTTCGAAGATCACTGGGGCGTCGATTTCCCGCGCATCGCCGGCGCTGCCTATCGCAACATCCTCAAGCATCGCAAAGCCGAAGGCGCCAGCACCATCACCATGCAGCTTGCCGGCAATCTCTTCCTCGACCGCAGTGAGCGCAGCTTTAGCCGCAAAGTTCAGGAAATGCTCCTCGCCCTTCAGATCGAGCGCCGATACACTAAACCCCAAATCTTCACCATGTACGCCAACCAGGTTTATCTGGCGCATGGCAACTACGGTTTTGCTGCCGCTGCGCAATTTTATTTCGGCAAGCCGGTCACCGATTTGAACCTTCAGCAAGCCGCCTTGCTGGCCGGAATGATCCGCGGCCCCATCTATTCTCCGTTGGGCGATCCTGCCCGCGCCCTCGCGCGCCGCAACCTCGTTCTTCATCAGATGATGGAAGAAGGGAAAATCACCCCGGCGGAAGAATCTGCCGCGAAGAAAACTCCGCTGGGCCTGCACCTGCAATATCCGCGCAACGATCTCGCGCCTTACTTCTTCGAAGACATCCGCAAATACCTCGAATCCACCTACGGCACGCAAGCCGTCCACGAACGTGGCCTTCGCGTCTACACCACTTTGAACATCCAAATGCAGAAAGCCGCTAATCAAGCCATTCGCGATGGCTTGCACACCTACGATCGCCGCCACGGTTGGCGCGACAAGCTCCCCAACGTCATCAAGGACAACCTCGGCCAACTTGACACCTACGAAGACGACGACTGGCGCCATGCTATCGACAAGGGCAGCTACGTCACCGGATTAGTCCTCGCCGTCGACGACAAAAACGCCACCATCAAGATCGGCTCCTATCGCGCGCTGCTCTTTTCTTCCGACATCGCCTGGACCGGTCACAAAAAGCCCAACGAGATTCTCACCGTCGGTGATCTCATCCAGGTTTCCATTCAGGAATTGCATGAGACCACTGCCCGCGTTCAACTCGAACAGCAACCCGCTCCTCAGGCCGCCATGGTTGCCATAGAAAATTCCACCGGCGAGATCAAAGCCATGGTCGGGGGCTATAGTTTCGAAGATTCCAAGTTCAACCGCGCCACTCAGGCGTATCGCCAGGTCGGCAGCTCTTTCAAGCCCTATGTCTATTCGACTGCTGTCGAGCGCGGCGCTTCTCCCTTCGACACCATAGTCGATGCTCCCTTCACCGTCATCAGCGGTGGTCAGTCCTATTCCCCCCACAATTACGACGAAAAGTTTGAAGGCACCATCACTTTGCGCCGGGCCTTGGCCGGTTCCCGAAATGTTCCCGCCGTGAAGCTCGCCGAAAAAGTGGGCATCAACTCGGTCGTGGACATGACCCGCCGCTTCGGCATCACCACGCCTCTCCCGCCATATCTCCCGCTAGCCCTCGGCGCTGCCGACATGCGCCTCATCGAGCACGTTTCCGCCTTCACGGTTTACGCCAACGAAGGCATCCGCATCGATCCACACATGATTCGTCGCGTGACTAGCTACGACGGCGCGCTCCTCGAAGAAGCTCATCCGGAAGTTCATGACGTCCTCGCGCCCGATGTTGCCCACACCATGACCGCCATGCTCGAGGATGTCGTTCAATTCGGTACCGCCATCAAAGCCAAATCCATCGGCCGTCCCGCTGGCGGAAAGACCGGCACTACTCAGGATTTCACCGACGCTTGGTTCATCGGCTTCACTCCGCAAATTACGGCCGGCGTGTGGGTTGGTTTCGATGATAAGCAAATCTCTTTGGGCAAACGCGAAACTGGCGCTCAAGCCGCCTTACCCATCTGGATGCAGTTCATTGGACAAGGTATGAGCAACATGCCTGCCGTCGACTTCGCCAATGTCACCACCCTCGAAGAACAAGCCGCCGAGCACCACGTCCACACCGACGTCCCCGATACCGCCCCCGAAGACGAAGCCCCCGCCTTGCCAAAACCTCAACCAACTCCGCCCACTCCGGAGCCAACCCCTGCGGCAGCGCCGTCCACCCCCTAAGTCCTGGGCACTTCTAATGCCAAGTTAAGACTGAGAAGTCATTCCGAGAGCGGTGTTTGCTCGAGGAATCTGCTTTTTCCTGTCGGCCGCCCCAACCCAACTGTTTGTCATCCTGAGGAGCGCGCCTTCTGCGCGACGAAGGATCTCAACCTCGGGTTTGTGGGTCCGCCTTCCGAGGCGGGCCGTTGCGGTTACCTTATCTCCGAATCTTCAATCGCGAAACGGATCCCAACCCCCAGCAACCAGCGGAGCCGTTCCGCCATCCGTCGTCACTAGAATTTTTCTTTCTCTCGTAATCTCGCCGATCCGCGTCAAGCGCAGCCCGCGAAAGCGGCGCGGCAACCTCCGCACGTTATCCCTGCTTACCGCAAACAACAACTCATACTCATCTCCACCATGCAGCGCAAGCGCTCGCGCCTCGCCACTCTTGGCCAGCGGCGTTAAGGGAAGGGCATCGCCATCGATTCTCGCGCCCACTTCGCTCGCCGCACACAGTCGCGCAAGATCCATAGATAATCCATCCGATACATCCATCATTGCCGTAGCCAGTCGCTTTTCTCCCAGCCACTGGCCGAGTTCCAGCCGCGGACGCGGGTAAAGATGTTTTCTCAGCGCCGCATTTGTAATTCTCGCCACGCCCCGCATCCTGCGCACCTGGCGCAAACCCAAATCCGCCTCCCCCAATGTTCCGCTGACAAATAGTAGATCACCCGCCCGCGCACCCGAACGAACAATTGCGCGACCCACGCGGACCTCGCCTACCACCGTAATGCTGATCAACACTTCATCCCGCCGCGTCGTGTCTCCCCCTGCAAGCTCGCAGCCCAGCGCCTCCGAAGCCCGCCGCAACCCCCGCAAGAACTCATCCAGCCATTTCCCCGTGAGGCTCTCCGGCAATGCCAGACTCAGCAGGAAGCACCGCGGTGTCCCTGCCATGGCCGCAATATCGCTCAACGCCCGCGCCAGGCATTTCCATCCCACCGCATCCGCAGGATGTTTCCCGCGAAGGAAATGTGTCCCCTCCAGAAACCAGTCGCATGTCAAAACAGTCTCTTCCCCGGCACTCGGACGCCATAAGGCCGCGTCGTCCCCAAAGGTCAGCGGTAGCCTCTTTACCTTGGACGACCCAAATGTTCGCTCGATCTTCCCCACTATTTCTTCTTCGTTTTTCTTTTTTCTCATCACTTTGCGGCTATCCTAGCGCACTCTGACCCTCTGGACAGGGTGGACAGTTTTCCAGAGGCTGGCCCAAAATAGGTGAAATACAGGGTTGACGACAGACCCTACAAATTCTAGTATTCTTCTAATTGCGGACCAAGTCTCACGGTTCTGACCTTTACGGTCATTGATGCCAACTGTGCGGAGACAGGGACAGATCGACCCGCATTCCAGTTGGTTCTAGAGAAATACCATTAGGCCTGAGGGGCCCAGTCGCGTGATTAGCACGAAGAATTACACCTTTTATATTGCCTCGGCGCCCGGTCAACTCCGGAAGCTGGTTATTCCCGCCTATATTCTTCACGGGCTGGCAGCCTTGGCGATCATCGGAAGCATCACGGTTGTGGCCGCTGTCGGTTCCTACGGCCGCATGTTGTGGAAGGTCGGAAATTACAACGCTCTTCGTCACGACCAGGAAACCCTCAAGAAGCAATACCGCGATTTGCAATCTACAGTAAAAGATACCAACGAACGCCTCGATTCTCTGCAGTCTCTCGCCACCGAAGTGGCCATGACCTACGGCGTCCTGCGCTACCATCCTGCTGCCTTTGATCAGGCCGACAGCGCGGTCACTCCCCAAGATGCGTTCGATCGTTCTCTTGAGCAGTATTCCTTCCTGAAGCGTAACGCCACCGCGATTGCCACCTCAGCCGCCGGTCTAAGACTGCTTCCCGCCATGGCCTTCGCTGATTCAAATTACACGCCTTCGATCTGGCCTGTTATGGGTCACATCACCGATAGTTTTGGCGAACGCCTCGATCCCTTCTCTGGTGAAGGTGCCTTCCACACCGGCGTGGACGTCAGCGCCGATTATGGTGCCCCAGTTCACGTGACTGCAGATGGCCTGGTGACCGTTGCGGACACTCACACCGGCTACGGCCGTCTCGTCGTCGTCGAGCATGGTTTCGGCATCACTACTTTGTATGCCCACCTCTCTTCGTACGCAGTCGTCGCCGGCACTCACGTCCGCCGCGGCGAAGTGATCGGCTACGCGGGCATCAGCGGACGTTCCACTGGCCCGCACGTTCACTACGAAGTCCGCGTAAATAACGCCCCGGTCAACCCTTGGCGTTACATGAGGAACGCCCCGGCCGGCGACTGACAATCCTTGACGTTTCCTCAAGTAGCACAGGCTTCAGCCTCTGTTTTTCTACTCTTGATGTCATCCCGGGGAGCGCGCTTTTTGCCTGCCCGCCGCAGACGGGCGCGACGAAAGATCTCAACGCAAGATTCTCCACAGACTTTTTGTGAACAGGTCCTGTAGACGAACGGTGGTTAGTGCGTCGGCACTGCCGGATCCGCTCCCGAAGATTTACCCGCCGATTCCAACAATTTCGGCGTCACGTCAAATACCACCCGCACCGTCTTGCTCGTTCCGCGGTCCACTTGCTGAATGTCCGCGGATTGCAGCAACTCCAAATATCCCTCACGCAGCGCAGGACCCAGTTGTTTCCGTGTCTTCGGATCGTTCAATCCCATCTGTGCTAGCACCACAAGCCCGCTCAGCAATTCCTTCAACTGGTGCTCTGTGCTTTCCGTCAGGCATTCTCCTTCTACTCCTACGCGCACCAGATTGCCTTCCGGTTTCGCGCTTATCGAAATCCATTCCAACTGCGCCAGCAGTGCCGCCAGTTGCGGCGAACGCAGCCCGCCGGGAGCTTGAGCAAGCGCCGTGGCAGCTCCGGAATCCTGCCGCAGAACCGCAAACACCGGCGTGCCTGCCAATCGCGAAAAATGTTCCCCCCACTCTGCGGACGAACCCTTGTGGGCCTGCTGGAAAAAATACGCGGAGTCATTCGCCCAAGCAATGCGGTCGCTTCGCAAAAAAGTGAAGAACGCTTTGCGGCTCGATCCACTCAGCGGAACCGCATACAACGTCTTTCCATCCGCAGTCTTCAGCGATCCAAATTGCGACGCATATCCCTCGATTTTTTTTCGATCGAATCTTCCCTCTGCCACCGCAAACGCCGTGGAGTTCTGCCATTGCCGGTTGATGGTCACGGCCAATCGGTCGAGATCGCTCTCGTAGTTGAATCCCGTCGCTTGCAGGAATTGTGCATAATCGCTATCGACTGTCGGCTTTGGTGCCCAACGGAATAATTGGGCGAGAAATGGCGAAGATCGCAGTTGCGCCAAATCCAGATAAACAACGGCGCTTGCGTCCTCCGGCATCAGCGCCAGCATTTCCTCCCGATTTGCATGCGCATCGCGCCAGTTCCATTGCCGGTAAGCAAAAAACGCCACCGCAAAACTTACGACTACGACGCAGCCAACGAGCAATACCTTGTTTTTGGGCATGTCGATTCAGTGCCGGTTCTGTCCGGGTTGGTTCCCTCGATATTGTCGCACTACCTCCGAAAGTTTCAGGAAGAATTGAGCTATTTCGTCAAGCCGACGGTTTTGCCGGTGGAAACCTGTGGATTCCGGGGTCACCTCCAGTGGCATGATCCAATTTAAGTGTATTTAATTCAATCTCTTATGTGCCTGTGACCAATTAACAAGAACACCCTTCTTTTCCACAGACTTGGCTCTCCAATTGCTCTCCCCCTTTTCGCCCCCTTCTTGCAATCCTTGTGCCTAATCTGCTATTCTTGTGCGGTTTGAGCAGCGCTGGCGTAGCTCAGCTGGTAGAGCATCTGATTTGTAATCAGAGGGTCGGGGGTTCAATTCCCTCCGCCAGCTCCACCATATTTTGGCAGGGGAGTGAGGCGGAGCGAATCCCGGCATGATAATATGAAAGGGCTGGTGTCTTTAGACACGAGTCCATTTTGTGTTTTCACGCACACCGCTCCAAAGACAGCACGGTTTCGTTTTACCTGGCACGCACTTTGTGTCGACAAGTTTCGCGGACGGGTGGGTGAGTGGCTAAAACCAGCAGACTGTAAATCTGCCGCTCCTTGCGGGCTACGAAGGTTCGAATCCTTCCCCGTCCACCAGGATCTTCGCGAAGGGCAACGTGGGACACCGGCGCCGCTGGCAGCGCTGAACAATGTGGGTAGCGACAACACCGCAGGATAATCGCGCACGCGATCTTCGAAAGCGGTAAGAAACGCGGCGGGCAAGCCGGTTGGAAATTGTGCGCCGCGAGGTGCGAAGTTTTTGGAGGATCGGGTTCGGCCTGGGTAGCTCAGTTGGTAGAGCGCGTCCTTGGTAAGGACGAGGTCACCGGTTCAATCCCGGTCCCAGGCTCCAGAATTTGCTGAGTTCCTTTAGCGGTTTGCGAGGAACTCTGGTTAAGCAGGGAGAGGTTGAGGGTTTTCGTAGGGCGGGGGTAACTCAACGGTAGAGTCTCACTCTTCCAAGGTGATGGTTGCGGGTTCAAATCCCGTCCCCCGCTCCAAGGATTAAGCAGTGTGGTTCGTGTACGCATTGCGGAGTAAGGTCGATGGCGGGCTGTACATCGGCATGAGTTCGGATGTGAATAGGCGGCTGGAAGAGCACAATCGGGGATATAACCGGTCGACTCATTCCCGCAGGCCATTCGAGCTTTTTTATGTTGAAGAATGTGGATCGTGCAAAGTAGCTCGGGAGCGCGAGATCTTTTTGAAGAGCGGTAAAGGGCGAGAGTTTTTGCGGATGCGGCTTGCAGCTAGGTAGTTGATGGTTGCGGCCTGCCTGCCGCAGGCAGGGTTCAAATCCCGTCCCCCGCTCCAAGTTCGGCTCAAGCCGCCATTTGCAAAGGCGGTTTGCGCAAAGGATGAAGGCACATGGCCAAGGAGAAATTTGAGCGCAGTAAGCCACACGTGAACATTGGGACCATTGGTCACATTGATCATGGTAAGACGACGTTGACGGCGGCGATCACCAAGGTGTTGTCGAAACACAACCCGAAGGTGGCCTTCCGCGCGTTTGATTCGATTGACAATGCGCCGGAAGAGCGCGAGCGCGGCATTACCATTGCGGTTTCGCACGTGGAGTATGAGACCGCGAACCGGCACTACGCGCACATGGATTGCCCGGGG
>DATERF010000008.1:0-20817 GCA_035271845.1 Candidatus Acidiferrum sp.
ATCCCGCGGTCGGATGATCCCGAACCATACGAATAGCGCCCCACCCAGCCAGCACAACCATGGGAAACAAGATGATGGCTTTGAGAGGAGGCCACCCAGGCATGAACCAGAAATAGACAAACCGCTCCAGACACAATCGCAGAAATAACAGCGGCCGGGCTTCGATCCAGGAGAGAGCTGTTCGGAGAGCGCGCCGGTTATAGGCAAACTCGCCCACTTGATTCATGGAGTCTGCTTCGGACCGGCTCCAGAACGGATGATTTTTGTAAAAGTAATCGCTTCCTTCGTTCACCTCCAGGAGAGGAGAAGCGCCGTCATGGTTGGAGAGCTCCAACTCCAGACCGAAATTTGAGCGCACCAGGAAAAAATGGCCGAAGACACGATAGTTTCGCAGAATCCACGGACTTAGCGTCAGACCCATCGCCAGAGCAGCAAGGGAGGCGAACCGCATATAGGTGTTCAATCTGCCCGATTTTGCGCAAATGGAGAATCCTGCGAGGAAGAATCCAGCCAGCACGAGAAGCGCGACCGGAGAAGTCAACAGAAGGAGACCACAAAGCACGCCATAACCCAAGGCGGGCACAGCCGACAGCCGGCCTTTTTGGAGAAGATGAATGAAGGCAATGGACGCGATCACCAGGAGCAGAAACAGCAAGGGGGCTTCCGAAAGGCGCATCTCCACGAAAGCGCTGAAAGGAACGGCGGCCGGAATTAGGCCCGCAAGGACGCCGACCTCGATGGGGACTGAACAAGTCCTTGCCAGCGCCGGCATGAGGGAATAAGCAGCGGACACAAACAGGATATTCGTCAGGCATGTGGCGAGCCCCGCGGCATTTCCCGTGCCCAGTAGACGCACCCAGATGCTTGTCAAAAGTGGATACACCGGCGCGACATGAGCTGTTGGCCCGGTTGGCTTCGAGAAGGGATTGGCGAACTGGTTGTGCTGGCCCAATTGAATCGCTACTCTGCCTATCTCCGTATCTTCCAGCGGATAATTCGGGTGTGTAGCGCAATAAGCGAGAAGCACGGCAGCGCGCGCGGCAAATGAGACGATGAAAATCAGTGCCACCCAGCGTAGCACCGGCCATTTTCGGAGATTGCCAAGGTCAAACACGCACGGAGAATAACACTCCCAATTTGCGGCGCAAGAGGGCCGAGGGTTTTTAACAAACTTGAAACACGCCTACTCTCCCCGTGCTAATCGGTGCTTCTTTTACACGAATTTCATCTGCACGTGTCTCCAATTTCATTCTGCCTTCACAGACACCAGCCATACTCGCGCGCAGTTTTGAAGCTTCCGATGGTTACCGGTTGCTCAAAGTCTGGCGGAAGTTTCGACCTGTTCTCATCCGGTGCGTTCAGCCCCAGCTCGGTCACGTATGTACTGCTCGTGATGAACCCCAGAGGATGAGGCCGAACCATGTATGAACGTCGTCCACCCAATTCGGGCAGGTTGCGGGGATGCCTGTGCCACTAGTGTGTGCCCGAAATTGTTCAAATCGCGTCCACCCCTTCGTGCAGAGCTGTGCCGTTGCTGCACACCCAAATTTGGAATTCGATGATTGCACAATCGGCGAAATTCAAAATTCTGAGGAGAACTATCGATGAAAAATTGTAAGTTGTTCACACTGCTCGCAAGTTTGGCGATTGCTCTTATCTTCGCCACTGCGGGCTATGCTCAAGCTCCGCAGGTTGTCGGCGTCGGCTCTTCCGCGTTGTTCCCGACGATAGCCATCGGGGCCGTGAGCGCCGATCCGATCACAGGCGCTGCTGCTCAGTGCGGCACGTCTTTTTGGTCGGGTGGAAGCTCCCTTGCCTATGGTCTCGATGGACGCAGCGACGGCGGAACGCCCGTTCCGCATGAGCCGGGAAGCCTTTGGGTCGCTTGGGGCCCCAATGACACGGCGCCAACCACGGTCTGTGCCTATCTTTCCGTGGACTCCGTCGTAGGTCAGCGGCTGTTCCTAGGCCAGTCCGCCACGGGAAATGCCACACTCGTTGTCGCGGCAGGCGCAAAAACGACAGCCGGTGGGAATAAAGTCTCATTCGTTGAGGACGTCTGCTCGGCTGGGGCCGTCCCCGCTTCGGCAAACGTGTCCTCGATCACTGAGGCAGGCACCACGGCCACTTTTACAGCGACCGCTGCTCTCGCCACAAACTTCGCGAACGGCGCTTCGGTAACGATATCCGGCTCAACTGTGGCCGCCTATAACGGCACATTCACAATCGGCAATGTGACGGCTACCACGTTTACCTTCACGACGACTTCCGGCGCTGGAGCCGATGCAGCCGGTGTCGCCAACATTGGCGTCAACTGCCCAGGTCTTCCTGTTGCGGTCTATAACCTAATCAACAACGCGCACTTCAACGTGGGCTTCACTGATATCCGCGCCGAAGATGGCCAGTATGCCTACCACCGCGCTGCTTGCACTCTCATCCCAGGCGACACCACCAAGGCTTGCATGGGCTATGGTCCGGAGGGCCATATCGGGACCGCCATTCTGAGTTCTTACACCAGCAGTTCCGCTCAGGTTGTTGCGTATGCCATCTCCGGAACCGACCCCCTTAGCGGGCTTGGGATCCCTGCTTTTACCACGATACCGGTGGGGGGAGAACCCGTCGTGGTATTCGTTAACACCTCCAATAATGCCGCGGGCCACCTGGGCAACGCAGCCTTTACCGACGTGCCGGTGCAGGTTCTTTCCAACTACTACAGCGGTTATGCAGGCGGGACGGCGGATATGAACCCCAGCGTTTTGCCGAACAATGCGTTGATCCATATCGTCGAGCGCGAACCCGTTTCCGGCACTTACAACACCTTTGAATTTGGTGCCATTCGCACAGCCACCGATAACCGAGTGCGGTCCCAGGAACTCGGGAATACCCCAACCGCACCGTGCTTTGTTCCTCCCGCTGCCCCCGTCGCTTGCGGCAACCCGCTGTGGCTTGCTGGGGCTGACACGGCCACCCGCGCCCGCGCCATCGGAACGGGTGACGAAGTTACCGCCGTCAGCGCCGGTAACGCAGCCATCAATCCGCAAGACAGCCTCGGCTACGCGTTCTTCAGCCTCGGCACCTTCGGCGGCAAGGCCAACATCAAGTACCTCACGGTGGGCGGCCTTGACCCAATCTATGCGAATGGCTCCAACCCGACCGGAGTTTTCCCGAATTGCTCGGGATACTTCAATGTGGCTCCGGTGACGTTTACGTGTGGCGCGCCGGGCCTCCCGACGTTTACCAACGTGATTGCAGGCAACTACCGTCCCTGGTCCGTTCTCCGGGCTGTGACGTTTGTGCCATCACCGGCAGCAGTCGCATCCTTAATCCTGGCGGCACAGGATCAGGCCGCCCCGACTTCCACCCCGCACATCGGCGACTTCGTGCCCTCCCGCTACTGCGCCAACGCAGGGTGCGGTTCATTTGTTGATGGACTTCCGGTATTCAAATCACACTACGGCATCAGTGGATTCCCTCCTGACAACGGGATCGATGGGGGGGCTGAAGCCGGTGGTGATATGGCCGGCCAAACCTTCACGGATCAAGCCGAAAAGGACTACTTCAACTTCACCGGCGGATCCGAATTGCTTAACTACTTCCAATAAATTCCGTCGAAGTATCGAATGGGACAGGCAGGCGGCTGAGGGTTGCCGCCTGCCTTTTCCGCTCTATCGATGGGAAGTGAAAAATAACCGAAACGAGGATGCTTGATGGTCAAGATCAGAACGGACTTTTGCGCGAGCTTCTGGAGTGTTCTGCTTGTTGTCCTATTGGCGGCGCTGAGCGCGGCGGCTGGGCAGCAGACCCCAGCATCCGGCGGGACAGGCGCAACGTCCAGCCAGGCGAGCAAGCGAGCTACTGCGAAACAGCAAGGATTCCATGAGGATTGGAGTTCCATTGCACTCGAGAGCAGCAACTTGATTCCTGATAGACCCGTGTTGGGCGAGCGAGATGATGTTCCGGGCAGCACGTTCATACGGGAACGATTCCAGCTTTTTTGGCGGCCGCTTGATCCGCTTGATCTTTACGTCGTTCTTCCAAGAGACGTGAAAAAGCCGCCCGTCATCCTTTTCTTGTACAGTTTTCCGCAGGGCACTGATCGGTTTAAGGATGACCACTGGTGTACTGGCGTTACGAACGGCGGTTATGCCGCCGTGGGGTTCGTCTCCGCTTTCACGGGACATCGCTTGGAATATCGCAATCCTACCCAGTCCTTCATCAGCGAGTTGCAAGAGGCTCTGGCCACCTCCACTCACGACGTTCAGATGATCCTCAACTATCTGGCCTCGCGCGGAGACCTGGACATGGATCACGTGGGGATGTATGGGCAGGGATCAGGAGGCACGATTGCGATCCTTGCTTCCGCCGCCGACCCGCGTATCAAAGCGCTGGACGTCAACACACCATGGGGAGACTGGCCCGAGTGGGCCGCCAAAGCCGCCATCGTGCCTAAGAATGATCTCATGAAGTACCGCTCCCCTGAGTTTCTTCAGAAAGTGGCGCCGCTTGACCCGCTTAAATGGTTTCCGGAGGTAAAGGCACAGTATGTCCGCATTCAGGATGTCAGGGAAGATCTCAACATGTCCCCGGCAAGTCAGGAGCGGATGGAAGCCGCCACGCCGCCTATTACCGAGATCAATCAGTTTGGCGATCATCGGGCGCTTATGCCCATGGCCGCGGGAGGGCGAATCTTCGATTGGCTAAAAGCGCAACTTAAGCCCGATGCGAAACCGCAGTTGGCCGCTGACAAAGCGCAACGCGTCCACTTCTATCCAGCCACGCCGCTCCCTTCGGGGGTGCCAAGCGACAGTAAGCCCTAAGTGAAGGGCACGGAAAGGACGAGTCTGGACTTCAAAGAAACCGCAAGGGACCACCGGCAGGACCGCCTAAGACCTCTCGACTGTGGTCCTGGGACCGCTGAAAACTCCCGTCTTGGCGTGTGCAGGGTATTCGGTCACAGGATTTTTGCCCCTCTGTATCCTGCCCGTAACACGCGCTGCATAACTTGAATAGTTTCCACTCGGGGTCCGCGGAGCCCAACCGCCGGATCATCTCGATCGCAGCTCGGAGCGTTATGCGGCGCTTATTGTCAGTGTTGTTCACACTAGTTTTCTGCTTTTTATCGGCTGGCTGTGGGAGCGTTAGTCTCTCCACGCCCGGCATTCAGGTCGCTGTCACGAATGGCTTCAGCACCATTCAGGTGGGAGCAAGCCCGGTGACTCTGCAGGCTGAGGTCAAATTCGACTCCAGCAAAGGCGGAGTAAAATGGTCGCTCGGTCTGGCGAACATTGCGTGCTCCCCCGCCTGTGGAACGTTGACTCCCTCGCCATCTCCAAGTCTGAGCGCGGTATACACACCGCCGTCCGCCACTCCCGTCAACCAGACGGCCACGATTTCCGCAACCGCCGTCGATGACCCTAGTCAGACGTTCACGTTCAATTTTACGATTCAGCCTCCTATCGATGTATCGATCACCAACAAGTTTGCGACCGTTGTCGCCAGCGCACAAGCCATCACCGTGAATGCGCAAGTCTCGAACGACAATTCCACCGCGGGCGTCACCTGGAGCTTGACTGCGGGAGGAACGACCTGTTCTCCAACTTGCGGCACGCTAACGCCGAGCACCGCCCCCAGCTTCAGCGCCATCTATGCGCCGCCAGCATTACTCCCCGCGGGATCCAACGCTTCGCCCATGATCACCGCGACTTCCGTTACCAATACAGGCAAAAACGACAGTTTCAGTTTCTCGATTGTTTCCGCCAATACACTTGTAAGTGGAAACTACGCGTTTCTCTTGCGCGGATACGACGACACCGGCTCACCCATGGCCATGGCGGGGAGTGTCACCGCGGATGGAAAAGGAAATATCACTGGCGGAGAATTGGACATCGACAATGGCGGGGGAATTACCCGCGTTCCTGCCCCAACCACTGGAAACTACACGGTGGACCTGTCTTTTCAGGGAGTACCGCACGGCACGTTCACGATCACAAGCTTCACGTTCCCCGCGGGCCCGAACCACATTTCGTTTAAATTTGTGCTCTCCTCCGACGGCAAGACTGGAAGAATCGTTGAACTGGATGGAATTGGCTACCTTAACGCCGGCACGATTCAACTTCAGGACCCTTCTGCACTCTCCGCGGCCAACCCATCCGGTAATTATGCTTTCGGGTTGGATTCGGACGCGCCGGTAGGCGCGCGCACGGTCGCTGTCGGGCAATTGATTCTCGGAGCAAACGGAGTCATTGGAGGCCTCCTCGACGAAAGCAGGGCTGGCGATCCCTCGCCAAGGTATTCCAATGTCCCGCTCGCGGCAGCGTCGGCCTCGAAGGCGGATCCCGCCGGCCGAGGAACACTCACGCTCGCTGTGTCCGAAACGCCGACGGCGCCCGCATCATCCAGGCAATATGCCTACTACATCGTGAATTCGGGGCAGCTCAATCTGATTGAAATTGCGGCTGACTCGCTGTTTGGCACCGTGCAGGCCGGCGTGGCGAGAATCCAAAACCCGCTCACCGCCAGCAGCGTGAACACGAAAAGCGTCCTCCAGATGACTGGAATGGATGCCGTCCCTGGCACGCAAAATGGCATCGGGCCCGACGTGATCATCGGCGTGCTGACTGTTTCGGCCGGGAGCGCACCAGGAGTGAGTGTAGTTGACCTATTCTTCGACTCGAACGACCTGGGAAACATTGAGACAAGTCATGATTCGGGGAATGGTATTGTTCAGTTTGATCCCAATACGGGCCGGGGTGTCATCTCAATTTCCGGAGGCTTCGAGAGCGGATTCGTGGATTCGGCGGTCTTTTATCTCTTCGACGCTGGAGCGGGCTTTATCATCGACACGGACCCCTCCACTCCTACTGGGACACCGCCCGCTATTGCGATGACGAACATCGCATTCTCCGGCACCTTGATTCCACAGAAAGGCCCGTTCAACAGCCAGAGCATTTCCCGAAACGTGCTCTTCTTATCGGGGGCAACCGCCATCGCGAGCGTGGTACCGAACGTGGAAGCGGCTTTTAACTTCAATACCGGCACCTACAATGCCGCCGGCGATCTGACTTCCCTGGAGACGCAATTAGGAAATTTCCCGAACTTCTCGATTACAGGCAGTTACTCGGTCGTCGACCCCGCGCATGGTCACGGGACCACTATGCTGCCCCAGCAGTTCTTTGGCGACTTCAGTGGAACCCAGTATTATCCTGCGGCATTTTATCTTATCGATTCCGACCGCTTCGTTCTGATTGGCAGACAGAGCGGAATCTACTCAGGCGTTTCCTTCTTTGACCCGCAGTAGCCGGAACAGGACAAATACGCTCGCGTTGCCGCGTCGAATTTTAATCAGAGCGGATTCTTTGACGGTAAGCGGTGTAGGTAGACTGCCCTGCAAAGTACCGCTTAGTCGTCCCAGCGGCTGAAAACGGCGCAAGAATTCACGTCGCCAAATCCAAAACTTGTTTTCAGGGCAATCCGGGATTTCGCGGGAATGGAAGCCTGCGGCACCCGGGGCGCCAGCTCGGCGATTTCCGGATGAAAATCTTCACAATTGATCGACGCGTGGATGAACCCGTGTGCGAGTTGTAACATCGTAGCGACGGATTCCATCGAGCCACTCGCCCCCAATCCGTGTCCGATCAAGGACTTCGTTGCATTGACCCAGGGCATCTCGGCCAGAGTTCGCTCCAGTGCCGCCGACAAGCACCGAATCTCTTTAGTGTCAGCACCGGTTCCGGTCAGATGTCCATTGATGTAGTCAATTTCCAAAGGTCGGGTCTTCGCAACTTCCAGGGCTTCTCGAACACACCGCTGAATCCCCTCGGGATTGGAAGCCGTTGTGCTGCCGCCGTTTCTCTGTCCGCCGCTATTCGAGTACCCACCCAGCACTTCCGCATAGATCCGAGCCTTCCGCGCCTGTGCCGATGCCAGATTCTCCAGCATCAAGATTCCGGCTCCAGCGGATGGCACCAACCCGCCCGCGGTTGCGCTGAGCGGGCGCGCTGCTTTTTCGGGCGAGTCATTTGATTTGCGCATGGTTACTCGCATGGCATCAAGGCACGCCCAGGTATGGATTGAAGCAGGTTCAGAGCTACCCGCGAGAACGCGATCCATCCTTCCCTCACGAATCATCCAATACGCGTTGATGATGGCTTCGGTGCCGCTACTGCACGCGCTGCTGTTGGTTGTCACTGGCCCACCCAATCCAAGCAAGCCGCCGACGCACGCGCTCATGCAACTGACCATCACTCTCTCTGCCGCGCTGCTCCCAAGGCGGCGCACCCGCCGCGCCTCTACCTCCGGGACGACCAATTCGCCGATTGTGTCGATACCACCCCCGCTTGTTCCGATAATGGCCGCAGTGCTCCAGTCGGTTTCGGAATCCCGTCGGGGCAATTGCAACCCGGCATCACGCCAGCAGTCGACCGACGCGATCAAGGCATATTTCATGGAAGAATTCGAATTGCGAAGCAGCTCAGTATCCCAAAACGCGTCACCGATCCGGTCCGAAATATCCGGTACGCCGGCCACTTGGCATCCAAAATCCAATTCCTTCATTTGCGGTTGATGTGAGATCCCGGATTTTCCTTCGCACAATGCGCGGCGATAGGCTTCCACACCGACAGCGTTGGGAGCGACAATCCCCATTCCTGTGATCACAACCCTATTCACAGTCATTCACCGTGCGAAGTGGAGCGGGATAGATAACCCATCGCCTTGCTTTCTCGGTTTGCTAATCCAACTTGCAGGATTCAGGCGGCGACGGTTTTTTCGCAAATAAAATCAATGGCATCGCCAACGCGTTCAAATCGATCCATGTCCGTCTCTGCATCAATGCGAATCTTGAACTTGTCCTCAGTCTCCAGAATGATGTCCACAAACCGTGTGCTATTCACTTTGAGATCGTCGACGAGCAAGCTCGAATCCTGGATGGATTCCGGTTGTTCGATACGGACATACGGCTTGATCAATTCGATGAAACTCTTGCGGACCTGATCGCGGTTCATACGAAACTCCTCTTAGGACTTTTGCTTCGTTCCTGATCCAACTGCCATGCGGTTTGGCGGAGCGCTCGGCTGCAAGCTGCCCTGATCCCTAAGAGCTGAGCTTAGAGACACTTACAAGCCCTATGCACTCCCGACCCGGGACTTGGGCGACCCAGAATGGATGCAGTCACGTAAACTTACGCTGCCGGTGTTAATTCCGGATGACATTGGGATAAACAGTTGGTAGCGCAGCGACCCTTCCCCGGGTATGCGACCGCCTTAAATCAATCTGAGGGCTGAGGCTCCTTGCAGATTCGTATCCCGCCCCAACTCAATCCAGATCCAACGATCGCCATATTGATGGCGCACCTGTCCAAAGAATCCCAACGTTGCGAAAGAACCGAAGGAGCGCTGGCCGCGCCGCAGTTTCCGAAGTGCACTACGTTCGATAAATGGTTTCTCTCTGGAATGTTCAGTCGTCTGCACACCGTCTCAAGCATACGAAGATTTGCCTGATGCCCGATGAAAAACTCTTCTCCTGCCCCGTTTTCCTGTCCCTTGGAGCGCGTCTCTTCGAAGAGATCGCACGTTTTGCGGATCGCAAACATTTGCACGCTGTTGCCATCCTGGACGACGTGGCCGCCCGACCGGATCGTGATGTAATGCTGGCCGGAAGGATCGGAATAAAAGCTGCTCGTGGTTATTTTCGCTGGCGCCGGAATGCGGGGCGAAACAATGGCCGCGGCAGCCGAGTCGCCGAACAATACTGCCGTCCGGCGATCGGAATAGTCCGTCACTCGTGTGACCGTTTCGACATCCACCAACAGAATGTAATCGGGGAGCGACTCCGGGCGCATCTGGTTCAGCCAGTGCACTTGCGCGACAAACGTAGCGCAAGCCGATTTCACGTCGAACGCCACCGCTTTGATTCCCAGCGCATTGGCCACCCGGTTACCCTCGGCGGGGATTTGCAATTCAGGGCACGATCCTCCTCCCACCACCATGCGGATGGCTCCTGGCTCCAGGCCTGCTCGTTGCAGCGCATGCTCGGCAGCTCGCTTCCCCATTTCGATGGTTGACGTGGTCGAACCTTCCGCCGCTGCTCGAGTATCGAGGTTTCGGGTCTGCCGAATATAGTCCAGCGAGAGAGTTGTCCTGCGCTGGCGAATTCCCACGCGTTCCTCGATCCAGGCCAAATCGATTCCGATGTCCAGCGAACTAAGAAACTCGTTGTCAATCACGGTTTCCGGATGAAAATGTCCTACACCATGCAGGTAGAGCACACTGCCTCCCAAGATGAGACTTCCAAGATCCTGTGGTTCATCTGCTGTGGCTGGGAACTCTCAACGGATGGCCACGCGATCACGGCGCTGGCAAATGCGCCATGATGTGACAGACTAATACCTATCTCTCCGCGACCTCGCTCTTTGCGTCTGACGGTCGGCATTTTCCCAACAAATTCCAGTTCTGCGTCTTCCAAGCCGCACATCATTAGCAACTGTCTGGCCAGGAACCGAACAGCGTCAGATTCTCTTCTCGCTCCGGCGTGAGACGGGAAGCCACGCTCGATATTTTGAATCGCCCAACGAACAACCTGGCCTTCGATGAGTGTCGCGATTGCATGTACCCATTGGCCGGTGCGGGAGATAGCCACCCTTGCCTCGATTCCTTCATAGGTGACTCTCGCTTCTGAAGCGAAATCTAACGGTGTCCCATTCTCGGTCCGCGTGACAAACTGCCGGGGTACAAAACAGCGACGCGGCAATTGCCTCGAGAAAAGTTTGTATGTGGCTTCTTTTGACGCCCAGACGACAGCAAGGCTCCGGCTGGGGTCTGCGGAATCACGAACCGCTTGCGCTTCCTCCGGAGTGCATACCTGCTCGAGATACCGGAGGTGGCAGTAAGCGGGTGCGTCGACAAAATTGATATCCACAATATCGTTTCCGACCACGGACCACCTTTTGACTGTTCTCAAGAAACAGGAGACACCGCAAGATTGGCAACCATGGTGAGCTGGCCGAAGGCTATGTCACCTTTGCGAGGGCACATATTAATGACCTCTTAAAAGTTGATGAACAGAGCCGGTGGCGCCCAGCGAGTCTCCCGGGGCACTCAAGGGTCAAAACTGAACATCGCGTCCGTGAGCTTCCACCTGTCCGCCGCGAGAAACTCCCTTTCCTGCGAAGACAGCAACAGAGTCCGTACTCGCGGGGCGCAAAAAACGCCAAACCGGCGCATCCGGCGAACCAGTTTCGTCGCTGCTTTGTCGTCCCCATAGACGGCCCACCGAACTCCTAGAGCATTCTCCCTATCTGCCATTTGAACCAGGCTGGCGAGCAGCGAAAAAGTTGGCTGATCGGGACCCAAGTGCCACTGGCAGATTCGCACGTACCGGTCCGGCGATCCTTTTTTCGCGATAATGTATTCTTCCTCCTGGCTGCTCGGCTCTGACGATAGCCGCGCGTATTGAGCCTCCGGATATCTCCACCGCAAAGAGTCCCTATCTTCAAAGAACGAGAGCAAGGAATCGGTCTTCCGCGAGGAACTGCCGTTCTTTGCAGTCAAGGGGAGTCCGATGAAACGTGAGGTGAGAGGCAAAACCGCCCGCCAACACGCCGCTTGAAACAGGCCAATGATGCAAAACATCGCCCTTTGCCAAGAGGAAAGATTCGGCGTCTCCCGCGCCGCCCTCCAAGGCCGCAAGATGAGCAGACACTCCCGCAAGGGAAAATCGGTCGGGTAGCATCCCACACTGGGCCCCAACCGATGAAGCGAGGGAAATGTGGAAATCAGAAATGGACCCCAACCCTGTGCGGCACAGTGCCGGAACAGGCGATCGATCAGGATCAGGTTTCTAGGCCGCGCCATCTTTTCTATCCCGCGAATTCGTGAGCTTCGGAATTGCTCTCGAATGAATGTGTATTCCGACAGAGCGGGCACGATTTGTCTGCCATCGCAATTCCCCCGGAAAGGTATCAGGCACGTGTGGCCCACAATCTCTTTCGCCTCAGTTTCAAGAACGGCATGCCACGCGGGGCCTGCGGGGCCGTCCTGTACCCAATGCACGAATTCGTTGATCGGAATCCGCGACGAAGTCAGCTGATTGTATTGGGAAAGAATCGCTTCGCTCTCCCGGGGCTTCAACGGACTTCGCACAATGCGCAGGTTAAGCATCAAGGCGAACTCCTCGCAGGAGCCCGGCATTTTGATAGCGGCTGAAGGAATGGGCCAAAAATTGTTCCGCGCTCATCCATTTCTCCGCGTTTTGACTCTGCCTCTTGGCACAGTCCCAGAAGACCCGATTCACTTCCTCCGTCACTGGAAGCGGTTCCATGGGGTTGTGCCACAGGACGGAGATTCCGCCCCAAGCCCACTTCCTGCTTTCCCTGAGTATTTCGTCCGCCAATTCCTGCGGATTCTCATTCAGCGCCCGCGATGTCTCCTCCAGACACACATCCATTAACACAAGGGGAATTTCCAGGAACTCGTGAGCTTTCTCGTTTCTGAAGTCATACGGCGGAAACGCGAAGCTCGCGCCATTGCGGAAACCCACGGCCTCCGAGAATCCCAGCGTCGAATCAAAGAGCAGCCCAGCTTCTTCAATCGCCTCGAAGAGTTTCTGGTGGCGGTCGAAACGCAGCCAGTGTTGACGGCTTCCCAGCGGCTTCTTGCCGACCGCCTTCTCCAGAATCTGCGTTTCCCGCACCAGCGTCCCGTCATTGACGATGCTGCCATAGGAACCATGTAAACCAACCGGGAATCCCTTTTTCATGGCCGCATCCAGACGAGGCAGCAAGTCATCAAGATTGTAATTCGGATCTCTCCGATGTCCGCCCCGCGGCACCACGAACAGTGTCGATTGGAACTGGCAGTTTTCAATGGCGTCGAGCATTGCGGGTAGATAGTCTCCGACTCGCCGGCCAGTAAGCGCCTCCCCAATAAGTTTCGCGCTCGAGGAAAAATAGGACCAACTCCGGTAGAGGAGGCAGGAGATCGCGAGATTCTTGATCAGGCGCTTCAGCGTCGAGAGTTCGCTGACGTGGTAGAAATCGATGTCGTGAGAGCAAACCACGATATGCTCGGCGCCCGGGATGGGGGATGGTGCTTTGGGAAGCGCTTGCCCCGCATTGCCATTGCGGAAAGAATTCTCCATCCACGCCATCAACAGGGTCGCATAAGGTTTTCGTGGCGGAATCTGATATTGCTCGAAGATCATCCCGGAATATGGGATACGTCCCGCGGAGTCTCTCCCTCGGATGTGCATTTCTGTGCTCGAAGAGATCCATTCGAATATTTCTCCCAGCCAGTCCGGGTTTCCCCTGGCCTCGTCAATCCCATAGAACAAGTAATGATCTTGATTGGCGTAACGGTGCTTGACCGGCGTTGGCGGGGGAGCCTCCGCGGGTCTCAAGCGGTAGCGCGCAGGAACAGAAAAGCTATGAGAACTTCGTTCCTGCGGGGCAACGCCTCCGTAGACGAAGCAAAACTCGGCTTGTGCGCCATTTCCATCCACGACGGGGTAACCGTGGATGGCGGCAAAGACCCGGAAGGCGTAAGAAATTCTGGCGCGAACCGGATCCGGCACTTCGCCGGTGAACTTGAGGCAAATGGCAGAAGGAGCCTTCATGAGCGAGTCACAAAAATGGTAATGAAACTGAGTTCCAGGCGGTTGAGTTCCGAATCTCCATTGGCCTGAAACTGGATTGGCCGGTGCACTGTGAATTGAGTCTCTTTCTGGCAAGGCCCCGTTAGGCTCTGTTTTTCTGTATTTCTATATAGGAGCGGTGTTACTGCCGCATGACGCCACCGTGAAGAGAAGATTGGAGTGTTCAAATGCCTGTCTGTTTCCACCAGGTGAAAGCGAACGATGCGGCCCGCCCAGTTGAGTGTCCCGCTTCCCACCCCAGGCTAATAATCCTTGCGCTTGCCGAAGAGCCACACGATGCTCGCCACAGCGCGAAAATTATTCTGTCCCTGGACCGTGTAATTTGGCCCGAACATCGCCGTGTGCAAGTAGTCCACTCCCAACTGGAATTTGGTCCGGGGCGAATACCGGTACTGCACTCCTCCGCCCCCCGCCCAGGCCAACTGGTTGGTATACCCGACCAAATACGTCCCTTCACCGTGCGGCACGGCGCCGCCTACCCGCGCGGCCCCCAAAAGCGCGTGCATGTAGACCGTGAACCGTTTGTGTTGCATCGGGTAAAACACCGGCCCCGCCATGTAGGGCAGCACATCGGCATGGCGTCCCGATTGGAACATATCCGCTGCCCGCGAGTAGCTGGCGTCCAGAGTTACCCCGAAACGCGGAGAAAAATCGGCCGTGAGGCTCGCATCCACCCCTTGTAAATTCAGCCGGCCGCTCTCCGGCACTCCCAAATTGAGGTAACAATAGCCGACGCTTCCCTCGATCACTGGCGCCTTTCCGGCTGTTCGTGGAAGCTGGCCCCATGCCGTGAGTGCGCAAAGCAACCATACCAGTACCAATTTCCTCGCAACAATCCGGCAACCTCGGATTGCCTCCTGCGCTGGCAGCAAGCCGTTCACGAAACTCAAATCTCCCTCTTGATCTTAAAATCGTCGGAGCGAAATCGTTTCTTGGCCACTTCTTCCGTTCGGTCGATGCGCTACTCGCTTGGGAATGAGAAGGGAATGCCGTTCGGCGCTTCCTTCCAGCTGCCTCACTTCGTTGCGTCAGGAATCCGGGCCGTTACCGGATAACACGAACCGCCGGCTCGGGAAGGGGGCCCTTTGAAGCTAAAGCGCGAAGTTGAACAGCAGGTGAGCAATTTGTGAATGGTCTATGACGCCTGCAATCGATTGACTCGGAGAAAAAAACCGTGTTTGCTCGACCACCGGATTGTGCGGCAGATCGCGGACCATGCTACCGCTTTCAGTCGAACGAGGTGCGGGTTTGGCTGAGTGTGATGGCCTACAACCTGGGCATCCTATGGCCTCGGCTGGTGCTGGCCAAGAGAACCGGCAACTGGTCGCTGACGAGTTTGCAGCAGCGCCTGGTCAAAACCGGCGGACGTCTGGTCAAACGCGCCCGATATCACTGGCTACTGCTGGCGGAAAGCCATCTGACTAGGCGGCTGTTTGGAAGCATGCCTCGAAGGGTCGCGACATTACTATCGCAAACTGAATAGGCGCGCCGTAGTCCGGAGCAGGTTTTGGTGGCAAGTGCAGGTGTTTGAAAAGCCGGTTACGATAGCCACGGGTGGGGCGTCTGGGATCTCCCTGCAACCGCCGAACACTCTATGCAGTCAAGAACTTAGCTGGAGGATTGCGCACTGCGCCAGTCAGGCATACATGATCGCGCGCCCGGGAGGTCATAACTGGATTTCTGGTTTAAAGAAATCTTAACCGCTCATCTATATTAACTGCTGTATTCTCAGGCACTCTTAAGACCCAACCTCCTGATGTCCGAGGCCTGTCATGCTGCGATGTGTATTTGTGGGTTCACCCAACAGATTCACAATGTTGTTGGTCCATTGGCTCTCGAATCACGCCGATTTGGCCGGCGCCGTCTGGACCACTTCCGCACATTGGGCTTTGACGCTTTCGGGGAAGGTAGAGTTTGCGAAAAAGCGTGTGAATCGATTTGGGCTTCTGAAAGCTGCGGATGAAGCTCTTTACTACGTCTTGGCCCGGAAGATCCTCAAGCATTCTGGAGAGCATTTTCAGAGGCGTCTTGTGCAAACCTATGTTCGCCAATATGGAGCGCCCGACTGGCACGGAGCCTCCATCAAGACCGATGATATTAATTCCGGGGAGGTCATCCGGTTTGTTCGCGAGTGTTCTCCAGATCTGATTATTTCCATGTGCGTCAACGAATTTTTTCAACGTGAAATCCGTGAGATTCCCCGCTTAGGAGCATTTCTCTGGCACGAGGGAATTGTTCCGGAGTACAAGGGTTTGTATTCCCCGTTCTGGGCAATGTATAACCGGGAGCCGGAAATGCTCGGTTATACCGTTCTGCGGATGAATCATCGATACGATGAAGGAGAAGTCTACTTGCAGGGCCCAGTAAGCGGGGTGAATCCCCAGGCGGACAGCCCTAGTTTCATCGGACACAAAGCCATCCTTGATAGCCTGCCAGGCGTGGATCAACTCTTCCGGGATCTCGAAGATGGCACTGCAAAGCCGATCCCGATACAGGGCCGAAAGAGCATGAGTTACACCTATCCAGGGCTGACAGACTGGATTCGACTCCGCAAGCCGATTCAAACTCTCACGGGAGAAGAACGGAAGCAGCGGGAAGTCACTTCCGCGTTGCCGGCTAAAAGCATCAAATAGACACCAAACAAAGGCCGAATTAGGTCAGTTTCCGGTTGGCGTTCATCAGGCATTAATACTCTCCCACTTCTCATGGAATAGAATTTCGACTCGATCAACAGCCTGTTGCCGCAGATGCCTTCCATGAAACGGAGTGGATGAACATGTCTGGATCTCTACGCGGGAGAAAAAGCATCCGAGTGCCTGCGCCCGCTGCGGGTGTAGGGGTATTCGGGTGTTCGGCCCCAGTCGGCCATACCACCCACTCCTATCCACCTGCTGCTGCCAACACGGCTGCGGCTGCCTTGCTCGGCCGAAAGGCCAACAATTCGGCCAAGCCATGGGCCTATGTGCCCGACACTATTTCACGGGAAGCGCAAGAGATCCTGCCGAACGTGTTGGGAGATCCAGCGACGATGCGCTCCAGGCCCGCGCCCGATGACCTCGCCGGCTGGGAAAAAGTTCAGGCCGGGTTCGAAGCGATCGGCAAGCAGAGGTCGGAGCAGGCCGCGAAAGAATATCAAATCACGCTTACGCCGAAAACGCTTGGCGGCACAGAAGTGGTCGATATCCGGCCCAAGGACTGGAAGGACAACGGACAGGTGGTGGTCTACATCCATGGCGGGACCTGGGCGCTGTTCACGGCGCAATCGTCAATCGAACGCTCTGGACTGGTCGCTTATCGCACGGGTCTGCGAGTGGTTTCAGTGACTTACACCCGTCCCCCTAAGGCGAAATGGCCTCAAGTGACTGACGAGATCATCGCAGTCGTGAAAGAACTGACGAAAGAGGGTTACCCGCTGGGCAAGGTAGCGATCATGGGTGATTCCTCGGGCGGCAACCTGGCTGCTGCAGTCACGTTGAAAATGCGCGACCTCGGGATCGGGATGCCCGCCGCAGTGGTGATGTGGTCGCCCTGCGTCGATTTCGCAAACACCGCCGATACCCGTCACACGCTGCGTGACGCCGAGCCCTCCTTTATCTACGAGCTTCATGTGAAGACCGCGATGCTAGCGTATGCGGATCCCAAGGACTGGAAGAACCCGTATGTTTCGCCAGCCTACGCGGACTTCACCAAGGGCTTCCCTCCTGCGCTCATCCAGGTCGGTACTCGGGAAACCCTGTTGAGTGATTCGGTCCGCCTCTTTCAGGCGATCGAGGTTGCGGGAGGTTGCGCCAAGCTCGATGTCTACGAAGGTATGATCCACGTCTTCCAGCCGTATGTCGCGGAAGCTCCTGAAGGTAAGCTGGCGCTCGCCAAGGTGAAGGCGTTCCTCGATCAGCATCTCGAGAAATGAGCGGCAGAGTACCCAGAAACAATCCTAGTGACGCAAAAAACGCGATTTCCAAATTGGAAGAAATAATGGTCCCAAATGTTCCCAAGTTCGGGGAAGGCCTACAGCTAAGTAGTTGAAAGAATTGGCTGGGAGGCCTGGACTCGAACCAGGATAGCCAGATCCAGAGTCTGGAGTCCTACCAATTGGACGACCTCCCAGCCGCAGGAAGGAACACAGACAGTCCAGGAGGCAAGAACGGCATCCGCAACTGCTGTCCAACCTTTCTAGAGTAAAGCGGGACTCCGCATTGCGTCAACACGGGGATTCCCCCGCGAATTTGCTCCGAAAAATCCCGGTCCGCGATTCCACCGGCATTTCAGGATAAAAGGTTGCGCCCCCCCCGGCAAGCGTGATACGTTCCCCCAACGCTTTGCGCCTCGCGGCTGCGAACCGTGAACCATAGTTGGCAGCGAGGCGACGCCGCAGCGGGATTCTTTGCCGGCAATTGGTGACCGGGGGTGCAGGCATCAACGGAATTTCGCCAAAGTGGGGACTGGCGGCTGGGCCTGTTTTGCAATCGCCATCCGGAGAGATCGCATCATGATGAAACGTCAACGCGCCTTGCCATTCCATTTTCCAGTCTGCGCATTGCTGACGTTGGCCGCATTGCTCTCCATGGCAGGAATTGCTGCCGCGCAACAACCGGCGGGCGCGGGTGCCGGTTCGCGATCCCTTCCGGACTCGCCCCAGCCAAAACAGCAGCCCGATGCCAACGCCCCCGCGCAAGGAACCGAAAAGTTCGTCGGCTATGTGACCAAGCGCTCGCTCTTCTTCCCTGATATCGCCGCGTCACCTCATCCGCTCTCGACGGGCGGCAAATTCGAGCTCTTCGTCAACGAAAGCATTTCTCCGGAGACCATTCTTGTCTCTGCCTTCAGCGCCGGTTTCGAGCAGTGGCGTGATACGCCGCCGGGCTATGGGCAAGGGGCGGAGGGCTACGGCAAGCGATTCGGCGCGTCCATGGCAACCGGCGCGTCGAGCAGCTTCTTCGGAACCTTTATTGGCGCTTCCGTGTTGCGTCAGGATCCGCGGTTCTTCCCGCAAACTCACCCGTCGTTTTGGGGTTCCATCGCGTACTCCGCGCGGCGCCTGGTCGTTACGCGCAGCGATTCCGGCAACAATGTGTTCAACGCTTCCGGTTTAATCGGGCCGCTGGGCGCTGAAACTCTGGCAAACACCTACTTGCCTAAGACGGAACAAACCGGCGCGAAGACCGGGGAGCGTTACGGCATTGATTTGGCGTGGAAATTCGCGGCGAACATGTTCAAGAACTACTGGCCGTCGATTTTCCACGACCTGGGGCTGAATCACTTGGGCGTAATCCCCAAACCGGCGGCATCCGGGCCGACCGCCGAGCAAATGAAGAATTCGCGGTAGCCCGCCGCTGTTACAGCCGCTCTTGCAGCCAGCGCCCACTCGGGCGGTTCATTCATTTTCAAGTTGCTTGCGCGCCACTTTCAAGGCGGCGTGCTGCACCTCGTCCAGCGTGGGGAATTTCAGATTCATGTCTTTCAAGGCGTCCACGATCGTTGCCACTACCAGCAACCGGCTGAACCACTTGTTGTCCGCGGGCACGACGATCCACGGCGCATACTCCGTCGCGGTGTTGCGGATCATTTTTTCGTAGGCGTCCTGGTAGTCATCCCAGAAGTGGCGCTCCTTCAGGTCGGCGTCGGAGAATTTCCAGTTTTTGTTGGCGTCGTCCAGGCGCTCCATGAAGCGCTTCTTCTGCTCTTTCTTGCTGATGTTCAGGAAGAATTTGCGGATGGCGATGCCGTTGCGCGTCAGGTAGCGCTCGAACGAGTTGATGTCTTCGTAACGGTCGCGCCACAAATGCTTGCCGCGCAGGGATTCGGGGATGCGCTGGCGGTCCAGAAATTCCGGATGGACACGCACCACCAGCACCTCTTCATAGTAAGAGCGATTGAAGAGGGCGATCTTCCCCCGGGGAGGAATCGCGCCCATGCTCCGCCACATGAACGTGTGCGCCAGTTCCTCGGTGGAAGGCGACTTGAACGAATAAACATTCACGCCTTGCGGGTTCACGCCGCTCATCACGTGTTTGATCGTGCCGTCTTTTCCCGCCGCGTCCATGGCCTGAAAAATCAGCAGGAGCCCCCAGTTGCCCTGGGCGTACAGGATGTCCTGCAATTTGCTGAGCTGCACCACGCCCTGCTCCAGCCACTTGGTGGCTTCGGGCTTGTCTTGCGACTTCAGGCCGTGAATATCGCCGGGGTCGTGGTCTTTCAGGCGAAAGCCTTCGCCCGCCCCGACCACATAGGGCTTGATGAATTTGTGGAACTTCAGTTCTTTGGGCATTTTGCTCCTGCCGTAGAGCGCGATGATTCCAGATTTTGCACGATGATCCAAGCGGGCGAGCGGTCCCCTGGAGCACTTGCATCATGGCACCAATCCTCGGCGCGATTCAAGGTCGCGGGTGGGCGGAACGTTGTCTGTAGGTGCATGACTTCAGTCATGCGTTCTGGCGGGGCTAAAGCCCCACATCTACAAATGGACTCTCGCGGCTGCAAGCTATTTTCCGCCTTCGGGAATGTCGGCGGGCCGCCATTCTCCCGAATAGCGCTTTCCGAATTGTCAGAATTAAGAGAGTCCTCCGGCCGTTGTGGTTCCTCGGCGAGAGGCGGAGAATGAGCAAAGAAGCTGGCATCTCATCTCGCAGAGAAGATTTCGAGTGTGAAAGTTAGAGCGAGGAAGTCCTAAGTCAGTGAAAGGAAATCCCATAACAAAAATCCATCTCGGCCCGCATACCATCCTCCATCCTCATCCCGTCATGCTCGTCGGGACTTATGGAGCTGACGGAAAACCGAATCTCATGAACGCTGCGTGGGGCGGGATCTGCTGCAGCGATCCACCCTGCGTGACGGTTTCGCTTCGCGAGGCGACACTGACCTATCACAATATCTTGCACAGTCAGGCGTTCACCGTGGGAATCCCCTCACGGAAACACGTTGAGGCTGCCGACTATGTCGGCATCGTTTCGGGTCGCGATCATGATAAGTTCCGGGATACGGGCCTCACGCCTGTCAAAAGCGAGCGCGTGCACGCCCCGCTTGCCAGCGAATTGCACTTTTCCCTGGAATGCCGTCTTCTCCAGCATCATAAGCTCGGGCTGCACACCATGTTCATCGGAGAAATCTTGGGCATTCTCGCCGACGAGGATGTCCTGGGCCCGAACGGGCTGCCGGATATCGAGAAAACCC
>DATERF010000009.1:0-13021 GCA_035271845.1 Candidatus Acidiferrum sp.
CATCACGAAAGTGAGCTGTACTAGAAGTCGCCGCGCTAACCGCAAGGAGGCAGGCGCCCAAGGTATGACTCATGATTGGGGTGAAGTCGTAACAAGGTAGCCGTAGGAGAACCTGCGGCTGGATCACCTCCTTTCTAAATACGCGAGATCTACTCCGCTATGGTGTGCGGAGGATGGTCTCCAACCGCATCCTGCGGTCCTCACGGGCTTGTAGGATGCTAGACTCGGTTTACTCTTTATCGAGCAGGTTCTGGCAGATCGCTATCGGTTGCGCGAAGAGAAAAATTGATTGAACGAAGGGCCGCTGAGCGATCAGCGGCCCTTTTTTTTGTTTTGGTCGCGCAGACTCCCCGCGCTCATCTCAACAAGAAGGGCTTGAGGTAATCGATGATTCGCCGCGGGGGTTGCTTCCAGTTCCATCCATGCCCCTTTTGCCATGCGACCGTATTCTCGATGTTGGTTGTTCTGAGTAAGAAGCTCAGCACCTCGTCATGCGGGAACAGGTACCAGTCCTCGCCACATGGAAAACAAATCCAAAGTTCCTTTCCCAGGTATTTCTGGTAGATTCCGAGACGACCCTTTAACTGGACTCGCAGCAGAGTCTTGCCGTCCACATGTTGGGCCAAGAAGTCCGCGCCGTTCCAATCATCGCTGAGTCGAATCGTGCTGAATCCATAGTCCGCCAAAACGCCCGAGATTTTTTGGAAGTTATAGTTCTCCTGCTGGCGCGCGCTGAGTTTGCGGTAATCAATTTTCCGCAGTTTCAGAGTTTTGTTCATGGGGAAAATATAATCCCATCGGTCGGACCGTTCCAGTGGGTTGGTGCCCCAGACGTCGGTTTTACGTCTGGGGCCTTCTCTCTGATGCTTCCCAGTTTCGAGCGAAAGCAGGCCAGATGCATTGGCTACGGCCAGTCTTGGGCTGCGTGGTAGATACGCACGATCTCGACTGCTTCGTTGTGCAGGCGGTAAACCGCGATGTAGGGTAGCGAAGGAAACAGCAACTCGCGGGTGCCTTCGATACGCCCGCTGCGGCCACGATTAGGAAAGGTCTGCAGGTCCGTGATTCCCCGGTAGAGGGTAAGGACCACGTTTCTTGCTGCGTTCGGTTTGTCTTGTTGGATTCGCCGGCCTATACGTTCCAGGTCTTCGGCCGCTTCGGGTGACCAGCGAACTTCCATCAGGAGGGAAACAACCGGTCGATGCGCGCACCGACCTCTTCATGGGAAACATACTCCCCACGATCAAGAGACTCCAAGCCGCGCTTCACGGCCTCGATGAAGCGAGCTTCATGCTCCAGGTAAAGGCCAAGCACTTCCTGCGCCAACTCATTGGCATTGCGGCCCTTGCGCGTGGCCAGCTTGCCGAGTTCCGCTTCCTGCTCTGGTGTCAGGTGGACTTCCATGATCGCGAGTCTAGGCAACTAAGAGTCTGCTGTCAATCAGGAGCTAGTCGCCAATCTTGACAATGCTGGGGTCTTAGCTACGATGAAGGTGGATCGCGACCCCTTGGGAATGAGGAGCGAACTGTGAACATCGAAATCCGGGATGCACAACTGGAAGCCAGGATCCGAAAACAACTCCAGGCGACAGGCTCTGGTAGCGTCGAAGAAGTCTTGCACCGTTTGCTGGAAACCCAAGAGGAACAGGATCGCTGGCTCTCGGAGAATCGGGAAGCGAGCACCGCGAAAATCCGGCATGGCATCGAACAACTGGATCGCGGCGAGGGCATCCCCGAAGACCAGCTCGATGCTCATTTGGCAAGACTGAAAGCAAAGCCTGAATGAAGGTGCGCTATGTATTGGCGCCTCAGGCGGCAGCCGATCTCGCGGAAATTTGGCGCTACATCAAAGATCAAAGCAGCACGGGGATGGCGGATCACGTGGAATTTGTCATCCGGGAGAAATTCGCTCTTCTAGCGCAAACTCCGGAAGCTGGGCACCGCCGAAGTAATCTAACGGGTGAGAATGTGAAATTCTTCCCAGTTTACTCTTACCTGATTGTCTATCGGCCTGAAACAAAGCCCCTGCAGGTTGTCTCCATTCTCCACGGCCGTCGCGACGTTGAGCAGGTTCTCAAGGATCGTCTCTGATGTGGAATCGACTACAGGGTTTCTTACAAAGAATCGCCAGCACTAGGGTGGTGTGGAGCCTGGGGCTGTTGAGCCTTTTCGTGTTGTTGTTGATCAATGTGCGCGGTTTGCCTGGAGCGTTTCACAGCGATGCGCTGAGGCAGGTGGGCCTGCTGGATATGACCATCAACTACTCCCCAGAGACCGCTTATGCAAAGTTGGCAGCATACGGGGAGCAGGGGCGCTACGCCTATCGTCTTTTTCTGGACTATGTTGACTCCATTTTTCCCTCTCTTTACGGGCTGTTTTTCCTGCTGGGCACAACCTACGCTTTTGCCCGTGTTTTTCCTGGGCGCCCGGTGTGGCAGAAACTGAGCTTTTTGACGGTGGGCACAACGCTTTTCGACTATGCGGAGAACTTCTGCTTCCTGGCGATGCTTCGAGATTACCCGCAGCGGCTTGAAGGCGTCGCGCGCATGGCGAATATTTTCACGCTCACGAAATGGGCGTTCGCAATCTTCAGCATGGTTCTGGTCATCATTGGAGCGGGCGGACTCATTTTTCGGCGCCGCCAAACGTGAGGGCCGCCGGGGAGCGTTAACCCCGCCGCGCGAGGATTTGCTCGACTTGTTCGAGGTGGTTGATATCGTGTCCCGCCATCATTTGCACGATGCGTTCGACGGATTCCTCGCCGCGCTCGGCATGCATGCCGTGATGCTTCCATTGTTCGGGTGAGAGCATTTTGTATAAATCCAAATTCGTTTCACGCAATACGCGGAACTGCTCGAGGGATTTGCGCGCGTCGCGCTTGCCGTAATGTCCGGCGACAACCCAGGCATCTTGGTCGAACGCTTGAATGGGAGTACCCGGCGCGCCGAGAATTGAACGAATCCTCCAGCTGACGACGATTTCTACATCGGCGAGATGCGCGATGATTTCCGCTGCCGACCACTTCTCTGGCGCCGGCCGTTTGCGCAGCTTGGCTGGCGTCGCGCCCTTGATCAATCGCGCTAGTTTCTTGGCAGTTGCGGATTGCACTTTCAAGGGATCCTGGCCCGCGAGCTTGCCTTGGATCCGCTGCACGTACTCCTGAACGGTTTCTTTCATTTTGAATACACCCCCACCATACGTCTTACAGGAAAGGGCTACCGTAGCCAAGATGAAAGGTTTGTTGAACTGCGACGCGATTTAGTCCGACCAGGCCAGATAGCCAGGCACAATCAGACCGACCCCGGGAACGATGATGAGGATGCCCCACCAATTGGGCTTATTGCGCGCTTCGGCTATGGCCATCCAGACAATGATGCCCACGACGATGTTCACCCCGGGAACGAAGCAGAGGATGATCCACCAGATGGGCTTTTTGGCGATATTCAGCATCAGGACGATATGGACGATGGGAATCCAGGCAAGCCAGGGATTTTCGGTATGGGTTTTTTGCGCGATGGTTTGCAACGCAAGCGCGCAGTAAACATACAAAATCACCAGGAACACGAAAACAAAGAGAACCATCCCGCTGGCCGCGGCCATCGCCGCGGCGCGGTGATCATCCTGGGCAAAGACGCCACCAGCGGACAGCAGTGTGACCGCCAGTGTCGAGGCCCACTTGATAGGGGAATGCAGTTTCAGAGAGAAGGTCATCGGAATTTCCTCCTGGGGAAGCAAGGGAACGTAGCAAGCTTATGGTGGACTGTATGAGAGCCTGCTTCGCGAGTCAAAGCAATTCCCCCAAGGAGTTTCGTAAGTCGCAAGGCGATTAGTTAACGCGGATTACAATGGCCCGGGTGCCGCGCTCTCGGCCCTGCTGGTGAGTGTTGCGATTCTCTTCATGTTGCGGGGGAAGCTACGATTTACCAGTGGTAGGCGTTCCACATGTCGTCGATGAAGGTGGGTTGAGAGACTTCACCGTCGAGCCAATACTGCGTTTGCCCTTGCCGTTCCCAGTTGGCACTGTAATCGTAGCCGCTTTGGGCCAGGATTTCCGCCACTGCCTGAGCGTCATCCTCCGTCATCCAGCGATCGACGTAATCGAAGAAGGCCGGGTGATTCCAGGTACTTTTGCCATTCACCAGGTAGGCCGCGAGCGCTTCGCCGACCCAGGAAACGGAAGTGCAGCAGCGGCGATAAGCCTCGCCCAATTGTTCGTCGGGCGGAGTCAGGATAGGCCAGCTCGCGGGTTGCAACTGTTCGTAAGGCCCGTACAAACCGGCGCTCACCGGCGAAGAGTCCGCGGCGTGCACACCGTAATGGCCGCCATAAATGACCGCGGCACCCTGCCAGGCTTGCGGGTACGTTCCGGCCGGCGGCAACTGATTGATGTACAGGGTCTGCATGTCCTCGCCGAATTCGTCCGGATACGTGGTCGAAACGTTTTTCATTCCTGAGTCATTCAGCAGAATGCCCGCCAGGATGATCGGCAATTTCCTGCCGCTGCGGTGTCCGCCAAACGCCGGCCAGCCATAACCCGCCTGCACACAACCGTAGAGATCAATGCCGTACTGAACAAAATAGTTGGTGAGATTGACTTTCCGATCCGCCGGAAAGTTCAGCATCAACAGGAGCGCTGCGTAAGAATCAGCGAACGCGATGTGCTGCCCGTAGCTGGGCATGTAATCCGCCGGCGCATCGAACAAGAAGGCGTCGGTATCAATCCATGGCTGACGGTAGAGGGCCTCATACTGAGCAAGCGTGGGCGTATTGGAGGGATTCGGAGGCGCAAGAGAAGGCAGCAAATTTCTCTGCAGGTTATTTGCGTGGTAGATGGTCTGGTTCCGGTCACAATAAGACGGCCGAAAGGCATCCGCAGCAGGGGCTGACGCGAGAACGGTGAGAACGGAGTCGGATGCCACCGGACTGGCACTCATGTCCGAAGCCCGCATAACTTCCGGGACGGAGTGGATGGTCGGCAAACTGATAGACGATACGAGTGCATCGCCCGGCTTCAGCGTGATGGGCGGATACGAACGCAGGGTAGCGTCGAACCACCAGGATTCGTCCGTGCCATCATTCAACCGCGAATCGAACCCGCTCTTGCCATTACTGGTCGGCAGATTCTTCACGGAACCATTCAGGTAGGGCGAAGAGGTCGTGGGCTGCGGGCTGATGGCGGTGACGGTGACCGGCCCCACGACGAAGTAGTCTCCATTCACGAACTGCCCGACCGGGACAGCTTCGCTGAAGGTCCAGGTGATCCCATCCTTGGTGAGGGAAGCGGCAGTGCCCGGAGGCGGCGCGGGTGCCGTGACCGCAACCGATGCCTGTGCGGACTTGTTGGCGTCGGCGACGCTGGTGGCCGTGACGGCAAAATTCCCTGCCGTACTACCGGCGACATATAACCCACTTGTAGAAATCGTGCCGCCCGTAGCACTCCAAGTTACAGCCGTGTTGGAGGAGCCGGTTACGCTGGCGGAAAATTGCTGGGACGCTCCTTCAACGACGGGAGCAGACTTTGGGTTAATGGCCACAGTTACGGAGGAAGTTGGAGGATTTTGCGAAGGGGGCCCGCCAGAAGTGCTGGTCGCAACACCACATCCAGAAAGAGCCAAAAGTAAGAAGATCGGCGAAACGAATGCCAGAGTCTGCCGTGGGAGCCTCCCGGCACGAGTGCCCGGCCGGAGCCCAGTGGTAGTCGAAAGGACAGTATCGTGATGCGGCATGGTGTAGAGCCCCCGGTAGAAGGCTAACGGAAGCAGGGGCGGCGCAGAACTGTCCCTATGTACAGATTTGGCGCAGGGGCGGGCTCTGTCCGGCCAGCAGCCCAGACCCACTGTGTTGACGTCAGGAAGCAAAATCCGATGTCGGCTGCCCGCCCTTGGAGTCGGAGGGTGGACCCTTGGCATCTCTTGCTCATCTGTGAGGCGATGTCATTCGCTCTTTCGCGCGCCATGCAGTCCCGCCCCTCGCTTGACCGCCACCCCCGAAAAGTGTAGCCTCGCGTCCGCAATTCTTGTTTTCCATTTCGCACCAAGGAGGCTAGGTATGGTCCCCCTCACCGCACTTTGGCTACCCATTGTCCTGTCATCCATCATCGTGTTCGTCGCCAGTTCCATCATGCACATGCTGCTTCCGTACCACAAAGGCGATTACCGCCAACTTCCCGAGGAGGACAAGTTCCTCGCAGCCTTGCGGCCTGCCGGCCTGACGAGGGGGCTCTACATCTTTCCTTATGGCACGCACAAAGATATGAAGTCGCCCGCCATGATCGAAAAATACAAGCAGGGGCCCGTAGGGATGCTGACAGTCTTTCCCAGCGGCCCACCCGCCATGCCAAAGTTCCTGGGACAGTGGTTTGCCTATACGCTCATCATCGGCTTCTTCGTCGCGTATCTCACGGGGCGTACCGTCGCGCCTGGCGCCAACTATCTGGTGGTTTTCCGCGTCGCCGGTACCGCGGCGTTTCTGGCCTACGGCCTGGGAAACTTGAGCAACGGCATCTGGAAGGGCCAGCCCTGGGGCATGACCGTGAAGGAAGTCATCGATGGACTCGTCTTCGGCTTACTGACCGCGGGCACTTTCGGCTGGCTCTGGCCGCGCTAGCATCCTACGCGAGAGCAAGCTGTGGACAACCCATGTGGCAGCTCTGCTCCGCCGGGGTCGAGCGGGTAGCGCGGGTTATGCCTGGAGGAGTTGGATCTCCGGCATGGGGAAGTCCTTGCGGTTATCGGTAAAGAGGGTGCAACGATATTCGATGGTTATGGCTGCGACGATGGTATCGGCCAGGGTCAATGTGCGCCCCTTCTGCGCCCAGGAACTCTTCAAGTGACCAGCCATGCGCGCGGCACTTATACTCAACTCCAGACAATCAAGCCCACTTAAGAATTCGGCAGTTTGCGCTTCTTCGCCCGGGCGCATGCCTGCGTAGACTTCCGCCACATTGAGCACCGAAGTGGTCAGGGAATGCCCGTCGCGAAGCAGATTTGCCAACAGACTGCGGCGATTGTTTCGGCCACGCAAAACATCAATCAAAACTGAGGTATCGAGAAGAATCTTCATGCGTTCGACGATCAGGGGCGCTTAGGCTTGCGGGATTCACTCTGCCGCCGCAGTTTGCGCACCCAGGATGCAGGACCTTTGGCGAGTTCCGGGTGATCTTGTTCCTTCCAGGATGCGGACTCCCCTTCGAGGAAGCGCAGTAATTTTCGGCGCCGGACTGCCTCCCGGGCCGTCTCCACAAGGAAGGCGCTGCGTCCGCGGCGTCCTGCAAGGGCATCAATTTCCCGCGCGAGGTCCTCGGGAAGAAGTATATGCGTGCGCTTTGTTCTCTTGACTTTCATGGATACATAAGAAGTGTGCCATAAGAATGTGCCGAAGAAAAGCGTGAACCAATTGCCGTGTTGTGGTGGTTTTGAGCGGCTATGTGCCGGGAGCACTCCCCACACTCCGGGGGCTCTGTTCCACATTTTTCAAAGCTCAGCCATCTTTCTGCGTGCAGGTACATCTAATTGGAGTAACCTTTGCCTTCCGCCACACTTTAGCCTGGAGATGCCGATGGCTGCGGCGCGTGCTTACCTGATCTCGATCTTGATGCTGCTGGCCGGTGTTGTGGCGGCAGTGCTGCCTGGCAGTGCGCGCCACGCATCTACCACGTCCAGCGGCACGCCAGGCTCCGACTTCAATCCGAAATCGGTTCACGTCTATGTGTCGCTGTTCGACATAAACGCAGCACCCGCCAAAGAGCCGGCCGCCATCACGCAGGCACCTGTCCCTCAGAAGCCGCAACCCGGCGCGCGAGCCTCCGGCGAATCACCCCACGTTCTCCAGGATGCGGAAACCAGTTTTAAACAGGCGGAGCGGCTCAAGGCATTTTTCGGTGACGCGCTTGTCCAAGCGCTCCGGAAAACTGGCTTCAACGCGACGCCTTTAGGAACTTCCCACCCGGATAAAGGCGTGCTGATCAAAGGGGTGTTCGCGGAGGTGGATTCGCAGAATCACAATTGCCTGGCGATCCTGGGGGGCACGACCCGTGCGCCAAGTTTCGTGCTCTACGTTGGGGCCTACAATCTGGCGCGGCCCGATCAGCCGCTTTACCGGGTCATGACCATGGAGAATTGCGATGCGCAGTTCGGGCCGCTCATCAGCCTCAACAACTACATCCCTATGGAGAAATACGAGGTCAGCAAAAGCCCCACCGAGGACGAAATACGCAAAGTCTGCGGGCAGGTCGTGGCAAACCTGAGGGCTCTTCTCACCGCGAATTCGGCAGCCTTCTCCGACTAACAGGCAAAGAGCATGCAACCGGTTTCCCTCCGGCCACATCTACCAGGGAAGCTAGCTTGCAAATCACGGCAGTATGCTTGAAAATTAGGTAAGGTCCTCCTTTCGCATGGCGGAGAGGGGGCCCGCCCCGAAAACGCTCATTCGCGGGAGGCACGGAAATGTTGTTTGACGTACATCCCATCCTCCGCCGGCTCGCCCGGCCAGTAGCGCTCACGCTGGCGCTGCTCTCGCTCGCGTTCCTTCTGCAGGTTACGCCTCACTCCCATGCCAATGGCCAGGACGAAGCCGCTTGCCGCCTCTGCCAGGTTGCTCATCTGGGCGTCACCCCAGCAGTGGCGGTTGTTCCCTTCAGCATTCCAATCGTTTCCTTTAGTGAAGTTGTAGTTTGTTCGGAGGTCAGCTTCGCGGAGCCGCCCTCCGGGCATTCCTCTTCCCGCGACCCGCCCCTTTCCTTCGCGTCCTAAATCCCAATCAGTGTAGTACCTCGTCGCGCGGCTCCATTTAGCCGCGCACCCGCTGTTTTTCCAGCGGCCTTTATCAACACAAGCACGTCGCGCGGACGTTCCCATAAGGAATCGGAGGAAGAATGCGATACGGATTTCGAGTAGCTGCACTTTTTGTAGTCCAAGTGGTCTTTGTTGTCGCAGTGGTATTGGCGCAGACGGGTAACTCCGGATCCATAGAAGGCACAGTTCTGGATCCTTCGGGGAAGACGGTGGGGAACGCCACGGTGGAAATCACCAATGTGGTCAGCGGCCTTGCGCGTACGATGAACACGGCCAAAGACGGTTCTTTCCGTTTCACCAATGTGCCGTTTAATCCGTATCACCTGAGCGTGAACGCCACTGGATTTGCCCCAGCCTCGCAGGACGTTGAAGTACGCTCCTTCGTGGCCGCCAGGGTGGATATTTCGATGACGATCGGGACCGCCAGCACCACCGTACTCGTGGAATCGAACGGCGCGGACCTGGTGGAAACCGATTCGACCTTTCATACGGATCTCAGCCGTGAATTGTTCGAGAACGTGCCCCTGGAGAGTTCGACCTCTTCAGTCAGTTCGCTCGTCACGCTGACGACCCCGGGGGTTGCGGCCGACTCGAATGGCTTGTTCCACGGTCTGGGCGATCATGCGGAGAACTCCTTCTCCGTGGACGGACAGCCGATTACGGATCAGCAGAGCAAAGTCTTTTCCAACCAGATTCCGTCGGAATCGATTCAGTCGCTGGAAGTGATTTCCGGGGCGCCGCCGGCGGAATTTGGAGACAAAACGAGCCTGGTCATCAAAGTGACGACGCGCTCCGGTTTGGGCGTCAGTCAGGCGCACGGCAGCGTGACCGCGTCGTACGGCAGCTTCGGCACGCCGAGTTTCTCTGCGGATCTGGCGTATGGCGGCAAAAACTGGGGGAATTTCGTCGCACTTAGCGGGTTGCAGTCCGGGCGGTTTCTCGATCCACCGGAACACACGGTTATGCACGATAAGGGCAACGAAGAGAACTTTTTCGACCGCGTGGACTATAAATTCTCCGATACAAACACAGTGCAATTGAACCTGGGCTACACACGTTCGTGGTTTCAGACCCCCAATTCCTTCGACGCACAGTATGCCACCGCATGGAACGGCCTGGTGGTGGACGACGGAGGGCTGGGCCCCAACGGCCAGTTGGTCGGCCCCACCGATCAACGTTCCAAGATCGGGACCTTTAACGTGGCTCCAACCTTTGTTCACCTGATCGGCACGGAGGCCGTGTTTACGATCGGCGCATTCGTGCGCCAGGACCAATACCATTACTACCCAAGCGCGGATCCTTTTGCGGATTTTACCCCCAATCTCCAGGGCGAGAGCATTGGCCAGGCTCGCCGGTTGACCAACGCCGGGGTGAGATCCGATGTTTCTTACGTCAAGGGCGTTCACAACATCAAAGCGGGCATCACCTACGAACACACCTTTCTCACGGAAAACGATTCGCTGGGAATCGTGGATCCGACGCTCTTACCCTCACTGGCGGATGCCAATGGCAATCCGTGCCAGGTGAACGGTATCAATCTAGCCGCACCGTGCACCACCCTGGCTCCTTACGATTTGACGGCCGGCGGGAAGTATTATTTCTTCCGCGGCCACACCGACGTGAAGGAATTGGCGCTGTATGCGCAGGACACCATTACGAAGGGCAACTGGTCGTTCAACCTTGGAATTCGCGGCGATTTCTACAACGGACTGTCGGTCACGAAGCAGGCAGAGCCGCGCCTCGGAATTGCATACAACATCAAGCCGACGAATACGGTGCTGCGACTTTCCTACGCGCGGATACTCGAGACGCCGTTTAACGAGAATCTGGTTCTGGCCAGCGAAGGATGCAACGACCCGGTGGTCAACGCCCTTATGTCGTCGCTGCAAGGCTATCCTTGCCTCACCGTGCCCGTGACTCCCGGCTTCAGGAATGAATTCCATGCTGGCTTTCAGCAAGCCTTCGGCAAATACCTGATGATTGAAGGGGAGTACATGTGGAAGTACACGCACAATGCCTATGACTTCAGCATTCTGGGCAATACGCCGATCACGTTCCCGATTGAATGGCACAACTCCAAGATTCCCGGGTATATGCTCCGAGCCAGCGTGCCGAACTTCCACGGATTTTCCGCCTATTTCGTGGCCTCCAGCGTGGCGGCTCGGTTCTTCCAGCCGCAAGTCACAGGTATAGGAGCAACGCCCGCGGGGCAAGGCGGAACGGGAGTCTTCCGCATCGACCACGACGAACTTTTCAACCAAACAAGCCACCTTCAATACCAGCCGTGGAAGCGCGGGCCTTGGGTGGGCGTCAATTGGAGGTATGACAGCGGCCTGGTGGCGGGCCCGGTTCCCTGTTTTGGTGGGAATTGCGCGGGCGACCAGGGTGCTCCGGGCTTCGTCAACGTTTCGGGGCTAACGCCCGATCAGCAATTTCAGGCAGGTCTGTTCTGCGGCAGCGTGGTGGCGGCCCCGCCGAGCGCCAGCAATCCGCTGGGAGTTCCCATTAGCGCGAACGGCATGTGCTCCGCATCCCAGTATGGATCAACACTCCTCCAGATACCGAAGCCTGGCACGGAAGACGACGACAAGAATCCGCCGCGCGTCGCTTCGCGTAACCTGTTCGACATTGCCGTAGGCGAAGACAATCTATTCGGCGGCGACCGCCGCAAGTGGAGTTTGCGGTTCACCGTGATCAACCTCGCCAATAAGTATGCGCTGTACAACTTCCTCTCCACGTTCAGCGGCACACACTATGTGACACCGCGAACCGAGACTATCGAGCTCGGCTTTCACTTCTAATATCTTTCGCGTCTGAGAGGCAGGCACGGGCGAACAGCACGACGCTTCTCGGGCCTGCCCCGGTTCACAGCAACAATGCTTGCAAAGAGCATCACGATGCTAAAGCTGGGCATTGCGAACATGATGACGCTCGCTCGCAGGAGAGGAGGGCGTTGCATTTCAACGTTCTACTTCAACTCTACTCTCCCCTTGCTATGGGAGTGCGCGCGCGTGCACCAGTGGAGCGCTTTTCCAGGGAGCATTCGGAAAGGAACTTGGTGTCCAGATTGTGCAGGTGTAAGGCCGCTAACGCTCGAACAAATGAACGAGGTGGCCGAGTCTCGCGGCGGCAGGTGCCTTTCGAATCGCTATCGCAATAATGCTACAAAATTGGAGTGGCGCTGCTCGGCGGGTCACGAATGGAGCGCTACGCCTCTTCAGGTCAAAAAAGGGCACTGGTGCCCATTCTGCGCTCGCGTCGCTCGCTTGACCCTGCCTCTTTTGCGGCGTCTCGCGGCCCAGAAAGGTGGTTGCTGTTTGTCCCTTACTTATGTGAATTCGTCACACCCTCTCCGATGGAAATGCGCCACTGGCCATGAATGGCCGGCGATGGCGCACTCGATCCGCGCAGGAAACTGGTGTCCGGTCTGTGCTCACAACCAGAGATTGAGATTAGAAGAAATGCGTCAAATTGCGAGAGACCGTGGCGGGAGGTGTCTATCGACAAGTTACAAGAACGCAAGTACGCCCCTCTCGTGGGTATGCAGGCACGGACATCATTGGAAAGCATGTGCAGCTAATGTGAAGGCTGGGGCCCGAAGAAAAGGAAGCTGGTGCAGGGAGTGTTACAACGGGCGGCGACGATTTCACGAAAGACTGAGCATAACAGCAATGAGAGATTTGGCGAACGCGCGTGGGGGCACGTGTTTGTCCGCAGAATATCTAGGTAGCAAATTCAAATTGACGTGGAAATGTGAGTTCGGACATCGCTGGCAAGCCACCCCATCCTCCGTCGTCCAGGGCACTTGGTGTCCGATGTGCGCCCGCAACCAGCGGCTTTGTTTGCCGTTTTTTCAGGAGCTTGCGGCGAACAGTGGCGGAATCTGTTTGTCTGAGATATATGTAAATGGGCGCACAGCTCTCCAGTGGCGATGCGTACATGGACATGAGTGGGAGGCTGTACCAGCCAAAATAAAGCGAGGGTCGTGGTGTCCAAAATGCGCCAATATTATTAGGAGAAGCAAATGGATTTCTCAGCGCGACGCTAACCACAGTGAGGTCCGCAAAGCTGTGGCACCGGTGAAAGCACGACGAATTCAAATTCGAGCCCGCCGACTGCGGGTCGCAGTGAATGCCGCGAGCTAGCCTTGGCCAGCACTAGCGCCCAAGACACCTTTTTTCGCGATTAAGGCTTAGGCCAACGTTGGGGACGACCGGAGAGCGTGGAGCT
>DATERF010000010.1:0-4902 GCA_035271845.1 Candidatus Acidiferrum sp.
CCCATTGCGGTTGAAGAGCAAAGAAGCGCCGTCGCGCGACCAGTTCGGCGCCTCAAAACGCCCCGGGGCAACGTAAACGATGCGGCGATCCGTCGAATCAATCGCGATGGTTTCCAGCGAACTGTAAAGTGCGGGCTGGCCTGATATCGCTGCCGGCGTTTGCAACGCAACATTTGTAAAGACGGCCTTTTCCACCAGGTCTTTTTCATGCGAGCATACTCCGATGCCCACGTAGTAGGTGCCGTGAATCGGCACGCGAATCGATCCGCCAGCAACCTGCACAGGGCCGCTGCTTTTTCCGAGCAGCATGTAAACGTAGTCACCGCGCTTTTCGAGTTGCAGGTGCCGCGGCGCGGAAAGATTTGCCTGGATTTCGTGCGTGGTGGCTCCCTTCTCATCCCGATACTGCAATGAGGTCAGACCTTCTCCGTGCAGGGCCACGTCGGCGTACGCCGAATCGGCCTCGAGTGTCTGCCGGATCATCAGCACAGCCTTTCGATGGGGATTCTTACCTTGGCCCAGGAAGCCCACATCTGCCGCCAGCGAAACATCCCCGGAGACTTTCTTCCAGACGAAATGGAAAGCATCCGCGGCAAACCACATGTTTTCGCCGCTGCCGGCGATGGTATAGCTCTGCTTGCCGGCGTCGTAATCCACCGAGCCCGGATGGAGAACGGTGCCCACGTCTCCGTGCCCCTCGAATATGCCAATGGACTCGGTTCCGGGTCTTGCGCCGAGTTCTGCCCTCACGCCCAAAACGAGCAGCGCGCTCGCCATCAAAAAAAGTAGTCGCGACATTTTAGCCTCCCCTTCACGATCTCATTGCAATCCCGTTTCGCCCAGCTTCCGCAATCGCTCCGTAGCATTCAGCAAAGCCTGCCCATCGTGTCACGTCGCTTTTCAGGTTTCTCCGTTCACGCCACTGATGGGTTTGCCCTGCTGGATCTTGCGCGGCGCTGCTCAACGGAATCATTTAGCACGAGCCGAATAGAACAGTTGCCACTCGTACAGCAATTTTCTGCCAACTGGAATTCTCGCTCCTGGCCCGCATCTCAGTCCACGATCTACCTTTTTCCGAAGTCCATAAGCGGTGTCGACCCATTGTCCCCGGGGCGATTATAGGCCACTCTCCCTGCGGTTCATCCGGGAAATCGTTTATCTTTCGAGACGAATTTGGCCTCCAACAGGTGACGCCCGGCGACGCAGTGCTATGTTCCATCACTTTGCGGGAGAGTTCGCAGCTTCGCGCCGGAGTCGATGTGGCATTCCGTTTAGCGGATCAGGTGCGTCAAAACAATTTTCCGCAGCCTTCTGGCGAGTGCCTCCCATCACACTTCTTCATCAGAATTGGAATACAATACAGGGACACTGAAGGTGCGAACTCGTCGGGGTGGCGAGTCTGTATCGTTTGTTAGTTGTCCCGGTTCTTCGAGGAGACTCCTCAAGTGAGGGTCTGAACCAAATTATGGCAGCGGCGAAATCATCCCGCACCCGAAAATCTGGTGCTGTTACACTCCGAGCTGTTGCGGAACATCTGGGCCTGACAGCCGGCACGGTATCAGCGGTATTGAACGACTCACCGGCGGCGCGTTCCATTCCGGCACATACCCGGGCACGCGTCCTCGAAGCCGCACGCGAGCTCAACTATCGCCCCAATTTCTTCGCACGGTCGCTGCGTGTAAAGCGCAGCCTTACCGTGGGTGTCATCGCCGAGGAGATTGGGGACGCTTACGGCAGCTTGGTCTGCAGCGGTATCGAAGCCTATCTCCGGGAGCACAATTACTTCTTCCTGACCGTGGCCCATCGCCACGACCCGAAGCTCTTGCGGACGTACTCGGAGATGTTGAGGTCGCGCGGCGTCGAGGGGATCATCACCATTGATACGTCGATTGACGAACAGCCGCTGCTGCCCACCGTCGCGGTTGCCGGCCACCAAAAAGTGGAAAACGTCACCAACATCATTTTGGATCACCACCGCGCCGCCGAGTTGGCCCTCGGCCACTTGAAACAACTGGGCCATCAGAACATTGCCTTTGTGCGCGGCAATCCAGACAGCTCGGACGCTGTTTCGCGTTGGGATGCCATCCAGGAGGTTGCGCGCGAATTCGATATTCGCATCCGGCCCGAGCTTATCGTCCAGTTGGAGGGGAAGGAATCAGCTTCGAAGCCGGGCTACCCATCAGGCAAGATGCTTCTCGCGCGGAATGTGCCGTTCACCGCGCTTTTCGCCTACAACGATATTACCGCGATCGGGGCCATGCGGGATTTTCAGGAAGCCGGGCTGCGTGTTCCGCAAGATGTCTCGGTCGTGGGTTTCGACGATATCACGGTAGCGGCGTATTCCATCCCGCCGATCACCACGGTGCGGCAGCCACTTCTGAAAATGGGACGCATTGCCGCGCAAACGTTGCTCGACCGCATCGAAGACCGTGTCCCGTTCCTCCCGGAGATTGCCGTTGAACCGGAGCTGGTCGTCCGCGCCTCCAGCGGACCGCCGTGCGCGTAACGACGGCCGCTTATTGGCTTTCCCGAAGTACTCCGCTCAGGTGTTTGAGTGTGGCTACTTGATTCCCACCGGGCGCTATCCTGGCAATGCGTAGTAGGCAATATAGAGGTAGCAAATCACCGGCAGCACAAACGCGTGATGCACGCCGATGCGGCCCGCAATAGCGCCTTGTGCGGCCGGGATGATGGCTCCGCCCACGATGGCCACGATCAGCAAGCCTGAACCGATTCCGCTAAGTGTTCGCAGAGCGCTCGCTACGGGTCTTCGAGCCGCTCACCGCGAAGAAGAGAATATACAAATAGCAAAAAACGGCCGCAATGAGAGCATAGTGAATCCCTTGCCCCCAACTGGTTTCTCCCTGGCTCATTGTCGGATAGTAACTACGGTTGATTAGATCTGCTGCTTTACCCACGATCCAAGGAATGATTGCTCCGCCGACGATGGCCATATTCAAAATGCCCGAGCCGTCGCCAGTAAGCGGACCCAATTCAGCGATACCCATGGTAAAAATGCAGGGGAACATGATCGAATTGAAGAGTCCAACGGCCAAGATCGACCACATAGCCGTATGGCCACTGGTCGTCACCGAAATTGTGACGAGGAGGCCAGCCATGATTGCGGCGAGCGCCAACAATTTCCCGGGTTTTATTTTTTGAAGGAGAGCTGACCCGATGAAACGACCGATCATCGCCCCTAACCAGTATAAGGAGATATACCTTGCGGCCTCTGCGAGCGCTGCGCGGTATCTAATCGCTGCGTCCGGAATGTTGGCTGAGGAAATGAAGCCACCGATATTGTCCAGCGCAAGGTAATTGGCGATGGAACTCCCTATGGCAACTTCACCGCCCACATACACGAAAATTCCGATTGCGCCAAAGACAAGATTTGGGTGCCTCCAAACAGAATCATTGACCTTTTCACCTAGGTGGTGTTGAGCGGTCGGTATTGTCGGGAGTTTGGATAACCCGATGCCAATTGCGAGGAGCGTAAGGGCTGTGGCGAAAAAATAAACGTAGAGCTTGACCACGGCATTGGCTTCCGCCGAAGCATTCAAATTCACCGCGGCGGCCGTGGTTCCGAGAATCAACCTCGCGCCGATCCAGGGGAATACGGCCGTACCGAGAGAGTTAAATGCTTGGGTAAGATTCAACCGGCTGGAGGCGGTTTGTGGCTTCCCCAATATTGCCACGTAGGGATTTGCCGCGACCTGGAGAATCGTAATTCCCGTTGCCAATATGATTAGAGCTGTGAGCAAAAATGGGAATGAAGGAATTCTGGCCGCAGGGTAGAAAGCGAGGCAGGCAACCACCATGGTGAACAAACCCACCACGATCGCTTTCTTGTAACCGATCCAATCGATGATCTTGGACGCTGGAATTGAGAAAATAAAATAAGCAGAAAAGAATGCGGTTTGGATAAGCATGCTGGCGGCAAGTCTGATCTTAAAAACATGCTGAACATATGGAATCAGAACATCATTCAAAGAGGTAAGCGAACCCCACATGAAGAACAGTGTGGTCAGAATCGCCAGCGGACCAATGTAGCTATTTGGTGATTTTGCTGTTACCTTCGGGCTCTCCATGATTACGTTCGCCATCGTCTAGGTATCCCTTCTATTCCTTCACGAGCGGATGCTGAATCGTCCTTGATAGTGCCACATCCGTTCCCGGAACCGAAAGGTTTCTCGTCACACGGTTTTGGGCGGGAAGGACCTGCGATCTTTGCCGGGACAAGAAAAAGGGGCCCCGAAAGGCCGCCTCGATTTGGAAATTGCCGGCGTCAGGCGGGGGAAGTCACCGCCTCCTTTTTCTCTGCCACGTGCGCCAGTCCCGCTTCCAGCACATCCAGCGCTTCATCGAGTTGCGCGTCGCTGATCACCAGCGGCATGAGGATGCGCATGATGTTGTTCAGTGTTCCGGCGGTAATCGTGAGGAGGCCGTGCTCATAGCAGTAGCGCGCGAGTTCCTTCGTCTCGGTACCGGCAGGTTCCCGCGTGTCGCGGTTGCGCACCAGTTCGATCGCGCACATACCGCCAAGCCCGCGCACGTCGCCAACCAGTTGCCATTTTTTCTGCCAGCCGTTCGCGCGGTCTTCAAAGCGTTTGCCAATGAAAGTGGATCGCGCAAGCAATCCTTCCGTTTCGATGGTCTCCAGTGCCGCCAGCGCCGCCACGCAGGATGCCGGATTGCCGGCGAAGGTGCTGCCCAGGCCGCCGGGCTGCGGTGCGTCCATGATTTCCGCTCGTCCTGTCACGGCAGCGATGGGCAAACCTCCGCCGAGGGATTTCGCCGAAGCGATCAGGTCCGGCTCGACGCCGTAATGTTCAATTGCAAAATATTTGCCCGTGCGCCCGATTCCGGATTGCACCTCGTCCGCGATGAACACGATGCCGTACT
>DATERF010000011.1:0-43460 GCA_035271845.1 Candidatus Acidiferrum sp.
AATGAGAATTATTTCGAACTTGCACCAACCATGCACCAATTCCGAATAGAAAGTCGAAGCGTTCGGGAGACGGTCTTTGATTCTAGGGAAGTTAGATGGAGCCGAGGGAGAGAGTTGAACTCTCGACCTGCCGATTACGAATCGGCTGCTCTACCACTGAGCTACCTCGGCCCACTTCTTCACGATAGCATCCGCCGAAAATAGCTGTCAATTCAGCGCATTCAACGCACTGCTTACATCATCATTAATGAGAAAACGGGTACATTACCCAGCCGATTCCAATTCCCACCAAGAGAAACAGAAAAAACGACCACAGGATGTATTTGATCCGATCTTTCGGCTGCCGCCGGCCCAAGAAACCAAATGCGAGCGAAATGACGGCGGCGAAAAGCAGAAATGCCTGCATGTGTGTCAGGGAAACGGGGTTCATGCCTTGCGGCCTCGTGCGGCTTCGTAGGCATGCAGTGCCGCTAAAAGATTCAATACGCCAGCCGTGGCCAGGAACCTTGTTCCGTAATCACCCCCCGCGTGTGAAACATCAGCGCCACCATGTTCCACCAGGCGGGCCAGAAAATAGAAACTGCCCGCACCCAAATCCGCGACGTACCCGAGAGTGTCAAACGCATCGTTGCCATCGGAAGTGAACAGATTGCCGCGCATGGAAGCACCGACAACCACGAGCGCTCCAACACAGACAAATACCACGGCTGCGCGCCCCCACATGCGTTGGAGCGCATGCCCCAGGCCAGGAAGAAGCCAGCCGGCAATGGCGAGACGCCAAGCCCCGTTCTCAGAACGCAGATTCGGCTGAGCATCAGGGGGCGCAACATCCGCGGCAGGGGACGCAACATCCGTGGCCGCGGGTGGCTGCTCCACAGGAGCGTTTTCGTTGTTTTCTTCGCTCATTCGATTCGTTTGATCCAATCTTCAGGCCAGCAGCGGCAGGATTTCTGTCTGGATCGCACCGGTCACGCGTGCTTCCTTGTCATCCACGTACACATCCACTTCGGTACGCATGCCAAAGTCCGGCAAATAAATCCCTGGTTCCACAGAGTTGCAGGTATGCGGGATCAGGTGGCGATCATCCTGAGTTTCCATGCCATCCATATTGACGCCGTTACCGTGGACGGACGTGCCGATGTTATGTCCGGTGCGGTGAAAAAAATACTTCCCGTACCCAGCTTTCTCGACCACGCTCCGAGTCGCTTTATCCACCTGCCAGCCCTGCAAGGGTTTGCCCGCCTTGACGCTGGAGCGAATCAACTCCACCCCACGATCGCGTGCATCGCGCAACACCCGGAACACCTTCGCGTACTTTTCGGGAACTGAGGGACCCAAATAGCCCATCCAGGTGATGTCGTAATACACACCATTCGCCGTCTGCTGCTTCCCCCAAACATCAAGCAACAGCAAGTCTCCTTCTCGAATCGGTGAAGATTTCTCGCGCGTCGGCCCGTAGTGAGGATCACTCGCATTCTCGTTCACCGCCACATCGGGCCCTTCGTCGGTTGTAATTCCGGCTTCACCGAACTTGTGAAGAATGAACTGTTGAAGGTCGAACTCAGTTATGGGTTTCTTTTCCTTTACAGACTTCGCGGCGTGGTCAAAAGCTTCCCGAACGATGCGGTCGATCGCACGGCCTGCAGCTAGATGCGATTCGAGCTGTTCCTTGCTCCAGCAGGCTTCGTATTTCTGCACCAGGTCCGCGGAAGTTACGACTTTGGGACCAAGACTGCGGACCAACTCGACTGTTCCTGCATCGACCATCGCGACATACGGGATGGCGTTCTTCGGCGAGTACTGCATCGCTATTTTCTTCGCTCTGCCGAGGAGCTTCTTCAGGTTGTCCCGCAATTCTTTCTGCCCGGCGTAGTAGAGAGTCTCTCCCGGCACGGCGGCGAGTGAACCAGCTTCAATTTTGTGAACCAACTTTTTGGGCGAACCTTTGGCCGGGACAAAGTAAAACCATCGCCTTGTGCGCATGCCCGGTGGGAGGTCCAGAATCCGGTGGGCTATCGGGTCGCGGCCGCGAAAGTCGTAAAACAGCCAGCCATCCAGCTTCGCGGCACGCAGATCTTTCTGCATCTCATTGATGTCGACATTCATGGGAACAGTTCCCTTTCCGGCTCACGCTTCCGTCTGAAGCAGGCCTTCAATCTGTTGCTGCGTGACGCCAAAGACTTCAACCCGCTTGATTCGGCTTTGCTCACCGGTCCGGATTCTAACAGCCGATTTCGAGGTTTTCAAAACTGCTGCAAGGAACTCGACCAATGCTTCATTGGCGCGGTTTTCGACCGCCGGCGCGCATAGACGAATCTTCATTGCTCCGTCGATTACACCTGCAATTTCATCGCGGCTCGCACGTGGTTGTACCCGCACCGCAAATGTAACTGTACCGCGCGCCTGATCCACCGCTAGATTCAGTAAAGGCAAGGCTCACCACGCTCTTTCGTATTGAACCGGCGGCTTGATTTTCACGCCGAGGGTGTGCGCCGCGCGTCTCGGCCAGTAGGGATCACGGAGCATCTCCCGCGCCAGCAGGACGATGTCCGCTTGCCCGCTCGAAATAATCGTTTCCGCCTGAGCGGGCTCCGAAATCATGCCCACGGCTCCGGTGGCGATGCCGGCTTCCCGACGAATGGCAGAGGCGAATCCCACTTGATAGCCCGGGCCGACCGGAATACGAACGCCAGGTACCGCGCCGCCGCTGGAAACGTCCACCAGGTCCATACCAAGTTGCTTCAACCTGCGGGATAGTTCAATACTCTGCTCCAAGTCCCAGCCGTTCTCTTTCCAGTCCGTCGCAGAGATGCGCACAAAAACCGGTTGTTGCTCCGGCCAGATTTCGCGAACACATTTCGCCACTCTCAGAAGGAGACGAATGCGATTGTCGAAGTTTTCACCGTACTCGTCGCGTCGGTGATTGCTCAATGGAGACAGAAACTGATGCAACAGATAGCCGTGGGCAGCATGAATCTCGACCACCTGGAAGCCGGCTTTAAGCGCGCGATGCGCCGCAGCCGCAAAATCCTCCACCACTCGATCGATGTCTATCAGCGTGAGTTCCTTCGGTTCCGTATAGCCTTTATCGAATGGAATGGCGCTGGGGGCGACCGGCGTCCAGCCCCCATCCTTGATTCCAACTGGAGCGCCACCTAGCCACGGAGTTGCTGTACTCGCCTTGCGACCTGCATGAGCTAATTGGATGCCGGCCACGGCGCCCTGTTCCTGAATAAATTCGACGATGGGCCGCCATGCCTCGATATGAGAATCCAGGTATATGCCTGTGTCTGCTGAAGAGATACGTCCGATCGCGCTCACGGCGGTTGCCTCGGTAAACACGAGCGCGGCTCCGCCCACGGCGCGGCTGCCAAGATGCACCAGATGCCAATTCGTAGGATGGCCATCGTTGGCGGAGTATTCACACATCGGCGACACGACGATCCGATTCTTTAGTTCAATTCCACGGAGACGAAACGGTGTAAAGAGGTTCATCTTGCTTGTTCCAGACTCACTTTCGTCTGATTTGACTCAGGGTGTTACAGATCGAGTACCGAACAGCGCCGTGCCCACGCGTACTTCCGTGGCACCTTCCAGAATCGCAGCTTCGAAGTCATGGGACATCCCCATCGAGAGCACCGGAAATTTTCGACCGAGGCGCCCTTCCAATTGGTCCCGCAAGTTTCGCAGCCGGGCGAAATACGGGCGCACTTGATCCATATTTTCCAAGAATGGGGGAATACACATCAGGCCAGCCAGATAGACATCTTGCAGGGTTACGACCTGCTCGGCTAATAAAGGCAATTCTGCCTCAGACACACCACTTTTTGTGGCTTCGTCGCCGAGGTGGACTTCCAGGAGGATGCGGAGCCGTTGACCAGTAGGAAGCGCGCTGCAAGCACGGTCCAACTTTTGTGCCAACGGAAAATCATCCACCGCGTCAATACTGTGAAACAGATTGGCAGCCTTGACGGCTTTGTTGCTCTGCAGGTGGCCAATCAGATGCCAGGTCGCAGGTAGACTGGCTATCCTACCCCTCTTCCCTTCCCATTCCTGGACGCGGTTCTCGCCAAAATGTTGCAATCCGGCATCAAATGCTTCTCGTATGGAATCGGCAGGATGGGTTTTGGAAACTCCAATCAAAGTGATTTCGTCAGGGTGGCGACCAGCGCGATTCGCCGCGTTGGCGATCTGGTGCCTTACGCGCAGTAAATTTTCGCGAATCCCGTTTTGCGCCATGTTTTGCGCTTCCACCCTAAAATCGTAACACGCCGCGACGACAAGCCAGCGACCGCTTCGTAAAACAACGTCAGTCCTTTCGTTGCAGACCATTCATTCTCCAGTTACACTGACTGACACGAGTGGCCCTCCCCCCACCGTACAACCCAAAATGACGACACGTGGATTACTCATTGCTATCGAGGGAATCGATGGAAGCGGCAAACACACCCAGGCCAAACTTCTCGAACATTCACTTGTAGCGAAGGGCTTTTCGGTCTTTGCTACAGGATTCCCGCAGTATGACTCCTGGTTCGGCAGCATGGTGGGGAAATTTCTCAATGGCGACTACGGGGCATTGCATGCGGTTGATCCCCATTTCTCCGCGCTGCTTTATGCCGGCGATCGTTTTGAGGCCAAGCAGCGGCTCGAAACTGTCTTGAACGAGGGCAAGATTGTGTTAGTGGATAGGTACGTAGCTTCCAACCTAGCGCATCAGGTGGCGCGGGCGTGCGCCGAGAAACGGTCTGAATTCCTCCGCTGGATCGAGCACCTGGAATATTCCATCTACGGCCTTCCCCGCGAAGATCTGATTCTGTATTTACGCGTACCGCCGAGCCAAGCGCAAAGGTTGGTCGCTCAGAAAGCGGAACGGCAATACACGCGAGCAACCCACGATATTCAGGAAGGCAATCTGCAGCACTTGGAAGACGCCGCGGAAATGTATGACATGCTGTCGCGCAGCCGGCCGTGGGCTACGATTCAGTGCTACGACGCCCAAAACGGTTCGTTGCGACTGCCGGAAAATATCGCAGCTGAGGTTCTGTCGGCTGTACTGCCTTTACTCGAGACATTGAAGCCGGGCTAAGCTATGGGATTTGCGGAATTCCTGGGCAATGAGAAAATTGTCGCCGCCTTGCGCGGGGCGTTACGCTCTTCACGAGTGCCGCACGCCCTGCTCTTCACCGGTCCCCGCGGAGTGGGCAAATACACCCTGGCGCGCATGTTTGCGCAGGCAGCCAATTGCGAGCGCCTGACCGATGACTTCTGTGGAACATGCCCGACCTGCCTGCAGATTTCTCAACTGGCAGACCCGCAGAAACTGATCGAACAGGGTCTAGCCGAGCGCGGCGAGAGCGCGGACGCCGCCACAGTCGAGCGCATACCCTTAATCCTTCAGAGTCACCCGGACGTGTGGGTAGTGGTTCCTGATCCTGTGCGGCTGAAGAGCCCTGTGGCGCGGCCGATGCTGCGCATTGGGCAACTTCGGGCCGTGCGTCGAGCTGCCTATTTCCAACCCTCTGGCCGCCGGCGTGTGTTTATTCTGGACGGCGCCGAAACAATGCGTTCGGACGTGGCCAATGTTTTCCTGAAAATCCTTGAGGAGCCCCCTGGTTCCGCAACGTTGATTCTGACAGCTCCGTCTCCTTTTAGCCTGCTCCCTACAATTCTTTCCCGTTGCATGCAATTCCACTTTGCGCCGCTTCCGGTGGCAGAAGTCGAGACAATTCTGAAATCGCATTCAGACCGCAAACCAACAGAGGTAAAGCTGGCCGCGCAACTGTCCGAAGGCAGCGCGGGTCTGGCCTTGGAGATGGATTTGGAGGATACCGTCGCAAAGCGCAAAACTGCGCTGCGAATCCTGGAAAGAGCGGCACGGGGACAGGGATTCGCGTCGCTATTTGCGGACACGGCAGCTCTAGCTAAGGACCGCGAATCTTCCTTCGAGGACCTGATCAGTGTGTTTTATGGTTTGCTGTCGGATCTACTGGAGTTGAACGCAGGACTTCGCTCGCCGTTGTTGCGAAATCCACACCTTTCGAAGGAACTGGAAGCACTATCGCGCACCGTCGACGCTGCGTGGATTGGCCGCGCCATCGCAGGCGTGGACAGATTGGCTGGGGGCATCCGGCGCAACTTGAATCGCCAACTCGGGCTGGACTCCCTGGCGGTGGCCTTAGCTCCCACCCAATCCGACGCGTCAGCCCGAAAATAGTTTCTCCCTCATAGCATTTTATTGCGTCATAATTAGCGAAACCCTAGGGCCCCTCGGCGCATCTCAAGGACAGGAAACACCCTCGCACAGATAAGGAGTTGTCATGGTGAATCGCCGCATGTTCCGTCCCAGCTTCGCGGAAGCCAAGGAGCAGCTTGCCCCCCGCCCTCAGCACAACGGTGGCCCTCTACCGAGCAAAAAGCCCGCGCCGCCCGAGATAACCCACGCAGAGAATTTCTACTGGGTAAAGCAGATGCAGAGCCGCACGCCTATGTCGGTTGTGCTGGACTCCGGCGAAGTGCTACACGGTATCGTTGAATGGTACGATCGCGACTGCATTAAACTTACCCGCGAAGGTGCCCCGAACCTGATGGTGTTCAAACGCCATATACGCTACGTCCACAAAGAAAGCGAAGACGGGGAGAAGGGCGACGAATAGCCGCTACTTTCTCAAGTTATGACCTGCGGCAGCGGAGAAGGTAAGCAGTGCCTTGGCTGCCATTGAGCCCGATTCATTGAAGATCTCGCATTCCGTAACGATGAAATTTCTGCCGCCGCGAAGCACTCGAGCGTCGGCTTTTATCCTGCCTCCGGGAACCGGCTCGAGATAGTTGATCTTGAGTTCGAGGGTGGCCAGTTCTACCCCTCGGGACACGACGGTATAAGCGGCGATTGCGGCGGCGGTATCTGCTAGCGCCGCGAGTATCCCTCCATGGACCACCCCGTGAATCTGCTTGTGACGAGGCCGAACGTCCAGACGGAAAATGGCGCGACCGTCATGGACGCTTTCAACGTCGAATCCCAGCAATTCTGAAGATTTACTCTCTTTCATGCGCAGGCGCACCATCTCTGTGACGCGTTTCTCTTCTTTTGTCAGTTTTCGACCCATCGAACTCGCGCTCCTTCAATAGGCTGTTAAGCCGCCATCTACAGGGATGGCGGTACCCGTGATCCAGGAAGACTCATCCGAGACCAGGAATGCAGCCAACTCCGCTACATCCTCGGGTTTTCCAAACCTTCCCAATGGCAGCGTGGCGATTCTGGTGTCTCGTGCCTTTTGCCCCTCTGGGGACTGATCGAACAGCCCTTTCACCAACTCGGTCTCTACAATGGCAGGGCAAATGCAATTTACCCGGATGTTCTCATGCGCGTGGTCCAGGGCCATCGCCTTGGTGAGCAGGGTGACACCGCCCTTCGAGGCGCAATAGGCAGCCCGGTCCTTCATTGCGATCAGCCCCAGCACAGATCCAACGTTCACAACGGACTCGCCGCCCGAGCGACGAAAGGCCGGCAGTGCTGCCCGGAACATCAGGAATGGGCCTTTCAAGTTCGTGTCGATCACACAGTCCCAATCATCCTCGGAGATGGTCTCGACCGTGGACACGCTTAAAACACCGGCGTTGTCGACAAGCACGTTTACTCCACCGAACAGTCTCTCCACTTCGGCCACCGCTTTGCGCGATTCCTCACCCTGGGTCACATCGCAAACAACGGCAGTTGCCTGCGCGCCTAAGTTGTTTAGTTCCGTCACCACTCTCGCGAGGGCGTCATGTCGGCGTCCCAAGACAGCCACTCTTGCTCCTTCGCGTCCGAAGGCCAAGGCAATCGCCCGGCCAATGCCGCTGCCCCCGCCAGTCACGATCGCCACTTTCCCCTAGAGCCGTGTCACGTTGGCCGTCACCTCGGCGTCTAATCGGTGTACCATTCCGCTGGCAGGCACTTCAGCCCGCGGTTCGCGACTCTAGCATCTGGACTTGCCGCCCCGCAAGCAAGTCCGTCACTTGCGGAACAGAGTGTGCGAATTCTGGATAGAGGCCAACTATGCGAATCGGTATCACTGGTTATCCCACCTATGGCGGCTCGGGAGTCGTCGCGACGGAATTAGGACAGGAACTGGCTGCTCGGGGCCACGATGTCCACTTCATTACCTATGCGCCCCCGATTCGGATGAAGACCAACGATCCCAGGATTCATTTTCACCAGGCGGCTGTTGTGTCGTACCCGCTGTTTGACCACTCCCCTTATACGCTCTCGCTTGCCGTGAAGATGTTGGAGGTATTCGAAACGGAATCGCTGGATATCCTACACGTCCACTACGCCATCCCCCATTCGGTCAGCGCGTTGCTTGCGCGGCAGATGGCGGCGCCACGACGCTTGCCCTTCATCACCACCCTCCACGGCACGGACATTACGCTGGTCGGAAACAACCCCAACTTTTTGCCGATTACGCGGTATTCGATCGAGCAGAGCGACGGGGTCACCTCCATCTCGGAGTACTTGTACCGGCACACCATCGAGGAATTTGGCATCAAGCGGCCAATTGAGGTGATTCCCAATTTCGTCAATTGCGATTTGTACTGCCGGCAGCCTGACCCGCAACTGCGGGCGGAGTGGGCTCCAAATGGCGAACCCATCTTGATGCACCTTTCGAACTTCCGGCCTGTAAAGCGCATTCTGGATGCCGTCGAGATTTTCGCCTTGGTTCGCGAGAAGATGCCCGCCAGGCTGGTGATGATCGGGGATGGCCCGGACCGCGGACCTGCCGAGGAACTCGCTCGGACGCGTGGAGTGGAGAAAGACGTCATATTCCTGGGGAAGCAGAATGGCATCCGGGAAAAGCTCGGCCAGGCGGACCTGTTCCTGTTGCCATCGCAACTGGAGTCATTTGGCTTGGCGGCGCTGGAGGCCATGGCCTGTGAAGTTCCGGTGATCGCTACCAACGTCGGAGGGGTTCCGGAGGTGGTGGAACATGGCGTGGATGGTTATTTGGTTGAGCCAGGGGACGTGAAACTGGCCGCAAAGTATGCGATCGATTTACTCTCACGATCCGATCGCGGACGTGAAATGGGCAGGCGTGCGCGGGCGGATGCACGGAAGAAGTTCTGCGCCAACGACGTGATTCCCATGTATGAGCGCTATTACGAGCGGGTGCTGGCATCTCAGCACGAAGCCGTAGGCTTGTCTGCACGCGGTTGACCCTGCACCGGGCGCCTGCCTCCGCGATAGTGCCGAGCTACTTCGGAAGCGTAATGACGTCCGACTTGTTCGCCGTTTTGCGAGAGCCACTGACTGAGCCGAGTTTGTCCCGTGCTCTGCCCCTGCGGGGCGAGCAAGTTGCTCATGAGCCCTTTGTACTCTTCCCAGGTCAGAACCACATCCTGCAGGAAAGCTCCAACGAGCGGCGTGGAAAAATAGGCCAAAACCGTGGGCAGGTGAACGATGCGAACCTGCTTGCCGATTTGCGCGGCAATAAGCCTGACTAGCTCCTCAAAAGTGAATGTTTCCGGCCCGACCGCGTCGGCCACTTGGTTAGTTTGTGTTTCCACCGAACCGACAATCAGTCGTGCCATATCCTCGACGAAGATTGGCCGGACGCCGTAACGACCATCACCCGGGATGCCAAACAACGGAAAATGCCGCACGAACCAGGCGATATTGTTGATAAGAATATCTTCCCGGCCGAATATGACGGTGGGTCGCAGGATCGCATAGGAGAGCCCAGAATTGATCACTGCTTGCTCCAATTGCGCTTTTCCTCGGTAGTACCCCAAGGGCGAATCGACAGAGGGATTGGCGATGCTGACATGCACGATGCGGTGGATTCCGGCGTTTCCTGCGGCGTTGATAAGTGTAATTGTATTCCGGACGGCGCTGTCAAAAGTGGAGTGCCCGCGCGGAAACCGAACCCAGTACGTGTTGATCAGGCAGGATGCTCCTCGGAGTGTCCGCTCCAATTGCTCGGGATGTTCAAAATCGTAAGGAAAGACCTCCACGCGCGGGCCAAATTCGCTGTCGCGTCCAGGATGAAAGGTCAGGGTGCGAACCCGGTATCCGTGTTCAAGCAGCAAGCGCGTCGCATACTTGCCCGTGTAGCTGAAGGCGCCGGTAATGACAACCGTTTCGTTGCGCATCCCAAATCCTTGCGGAATCACGATAGTTCACAGCGTGCACCGCTTGCGGCGCAGCTTCGCCGCGCAGCCACCCAACGATAAGCTGAATGGCAAAGATTCATCACTCCGGGAAGCCTCGATGCCCACACGAGAGGGCGAGCCCACCAGATTTCACGGGCAACCGCGAGGACTGCATCAGCCCCACCGTATTGCGTACCATCGGATAGCAGGAAACGCAGTTCGCGGAGCAATTCCTGACGACTTAGGCCAAGCAGAGAACCGACGCGGGGGTCCTGCAGAGGAGCAACGGCCATATCGCGACGGTACAAGATGGGCGCCAGCCATGCAGCGATGCGGGTACAGAAGGTGCAATCCGCATCGAAGAACAGCCAACCTTTGGCGTGGCGTCCTTTTCCGTCGGTGTATTCGCTGGCTAAGGAAATCATGGCGTCTTACCCCTGTGCGCGTCGTCCGTCTCAGCTTTGGGTTAGCCTGCCTTCTTCTTGTCGCTGCCCAACAAGGTGATTACCTTTCCTCGGAGCTTCCCCACGCCCTTCAAGGCCCCTGCAGGCATGTGCAGGACCTCGTCAAAAAGCCCGCTCATGACCGTAAGAAACTCGAGCATGCCCTCCAGACGCTCTCGGGTGTACCCATCGCTCGGAGCGCTGGATCTCAGTTCCTGAACGCATTCGCCCAGGACTCGCAAAGTAGGGTCAATTTCGCGACGTTTACGCTCTTCGGAGACGATGCGGAAAATTTCCCACACATCCTTGAACGTTTCGAAATGGTCGCGCCGGTCTCCGAGGACGTGAACGACCCGTACGATGCCCCAGCCCTGCAATTCGCGCAGGCTGGTGCTCACATTAGAGCGCGCCACCGAAAGCGTCTCGGCGATTTCGTCGGCCGGGACAGGTTTGGGTGATAGAAAGAGCAGGGCGTGAACTTGGGCCACGGTACGGTTGATGCCCCATTTGGTGCCCATTTCGCCCCAGTGGAGAATGAATTTCTGGGCTACAGGGGTCAGCCCCGTTTGCGGCACGTTCGTTTGTTCGCTCATCGGTTTCCTCAAAATCCTTTTAAATCTCGGCCCTTACGAACATCCAGTCAATATCTTTGTATCTGTATGTTCAGTCTTAACAGAATCTACAGGAATAAAAGGAGCTTGTCAAGAGGGCCTCTCCGGCCTTCTTGAGGATGGTCTCGTTTAGAACACGCTGACTTCAGGAATGACCGGGACCAACTGGGGGACGTCGATTTTGATTTTAGTGCCCTGGCCTTCTTGGGAGGAGATGTCCAGATTGAAATCCGCGCCATACAAGACGCGGAGGCGCTCGCGGACGTTGCTCAGGCCGATGCCTTCGACATACACGTGGGGCATTTTTTCTTCGGAAATGCCCACGCCGTTATCTTCGATCTCGATGTGCAGGCGGCCGTCGCGGTTGGAAGTACGGAGAAAAATGCGGCCCCTTTCTAGCTTTGGCGCCAGACCATGTTTGAGGCTGTTCTCCACGATGGGCTGGAGAAGCATGCTGGGAATGAAGGTTTCCAGCGTGTCTTCACCGATTTCCTTGACGATATCGAGATTGTCTTCACCGAAGCGCGCCACTTCGATATCCAGGTAGTCATCGATGAAAGAAAGTTCTTCGCGAAGGGGGACGAAGGTTTCGTGTTTACGCAAAAGGCGCCGAAGGATCTTGCTGAGCTTGAGTACGACACCGCGAGCGGTATCGGGATCCATGCGGATGAGCGCCGTGACAGTGTTGAGCGTATTGAATAAGAAGTGCGGGTTGATCTGGCTGGAAAGCGCATCCATGCGGGCGCGCAGAAGCAATTGCTGGTGGCGCTCCAGATTCATTTCGATGCGCGTGTTGTTCCAGATCTTCAACGGAGCCGCGACGGACATGAGCGTGCCGAGGACAACCAGGCAGAGCTTCCAATCCCACTGAGGATCAAGAGCGAAAAGCCATTTGGGTGTGGTGGCCATGACCAGCGCGACGCGGCCCAGTTCCAGGCCGACGCAAGTGAGCAGCGGCAACATTTCCCACATCATCTCGGCGTTACGCACCATGCGCATGACCGCTTTAGGAATGTTGAGGAAGGTGAAGGGACCGAAATTCCACAGATCTTCTTTGTCGGGGATCAATTGACGAATCAAGCCGCCGAGAAGACCAGCGGTGGAAGCGGCGGGCATCGCCAACCATTCATGTGCCATCAGCGCGGGAATGGTGATGATGGCTCCGCCGATAGGACCAACGACGCGGCCGCCGAGCAATCCCATCAGAAAGGCCCCTTCCAGGGAGAGGTCAGCGAATTGATAGGCGGGCCTATACAGGCGAAGGATTACGCCCACGATGAGCGCAGGGACCAAAAACAGCATGAGTTTGAGTTTTTGGTCGGCGTCACGTTCTTCCGTAAAGAGGACGCGACGAAATGTGTTCCAGCGTGCCAGCAATGCGGCGATGGACGACGCGACACCCACCTTCAGCAACAAGGTGAAGAGAAGTTCGCGAATTGTCAGTGTAGTTTCCACCTTGACGATGCAAACGCTTTGCTAACGCTAGTGAAACCTCGTCCTATTGTAAAGAAATCCCTTGAACGGCTGCACGAATGTTGACCAACGTGCGCCCGGCGGGAATTCCCTCCCCTGCTATACTAAAGTGACCTCATGGCAATGAAAAACGTCAAGATAAAGAAGAATTCGGGGAGTGACGGTGACGTGCGCGTCATAGCCCAAGCCGAACTTCCAACACGTTACGGACGCTTCAGGATCTATGGCTTTCAGGGCCGTGACCCGAAGCACGAAGCTGTCGCTCTGGTGCGAGGCAACCTTCGGGGGCGAATTGCACCCCTGGTGCGAGTGCACTCTCAGTGTCTGACCGGTGATGTACTGACTTCCCTGCGATGCGATTGCCGCGCGCAATTGGAGTTGTCTCTAAAGAAGATTGGTCGTGCGCCATCTGGGATTCTCTTGTATCTGCCGCAGGAAGGCCGGGGCATAGGGTTGATGAACAAGCTCCGGGCCTACGAGCTTCAGGATGGCGGGATGGACACGGTGGAAGCCAACGTGTCCCTAGGCTTTGCGGCGGATGCGCGGGAGTACGATCTGCCTGCGAAGATCCTGAAGAAGTTAGGCGCGAAGAAGATTCGACTGCTTTCGAACAATCCGGACAAAGTGAAGCAACTGGAATCCGCCGGTGTGCAGGTGATTGAACGAGTCCCCTGCCAACCGCGCATATCGAAGATCTCGCGGAGCTATCTGCGGACAAAGAAGAGTAAGATGGGGCACTTGCTTCAAGGCATTTAGGCTGCAAGGAATTTGGAGGCAATGTGGCCCCCACGATCCAGCAAAGTGTACGTTTTCGCACGTCCCCGCAAGCCCTCTATGATTTGTATGTAGACTCCGAGAAGCACAGCCGGGCCACTGGCGGTCCTGCCAGGATTACTGGAAAAGTGGGCGGCAAATTCACGGCGTTTGGGGGAAAACTGGAAGGCAAGACGTTACTTCTGGCGCGTGGAAAACAGATCGTACAGCTCTGGCGCGCCAGCCATTGGAAGAAGCAAGACTGGTCGATCCTGGTGCTGAACTTCAGCAAAGTGGCAGGCGGAGCCCAAGTCGACCTGGTCCATATTGGGGTGCCACAGTACGATCAAAAAGGCGTGCGCAAAGGCTGGCCGAAATATTACTGGCGTCCATGGAAGAAGTTCCTCTCCCAACAAAAATAGCGGCTTGCGCCGCCAAGTCGGACCAACTTCATTTTGCAACTGAGATTAGCCGCCGCCGACAAATTGTACAATTTCAAGTCGATCGCCTTGGGCGACCTGAGTGTCCCCCCACTTCGATTTAGGAAGAATTTCGAGGTTGTATTCAACTGCGACGCGGCCGGTGTTCAGACCAAGTTGCGCCAGCAACCCGGTTACGGTCGTACCCGCCTTAGTTTCGCGGCTTTCTCCGTTTACGTGGATGGCTACGACGTCGGACATCGAACTCTCTCCCTCAGGCTACCCGAGGCTTTGCTCGTAGTGCAAATCGAAGATGGCCCTTTCCGGTTCGATCTTCCGCATGAATCACCAAAGCCGCCTGTGCAGCAGTGATTCGCGGCATCTCGAATTCGATCAGGGCATGCCCTAGGGGGCCGGTTTGCCCTCGAAGTGGGGTTCCATTCTCACTGCCTTCAATTTCTACGGTGATTTGAGCACCCAAGACTGGATCGCCAGTCTGCTCGCGCACGGCGAGTTGCAGTGTCGCGTGCTTGCCAGAAAGCCAGGACTTAGCATTGATCAACTCGAGCGAGAGGACTCTGGACTCGTTTGGCTTCTGTGGCGGTTCGTGAGTGCCTGGTGGGGGTGGCTGTGCGGGGTGGGATGCGTCAATGGCTGGCGGAATGGCAAGCTGCAACTCTCCAGACCGGATCTCCTCGATGACGGTTTGGTGCTGATCTTCCAGTCGCAATTTCAGCGCCTGTTCGCGGTCATCGTCTAACGGCAGCAAATCAAAATAATTATTAGTTCTGCGATGCAGGACGCGTCCGTGGTAGTAAACGGTCGTGTCGATGAGAGCGTGAGGCTCGCCGCGATCTTCGGTCTGAACGTGAAACAGGATGTTTCCGATGGTGAGATTGGTATTGTGCCCGAAGACCATGATCCGTGTTTGCTCCACGAGGCGACGACTGTTTTTCTGAAAACCTACGCTCCCGCGGCCCGTCCGGAATATTTTCCGGAACATTTGACCGGTGGCGTCTCAGTCGATATTATAACTCTTCGACCATGACCCCCTCTGGCCTGCATGCATACGTTCCCCTACTGATACACCTGCTCGTGGCGGCGTTTCTGGCAGGGGCGCTGATTCTCTTATCCACCTTTATCGGCTGGCGCCGCCCGAACAAGACGAAGGCTCAGCCATACGAATGCGGCATAACGCCCACAGGGGATGCCCGCGAGCCCTTTTCGGTAAAGTTCTACCTGGTGGCGATGGTCTTCATTCTGTTCGATGTGGAGGCGATTTTTCTTTATCCGTGGGCGTATATATTCAAAGATTTGGCTCGCAACGTGGAAACACGCTGGTTCGGCTTCATAGAAATGATGTTTTATGTGGCCGTCCTGCTGGTGGGATACATCTATCTCTGGAAGAAGGGCGCCCTCGACTGGCATAAATCACAGAAGTAACGCCGGCGCAGGCCCTTGAGGATCTCAGTAACGTGACACAGCTCGCCAACGCAAACGCTAGTGTTGTAGTCGAACAACTCCGCTCGTGGAACGCGGAGGCGGTCTCGCAGGTGGTGGAACGTAGGGGAGAGACCACTATCGTTGTGCCACGTCATATGCTGCGTGCGACCGCCCAGCAGTGCAGGGATAATCCTGCATTGAAATTCAATTTATTGAGTGATGCAACGTGCGTCGATCGGTTTCCGATTGAGCCGAGGTTCGAGCTGAACTATCAGCTGGTTTCGCTGGACCGGCGCGAGCGGGTAAGACTGCGCACCAGCGTGAGCGCCCAGCAACCAATTATCGAATCGCTTGTGCCGATCTGGCCGGGTGCGAACTGGATGGAACGAGAAATCTTTGATCTTTTCGGAATTCGCTTTGAAGGTCATCCGGATTTGCGGCGCATTCTTCTACCGGACGGTTTTGAAGGGGCCCCCTTGCGGCGGGATTTCCCGACGGAGGGCAAGCGCTAGATTATGCGGCGCGGATTGTGACCATGACCACGGTTGAATCAGCAGTCGGCACTACAAAGACGATGGTCCTCAATATGGGACCGCAACATCCCTCCACGCACGGCGTGCTGCGCGTGCTGTTGGAGCTCGATGGTGAAAACGTCCTGTCCGCTGTGCCGGATGTGGGGTACCTGCACACGGGAATCGAGAAAAGCTGCGAGGATAAGACTTATTCGCAAGCGATCACGCTGACCGACCGGATTGATTATCTCAATCCACTTGGAAACAACCTCGTATATTGCCTCGCGGTGGAGAAGTTGCTCGGGCTCGAAGTGCCGAAACGTGCGCAGTATATCCGCGTGATGCTGGTGGAGTTGCAACGCATTTCCTCCCACTTGGTGTGGCTAGGCACGCACGCGCTAGATATGGGCGCCATGTCTTTGATGCTGTACTGTTTTCGCGAACGCGAAGAGATACTGAAGATATTCGAGCGCTTCTCCGGACAACGGATGATGACCAGTTTTATCCGCATCGGAGGCCTTGCCTTGCAGCCTCCGGCAGGTTGGCGCGCCATGGTCAAGCGATTCTTGGACATGATGCCGGCGCGGATCGACGAATACGAGGCGTTGCTGACCGAGAATCGCATCTGGCAAGGACGGCTGAAGGGCGTGGGCTATCTCTCTCCCGAAACGCTGATAGGTTTGAGCACGACGGGGCCGGGACTGCGGGCCGCGGGAGTGGCCTTCGATAATCGCAAGGCCTTTCCTTATTCATCCTACGAAGAATTTGATTTTGAGGTACCTGTACGCACAGAGTCCGACTGTTATGCGCGGTATCTGGTACGGGTCGGAGAGATGCGCGAGAGCTTGAAGATCGTCCGCCAGGCGATGGAAAAGATTACCGATGAAGGCGCATTCAAGGCCGAGGCTCCGGGGATTATTCCGCCGGAGCGCGAGAAGATGAAGACGGAAATGGAAGCGCTGATCTACCATTTCAAGATCTTCACGGAGGGCTTCTCTCCGCCGCCAGGCGAAGCTTATGCCACAGTAGAATCTCCGCGAGGAGAGCTTGGCTGCTTTGTGGCCAGTGATGGCTCTCCGAAGCCGCTGCGTGTGCATTTCCGCGGGCCGTCGTTCGTTAATCTGCAGGCACTGCCCTACATGGTGAAAGGGCAGTTGATTGCCGATACGGTTGCGTGCATTGGCACCATCGACATTGTTCTCGGAGAGGTAGATAGGTAAGGGTGTATGGAATTATCTCCAAAACTCGCGGCTAAGTTTGAGCAACTGCAGAATCGCTACCCGGTAAAGCGCAGCGCGCTCATCCCCATGATGATGTATGCGCAGGACGAATACGGTTCGGTGACGGACGAGATTATTGCGGAGATCGGGCGGCGTCTAGACCTCAACACTGTCCAGGTCGAGGAAACGCTGGAGTTCTACTCCATGCTGCACCGCAAGCCCGTGGGCAAGCATCACGTGCAGGTTTGCACGAATATCGCTTGCATGCTGCGGGGCGGAAACGAATTGCTGGAGCACGCGAAGAAGCGGCTGGAGATTGGTCACAAGGAAACCACGCAAGATGGCATGTTCTCGCTGGAAGAAGTGGAATGCATCGGCGCGTGCACGGGCGCGCCCGCGATACAGATCAATTACGACTTCTACGAGAATGTCACTACGCGGAATTTTGACCGGCTCATCGAGGAACTGGATAAGGGGAGGCACCCCGAGCCAGTGCCGGTGATCACCGGGGCTCTCCACGAACGCAACAAGCTGGAAACGCCGCTGATCAGCAAACGCTGGGGCATCAAGGATTCCCACAAGATTGACGTTGCGCTGCAACTGGGCGCTTACCAGGGTCTCGAGAAAGCCCTTAAAGAAATGACTCCGGATCAAATCATCGATGAGGTGAAGAAATCCAATCTTCGTGGCCGGGGCGGAGCGGGCTTTCCAACAGGGATGAAGTGGTCGTTTGTGCCCAAGGATTCGCCGAAGGCCAGGTATGTGATCTGCAATGCCGACGAGTCTGAGCCGGGTACCTGCAAAGACCGGCCATTGATGGAGATGGACCCGCACCAGCTGATCGAGGGAATTATTATCGCGGGCCGGGCTATTAACGCACATCACGGATTCATTTATATTCGCGGCGAATACCGCTATGTGCTGGACATCGTCGACGCTGCGATCAGTGAAGCCTATTCACGCGGCTACCTGGGAAAGAATATTCTTGGCAGCGGATTTGATTTTGACCTGGTGATCCATACAGGCGCAGGAGCGTACGAATGCGGCGAAGAGTCCGCGCTGATGGAGTCGCTGGAAGGCAAGCGTGGGAATCCGCGAATTAAGCCTCCCTTCCCTGCTGTGGTTGGGCTGTATGGGTGCCCGACCATTATTAATAATGTGGAAACGCTCAGCGCTGTACCGTCGATCATTAAAGACGGCGGCGAGGCTTACGCCAACCGAGGCACTCCGAAGAACGGCGGCACGCGATTGTTGTGCGTCGCGGGTCACGTAAATAAGCCGGGCATCTACGAAATACCCCTCGGCATGAATATGAAAAAATTCATCGAGGAAGTGGCCGGCGGAATCCGCGGAGGAAAAAAGCTGAAGGCCGTGATTCCCGGTGGCAGTTCTTGCCCTGTCTTCAAGGCGGACGAGATCGACCTGGCGATGGACTACGACACGATCGCGAAAGCGGGATCGATGCTGGGATCCGGCGGCATGGTGGTCATCGATGAGGACACCTGCATGGTGGACATGGCGCGGCGTATCATGCATTTCTACGCGCACGAATCCTGCGGCTGGTGTATTCCGTGCCGCGAGGGAACAGCGTGGTTAAAGAAGATGCTGGACCGCTTCCACGCTGGTTATGGGCGGCCTGAGGACATAGACCTGATTAGCGATCTTTCCAAGAACATGCTGGGGCGCACGTTCTGCCCGCTGGGAGATGCAGCGGCCATGCCGACCATCAGCATCGTGGCAAAATTCCGGAATGAATTTGAAGAACATTTGCAGGGTAAGTGCGCTTACAAATCCGCTGAAGCTTTGCTCAGTTCGCGGTAGGGTTCCATGGCAGAAACGAAACTAGTCAATTTGAAAATAGATGATCGCGATGTGCAGGTGCCTGCAGGCACTCTGGTCATCGAAGCTACGCGGCGCCTTGGTGTGGAAGTTCCTTCCTTCTGCTATTACCCGGGCCTTACGTTGCAAGCGGCTTGCCGCATGTGCCTGGTGGAAGTGGAGAAGATGCCGAAGTTGCAGACGGCCTGCACGCTGGTAGCAGGCGAAGGCATGGTGGTGCGTACCAACACAGAGCAGGTACGGAATGCACGGAAGTTCATGCTGGAGTTTTTGCTGACGAACCACCCGCTGGATTGCCCGGTCTGCGATAAGGGCGGCGAGTGCGAGTTGCAGGACATGGTGTTCCGCTACGGAGCGGATACCAGCCGGTTCGTGGAAGAGAAACTTCATCGTCCGGAAGAGAAGTGGTCAGACCTGGTTTATTACGACGCGCCGCGGTGCATTCTTTGCTTCCGATGCGTCCGCGTTTGCGATGAGGGCATGGACGTAAAAGCGCTGGGGGTTGGGATGCGCGGCGCGAACTCCATCATCATTCCGAATGGCGGCGATCATTTGCATTGCGAAGAATGCGGTATGTGCATCGACATCTGCCCTGTCGGTGCGCTGACCAGCGGTACTTATCGCTATAAGACCCGGCCTTGGGAAATGCAGTATGTTCCGACCATTTGCACCCATTGCTCGAATGGATGCAAGACGACGTTGAGCGTGCGTAACCATGAGATTTTGCGCGCGAATAATCGCGACCTGTCCGGCATTAACAAGGATTTTCTTTGCGTGAAAGGCCGGTTCGGTTTTGATTTCACCCAGCATCCGGAACGAATCAAACAGCCCTTGCTACGTAAGGGTGAAACGCTCTATCCCGTTTCTTGGGAAGAAGCCGCGCAGGCTGCCGCGACGCGATTGAACCAGATCCACTCGGCGTACGGCCCGGACGGAATCGGGTTCATCGGGTCCAATCGAACGTCGAACGAAGAAAATTATCTTTTACAACGGCTAGCGCGCGCCACGTTTGGGACCAACAATATCGATCATCACCGCACAGCAGATTACACCGGACTGATCACCGCCCTGGGCGAGCGGTCGAGCGATTCCCTGCTGACGATGGAGCAATTGTACGAATCGAGGGCGGTACTACTGATTGGCAATGATGCTTCCAACCAGAACCCGCTGGTAGCCTGGCAGGTTCGCGCGGGGATCCGTCACCACAACTCAAAGTTGTTCCTGATCAATGCCAAGGAAACCAAGCTGGAGCGCAAAGCGACGCACTCGGTGATTCTTGGCCCGGTCTTAGAAGCGGCGGCGATTCGCTGGCTAGCTACGGGCGAAGGCAATCTCCCGCAGGAATTGTCGGGTCAACTTGAGAGGTTAAAGCAATCTCTGGAAGCGGAAAGCGAAGTGGCGATTGTGTTCGGTTCCCCGATTACTGGGGCAGCCATAGCGAATCTTGTGGCATGCGGATCGAAATTGCCAGGCAAAGTGCGCTACATGGCCTTGGGTGATTATGCGAATTCACGAGGTGCGGCAGACATGGGATTGCTGCCGGACCGGCTTCCTGGGTACGCGTATCTGGACGACAAAAACGCCGCGAACGCATTGGAAAGGCATTGGGGAGTGACGTTGTCGTCTAAGCCCGGGCTTACGGCGCCGCAAATGGTAGAAGCCGCGCAGTCAGGAAAGCTGAATGCGCTTTATGTAGTAGGTGCGAATCCGTTGGCACATTATGGAACGCTTGGTTTTGGCCGCGGCAAAGTGCAATTGTTGATTGTCCACGATCTGTTTCTGACGGAGACTTCGTTGCAGGCAGATATCGTGTTCCCAGCGGCTTCGGCTTATGAAAAGGATGGAACTGTCACAAACACGGCTGGGGAAATCCAGTTGCTGCGTAAAGCCGGCGAAGTGATGGGAGTGCGGACGGATTTCGATCTGCTGCGCATCGTTTCGCACCAGTTGGAGAAGGCCGGACTCGGCAAAGCGTTTCACTACAAGAACCCTGCTGCCGTGTTCGAAGAGATACGCAAGGTTGTGCCAGGTTACAACGTGCAACTCGCCGGTCTCTTGACCGGTGGCGCCGAACCGACCAGCCTACAGTTTTCGAAAAACGGGCATGCGCCGTATGATGTTCCCATTCAATTGATTCGCTCCGCGAATGACACGTTGTTCACCAGCGGGTCGCTCGGTCGATTCTGCACGATGATGCAATCCTTGCCGGAGGCGGAAGTCCAATCGTGAACGAATTCTTGACTCACTACGCGTTCCTCATCGTGCCAATCGTCAAGATCGCGATCCTGGTTTTCATCCTGCTGACCGTAGACGCTTACCTGACCTGGCTGGAACGTAAGGTGATTGCGCATATCCAGGCGCGCTGGGGACCGCACCGAGTGGGACCGCATGGCTTACTTCAGCCGCTCGCCGACGGTGCGAAGTTCATTCTAAAAGAAGATCCCATGCCCGCGAATGTGGACAAGGCCGCCTATTTCCTGGCGCCGTTTATCACACTCATGTTGGCGCTGACCTCCCTGGCGGTAATCCCGTTTGGACCACAGCATTTCACGGTGTTTGGGTACGAGTCAGGCATTGGCGTCGCAGATGTAAACATCAGCTTGCTGGTGTTGTTTGCGATTACGGCGCTAGGTGTTTACGGCGTAGCACTGGCCGGTTGGGCTTCCAATAGCAAATATTCGCTGCTCGGCGGATTGCGCAGTTCCGCACAGATGATCAGCTACGAGTTGGCCCTGACGCTCTCCGTTGTCGGCGTGCTGCTCATCGCGGGAAATTTTAGTTTGCGGAGCATCGTAGACCAGCAAGCCGGTTCCGGGCACGGATTGTTGAGCTGGAACATCTTCCCGCAGATCATCGGCTTCGTTTGCTTTTTCATTGCGGCAATTGCGGAGACGAATCGTGTTCCGTTCGATTTGCCGGAAGCGGAATCGGAACTGGTTGCCGGATTTCACACCGAGTATGCCAGCATGAAGTTCGCGATGTTCTTTATCGCGGAATATACCAGCATGATCACGGTGTCCTGCCTGGCCACGATCATGTTCTTTGGGGGCTGGCTCTCGCCCTTTCCGGAATCCTGGACATTTACACAGTATCTGCCGTCGGTGCTGATGATTCCGTTTGGGCTTTGGATGATCTTCGACGGCGTTCGCTACGAGAACCTGTTTGGACGACTGCTTTTGCCGGTTGTGGGGGCGGTGCTCATCGCAATCGGGACCGGTTTGATTGTGTTTCCTGTGGTGAATGACGCGATCCAGGGGATTTTCTGGTTCCTGGCAAAGGTGTTCACCTTTTTGTTCGTGTACATCTGGATGCGCGGGACGCTTCCCCGCTTTCGCTATGACCAGTTGATGAGTTTCGGGTGGAAATTCTTGCTGCCGGTCTCGATTGCCAACGTAGTGTTGACCGCGATTGCCATTCTGATTTGGGGAAAGTTCTGATGAACGCGCCGTTGGTGATCTTCTTTGTGCTTGCCGCGATCGCTGTCCTGGGCGCGGTCAGCTTGATTGTGCAGCGCCATCCTATTCATAGCGCGCTTTCGCTGATCGTGGTGATGGTGGCGTTGGCAGGTCTGTATTTGTTGATGGGCGCCGAATTTGTCGCAGCGGTGCAGATCATCGTGTATGGTGGCGCGATCATGGTGCTGTTTATTTTTGTGATCATGCTGCTGAACGCGGGCGAGGAAGAGCGCACGAATTTCTCCAAGCTCGCGCTGTATGCCGGCATTCCACTGGCGGTAGCGGTAACGGGTTTGATTGCGGCGGCCCTGGTGAACTCGAGAGTGGCGGCAGCGCTACCGCCCGCGGGTCCGGCGACGTTGACCTCCACGAGAACACTTTCGACGCTACTGTTTACGGAATTTGTGTACCCGTTTGAACTGACTTCGTTCTTGATTCTGGTGGCCATTCTGGGCGCGATTGTGCTGGCCCAGCGGGAGAACTAAACATGGTCCCGACAAACTACTACCTTTTGCTGAGCGCGATTCTCTTTGGATTGGGAATCGTGGCCTTTGTGTTCAAGCGCAACATCATCACGATTTTCATGGCCATCGAACTGATGCTGAACGCGGTAAACCTGGCGTTTGTGGCTTTCAGCCAGGCGCGTGGCAAACCCGATGGGGAAGTCTTTGTCTTGTTTGTGATCATCGTGGCGGCTGCGGAAGCGGCCGTGGGCCTGGGAATCATCATTCTGACAGCGCGCAACCGCCGTTCGCTGAACGTGGAAAGCGTGAATCTGCTTAAACTCTAATGCCGATACTTGAACATCTCTGGATCATTCCTCTGTTGCCACTACTCGGCTCAGCTATCAACGGCCTGTTGGGATGGAAGTGGCCGAATAAAATTGTACATTCTGTCGCGCTTGGCTCTACAGGACTTTCGTTTGCCTGCGCACTGGAAGCGGTACGCGAGTTTCTGGCGAACGGCCAGCAGACTTTTCGCAAGGAATTCTTCGATTGGATCGTGGCGGGCGCCTTTCGCGCGGGGTTCGACTTGCAGTTCGATCAGCTCACCGTTGTGATGGTGCTAGTGGTGACCGGTGTGGGCTTTCTGATTCACATTTATTCGACCGGATATATGGCCCACGAGGAAGGTTACTTCCGGTTCTTCTCCTACCTGAATCTGTTCATGTTTTTCATGCTGATTCTGGTGCTAGCTGCCAATTTCGTGCTGCTTTTCGTGGGCTGGGAAGGAGTAGGCCTGTGCAGCTACTTGCTGATTGGCTTCTACTTCCTGAAGAAGTCGGCGACAAACGCGGGCAATAAGGCCTTTATCGTAAATCGTATCGGTGACTTCGGATTCATGTTGGGGATGTTTCTGTTGTTCCGCACATTCCATACGTTGGATTTCGCGGCAATATTCGCGCAGGCTGGTCCGCTGCCGGCAGAAGCGCTGGGGCAGTTCGGTGTGCTTACGGTGGCGTGCATCCTGCTGTTTGTGGGCGCAACCGGTAAATCGGCGCAGATCCCGTTGTACGTCTGGCTGCCCGATGCGATGGAAGGCCCGACGCCTGTCAGCGCATTGATCCATGCGGCGACGATGGTCACGGCCGGCGTTTATGTGGTTGCGCGCTCACACGTATTGTTCACGCATGCACCCACCGCGATGTACATCGTGGCGATCATCGGTTGCGCCACGGCGTTTTTCGCGGCGACGATTGGACTGGTGCAGTCTGACATCAAGAAGGTGCTGGCGTATTCGACCGTCAGCCAGCTTGGCTATATGTTCCTTGGATGCGGAGTCGGGGCATTCGGCGCGGGAATCTTCCACCTGATGACCCACGCGTTCTTCAAAGCCCTGCTGTTCCTTTCCGCCGGCAGCGTGATACACGCCATGGGCGGCGAACAGGATATGTGGCACATGGGCGGGCTGGCGTCCAAAATTAAGGTGACGTTCTGGTGCATGCTGTTCGGCACAATCGCGATAGCTGGATTCCCGCCTTTTGCTGCCTTCTTCTCCAAGGATGCGATTTTGTTTGCCGCGTTCAACCACGAACCCGGCGGAAAGGTGTTGTATACCGTCGGGCTGCTTGCGGCCGTGCTGACGTCGTTCTATATGTTCCGGCTGATCTGGCTGACGTTTTTTGGCCAAAAGCGGTACGACGAACATCATGTGCACGTACACGAATCTCCGCTGAATATGACGGTTCCGTTGATGATCCTTGCATTCCTTTCACTGACTGGCGGTTGGTTTGCGTTGCCCGCTTTCTGGGGTGGCAAGGACTACTTTGCGGAGTTTCTCTCACCCGTTTTCGGCGCTGCGGAGACCGCAGCTGGAGAGACCGCCCAATCGCTCGAACACATTCTGTCGTTCGTAGCCGTTGCTGCAGCGGCAGTTGGTCTCGCTGTGGCGTGGCGGATGTATGCGAAGGATGTGAAGCACGGGAAATCGGAAGGGCTGCACAAGCTTCTCTACAATAAATACTACGTGGATGAGCTTTACCATGTTGCGATCGTTGCTCCGCTGATTTGGATTTCCCGGAATGTCCTTTGGAAGGTTGTGGACGTCGGCGTGATCGATGGGACTGTGAACGGGATTGCCAACGGCACGACGGCAGTGGGCAACACAGTGCGTCAGACACAATCTGGAAATACGCGCAGCTATGCGGTTTGGGTGCTTGTGGGGGCGGTCGTGGTCTTCGGGATTATTTTCTGGCCGATCCTGCGTCCGGCGTTGTTCGAAGGGATGTGGTAATGGCTCTCAACGGACATCTACTCACGTTCTTGGTGTTCTTCCCTGCTGCGGGGGCGCTGGCGTTGTTGTGGCTGCGCGGGGATGACGAGCTCTGGATTCGGCGGTTTGCGCTGGTTGTTTCCGGAATTGAGTTTGTTGCTTCGTTGCTGATGTTGCGGGCAGTGCCGATTGGGCAAAGCGGCTACTCCCTCGAGGAATTTGCGAAGTGGATTCCATCGCCGGCGATTAATTACCACATGGGCGTCGATGGGATCAGTTTGTTCCTGGTCATATTGACGACCTTCCTGACACCCATTTGCGTGCTGGCTTCCTGGAAGGGAGTGCATTTCAGGATCAAGGAATTCCACGTCATGCTGCTGCTCCTGGAAGTCGGCGTGGTGGGCGTTTTCCTGTCGCTGGACATGTTCCTCTTCTTTTTGTTCTGGGAGATCATGCTGATCCCCATGGCCTTTCTGATCGGAATATGGGGCCATGACCGCCGGATATACGCTGCTGTGAAGTTCGTGATCTATACGATGGCGGGTTCGATCCTGATGCTGGTAGGAATCATCTGGCTGTACAACGCCACAGGCACGTTTGACCTCCCGACGATTCAGGCCATGATCCATAGCGGCCAACTGCAACTGTCAGAACGGTCGGAAACGATCCTTTTCTTGGCGTTCTTTGTGGCGTTCGCGATTAAGGTGCCGTTGTTCCCACTGCACACCTGGCTACCCGACGCCCACGTGGAAGCGCCAACGGCCGGGTCCATTATTTTGGCTGGCGTGCTGCTGAAGATGGGGACGTACGGCATGATCCGGTTCTGCCTGCCGCTGTTCCCGGAGGCGTCGCACCGGGCAGCTCCCTATGTGGCAGTGCTGGCGATTATCGGCATCATTTATGGGGCGTTAGTGGCGCTGGTGCAGCCCAACCTGAAGAAACTAGTGGCGTACTCTTCGGTAAGCCACCTTGGCTTTGTGGTGCTGGGCATTTTCGCGTTCCGGGAGATTTCGATGCAGGGCGCGGTGTACCAGATGCTGGCGCACGGGATTTCCACCGGGGCACTGTTCTTGTTGGTGGGAATGCTGCATGACCGGCGGCACACATTTGAAATCAGCGACTACGGTGGCTTGTGCATTCCGATGCCACGGTTAGCGGCCTTCTTCCTGTTTGTCGCGCTGTCGTCGATGGGCTTGCCGATGTTGAACGGTTTTGTGGGTGAGTTCCTGATTTTGCTGGGCACGTACCAGGCGCACTGGCACTGGGCGGCTTGGGCGGCGACGGGAGTAATTCTATCGGCTTGCTATTTATTGTGGTCCTACCAGCGGGTGTTCTTTGGCGAAGTAACGCACCAGAAAAACCGGCAACTGGAAGACACGTCAGCCCGAGAGAACTGGATGCTGGTGGCGTTGGCCGTGGTGATCCTGTGGATGGGCGTGGGTTCACCATTTTTCACGCGGAGGTTTGCAGCACCGTGCAAAGCGGTGATTGAGCAGATGAATCCCAAGGTGATGCATGAGGCGGCTGTGCCGTTGATGGCCGTGCCGCAGGACGAGGTCCACGCGGAGAACCTAGCGGAAAGGCTGGCGGCGCGCTAAATGGAATCCTTGAATCAAGTGATGCTGCAGAATGTTTTCCACGTGCTGCCGGAACTGGTGTGGTGTGGTTTCGGCGTACTTCTGATGTTGTTGCAACCGTTCCTGAAGAGCCGGCAAGCGCTGACGTTTCTTGCGATGATTGGAGCGGCAGCGGGGACGCTGGTCACTTTTTCCACGATCGCAGGAAGTGGATTTTCAGGGTTAATTCAGTTCGACACGTTCAGCCTGTTTTTCCACTGGCTTGTGGGGTTGATTTCATTTTTGGTGATCCTGGCGAGCGACTCGTACCTTGAACGTGAGGGCCTGGATGGCGCGGAATTTTATGCGCTGATTCTGTTCGCGACCGCGGGAATGGGCGTGTTGGCTTCGGCGCAGGAACTGCTGACGGCGTTCATTGGGCTGGAAATGTCATCGATTGCAAGTTACATCCTGGCGGGCTACCGGAGAGATTCGATCAAATCCAGTGAATCCGCGATGAAGTATTTCCTGCTTGGGTCTTTTGCGACGGCATTTTTCCTGTACGGAATTGCGCTCATTTACGGAGTGGCAGGATCGACAAACGTTGCGGCAATTGCGGATGTAAGTCCGAACAGCACGCTGCTGCGACTGGGGCTCACGTTGATTCTGGTGGGACTGGGATTCAAGGTCGCTGCGGCTCCTTTCCAGATCTGGACACCCGACGTATACGAGGGGGCGCCAACGCCGGTGACGGCACTGTTCTCTGCCGGACCGAAGGCGGCAACTTTTGCGCTGTTGCTTCGGATTTTTAGCACGGTTCACGCTGCCACCGACTTTTGGTTTTGGGCTTTCTGGATTCTGGCCGTGCTGACAATGTTCGCGGGAAATCTGGGCGCGATCGTCCAGAACAACGTGAAGAGGATGCTGGCATACAGCTCGATCGCGCATGCTGGCTATACGCTGGTGGCCTTCGCGGCGATTTCGTTTGTAAGGCCCGATGCCGACGCGGTAGCTCCGGCGTACGCGGCGGTCCTGTTTTACCTGGCGAGCTATGCGCTGGTGTCGGTTGGAGCGTTTACAGTGGTTTCCGAGGTAGGCGGACAGGGCGAACGGTATCTGACGTACGACGACTACGCGGGGCTTGGAATGCGCCAGCCGTTTGCTGCGGCGGCGTTGAGCCTGTTTCTGCTGTCGCTGCTTGGGCTGCCGATCACGGCAGGCTTCTTTGGGAAACTGTACATATTCACGGCGGCGATCAAATCGAACCTCGTGTGGCTGGCGGTGCTGATGGCGGCGAACAGCGTCATTGGGGCTTACTACTATTTCCGGCTGATCGTGGTGATGTACATGCGCGAATACAAGGGCACGGTGCCCGCGGATGCAAGCAAGGGGCTGAGCCCGACAGCGGCGATGGTAGTGACCGTGGCGGCGCTAATTACGCTATACTTGGGGCTCGCGCCAAATCACGTTCTGGGAATCGTTCTCACTCAACCTCTCATGCTCTCTGCTCGATAAGCGCGGCAGCAGGAAAATACTTTTTGTTTGCCACAGCGACAAGGCGTGCCTGGCGCACAGATACGCAGTAAAGTAAGATGTGGCCCGGAATTTTTGCGCAGCAAGCATTAGCAGTCAGGACCTACCTACATGGAAGACCGGCCTCGCTCCGCCAGTCTGAGTCGCTCCACTCGACAACAGTGGACGCACGATGAATTCCGCGCACTGCTGGAAGCGGCTCCCGACGCCATGGTCATCGCCAACGAGCATGGCCAAATCTCCCTGGTAAACGCCCAAACTGAAAAGTTATTCGGCTACGATCGCGAGGAGCTGTTGGGGCAACCCGTGGAAATGCTGATCCCCGCACGGTACAGGGGAGGTCACATGCACCATCGAAAAGCTTATAGCGATTCGCCCCGGCCGCGGCCGATGGGAGCTGGGAGAGAGTTGTACGGCCTGCGCAAGGACGGCAGCGAGTTCCCTGTCGAGATCAGTTTGAGTCCATTCCGTTCCGAAGAAGGGATGCTGGTGTTCAGCGCCATCCGGGACATCACACTGCAAAAGAAAGCACAGGACGAGCTTCGTGACGCCAAGGAGGCGCTGGAGACACGCGTCCGGGAACGCACCGCGGACCTAGTCAGGGCGAACGAAGCGCTTCAGGGCGAGATCGTGCAGCGAGAGTTGGCCATGCGACAGCGGGACAGCGAGCAGGAGCGGGCGAGAAGGCTGGAGGAGCAGCTCTTGCTGACGCAAAAGATGGAAGCGATCGGCCGATTGGCAGGCGGGATTGCTCACGATTTCAATAACCTTCTCGGGGTCATCCTGGGCAACGCGGAGATGATGCTGAAGGCCGGGCCACCCAGAGCGCCGCACGTCGAGAGGGTGGAACAGATCAAGCTGGCGGGGGAGGAAGCCGCGTCGGTGACGCGACAGTTGCTGGCCTTTGCAAGGCAGCAGGCATCGGAGCCGCAAGTATTAGATCTGAACGTGGTGTTGACGGACCTGGAGCCGTTGCTGCGGCGCATCGTGGAAGAAAACATTCAACTGGAAATGGTGCTGGCCCGCGATCTTGGAGACATCAGAAACGACCGCAGTCAACTGTCGCAAGTCATTCTGAACCTGGTGGCAAATGCTCGTGACGCCATGAATAAGGGCGGGCGACTGATCATCGAAACGTCGAACACTTACCTGGGCGACGCGTATGCGCGTGACCATCTGGATGTGGTGCCAGGGCCGTACGTGCAGCTTTCTGTGACGGATTCTGGCCAAGGCATGGACAAAGAAACCGTCAGCCGGATTTTCGAACCATTTTTTACAACGAAGGAACAAGGTTCGGGATCCGGGCTTGGGCTGGCCACGGTTTATGGCATCGTTCGGCAGAGCGGTGGACATATCTGGGTGTACAGCGAACCTGGAAGAGGAACTACGTTCAAGATTTACCTGCCCCGCGCAACCGGCGCGTCGGATGAAGAGGTCAGCATCCAACAGGACGAAGAAGTTTCCAATGGCTCGGAGACCATCCTCCTGGTCGAGGATTCCAAGCTGCTAGCGAAGGTGACGCGGGATTTCCTGGTAACGGCCGGCTACCGTGTGCTGCTAGCGTCAGAGGCTGCGGAGGCCCTGCATATTGCGGCCGAGTACCCCGGCAAGATTCACATCCTTTTGACTGACGTGGTTATGCCGCATATGAATGGCCGAGAGCTTTCGGAAGAGCTGCTAAGAAAACGGCCGGAGGTGAAGGTTTTATACATGTCCGGGCACACGGCGGGAGTGATTTCCCAGAATGCGCTGCTGGATGAGGATGTGGCATTCATCGAGAAGCCATTTACACACGAAGGACTGGCCCGGAAGATCCGGCAACTGCTGGAACCTGCCACGTGAGGGGAAAGTAGTAGTGTTGGGAGGCTTCAAGTAGTGATGAAGATCACACAACTCTGTGCGATATAACCCACCCCCAGGAGACCGATTTCACGAATCCCGGAATGGAACCCCCGAGGTAGCCCCGTAACCAACACATTTCCCGTCGTTTAAAGGAAACCGGGCAAATCCCCCCTTTTGGCCTGATTGGCCAACCAAGTGCTTTTTCTAATCTCGCCAGGCCAGATTCCCCTTGGAAAAGAAAGGACGTCCCCATGGCGAGCAGCGTAATGACAGCTAAAACCGCGAACGGATATTTGCCGCTAGCAGCGCAACGGAAGCCACGCACTCCATATGGATTCCCGGTGGTCGATGACTGCACTGACTGCGGACTGCGCACCAACAGCTTCTTCTGCAGCGTCTCGCCACAAACGGCGAGGGCTCTGGGGGAGATTCGGCGGACCAGTTCCTACCCAGCCGGGGCCATTCTCTTCATGGAAGGAGAGGCGGCACGGGGCGTTTACATTGTGTGTCAAGGACGCGTAAAACTGCTCACGACGAACAGTGACGGCAAGACCTTAATCTTCAAGATTGCGAAGCCGGGAGACATCCTAGGTTTAAATCCAGCAATCTCTGGGACGCCCCACGAGATCACCGCGGAAACACTGCAGCCGACCCAATTGGCATACGTTAGCCGGGAAGATTTTCTGAAGTTTATCAAGGAGCATGGTGACGCATGCCTGCAGGTGGCACAGCATCTGGGACGCGACTGCCACTCGGCCTATGAAGTGATCCGCTCGATCGGACTGAGCAATTCGGTGGAGGAGAAGTTGGCACGGTTCCTGGTGGAATGGTCCGCCGATGCACCGATAACGAGCGGCGGGTTGCGGGTAAAGCTGGCACTAACTCACGAGGAAATCGCACAATTGATCGGATGTTCGCGAGAATCGGTTAGCCGGAGCTTCAGCGAGTTCAAACGCAAGCGACTGGTGGAAGTGAACGGGTCGACCCTCTTGGTACAGGATAAAGCAGCGCTAGCGACGCTGGCGACGCTGTAAGAGCTACTGCCGCCCGGTAGGATGGGTGGGGAGTTACTTGGTCGGTACTCCCCCCTCCCCCTGTTTTCTCGTAAGTGGCTACTTTAAAGGTAGTTAAACCTTTTAGAGGCGAAGTGCTGATTCTAAAGGGTCTTAGCATAGTGCTCTGCTGGGTAACCGTAAAATATCATAGTAAATACTTGTTGAAGTATAAAGATACTAATAGAACAATCCTCACCTGGAAAGCAAACGCCCGCTCCGAGATGACCGTAGCGGGCGTTTTTAGTTCCGTTGGATACGGGCCTAGACCTTCAACATGATAATCGCGAGCGTGAAGAGGGCCAGGGTCTCGACGAAGACCAGGCCAAGAATCATCGCAGCACGAATGGCACCAGCGGCGCCGGGATTGCGCGCCATGCCTTCACAGGCAGACGAGGCAATCTTTCCCTGTCCGAGCGCCGCGCCGAACGCGGCCAGGGCCATACCGAAGCCCGCCGCGATTGCGCCTAGATTTTTCCCCGAAACAGCACCTGCGTCCTGAGCGAACGCGGCCGGAGCAACGAGCACAACAGCCACGAGTACAGCCAACAACATCACTGCTTTCTTCATAACTACCTCCTGAGAATTGCCGCCAGTGGGTGGTTCCCGGATCTACGTGATGCAAACCGGTCTCACGCTGAACGGCACAACCGAAAAAGCCGAAGCCCTCAACGGCTCAAGCCGCGCTGAAAGTTCGGGCAGCAGTAGCACGGCTGAAACCATGCCCGCACGGAACGCAAAGCAGATTCCTCACTTCGTTCGGAATGACAAACTTTGGAGTTTGTCATCATGGACTAGTGCTCGTCGGCGACGGCCAGCCCGACGTAAATGGACGGGAGCACCGTGAAAATATAGGCCTGAATTATCGAGACGAAGATGTGCAGTCCCACAAACAGGATGGGGATGACCACGGGAAAGATGCCAAAAATGAGGCCGAGAATGGGACTCTTGGTCCACGCCCATTCGAACGGACCTAGTAACAGGCCCAAGAAAATCCCGTAGATGAGGTCGCTGGCAAAGATGTTGGCCCAGAGCCGGACGGTGAGGGAAAGAAGGCGAGCGGAAGTGGAGATTATTTCCACCGGGAACAAGAGGACCGCGAGCGCTGCGTCACCTAGGGATCGGGGTGAGCCAGCAAAAGTCATAAGATACCCGCCCACGCCGTGGTGACGAATGCCCTGCCAATTGAAATAGAGAAAGACGAGAGAGGCGCAAGCTAGCGGCACAATCGCAATTCCCGTGGGAGACGAGAATGCGGGAAAAACGCTGAGAAGGTTGGAAAGTAAAACGAAGATGGCGATTGAACCGATGAACGGGATGTACTTCTCTGCCCCATGCGGGACGTTTTCTTCGAGCAAATCCTTTATGCCGAACCCCATGGGATTGGTGAGGAGCATTTCCGCCGCTTGCTGGAAGGCACCTGGACGCTCGACGGAAACCCGCGTGCGAAGGATCATGGCGAGGAAGGTGCCGATGATCAGAACCACCACGGACATGACCACATACTCGGGAATGGGGTGTTCGTAATCGGCAGGCTGAATTTGCAGCGCGTGGAGCAGTTGAAGGGCAAGCGGACCCAGTAAATGATTCACCCAGTGGGTGAGCTGTTTTATGTGTTCTTCCATTCGTCAGTCCGAGGGACGCAAGATGCTGTGCACACTAACCACAATCGTCGCCGCTCCCAGGGCACACAGACCTAAAACCATGCTTAAAACGGGAACGTTTAGATACCTAAAAATAACATAGACCACGAGAGCTATCAACCCGTAGCGGAAGAGGGCTTTGAGGTAGGTAGCGATGGGAACGGTTGCCTTTTTTTGATCGGCCTGGGCAGTGGACGCTTCGGTGAGGGCGTCGAGACCTTGTTTGAGCCAGCGAAAATTCAGCCAAGCCAAGGCAGCGCCAATGAAGATGCCGGCTCCCCAGCGCCAACCGTGGAAGCAGGCCACCGGCAAAGCCGCTAGAGCACCGAGGAGAAGCGTGAGTTGGGAGATGCGGGATTCGGAGTGGCGATAAAAGGAGTCGGCGACGGGCGTGGTGTCCACCGGGAGATTATAGCTTTGGTTGGCGTCAGAGAAGTTATTCGTGAATCATTTGGTTGAGATCCTTCGTCGCAAACAACGCTCCTTAGAATTGCGCCGAACTTTTTTGCGGAAGATCGACTTAAGAGCAGGTTGCGTACAGCCAGGCGGCGCTGATCGGGCCGGATTACTTCGGGATCGCGAAAGCAGGAGCAGGGCTCCCGCACTCCTTGGTTATCCTTGGAGGCCCGGCGACGGCATAAAGCCGCCGCTACACGGCTACTGTTTGGAGGCGCGGCGGAGTATGTCTCGCAGGCCGCCGAAGAAGCCGAGGAAACCGAAGACCAGCATCAGATAAGGCTTGGTGTGAAGCCAGCTATCGAGGAAATAGCCGATTAAGCCGCCGACGATAATCGCCGCGACGAGGATGAACGGCAACTCCATAGCCGTCGCAAATTGACGGCTGAAGCCCGCCGCCCGTTCTTCAGTGGGAGTGAGTTTGTGGTCTTTGTTGTCGTTATTGTCCGAAGGCATAGCGGGCCAGTCGCGTAAAGGGCTCAGGATACAACCCGGCGGCCAAGGTTACAAACAGGGTGACACCCAAGGCGATGGCTTGTGCGCTGCTCATGTGCGGCGTGGAGGCTTCTCCAGGACTCTTCATCCACGCGTGTACGACGACGCGGAAGTAATAGTAGAGGGCTGGAACGATATAGAGCGCGGCAAAGACGGCGAGCACGGGATGATGCGTCTCGATGAGAGCCTGGAAAATAAAATACTTGCCCATGAAACCAGCCGTGGGAGGAATACCCGCGAGCGAGAGCATGAAGATCAGTAGGAGGAAAGCGGCGGCAGGATTGCGCTGGTAAAGGCCATCGAGATCGTCGAGCGTATCGCCGATGAGACCACGCTGACGCATGACGATGACGACGGCGAAAGCACCGATGGTCATGAAACCGTAGGCGATGAGGTAGTACATGATGCCAGTCATGCCAGTATCGTTGGCGGCAACCACACCAAGAAGAATATAGCCGACGTGAGAGATGGAAGAGTAGGCGAGCAGACGCTTGATGTTGTTTTGGGTAAGAGCGGCGAGATTGCCCCATGTGAGAGAAGCAATGGCGACCCCAGCAACAGCGTAAATCCAAGTCGGTTGAGTGAGCCCAAAAACGCCATAGTAGGGATTCATTAACCTAAGCAGTAATGCAAAACTCGCGGTCTTCGAGGCGACACTTACATATGCGGTGATGGGTGTGGGAGCACCTTCGTACACGTCGGGAGCCCATTGATGGAAGGGCACCGCGGCGATTTTGAAGAAGAGTCCAGCGGCGACACTGGCAAAGGCTAAAACAACGAGCCAGTCGACCTGGCCCTGGGCAAGCGTGTGCCTTAGCCGCCATTCGAGCGCTACAGCAATGGCGAAGATGTTAGTTGAGGGCTTGCCGCCGAATTCAATGGCCGAGCCGCTTGCACCATAAAGGAGAGAGAAGCCGTAGGCGAGGATGCCGGTGCTGAAGGCGCCGAGGAGAAGATACTTCATCGCGGCTTCGTTCGAACGTTTATTGGCGCGGAGGAAGCCGGTCAGGACGTAGAAGCTGAGAGCCATGGTTTCCAGGCCGAGGAAGAGGACGATCAGGTCGATGCCGGAGGCCATGAACATCATGCCGATGCAGGCGAAGAGGATCAGAGCGTAGAATTCGCCTTCCTGCTCGCGTTCCAGATCCATGTAACGGATGGAGAGGAGAATTACGAGGGCGGCGGCGGCCAGAAAAAGAACGGCGAAGACTATGAAAAAGCCATCAACAAGAACCGTGTTATGGAAGCCGAGGAGGCCAGGAGGGGCAGCGGGATCGCTGCGCAGGACATTGAAGCGCTGAACCTGCATGTACAGACCCATGCCGCTGCCAGCAACGCCAAGAAGGGCAAGATAAGCGTTAAAGTGCTTTTCTTTCTTTTCGAGAAGGAAATCGAAAATGAGGATGCCGAGCGCGAAGAGGAGCAACTCCATTTCCGGAAGGATGACCAGGCCATCGCCGTGGATGTAGCTGATAACGGAGTTGAGGGCAGAATGCATAGGCGCCGGTTATTTGACCCCGTTCTCAGCTGCTGTAGCTGATGCAAACGCTTTGGAGGAAGTTGAGGAGGTGGAGGATATTGACGCGGAGGAAACGGGAGCGGACGCAGGTTGAGGAACAGCGGCGACTTGGCTGCGCGAGGGCTTATAGAAGTCCGGGTTTACCTGGTGAACGATTTTGTCCACGGGACTGTTGATGTAGTCAAAGAAAGGCTTGGGGTAGATGCCAATCCAGAAGGCCATGAAAATGAGGGGAAGGAGGATGGCGTATTCGCGAAGATTCAAGTCTGGAAGGGTTTTGTTCACATCGTGAGTGACCGGGCCAAACATGGTGCGCTGATAGAGCCAAAGCAGGTAGGCGGCGCCAAGTACGATTCCGAGTGTGCCCCAGGCAGCCCAGGCTTTGCTGACGACGAAGGCGCCTTGAAGAATGGTGAACTCCCCAATGAAGCCATTGAGGAGTGGCATGCCGAGGGAGCTGAGACTGACGATGAGATAGATGGCGGCGAAGTTGGGCATGGGCGTGGCGAGACCACCAAATTCAGAGATGAGGCGCGTGTGGCGGCGCTCGTAAAGCACACCGACGATGAGGAAGAGCGCGCCGGTCGAGATGCCGTGATTGATCTGCTGGAGCACGCTACCGGAGAGGCCATTGGGCGTCAGCGCAAAGATGCCGAGAGTGCAAAAGCCTAAGTGGCTTACCGAACTGTAGGCGATCAGACGTTTCATATCTTTTTGCATGAGGCAAACGACGGCGCCGTAGATGATGCCAACGAGAGACAAGACGATGAGGATGTGGATGATCTTGGCGCGCGCGACGGTATCGGCAGGAAGCAGTGGTAATGAGAAGCGAATGAAGCCGTAAGTGCCCATCTTCAAGAGAACGCCAGCGAGGATTACGGAGCCGGCGGTGGGCGCTTCGGTGTGGGCATCGGGGAGCCAGGTGTGGAACGGGAACATGGGAACTTTGATGGCGAAGGCGAAGAAGAAGCCCCAGAAGAGCCAAACTCTCAGGGAGTCTGGAAAGTGCTGGGCAGCGGCCAACAGAGTGGGAATGTCAAACGTTTGAACGCCGGTTGCTTTGGCGGCGTTGAAGTAAAGGGCCAGGATACCGAGAAGCATCAGGACTGAGCCGGCCAAGGTGTACAGGAAGAACTTGATGGCGGCGTAAAGACGGCGGTCGCTGCCCCAGACGCCGATCAAGAAGTACATCGGGACAAGCATGACTTCCCAGAACACGTAGAAGAGGAAGAAGTCGAGAGACATGAAGACGCCAAGCATGCCGGTCTGCAGGAGCAGGAGGAGAATGTAGTATTCCTTGGTGCGCAACTGGATGGCGGACCAGGAGGAGAGGATGGCGATCATGCCGAGGAAGGTGGTGAGCATGACCAGGAGAAAGCTGATGCCATCGAGGCCCAGAGTGTATTTGGCGCCGATGGAGGGGATCCAGTCGTAAGATTCGAGGAAGGTATAGCTGCTATAGCCTGAGGGGAAATGGAGTACAAGAGGAATCGAGACAGCGAACCCGAGAAAGCCGAAGAGGTTGCCGACGAGGCGATGAAGCGTTTGCGAACCGCGCGGGATGAGCATGAGCAGGAGCGCACCGAGCGTTGGCGTGAAGAGGATCACGCTAAGAAGATGATGAGAAAAAAGCTGCATGCGAATCGCCTTTCAGCGCAGACTGCGCACTAAAACTTGCATGTGATGGCCGTAATACGCGAGCAAAATGACCAGCCCGATCAGGATGAAGACGGCGTAGCTGGAAAAAATGCCGGTTTGAAACATGCGGATCGGATGGCTGAGCGAACGGGTGAACTTGCCGACTAGATTGACAAGGCCATCGACAATCCACTTGTCCCACCACATGGAAATACTGGAAAGCACGCGGGCAAGCCAGCCCGCGCCGTCGACACCGAGACCATCGATGACCTTTGCGTCGAACAGGGCAAATGCGGTGCTGAGGTCCTTGATGCGATTGACGAAGAGCGCGTCATAGATTTCGTCCACGTAATATCTGTGAATCAAAAGATTGTGCAGGCGTGGAAAGGAAGCAGCAACTTTGGAATGGAGTTGCGGATGCTTGAGGTAGAGGTTGTAAGCCAACCAGATGCCGAGGGCCGCGATACCCACGGAGATGCCCATGAGCAGCCATTCGACGAGCAAGGTGTGGTGGGCAAATTTGACGGCGACGGTTTCGGGGACGACTCCGCGAACGACGGGTTCCAGGAACTTTTCGAAGGAACTTTCTTCTCCCCAAAGGGTGGGAAGAGCAAACCAACCGCCCACGATGGAAAGAGCAGCGAGGATCATGAGAGGAACGGTCATGGTGGGAGGTGATTCGTGGATATGGTGCTCCACCTCAGGTGAAACGCGGGAGAAGCCAAAGAAGGCGAGGAAAAGCAGGCGGAACATGTAGAACGCGGTCAGGCCCGCCGTGATCACGCCGACGATCCAGAGAAAGAGGTAGCGATCCATGGTGGCGGCACGAGAGAATGCGTGGCCGAGTATCTCGTCTTTGCTGAAGAAACCTGCCAGAGGAGGCATGCCGGCAATGGCCAGCGTAGCGATTAGGAAGGGCCTGGACGTGGAGGGGACGGTGTTCCAAAGCCCGCCCATTTTGCGGAGATCCTGCTCGCCGGAAAGCGCGTGGATGACGCTGCCGGCGCCGAGGAAGAGGAGTGCTTTGAAGAAGGCATGGGTCATGAGATGGAAAATGCCGGCGGAAAATGCGCCGACTCCGAGAGCGAGGAACATGTAGCCCAGTTGGCTGATGGTGGAATAAGCCAGCACTTTTTTGATGTCGGTCTGCGCAAGGGCCATCGAGGCAGCGAAAATGGCGGTGAGCGCACCAACGATCGCGACCACATCCATGGCGGCAGGGGCAAGTTGATAGATGGCGTTCATGCGCGCGACCATGTAAACGCCAGCAGTAACCATGGTCGCGGCATGGATCAAGGCGCTAACGGGCGTGGGACCCTCCATCGCGTCGGGGAGCCAAACATAGAGAGGAAGCTGGGCAGATTTGCCGGTGGCACCGATGAACAAGAGCAAGGCGATGACAGTCAGGACCGGCGCGCCGTAGAGCAAGCGCCCCTGGCTGAGCATAGCGGCAAGCGTTTCGTTAATACCGGAGAAAGCGATGGGGTCCACAAGGCTCTGGGAAGTGAAACGGATGGTGCCAAACGTGGTGGCGATATAGAAGATGCCGAGCAGGAAACCGGTGTCACCAACGCGATTCACGATGAAGGCTTTTTTGCCTGCGTCGGAAGCGGATTTCTTCAGGAAGTAGAAACCGATCAGCAGGTAGCTGCAGAGGCCCACGCCCTCCCAACCTACGAAGAGGAGAAGCAGATTGTTAGCGAGGACCAAGGTGAGCATGGAAAACATGAAGAGGTTCAAGTAGCCGAAGAAACGGTAGTAGCCACCTTCATGGCTCATGTAGCCGATGGAGTAGACGTGGATGAGGAACCCGACTCCCGTGACCACGAGAATCATGACGCAGGAAAGTGGGTCGAGGAGGTAGCCCCAATCGGCGATGAAAGGGACGGGACCACCCACGGCGGGAATGGGGCCGGGCGTGACCCATTCAAAAAGAATCTGTTGGAAGACGCGCTGGCCGGGATCGAGAGCGAAAAGCGCAAGGGCAGCACCGGCGGCGTACAGGAACGAGAGAAACACGCTGCCCACGCAGAAGAAGTTGACGGCGCTCTTGGGAAGAAGGCGGCCGAAGAAAAGCATGAGAGCAGCGCTGATGAGAGGGAAAAGTGGGATCAGCCAGAGGTGCTCGAGAAAATAGTTGGAGGAGGTCATGGATTGGCCTCCCAAGCTTCCAAGAGGGATTCCTCGCGCAAAGTGCGCGCTCGGGATGACGGCGAAATGTGCAAGGACGCTACCATTTGAGGAGGTCCATTTCGTCGGCGAGGACCGTTTCACGGTTGCGGAAGAAGGCAATGATAATACCGAGACCGACGGCGGCTTCGGCAGCGGCGTCCGCGATGATGAACAAGGCGAAGACCTGACCGGCGACATCGCCGAAGATGCCAGAGAAGAGAACGAGGTTGATGTTGACGGCGTTGAGAATCAGCTCAATGGACATCAGGACGACGATGACGTTGCGGCGAGTCACGACGCCGATACAACCGATGAGGAAGAGCGCCAGACTGAGGAAGAGATAATGGGCTGGGGACATCATGATTCGTCAGTCCTTTTCTTGTTCTTGGCCATAACGACGGAACCAACCATGGCAACCAGCAGAAGGACGCTGGCAATTTCAAAAGGCAGAAGGTAGTTGCTGAACAGGCTTTTCGCTAATTCTTCGGAGTTGGGAGGAAGTTTCTCGGCGGGTGCGCTGCCCTGAATCAACAAGCCACCACCGGGCAGTTGTCGCGCCAAAAGAAGAATTACGGTGACTTCCAAGCCAAGCGCGAGTGCCACTAGTACAGCCACGAGCCTTTGCATGCGAAAGCGGATCTGGTGAAGGGGCACGTCGAGGCGCACAAGCATGATTACGAAGATGAACAGCACCATGATGCCGCCGACATAAATGATGATTTGCGCAATGAACAGGAATTCGGCACGGAGTTGCAGGAAGATGCCGGCGGTGGCTAAGAGCGCGGTGATCAGGAACACGGCGGAGTGGATGGCGTTGCGACGTGTCACCATCAGCGCGGCGCTAAGAACCGCGACCCCGGCGAAGAAGTAAAAGAGGATGCTATCCAGCATAAGAATCCGACGTGGTTGCCGTGGCAGCAGCAGCCGCTGCGGCGCGCTTATCATGCACATGCACAAGGTATAGGGAGACTGCCAACGTGAAAGCGGTGGTGACGATCAGCGCGAGCCAACGATTCCAGCCAAACTCCGATTCGAGCAACATGGCCACGCCAACGGAGAAGACATTGACGATGGCCAGAGGAATCAATATGTACCAGCCTAGGTGCATGAGCTGATCGAAGCGATAGCGAGGCAAGGTGAAGCGCAGCCACATAAACACGTAAATGTAGGCGGAAACTTTCAAGAGGAACCAGAAGGCGCCGTTGAGACCCGGAATGGCAAATTTCAACGGAGGAACAATCCAAGGTACAAGAAAGATTACGGCAACAGCGAAACAAGTGAGTGCGACGGCCCACATGAACTGCGTTTGGATTTTGACCGGCTGCTTCCCTGCCCTGTAAACACAGTAGACGCCAACCAGCAGAATGAACAGAGCGGGCAGGAAGTCCAGCCAGTCCAGCCAGTGAACGTTCGAAAACGGACGGAGCCAGCCGCCAAGGAAGAGCGTGGTGGCAACAGAGGCGACAACGATCATGTTGGAGTATTCGCCGAGGAAGTAGAGCGCCCAGCGGAAGCCGCTGTATTCGGTCATATAGCCCGCAACGAGTTCGGATTCCGCCTCGGGAAGATCGAAGGGAGCGCGATTGGTTTCGGCGATGGAGGCGACCAAATAGATAAAGAACGCTACGGGCGCCAGGAAAATGAACCAGACGTGATTGCTCGACTGCGCATCGACGATGGCGTGAATTCTCAGGGTACCAGCAAGAAGCAAAGCGCTGATGATGGCGAGACCACCAGCGGTTTCGTAGCTGACGAGTTGGGCGGTGCTGCGGATGGCACCGATGATGGAGTAATGGCTGTTGGAGGCCCACCCCCCGAGGATAATGCCCAGGAAACCAAGTGAGCTGACACCGATGACGAAGAGGATCCCGACATTGATGTCGTCGGCGACGCGGAAAGCGGGGCCAAAGTAAATCGCACCCATGGACGTGAGAGCGGCGACCATGGAGATGACCGGGGCAAACCAGAAAATGAAGGCGTCGGAGTCTCGGGGGACGATGTCTTCCTTGATGAGCAGCTTGACGGCGTCAGCGATGGGCTGAAGCAGTCCATGCGGGCCGACGCGCATGGGACCGAGGCGGGCTTGCATGTCCGCCATGAGTTTGCGTTCCATAAGAACAACGTAGCCGGCGATCAGCGGAACAACGGCTACGATGACCACGCCGCAGACCAGTTCGGCCCACCAGGTCTGGAGAAATTGGAGGACGGCTTGGGTGGTGGGGCTCATCGTGACGAGTTCCCCCGTAGAACCAGCAAGGGTTGCCGAGAAAAAAGCATATCCCTGAGCAGACACGCTCCCATTTGGTTTGGGAGGTGTGGGCATTGGCGCAAAAGCGGCGGCAAGCCGCCGCACTCCAAAACGGTCATCGGTCCACCTCGCCTAGGACGATATCGAGAGTGCCGATGACGGCAACGACGTCCGCGACAAGATGGCCGCGGATCATCTTGTCGAGGGCCTGTAAGTTCACGAACGAAGGCGGACGGATGCGCACACGATAGGGCTGCGTGGTGCCGTCGCTGACGATGTAGTAGCCGAGAATGCCTTTCGGCGCTTCGATGGAGTGATAGATTTCGCCCGCGGCAGGCTTCAGAACTTTGCCCACTTTACCGAGGATGGGTCCATCGGGAATATTCTCGATGGCTTGGAGACAGATGAGGCGGGACTGGCGCATCTCTTCCATGCGGACCATGTAGCGATCGTAGGTGTCACCGTTCGTGCCAACGGGGATATCGAACTGATAGCGGTCGTAAGCGGCATAGGGCTGGGCTTTCCGAAGATCCCACTTCACGCCGCTGGCGCGCAAGATCGGGCCTGTGGCGCCGAGGGCAATGCAGTCCGCGGCGTTCAGGACGCCCACGTTTCGGGTACGGCCGATCCAGATACTGTTTCCGGTGAGCAGATCGACATATTCCTGAATGCGGCGCTCGAAATCCTTACAGAAGCGCTCGACGTCTTTCTCGAAACCGTCATAGCTTTCATACTGCAACCCGCCGATGCGAAAAGCGTGAGTGGTGAGTCGGGCACCACAATACTTTTCGAAGATTTTGAGAATTTCTTCCCGCTCGCGGAAACAGTAGAAAAGCGGGGTGAGCGCGCCAATATCCAGGGCGTGGGTGCCAAGCCAGACCAGGTGGCTGGCGATGCGCTGGAGCTCGGTAAGGATGGTGCGAATGACTCTTGCGCGAAGAGGAGCTTCAACGTTCAGTAGTTTCTCGACGGCTTCACAGTAGCCAAGACCGTTGCTGACGGCGGCCACGTAATCCATGCGGTCGACGTAGGGAGCGAATTGCTGATAGCTGCGATTTTCTGCGATTTTTTCAACGCCCCGGTGGAGATAGCCGATGACGCATTCGGTACCGCGCACACGCTCTCCGTCGAGTTTGAGTTTCACGCGGAGGACACCGTGAGTGGACGGATGCTGCGGGCCCATGTTGAGGATGAGCTCGTCGGCGCCGAGAAGCGTGTCGTTTTGATGTGTCGCGTCTTGCTGCACTGTGTCTGCCACGTCTCCAAGAGCTACTGACCGCTGTCAATCCCGAGATTCTCGCGAACCCACGCCGTGTCCTGCTGAAGAATGTCGTAATCCTTGCGAAGCGGATGCCCCTGCCAACCGTCGGGAAGGAGGATGCGCTTCAGGCCGGGGTGCCCGGCGAATTCGATGCCGAACATGTCAAAGATTTCGCGCTCGAGCCAGTCGGCGGTGGCCCAGAGGTCGACCAGACTGTGGGGGTGCTCGTTCGCCGCGATGGGAACTTTCAGGCGAAGGCGGTTATTGTGCGGGAAAGAATAAAGAATGGCGACGAGATCGAAGCGCTTTTCACGACGAGGCCAGTCCACCGCAGTGAAATCCTCGAGGAGATCGAATTTTTCTTCGTCGCGCGAATAACGGGCGATCTCGGAGAGTTGGGCCGCATCGATGACCAGATAGGGCTGCTTGCGATCCTCTAACGCGTCCAGAATAGCTGAGCCGAAACGGTCGCGGTAGCGACGCACAAGATCGTTATCCAGAGGAATCTGGAGAGGCGCAGGAGCCTTGGGCGCGGCCGCAGCCGGCTTCGCCGGAACGGGCGCGGCGGGCGGAGCGGCGCTCTTCGGCGCAGGCGACGGCGAAGCGTCTTTAGGCTCCGGCGTAGTACTTTCAGGCTCTTGGGAGGGCTTGGACTCGTCTGCCATGGACCCCGGGACCACTATGCTGCAACGCAACGGTTCGGATTATGAGAATAGTAAGCCGTAAACTCAATTAGCTGCGGATGGCTATCAAAAAAAGCTGCATGCGCAAGGAAGGAGCGAGAACGCGCAAACCATCCTGTAAGGCGGAACCATTCTTCCGCGACCTGGCAGCTATTCTCATCGTTCACAGCGTTTCTAACATAGGAGGTTAGGGCAGTCAATGAGCGGGAACACAGATGTCGCCGCAAAATGAGAATGTCCGGTTTGTGCAAAGTAGAAATGTCCGCTTTCATGGATGGCCGAGGGCCCCATGGAGACGGAGCGAATTGCGTTGAGCCAACGAGAACGGGACCGGTTGAAAGTGTTGCACGAGATACA
>DATERF010000012.1:0-2044 GCA_035271845.1 Candidatus Acidiferrum sp.
TGCGTTCTCAGATCCACCAGGGTTTGGCCTTTGGCTATCGCAATCAGCCAAACCGCGACCAGAATCGCACGACCGTATTGCATGGGTACTTGTCCTCCGAGTAGAAACTTCTCAACTCAGATGTACCAGCACGAAATCCGAGCGCCCGCTCGATCGGGCCCATAAGGCCGTGAAAATACGGCTAAGATTTGTCAGTTAGCGGTGTCACCCACTTGCAAAACTCGGCGTGAAAATGATCTGGAGCGCTCGCGAGTGGGATGGAGGGCCGGTTTTTTGGAGAGCGAATTGCCTTTACGGCCCTCGGTTGTGCGTCATTGCGTTTGCCGTGCCATACCTTTGGGTCCTGAGATCAGATTTTCCCCGCGTTCACTTTTGTGCTGTGGATGAGCGCCGACCGGTGGTGCGCTACGTCCTCAGTTTCATGATCTGATCCGCCGTCAATGCCAGTAGTCCGAACATAAGGTGCGCCATAATCTTTTGCGCTCCTCGCACTCGGATCTGCCGGCCTCCGAACTCATCCTTGAGCCGCGCATATACCCGCTCGACGGTCGTCCTCTCCCGGAAGCGATCTTCCTCCGCCCACGTGAATGTCCGTGATGGTAGGGGGCCCTGAAACGGAATCTCTTTGCGTCGTCGCTTCACCGGCTGCACGATCGGAACGTGTCCTAAACTCCGGCTGTGCTCCATGATTTCGGTCGCATCGTAGGCCGAATCCATCAGGTCGTACAGACTGGTCACGCGCTGCGCCGTCATCGTCGCCAGGGGAATGGCTACCTGGGAGTCATGCAATGCGGCCGCCGTCAAAATACCACTGATGGGAATCTGCCCGTCCGCCACATCCAAATGGAGCTTGTACCCACGCCAATATTTCTGGTTTCCATCACCCGACGTTTTCACGCCCAGACTGCAGTGACGCGGTAATTGAGCCAGCATCTCCGATAGCTTCATACTGCGTTGCCGGTGCAGCCGGGTGTCGGATTTGGGCGTGTATTTCGGCTTTCCGCCTTTGTGTCGCTTGTGAGGCCCGCGCGGGCCGGGCTTACTCCCTCTTTTGGCGAACTGACGCGCAGCCTTAACTGCCTTCGCTTGGCTCGGCGTCTCCGGAAAACGCTCGCGCGCTTCAATGGCTGTCGAGTCGCGTGCAATGTGGCCAATCAGGCGATCCTTCTGCGTATCGGCGATGAGCGCCGCGTGTGCGAACTGGGGGAACTCCATCGCAGCGAATTCGGCGAAGGCGCGCGAAAAGGTGGATTCGTGCGGCAGGTGGCGTTCGGTCTCCCAGCCGCAGATGCGGCGCAACTGCCGGTCCTGGTGCAAACGTTCCACCAACTGGCGGGTGTGAGCGAAGCCATAGACCGCTTTGGCCACGAAGGCGCACGCCATGGCGTAGCGGTCTTTGGATGGTCGTCCGATCCAGCCTCGCGAGGCGGGTACGAAACGGCTCAACGGAATCATCTCCAGCATTGTCACCAGACGCCTTGCCGGGTCGTCCAACTTGCCGATTGCCTCCTCCAAGGTGGGGAAGAGTTGGCTCTGCAACAGGTGAGCGAATTGCGTCAATTGCTGCCGGAGTGTAAGCTTCATGTGGGCTCCCGTGGCGCTGGTTTGTTTGGCAACAACAGCTGACTTCGAGTGAGCCCACTTCTACAAACGAATTCTAACGCTTTTGTTTTATCTCAGCCTTTTGAACGAATTTTGCAAGCGGCTCTTGTGGCTACCTGTACAGCGCGACTGCAGGGACCATTTTTCACCAGTCACACCTACCCTTGTCTAAATGGTTCCTCGCCATTCACAAGTTTGTCTCGAATCCAGGGCTAACGGCAAAGCAGCTTCAGCGGGAACTGGACCTGGGGAGCTACAAAACGGCGTGGCACGTCATTCGCAGCCTACGATTCGAAAAAGACGAAAACGCTGAACTGTTCAAAAGGCTCGCGCGAGCAATCCAAGACTCAGTTCGAGCTCGGGGAGGCGTTAGAGAACCGGATAGTCACTAGGCAGGTCAAATTCCTATTTCTTCTGTTATCAACGACTTAAAATCCAGCCC
>DATERF010000013.1:0-2969 GCA_035271845.1 Candidatus Acidiferrum sp.
TCCGGTGCTGGCGGAGATTGTGATGATGGGGCAGTTTTCGGCGCACGCTGGGAAGAGCGAGTTGCTGCGGTGGCTGACGGCGCTGCAAGTGCCGCCGAAGCAGGTGTACCTGACACACGGAGAGCCTGCGGCGGCACAATCATTACAGCAGGCCATTACGGAGAAGTTCCGGTGGAAGGCCTCCGTGGCCCGTTATTTGGATACGGTTGAGGTGGGGTGAAAGTAACGCGGGAACTTTTTGAAACATTGTCCCGGGAGGCTATGGGGCTTTGTATCCCGCCCGGAAGCCTTCGTTCGATCCCGCAAACTATTTTCAAAGGACGAGAAACATTTAGAGGTGTAACTTCGTCTATACCAGCAAGACCACTCGCGGGGTAGGAAGCTAGCCACCACAGGGCAACCGACCAATAGCTTCCTACCCCTTAATTTTATCGAAAGCAAAAGTCCGAGGGAGAACGGGCAATTCTCACCCCATGTGCCCGCTAGGATACGGCCACAACGCCCCGTTTGGTAGGGGTAGCTTGAGACATCGGCGGAATTTCGGTCAGGGTCAGCCCAGCCACAAACATGGGCGTGGGGGCGACGCGTCCCCAGCGGTTGAGCTCCCAGCGAGCGCGGAGAAAACGCACTTCGGGGCGCAGGGAGAGATCCAAAACCATTTTGGTCGTGCCGCGATAGAATTGCTGCGGAATTTTCAGATACGGCTTCTTGCCGAAGTCCTGGCCATCGGCAGAACCCCAAACGGATACCTCGAGGGACTCCTGTTCAAGCTGATCGGTGACGCTGAGCTCGCAGAGAAACGTACGCGTAGTAGTGGTGGAGATGTCGAAGGCCTGGCCATCGGCGCTGGATTCAAGTTTGGTTTGCGGCGGAATGATAGAAAGCTCGAGGGGCACGGTGGGGTTCCTTCCTTGTCTAGGGCGATTTTAGCACGGAGCACAGTTCCGCTGGGGAAGCTTAAGCAATTCCTCGCCGGAATTCTCGTCATCGCAATAAAGTCGTAACTTCGACGTACTCGCGGTCCACCTCGATAGGAATTGGCTCGCCCGCTTCGCGAACGTCTTCGACGTACAACTCGATTGCTTCTTCAATGTTCTTGAGGACTTCCGCGCGAGTATCGCCCTGCGACACACAGCCGGGTAATGCGGGCACTACAGCGACATACCCACCGTCACTTTCGCGCTGAAGAATCACGGTATATTTCATGGCAGACGCACAAGCAATCTGGTTATCTTGGCGGTGATATTCTCCTCGCCCAAAAAGGTAAAGCGCACGGCGAAAAGCGAGTTGGGTAGATTCCGGTTAGCGCGCCCATTATGCATGTAGCTTGACTTCACCTGAGGTTTTCCCGCTCCGCTACAGCATGGTCAACGGTTGTCAGGTCGCCCTGACGCGAGACTTGGACGTACTTCCCATTTTCAACCTTGAGAGTCTCTATACCATGCACTTTGCGAGCTGGCATGGAGGGAACGGCTTCAGAAACTGGAAGGTCAGTTCCCGTCAGTTCCAATTCAAGGTCGTAGTATTCGGTCTTATCATTGCGGATGAAAGTAACCGAGCGGTGATTCGCATAACATGGCAAACCTCCGTCTGGATCGCACATGCCCTTGTCGTCGTCCGAAATGATTCGCTCTAAACCGAGGTTCACCGTGCCGTTCCAGGGAATCAAGAGATCCAGCACCTTTGTAGTCTCACCTTGCCCTCCGCCAGAATCTATGAGTTCCACGGCATAGTGGCTTGGCCCGATTTGCACCAATTGGACGTCCATTGGCGGTTTTCCCCATCCGCCAGCGAATGTGATAGCTCGGTTGGATGCATCAATGGTCCACTTCAGTCCCTTCTGAGAAAAGACAGCCATTCCAATTGTTGGGGCGCAGGCGTGACAGTCATAGCTATCACCGGTTGGGACGGCGTAAGTGACAAGCACGAAACTTCGTGCGCCAGCATCACCATCAAAAGCCTGGAAAAGTGGCCTGACAGTCATTTGCTCTTCACCAGCGGATGGGAAACTACTCTTCTCTTTTGGAAGCGACGCAACGGACGTTTGGGTTTTCAAGTCGTAATTCCCGCAGAACATCTTCATGGCTTGCGCGATGTCAAAGGCTTGGTTCGCCTCGGATTGTTTGGGGGGCAACTCGGTGTTTTTCTTATGGCAGCCCGATGCCAGAACGAGCATGGTTGCAAGCAAGATCAATGAAAGCTTCATTCGCAAGAGGTGCATGTACCTCCAACATCAAAAAGATACGATAGCTGCGCTTCTGCCTTCCAGCTGTTTTCAGGCCATTGGATGTATCTTCTGGACACCAGGAATTAACCCTCCACAGCGGAAGAGCTAGGCGTGGAGGTTGGCGAGGTGGGCTTCGGCGGCGGCCAGGGTTGCTTCTTTTTTGCAGAAGGTGAAGCGGACCTGCTGGGCGCCGTCGCGGGCGTCGTTGTAGAAGCTGGAGCCGGGAACGCAGGCGACGCCGATGTGTTCGACGAGATATTTGGCGAAGGAGACGTCGCGGGATTCGGCGGGATATTTGGCCTCGTCGAAATGGAAGCAGGAGATGTCCGTCATGATGTAGTAGGCGCCGCGGGGCTTGTAAACGGTGAAGCCGGAGGCGGTGAGAATTTTAAGGAGGCGCTCGCGCTTGGCAGCGTAGTTGGCGGCCAGCTTGTCGTAGTAGGACTGTGGCGATTTGAGCGCCTGGGCGCCGGCTTGCTGCAGCGGAGCGGCCGCGCCAACGGTGAGAAAGTCGTGAACCTTGCGGATGGCTTGCGTGGTTTCCGGCGGTGCAATGGCCCAGCCGACGCGCCAGCCGGTGACGCTGTAGGTTTTGGACATGCCGTTGATGACGATGGTGCGGTCGCGCATGCCGTCCAGGCGGGCCATGGTGAGGTGCTCGGCGCCGTCGTAGATGATGTGCTCGTAAATTTCGTCGGTGATGCAGTAGGTGTTCCAGCGCAGGCAAAGATCGCGAATGAAT
>DATERF010000014.1:0-92158 GCA_035271845.1 Candidatus Acidiferrum sp.
CGGGCGCGCCAACTCGGCCTTACCTGGTTTGCAAAAGTTCGCGCATCAACGCAACTGGAACGTGGAATTTTGTGTCACCAATAGCCCCGGCGATCTTGCTGATAAAGCACGCCAAGCGGCACGCGCTGGTCGCAAACGGATTCTTGTCCTCGGAGGTGATGGCACCTTTCAACTGCTTCTTAACGCGGTTGCGGATTATCCGCAGACAATCCTGGGCATAATTCCGGCAGGGGGAGGGAATGACCTCGCCACTGCCTTAGGTTTCCCACCGGACCATATCCAATCCGCTGCTCTGCTGCTGGAAGGCGAGGTTTGCTTGCTAGACGCTGCCCGGGTGCGAACTGCGGACGGCAACGAACGGTTTTACGCCGGAGGGGGTGGAGTCGGTTTAGACGCGGCAGCGTCTCGCTACGCGAATGGCGCTTACCGCAATTTGCACGGACGCTCACGCTACGTTCTCTCGGCGATCCGCGCTTTGCGTGGTTTTCGTGCTATCCGAGTGCGGATTACGATAGGTTCCGGTGAACGCGAGGCACTGGAAGCAACCGCTCTCGTTGTGGGCATACTAAATACCCCGAGTTATGGCGCAGGACTTTACCTTGCTCCCAGTGCCAAAACAGATGACGGAAAGTTGGAACTGGTGATTCTCGAGGATTTGAGCCTGCTGCAGATTCTCGGCCTGCTTCCCGCTTTCGCCTCTCGTGGAACGTTGAATACCAAGCGTCTCCGCCGGTTCAGCACCACGTGCGTCAGCATTGAAACCGAACCACCCAGCTGGTTTCATGGCGATGGAGAACTTCTGGGAATGACTCCGGTGGTGGTTACCGTTGTCCCGGGAGCGATCCGGATGCTTCGCCCAGCGCGGTAAGCTGGGGCTGGTCGCTATCACTCAGGGGCGAACGGCTATCCTCAACCTGCGGAGCTTTGCTTTTCTTCATGGGGTGCCGCCTCATGAAAGCTCCCAGGTCGGGCGTGAATTCCTTCAGTTGGTTCCACCCGATGTTGTAACCCTGATTTATCGCCCAGCCGCTCAGAACACCTCTAAGCTCGCGATCCTGCTGCGGGTAATACGTATATGCAGAAATAGACGCTTGCCCCAATTGTCCGAACATCTGGGAAGCGTTAAAGGTGGGTTTTCCGGAATCGGTTCGACAAATAACTACACGCGACGCTGCATAGCCAATCCTCGACCAGGTCTTACCACGGCCTTTCCGGAAATATCGCGGATCCTGGTGCAGCACGCTCGGAAGAACTCCGTAGATCAGCATGCTCCCAGTGAACTGATCCCCTTCTTGTGCTAAATAGCGCTCGCCGAAGGCGCCCCAGCCTTGGCCATAGTGCGGAAGCCCATTTGCCGCTTGAGAGATGCTGGCCTGAATGATGTTACCGAAGTGCGCGCTCATGTCCCAAAACTGGTGCCACGCGATATCGAACTTTCCCTTCGTGGTCAGCGGTCCTTGATTTTCGGGCTGATCGTTCGCGGTCATGAAGTTTGGAATGATCCAGAATATGCGCTTCGGCACCTCGTCGTTCGCTTCTTTCTCCAGCGGATCGACGGCCGAATTCTGCCCCGCATCGGTCTGCACCTTAGGCCGTGGGCTGTCCGGCTTTTCCTGCGCGAATAGCGGCAAGGCCAAGAACACCAGAGCGACCGACAGCGTCCGCAATGCGTTGGAAAATAAGCGCAAATTCATTCTTTCCTTCTCACTTCATTCCTCGGTTTTTCGATGTGCCGTGGAAGTAGGACCGCTTGCAGGCAAATCTCAGTTTACTTGATATTCCTCAGAAATTCCGAATCGCACTTGTCGGTGTGTTAGCCAAGAGTCACGCTAGTTCTTCTTCCGGTCTATCTTTAGATTCAAAGTAATCTCTTTCCGGCTGTCGAGCGGCGAAGCCGTCCGCGTGGCCGATTTTTCGCTTTCGAACTCGGCATAGATTTCATACTCCACGTTTGGATCGAGACCCGTAAACCGGTAATTCCCTTCATCGTCCGTAAAGTGGCTAATCACCGTGTTTGTCCGCATATTCTTCAGGAACACCACCGCATTCTGGATTGGTTTCTCTCCCTTATCACTCACCATTCCACGCACAGACCGCAGTTGTGTCTCCTTTTTTGATCCCTGCGCCAGAGCCCACCCGTTCACAAAGAACAGAAGGATCAACAGCCAGAACACCCCACGACTCTGTTTCATGGTTTCGCTCCTGTCTTTGTTTCTCCTCGCGGTTTTAGCTTGATCGATAGCCTTTGCTGCACGTCCACTTTACTGTCAACACTCTCGCTTTGGTCTTCGTATTTTTTCACGTGTGTCACCACCTCGTAGTCGTAGCCAGGTGGCACCCGAACCGCAAACTCCCCCCGCGAATTCGTATACGTCTCCCACGCAAATTTCTTTTCGCCACTCCGCCGGATGCGCACTTGAACCCCCGGAAACGAGAGCGCATTTTCGTTAAACACTGTCCCCACAATTAGGAAACTCGGAATTGGCCTGTTTTTCGTTTTACTGGACGAGCTTCCCTGCCCCGCAGTGGATTGGCCACCCGACCCGGAAGGAGCTGCCGGAGTTGCAGCGGGCGTGGGTGGGGATGTCTCTTGAGCCGCGATAGAACAGGGAAAAGACAGAAGGGCCCCCATCACCACTGAAGTTAGGCTTGTCATCCTCGGTGTTTGCTTCGAACGGGTCCCCAAGCTTTTGATGGCGCTCGGCCTGCTTAGGATGCCCGGCCACAGGGCACAGTCAAGCTATTCGTCCTCTTCATCCTCGTCGTCATCTTCCTCTTCCAGCAGGTCGCCATCTTCGTCAAAATCTTCCTCGTCCTCGTCTTCTTCCTCGAGGTCCTCGTCGTCATCTTCCTCGATCTCGTCGGAGATCGGATTCAGCGCCACCGGATGGGTCTGCGATACTTCCAATTCTGTCTCGCACTCCGGGCAGCTGAGGATCTCTCCCTCCTCAACTTCGTCTTCGTCCACGTCTATTTCTGCGGAGCATTCTGGGCAGCGAAGCACGATCCGTCCTCCGATTTGGACTCTAGTTGGCGAACCCGCAATCGCTCGGGCTTACCATCCGGCGTATTATATACCCCGGCGAGGAAAGTTAATCCCAACCATTCCCGCCTGTATCCAGTGTAACCCAACAGCTTGGGTGAAAGTCCAACACGGCATGGCGCGCGAGTACCCGGAAAGACCTGTTGTCGGAATCGGTGGTGTGATTATTGAAGACGGTAGAGCCTTACTCATCCTTCGCGGTAGTGAACCCTTACGCGGCCATTGGTCGATTCCCGGCGGCACGCTCGAAATCGGCGAATCCCTTCAAGAAGGGGTTGCGCGTGAATTGCTGGAAGAAACGGGTCTGGAAGTGCGCGTTCTGGACGTAATTGAGGTTTTTGACAGGATCTTTCCCGCGGAGACGTCCGTTCCGGACAATCCCGCCCGCGGCCCAAAGTTCCACTACGTAATCGTCGACTACCTTTGCGAGCGCATTTCCGGCGAAGCTCGCGCTAGCAGCGATGTGACCGACGTCGCTTTCGCCCGGGAGGACGAACTCGAACAATTTCACCTGACTGAAACTGCCACTCGCGTCCTGCGGAAAGCCTTCGCCATGGATCGTGACCGCCACAAACTTTCGTGACGCTCCTCTATAGAAGCTTGTGAACTTCGGGTTCACGCCTCATTTTGACAGTTTCAATATCTCAATATTCCCATTGGAATTTGTCAGTGACAGCGTGCACCCGCCACTGCCGATTTTCCCATTCAAAGAATCTCCACCCAAATTTCCCGTAGCCGTCACTGGCAGGTCACTCGAGATATGCCCGAAGGAAGTGCGGGCATTCACGTCATAACCGGCTTCCGCCGGCAACCGCACTTGCATCGGCGCGAAAGAAGTCTTCAACGAGACATTCTTGCATCCCGGCGAAGTCCGTGCCGCGGTTACCGTCACCGTTCCGTTTTGATTGTCAACCGTGATTGAACCCGCGATGTCGTCCAGCGTCACCGACCCGAAACTCGTTCTCGCCGACGCATCTCCCTTCACTCCGCTCGCCGTCACCGGTCCATTCGCGTTCTCAATCGTCAAGTTCCCGTTCACGCGGTGAATATCAACAGATCCGAAGCTCGTCTTCGCATACGTGTCGCCACTTACATCGCTCAGCGCGATCTGGCCATTGCCGGTCGTGGCTCTCACGCCCTTCGGCAGGTTTGTCGCCTCAATTGAGCCGAACGAAGTATTGAAGCTGCCTTTGCCCTTTATGTCCTTTACACTGATCCCGCCATTGGAATCTTCCACTTCCACCCCACCACCGATCTGTTCCAACGACACTTCGCCAAACGTAGTTTTCACATACACTTCACTACCAGTCTTCCTACCGCTCACTCGTCCATTAGAGGAGGTGCATCTCACATTTCCAGAAACGTTGGCAAAGCTGATCGCGCCGAAGCTTCCATTTAACTGCGCTCCCCCAGTCACCGTATCCGCATCAATGGCCCCATTATTGTTGTTGACGACGAGGTCTCCATGAATATTTCGCGCCGAAACCGCTCCAAACGAATTGTTGACCTTTGATGCTCCGGTATCGGTCACCTCCACAGGCCCGTTGCCTCCGGAGATGGTCACTGCACCAGCGACATTGCTCACCGTAATCGAAGCAAAACGATCCTTAACGTCCAACGTTCCTTTTACTGACGAAACCGTTACCGCCCCGTTGTTGTTGTTCACGGTCACGTTGCCCGCAGCTCCCGTTGCTTGCACCTCACCAAACGAATCCGTCAGCTTCGTCGATCCCCCGTCGCGAAACTTCAGTTGCCCGTGCGTGTTTTCCAGATCGGCCCACCCCTGCACTCCCTGCACCTCCGCGTTTCCGAAACTGTTCTTCATCCACAGCTTGGCATCCACCGGCACAGCAATATCGTAATCAACCGAATACGACGGGCCGCCTATGCGGATCGCAATGAACTTCGAATCATCGCGCGGGTATACCGTTTGAATTTTGATTCCTTGCGAATCTTGCGACACCTCAATGCGCACCTGATCCGCGTATTTATCCGCATCCGATTGCGAATGCGCCTGCACGCGAATGGTTGCCGATATCCTCACTTCGCGGCTGTTTTCCCCATGGATATGCACATCTCCAAACTTGTGCGTCAGGCTAACTGTTTGATTTTCGCCGAGGGTCAAGATTTTCTTGAAATCCCTGGTCGCCGTACTTTGTCCCAATCCATTGCCCATGACGGGCAGCGCCGCAAAACAGCCGAGCGCCACAACTATCGCGAACTTCCTTGCCCAAAGTGACCTGGTATGCCAATTCATCGCTTCGTCTCCAAAACTTCCTGCAACGTCTCTTGTTTTTCCTGGTACATCGCCAGCAGTTCATACCGCAGGTGTGCATTTGAAGGGTTCCGTCCGGCCTCTGAACGCAACTCGTCGATCGCGCTATCCAGCACAACCAGTTTCTCCTTGTAACTGGCCATCAACGGTGTCGTCGGTGAATCCAGTTCGGGCTGCGCTTCTGATGCGAGTTGATCGATGGCCTTCATGTAGTCCCGCTCCGTCCGCTCCACCTCGGCAAGTGCGGAACTCTTCAGCAATCGGGTCTGGCCTGGATCGACTTTTCCTTGGTGACGCACCACATAGGCTCCCGAAAGGGCCAGCATAAGAACCAATGCCCCAGCAAGGGCGGTCCGCCAGCCCAAGGAAAAATCACCACGCAATCCCAGCAGGTCCCAGAACCCCCGTCGTTGGTTTTGTTCTCGCAGTGAACTTTCGATCTTGGCCCAAAGCGCAGTATCTTCCCGATAATCGCGCAATTCCTCCGCCGCCACGCTCAAAGACTTCCACGCGCGAATCTCCTCCGCACAAGCCGGGCAATTGCCGGCATGCTCCTCCAGTGCCGCCCATTCTTCGGCCGAACCATCCAAAAATATACGTTCGCGATCGTTGCAAGAAATGTTCATTGGCCACCTGCTTCCGCTCTCCGCGGAGGCGCCAGCATCCCGCGCAGATTTTTCTTTGCCTGAAAGAGTGTGTTTTTGGAAGCCGTCTCGCTGATGTCCAGCGTCGCCGCGATTTCCGCGTGCCGGAATCCTTCCACCTCATACAACAGAAAGACATCGCGCTGGTGCTGTGTCAGCGTCGCCAGCGCACGTTCCAAAGCCATCCGTAAGGAAGGGTGCGCACCCGGTGCGCGCGGCTCCGGCCGCGGAACGGTTCCGTCCACATCATCCTGCATCTGTTCCTTGCGCCGCGTTCGGCTCCGCCGCAAGTCGTGGCATGTGTTCACGAGTATCCGGAACGTCCAGGTTACGAATGTGGATTGCCCTCGAAAACTTCCTATACCCCTCTGGATTTTCAGGAATGTGTCCTGCACGGCGTCTTCTGCGTCTGCCTGTGACCCCAGCAGGTTGCGCGCTAGATTCTTCATTCGCGCCCCTTGCAACTGATACAGGCGCTCGTACGCATGCAAGTCCCCAGCGAGACATCCGGCTGCCAAGGCCGCGTCATCCGGAAGGGCCCTGTTGTCGCGGTTTTGTCGGGCTGCGATCTCCGAAGGTTCCACTCCCCGCCCTCCCTCGCTTGCCGCCGATGAGATTCTATCCTCCCATCTCAGCGTAAGTCCCACAGTTCCCATTACGTTCTCCTGCGGTATAGACGACGGAGCGTCCCAAAACGTCAGCGTCAGCCGAGCCGACAACTGTCGCAGTAAATGATTTAGAATAAATAGGTTAGGTCTGGATTAACTGGCGTATTCCTGCGGCAGGGCCCCACGCGTCCGCTCCCGCTTCTCGTATTCCGCAACTGCGTTGCTTAAATCCACTGGCGTGAAGTCCGGCCAACGCTTGTCCAAAAATACAAACTCCGCGAACGCGCATTCCCAAAGCAGGAAATCCGAGAGTCTCTGCTCCCCTCCTGTTCGGATCAGCAGGTCCACATCCGTCGATACGCCCCGCTGCACTTCCGCCAAAACATCACCAAACGCCTCCGGAGACAGATTTGTCGCTTTATAGAACTTGCTGGCTGCTTGAAACAAGCAGTGCCGCGCCGAGTAGTCCACCGCCAATCGCAGATGCAACTTCTTCCCCTTGGAGGTGACAGCTTCAGACTCCCCGATGGCTTCTCGCAGGGCCGGATGGAGCCGGTCCCGCCTTCCAATAATGCTTAGCCGGATGCCTTCATCCACACAATGCTTTGTCTCTGTTTGCAGATACTCTTGCAGAATCCTGAGGATCGCTGCCACCTCCGCTGAGGGTCGCTTCCAGTTCGCGGAAGACAGCGTGAAAAGTGTCAGTGTGTGGATTCCCAGTTGTGGCGCACACCGGATGGTGTTTCTGGCCGCCTCCGCCCCGGCTTTGTGGCCGTACGAGCGTGGCAGCCCAAGCGAAGTCGCCCAGCGCCCGTTCCCATCGCAAATGATGGCCACATGGAGGGGATGCGTCGCTGCCGCGGGAGCTTCCGGCAAGTGTTGCAGAACGATCGATTGCATAAGCATTCTCAATCTCCGCCGCTACATGAAACAGTGTACTTTATATTACAAAGTACATGCCCAAAAAATTTTTACCGGTCGCGCGTCGCTCGGATCAGCGCCTCCATATGATCCAGGTAACGTTCCAGCGCTTTCCGTCCCGACCCTGTCAGTCGGTATTCGGTCTTTGGCAGTCGTCCGTCAAACGATTTCGTGCAAATAATGTAATCCGCTTCTTCCAGTTTGCGCGCGTGCACGCTCAGGTTTCCGTCCGTGGTCTTCAAAAGTGCCTTTAGTTCATTGAACGTCAGCGACCGGTTCACCGCCAAGGCACTCACGATCCCCAGGCGGATCCGTTCATGAATCAACCGGTCCAAGTTTGCGGAAACAGGCTGCGGAGCCGTAGTTCGGACCGTCGCTGGCCCCTCTTCTCGAACGAGCCGTTCTTGTCGGATTGTAGATGACTTAGCCATATCCCTTTCACCTTCAAAGCTGCTACTCAGCCGCCATAACGCAGCGCGATCCAAAAACCAAAACCAATCTGCACCAGACCGAAGCCCGCCGCCATAAACAGATTGCCCCAGGATGCCGGAGCAAAAAGAGCGCCCGCCCCGAGTGCCATCAAACACAAACCCATAATCGGCACCGCCCGAACCGAAAACGCTCCGCCGGTTACGATCGCTGTGCCGTACAACAGAAGCCAGACCCCAGGCAGCGCGGATACCGTCCCCAACTGGAATAGCGCGAGGGTTAACAGTCCCCCAACCACGATTGGCGGGGCAAAGCTCAATACGAATTTGCGGCCTGGCCCCGAAAAAAGAGAGGAATTGGCGCGTCGTGCTTTGGTAGCCGCCGCCGGCGCGGCGATGGCTACCGCAATGAATGCCTCTGCAAGCCAGATCGCTATCCAGGCCCGGGGTGTGGACTGACGGGCGGCCAACAGCGCCGCGCCCAGTGCGGTCATTCCCATGGTCACGCCGCCCCAACCCGGCACGGCGGTAAATTCCGCCGCAGATTCCATCGTTTCCCGTATGTAGCGGAGATGATCCGCCGCACGGGCGTCAATGGGGATGGGTTCGCGCCGGACCGCGCGACTGAGACCGGGAACAGCCATAGGGCATAAGCTACGCCGACAGAGAAGTCATGTCAAGTACTTTGTGCAATAAAGCGGACTCTCACTTCTTCCGTCGGTACCGCCCCAAAACCCCATTCCATCCGATGATGAACACGTCCAGGAACATCTGCACGCTGTCGCGCATCATGCTCACCTTGGTCGCCGGCGAATGTGCCCAGCGCACTGGCACTTCCTTGATCGATAACCCGTGATGCCTTGCCAGATAGAGCAGTTCCGGATCGAAACCAAATCGTTCAATCGTTTGTTGTTCAAAGATGATCCTGCACCTCTCTCGCCGAAATGCCTTGAAGCCGCATTGCGTATCCACAAATGGCAGCCGCAGTATGCTTTGCACGATTTTGTTGAATATGATTCCCGCAAATTCCCGGAATACAGACTCGTGCACCTCAATGAGGCTCCGGTCCATGGCGCGGCTACCGATGGCCACATCGCACGACTTCAGCGCCTCGAACAATTTTTCAGCTTCTTCAATCGGCGCAGAGAGGTCCGCATCCGTGAACAACACGATCTCTCCCAACGCTTCCTGCGCGCCGTGACACACGCTAAACCCCTTTCCACGATTGATCCCATTGGAAAGCACTCGCAACCGGGGAATCCGATCCTTCCAGGATTCTGCCACGGCGGCGGTGCGATCCACTGATCCGTCATCCACCACGAGCACCTCAGTGTTCGCCCGCTTGTCCCGAATGTACGCGGCAATCTTCTCCAGCGAACCGGGCAGCCGCTGTTCTTCGTTAAACGAGGGGATGATGATGGTCAGTTCGGGCGTAGTCGTCACAAAAGTTCCCAATCCTTCCAGCCATAACGTCCAAGCAGGGGCACGAACCGGCACCCTTCGCGTTGCTGCGTGATATATTCACTGCCTCTCCTGGTTACCAGCATCAGGTGTTGATGATCTTCCGCTCCTATAGGCGCAATCAGGCGACCACCGTCCTTCAGTTGTTCCAACAACGGTTCGGGGACCCGGGGCGACGCAGCAGCTACCAAAATCGCATCATACGGCGCAAATTCCTTTAGGCCCAAGGTTCCGTCGCCACAATGCACGTGCACCTTCGCGAAGCCAAGCCGTTGCAGCCGTGCCGCCGCTGAACGCGCCAATTCCGCTCGGAATTCAATGCTATAAACCTCCCGGGACAGTAGAGAAAGCACAGACGCCTGATATCCGCAACCGGTCCCGATATCAAGGACCTTTTCGCTGCCAGTCAGTCCCAATGCTTCCGTCATCGCGGCAACAATATATGGTTGGGATATGGTTTGACCTTCGCCAATCGCCAGCGGCTCATCGGCATACGCTAAACTCTTGGATTTCTCTGGAACAAATTCGTGTCGCGGAACACTCGCCATGGCGCGTAGAACATTCAAATCTTTCACACCGCGTTTTCGAACCTGCGTTTCCACCATTTCCGCGCGCAAATCCGAATAGGAATCGTCCGGCACGATATTTCCCGTTAGAGTTTTCTCGTTATCTCACAGCACCGTCGCACTTGCGGCCAGCAGCCAATGCCAATATCCACAGTTTATCTGATAGATGAAGCGTCCGCCGTATATTTCCTGCACCTCCGAACAGTGACCGACCCGGCAAGACTGTACCCCAGAGCAGGCGCGCTCCAACATTCTCCTTCTTTACAATCATTGCTGAAGTAGCGGCTCGGGCGCTCCTCGTTTTCGCTCTCCCGGGTTTGGAGGCGGTCATGAAAGCGGCTTTGGTACTTATCCTCATTTATGTCGGCATGTTTTTTGTAGCCATCCAGGGCGGGTCGCCCGGCTCCGTGCAAGCCGCTGCGCAATCCTCCGCAAACCAACCGAGCCCGGCGAAACCCTCCTCCTCCATTGATGCCACGAAAGACGCCGATATCCGCGCCCTCCTCGAACTCGTCGGCGCCCGCGACCAGGTCCAGGATTCCGTCCGCCAAACTGCAGAACAGTACCGCGAAAAACTGCTCGCCTCCGTGCCCAACAACGAAAAGGGACAGGCTTTTGTGAACACCACCATCAACGAGTACGAAAAGCTCTACGACGTCGATCGCGTCAACGAGCAACTCGTCGTTCTCTACGACAAGCACTACACCGACGATGAAATCAAAAGTCTTCTTCAGTTCTATGGTTCACCGCTAGGCCAGAAAGTAGCCGTGGAGAGCCCCAGAATCTTCCGCGAAATTCAAGAAACCACCCGCACCGAAGCTGCCAAAGCCGTTAAGGATGCCTTACAGCAAGTTAAGCAGGAAAATCCGGGCGTCGGACAAAATGCCCGTCTTACCAACAATGGCCAGCGTCATCCGTTGCAGCAGCGCCGCCCACAGCAAGCCGATCCAGGCCAACAGACTGCCCAACAACAGGACCAGCCTTAATTCACATTTGGAAATTGAACTACGGCAGCCGCTTCTTGAATTTTATGTCGATGCCGAACGTCCCGTTCTGATCTCGCAATCCCACAAGCGAAATCGTCCGTGTGACGTTGTACTCAACCTGGATCACCTGCTGTTGCGTCGAACTCACATTGGACACATAGGTGACTGTCAGATTTGGTGTCACCTGCTGCTCTACTGTGACCCGCGCCGCAGCGTTCTGGCCCGAGCCGCTCGTTCCTAAGCCGGCCAACCCTGGGTCCACACGGAATCGCGTGATTCCGAACAATCTCTCGACGCGCCCGCCCAACTGACTGGAGATCGCCTCCGAAAGCAGCGCCGAAGCCCCCGCCGACCCAGGCTGCGTGACTCCTCCCGTACGCGTCGTCACTTCCGAACTCGTCTGCCCCATCGCCAACAACGTAATGATGTCATTCGGTGGCAATGGTGGGTCGGATCGGTACGACAGGCTCATCTTGCTGGCCTGACCGCTGAAATTCAGTGTGATCTCATATTGTTGAATCGTGGTGGATGCCTCCACGCTGATTACCGGATCCATCCGGAACGGATTGGCAAAATTCAAATCGCCCCGAGCCACCCGGTATTTGCTGTCATGAAAATACAGTTCTCCCGATATCACGTGGATGTGCCCCAGCAGAATGGGATGCTCTGCCGTTCCGCGCACCCGCAGGCTGGCATCGGCTTCCAGGTGCGCGCCCGGCCATTCCATGCGTGAATCGGGTGTAGAACTGGCCTCGATATCAAACTGCAGATTTCTCAGAAAACTGGATCCACTGGTGCCTCCGGGGCTCGCGCTCGAAACCAGAATCCCCGCTGATTCCAATCCTTCATTTAGCGTCACGCGTTGCACCAGCACCTTCCCAGTCAGAAAGCCCCCATCCATCGTGCCAGTGAGCCGCAACGAACCACCCACCAACCAACTCATCCCTTCCGGATATCGCACGCGCAGCCGGTCGGTTTTCGCGGAAATGTCATAGCGCAGCGGCTTGTCCGAATAATTCACGCTGCCCGTCAGCGCAATCTGCCCCCCTCCCGCTTCACCTGTCAAATTCTCAAAAAACAATCGATTCGCATCAAAAATCAGGTCACCTTTCAGATTACTGAGACCCGTCGGAAAGTCCGACGAGCGTGCCGAAACATTTGTCAACTTGACCCGTCCGACAATTCGAGGCCTATCCAATGTGCCTTCAAACGACGCATTCATATCCGCATGCCCCGTCGTGGTCACGTCGGGGATGTATCCATTTAGAAGCCTCAAGTCCACCGAACCGTTGAGTTTCAGCGACACCGTCCGTCTGCCCGAAAATTGAATGGAACCTGAGAATTCCACGTTCGTGTCTGTACCCTTCAACGTGGCCTTCTCGATTTTCAGATTATCTCGCGAGGACGTCAGTTGAATAGGTCCGGAGTTTTCCAGTTGCACTCCGCCGTAAGTCAGGACCAGGTGCGTGAAATTTGCTTCGACCGTCACCCCTTCGGGATGCTGCAACTCTCCCTTCACGCTGATGTCTCCCTCCGCAGTTCCGTGCCCGTCGAACTTCTGCACATGTAACGCGGATAGCAAATATGGATCCAGATTGACGTTCTTGATGGTAATCTTCCCGTCTACCGAATATGGCTCCAAGAGCCCTAGCGTGATTTCTCCTCCAATGGCCCCTTCGCTCATCGCCGAGCTTAATTTGAGTTGTGCAGTTCGTCCGTCGGCATTCAGGTCGCCTCCAAAACTCCCAATCACTTCCGTTCCTACCTGAAAGTCCACAACTCGGAAGTTGCCATTTGCTTGAGGTTGGCGTGCCGGGCCGCTCGATTTCAGCCGAAACGATATTTGCCCTCCCAACGGCAGATTATTGGCTTTCACTCTGCGGAAATTCGCCAGTGGCAGCGAGGCGCCAACCAGATCTGTTGTTAACGAGCCATCCGCAAATCGGTACGCCACACTCCCAGTCACAATCCCGGCGCCACCTGTCTTCTCGCTGCCTGGTGCGAAGAATCGTAGTTCTGCATTGCTCAGCCGCACCTCCTCGGGCGTCGCGACCAGCTGCCCACGCAACCGGTTGAACGGCACTGTGTACGCTTCTGCGTCCGCAACATCCAAAAGGCCGGTTAACATCGGTTCGGCACGAGTTCCTCGACCGTGAAATTGCCCGGTAATCGTTCCTTGCAATGGGTAATTTTGCCCCGCCAGTTGCATCAGCGCTTCAATCGGTACCTTTTCCATATTGAGTTCGCTGGTCCACTCGTTCTCCGGCCGAAACTCCCAATCCGTCAGTTGCAATTGTCCGTCGATATCCACCCGCATCGGGCCCCGCACGGCGTGCCCGCGGGTGATGATCAAATGGTCTGGGGAATAGCTTAAGTCTCCATCGATGGCGTCCATTCGCACGTCTGCATATCGCAGGCGTTCGCCCCGGAAGTGCCCTTGAAACTCCGGACCGTCGGAAGGCCCGGCGATTTTTCCGGCCCATGTTAATGAACCGCCGATGCGCACCGCCTCCTCCGGCGTCCCGGGTTTGTCCCCGGCGATGGCGTGGATGAAATCGTCCCAATCGAGCAATGAACCGATCTCCAGCCGTGCGTCCAGCGCTGTATTCTTCGGGGCAAGCGTCCCGGTGAAGGAACCACGCGAAGTGGCTGTTTGAAATTCTCCCTGGGAGATTTCCAGCATGTTCTGCTTGTCGCGATACCGCAGCTTCCAATCCCCTGTCACGGGCATGTGCCCTTCCGCCACCTCTTCCGGCGCGTCCCAATGCATGCTGCCGGATACGTCGAAATCAAGAAAGTTCTCGCGCCAGGTCTCCACAGTGTCGGCGGATATTACTGAATCCCAATGCAAGCTATCGATAGGAAATCCTGCATGATCGATTGCCGGCGTGACCGCCGACAGCCGGACGTTCTGCAATTTTGTATCAGCGCGAAACTGCAGCCCGTCATACCGCATCGTGATCCGCCCCTTCACGCTACCTCCCAGGGCATACGCGGCAAAATCCGGCAATACCACTCCTTTGGGTTCCAACGTGTAGCTCGATCGGCTGCTCAAATTGGCCGAATGGAAATCGATGAATCCCAGGGTGATGTTGTCCGCGGCGAACCCTCCCTTGCCGAGAATTGCCCCGTTTTCAATCGTGCCTTCTCCCCGCAGGTCGATTCGCCCCAGTGGCACCTCCGGTGTGCGAAAGGTCTCGCGAAGGTCCAGCAGGTCCAGCCACCCCCGGTATTTGTAACTCCAGCGAGGAGTGACCAAATCTTTCGTTTCCGCCTGCAAGTCAACGTGCGAGCGTCCCACATCGACCACTGCCTGCTCCACCGAAAACGCGTCACGGCGCAACGTGAATTTTGCCGTCACGTTTGCGGGTACCGGAACATCCCTTCGTCTCGCCAACTCGATCGATTGCCAGTCCAGCGCCCCCAAGTACACTGGTTGATCCGCCGACCCGCCCAAATCCACCGTGAATTGTAGCTCTCCACCTTCGACGCCAATCAGCGACTTCACATTGTTATAAAGAATCCAGCCGTCCTTGATCTCCACATGGTGCACCCGCAGATCCAACAGTCTCTGCAACCCGGGCTCTTTCGATTTGCTCGCGGGCAGTGTTGGCAGGTTATTTGTGCCATCTTTTTCAATACGCACATGCAACCGGGGTTGCTCCAGAACCAGATCGTCCAATCCCACCCGCCTTCCCCAGAAAGAGTCAACGCGCAGTCCCACCCTCGCCTGCGCTGCACTGAAAAGCGGTTCCGTATCAGCAGGCTCCTTGCCATGGACCACAACGCCGTTGATGGTCACATTTAACGAAAACCATCCAACCGAAACTGTCCGGATTTCCACTCGCGTTCCCGTTAACGCTTGGACTCGGTTGACCAGAATTCTGCGCAGTAGCGGGTTTGCCAGTCCGCTTCCCACCGCGATGACGGCAAGCGCAATCAGCAACAGTGTCCAGGTGCCTAGCACCCAGAGCAGGTGCTCAAGCCACAAGATTTTGCGCCAGCGCGATTCCTTCGTCATTTCGGATTCTCGCTCAGCATCTTTTCTACCCGTAGCCGTGCCCGGCTCTCTTTTAACCAACGGTCCGCCTGTACGTTGATTTCTTGTTGGACCAGCACTTCCTGTATGCGGCCGCGCGCCGCCTCTAATGTGGGCGGCGCCTGTCCACGCGACTCTGCCCTCGGTATAACTCGCGTTTTATAGAACTCCTCAATGTCTTTTTCATCCACCTGAATGGAGGCACGAAATCGCGAATCCAGATAATTGCTCAGGTATAACTGCGATCTCAGCATACGCATTACGTCGTCATCCGTCAGCCCAGCCTGTTTCTCCCGTGCCTCGAATTCTTCCGGCGAAGAAAACGAGCGCTTCAACCGTGCCAGGCTCCGCTGCACTTCCTCGTCCGAGGGCTGCGGATACAGCGCCGCCTTGGCCTCGTTTCTCACAATCCATTGGTCGATCAGATGATCCAGAACCTTTGCATCGCTCTCGCTTTTTTCGTCCAGAAAGTTTTGATAACGCGCCAGCTCTCGCACATCGCTCAAAAGGATGATGTCCGTGTCTACTCGTGCGACTATTCGGTCGACCACTTCTTGCCCGGGCGTCACCACAGCCAATGCCAATATGATAAAAGCCGCCGCCCGGATATAGCGCGCAACCTGCATCAGAAACTCGATCCTAAATTGAAGAATATCTGCAGCTTCGGCAGCCGTGCACCCTGCTGGCACAGCGGAATGTTGTTCTTGCAAGGGATCACGAATTCCGGCCGGTTTAACTCATAGCCCAGATCGATGCGGATCGGCCCAACGGGCGTGGCGTACCGTAAGCCAAAACCGACCGTGTTCGAAAAATAGTTAAGCTCGTTCGTGCAGTTGTAGACACACGTCGTCGGATTGAATCGTCCCGGGGGAAACCCGGGATACGCGGTCTTGAACACCGGTTCGGGTGATGACCACCGCAACGTTACCCGCTTCAATCGGCTGTACACATTTCCACCATCATAAAATAATGCTCCACCCAAACTAGTTCCAATGATCGGCAGCTTCAACGGGAACCGCAATTCCTGGTTCAGGATCACCATTGCCTGGCCACCGACCGGGAACCCGGTTAGCGCGTCGCGTGGTCCCGCTTGATTTAATGCAAAGCCCCGCAGGGAAGTTCCACCACCAGCGAACAGCCGCTCCGGGAGCGGTATGAGCTGAGGTGATGGCGTTCCAGTTTGCGCGGGAAAACTCAGCGACACTGTCGAGGCATAAGGTTGCAGAATTCCAAGCCGAATCGAGCGCGCGAAGCTCCAGTTGCGCGAGATCTTGTGGTAGGTGGAATTCTGTACAAACAGCCGGAAGAAACTCGCACTCGAACCAATTCCCGTTCCCGCTACGCTGAAGTCCGCCGTGTTGAACGAACCTTTGCTGGCGTCCGCTGGATTGTCCCTCGTGTCCCGAAACCAAGACATGCTGAATTCGGACACCAATGTCGGTTGAAAAAACAACGGTACTTCCTCCTCCGGTACATTTAAGTTATTCAGCGTAACCTTCCGGAACGCATAGCGAAATAGTACTGACTCGCGCGGCGACAGTTGCTGCGTGATTTGCAGATTTCCTTCATACCTCGTCTGCGTAAATGTGTTGATATCTTGCGTTTTCTCGACGTACGCGGTCGCCTGCAGGCTCAGATTGTCCCGATTTAGCGTTTCGGGCGCGGTGTATGCCAGCAGTGCTCGACCCTGAATCAGACTTCCGCGCAACTTCAAGCTGAGCGTATCCGCCCGGCCCGTCAAATTTTGCCTGGAGATTTCCAAAATTCCCCGTGGCGAGGCCTCCAGCTGCCCTCCGGTCGGATCGGTGGTGCTGGCCAAGCGCTGCGCTTCGAATCCGCCTCCGTAAGCAAACGTATATCGCTTGGCCTCTTCCACCAGGACCACCACATTCTTCTGTGGATCTGTGCCATTCGCGTTTTGCGCGTCGATGGTCACTCGGTTAAAAACTCCCAGGTTATAGAGTTTCTGCTGCGATTCCACCACGTCGCCCTCGCGCAGCGGCTGCCCCTCTTTCACCTTTACTTGTCGCTGAATTACTCCCGGCCGGGTGTGGTTGTAGCCGCTCAAGAACACACGACGCACAATCACTTGCGATCCTTCCTGAATTTTGTAAACCAACTTCATCGGTTCAGCACGTTCGATCGAATTTCCATTTCCACCGTCAGATCTACCCTTCGCTTCGTCTGTGGCGCCCTTTTCTCCTTTCGCCTCCGTTTCTTTTGAGACATCCGGCACCGCCGTCCAAGAGAAGGTGGCGTTCGGAAAGCCTTGATTGAAATAGAGTGCAAGAATATTGTCCCGGTCGGAGGCAACGCTGATTTCCGAATACGGTTGACCGGGCAAGGACCCCAGCACCCCGCGAAGTTCCTCTTCGCTGATTGCACTCATCCCTTCCAGTTGCAAGCTTGAGACCAGCGTCTGCTTTCCTTCATTAATTTCGAATTTGACCTGCAGCAAACCGCCCTTCTGCTTCTGCTCTTTTGGCGTGCTTCCCACAACCGACGCCGACAGAAATCCATTTGCTGCATACAGGTTTTTCATCGACAGCACATCCGCATCCAGCAGTCGGCGGCTGAAGCGTGGTTTTACAAATAGCGCGCTGGGAACGATGGAAAGACGGCTCAGCAATAGTTCCTTGCTGAAATAATGGTTTCCGGTGATCTCGATGCTCAGCTTTTTATACTGTATTCCTCGGTCCACCTTATAAGTGATGGTCTCCTGCCCCGTTTTCGACTCACCATTTCCGCTTTTCGCCGTATCGTCAGACACCGCGTAATCGACCTTGGCATCAAAGTACCCTTCCCGCTCTAAACGTTCGCGCAAATTGCGCTTTCCCTCTTCCAGTAGATCCACATCCACGGAAGCTTCTTGATAAATCGGAATGAGCCTCCTCAAATCCCGCTTCGAAAACTTTGCCCCCTCAAGGCTCAAATGCACCGTCGGTCCTGCGATCACGTCCAGTGTCAATGGCAACGTGTTGCTCGCGGCGTCATATTCGCCGCGCCGGAGCGAGACACGTTCGCTCAGGTGCCCCTTTTTCTCCAGGAATTTCCGGATACGGCCCGTGGCAGACTGCCCTCGCGCAATCGTCAGTTCACTACCCGCTTTCAGCTTAAAAAGCTTCAGCAACTCCGCGTTGCTATATTCCGTATTGTTTTGCAGGTTTACCTTGCCCAGCCGAACCCGCGGACCCGGGTCCACTCGCACAATCACGTCTAGTTGATGCGTCTCCGCGTGAGGTTGTTTCTCCACCGTGATCTTCGCCTGGTACAGCCCATCCTCAGCCAGCGTGTCTTTCAATCGCCCCACTGCGTCTTCCAGGTCTCCCTCGCGATAGGTTTGCCCCAGTGACAATTGCATCGCCCCGTTTGCCGATGCTTCAGAGGGTGGCGGTTTTAAGCCTAGGATCAATACTTGATTAAAGAAAATGTTCTCCCGCACGACAAAATCCAGACGAACGCCGTCCCCCTCCGCCACAGCCACGGCCTTCAGGTCCGCGAAATCCCCTGTCTGGTACAACGTTCGTATGCTGGCTGCCACGTCGTCCCGGTTCAGCGGTTCGCCAGTTTTCACGGAAATTCCGCGAGGATTTGTGGTCAGCACCTTGCCATCTTCGTCAACCACTCGAATTTCGCGCACCACCCCGCCCGGTATCGGTGCAGCCTGTCCCGCGCTCGTGACCTGGGCACACGCAACCGTCCCTCCCAAAAGCAGTATCAGGAGCGCAAGTAGTCGCAAACCATTGGCCCACCAGCGTTTCATTCGTGCCATTAATCAGACGAAGGGTAGCACACGGACGTTGCTTCCTCGGTTGCCTTTAGAGCTATCATGAGAGGGATTCGTCTTCTGGGACCTTATTTTACGTGATTCACCCTCTGGACCTGAAATACTCGCGACAGATGCTTTTCGAGCCTCTCGGCCGTGATGGGCAAGAGCGCTTATCGGCCTCGAGTGCTGTCTTGGTGGGATGCGGGGCCATTGGGGCCTCCGCCGCAAACCTCCTCGTTCGCGCGGGCATCGGTCGGCTCCGCATTCTGGACCGTGACTTCGTCGAGCCTTCCAACCTGCAACGGCAATCTCTCTTCAATGAGTCAGACGCTCGTGAAGCTCTGCCGAAGGCCGTTGCTGCCGAGAGGAACCTCCACCTCATCAATTCTGACGTGCAAGTCGAAGGCATAGTCGCGGACTTGACTCCTCGTAACGCCGTCGAGTTGCTCCAAGGCTCTGCTCTCATCCTCGACGGCACAGACAATTTCGAAACCAGGTTCCTTATCAATGATTTCGCCGTCAAGACCGGCACTCCCTGGATCTACGCGGCTGCCGTTGCCAGCTACGGGCTTACGATGACCATCCTCCCCGGCAAAACTGCCTGCCTCGCCTGCTTGCTCGATTCCTCGGGTACCTCCGGCCTCGAGGAAACTTGCGACACCATCGGCGTCCTTGGCCCAATCGTGAATCTGATCGCCTCTCTCGAAGTTGCCGAAGCATTGAAACTTCTCTCCGGCCGGCTTTCCTCCCTGCATGGTCGCCTTTTCTCTTGTGATGTTTGGAGCGGGCGTTTCCAATCCGTCCATCCTGAGGTCAATCCGCAATGCCGCGTCTGCGTTCACCATCAGTTCTCGTACTTATCTGGTAACGCGCTACCGCACATCACTATGTGCGGCCGGGATTCCGTTCAAATCCACGAGCGTAGCCGCTCGCTCGATCTAAAAGCTCTGCAGGATCGCCTCGCTTCTTCGGTTTCCGAAGTTCGTCAGAATGGATTCCTTTTGCGCTTTCTCATTCCGCCGTACGAAATGACGGTTTTTACCGACGGCCGCGCCATCTTGAAAGGCACCAAAGATCCCGCCGTAGCACGATCGTTGTACGCGAAATACATTGGAATGTGAGTCTGGTGCCTAACGGAGGATGCCGCTCCGGCCCGGTGGTGTGCGCATAGCGGCCCGGTCCAGATTCTCCCGTAGGTTCATCAGCGTTAGAAACGTGCTCAGCACGCGCGCCTTCAGATCATCCGTCAAGTGCAGCCCGCTGGTTGCAACCCTGGCCAAGCGCTCCCCGTTCTCGGTGATGAATCTCATGATTTCTCGCTGCCGCTCGTGTGGCGTATTCCCCAGTGCGGTTTCCCGGCGCATTTCCGCGCACCCAGCTTCCAGAGACAGCGTGAAATGGAGTACGCACATCTTGTGTTCGGCTAGGGCGGCCGGCACGTCGTGCTTGCACCCCGAGATGTGGCACAGTTCGGTCATGGGCGAGAACTGGTGATTGTTGATAGGTAACATCCCCGGGGCCGAAAATCCAGCAATCATCTGCATTCTGCTTCCTATAATGCAGCGCCCCCCCACCTGTACTTTCGGTCAGACCACCTCCAGGGCATCCTCCAGATCCGCAATGATGTCGTGCCAGTCTTCTAGTCCCAGTGATAGCCGGATGCCTCCCGGTTTCAATCCACAGCGCAACTTCTCTTCATCGGGAACGACAGCATGTGTCATGGAAAAGGGGTTCTCAATTAACGTCTTGATTTGGCCCAGGCTCACCGCCAGCGTAATCGTATAAGCTTTCTCCGCCACGTGGTCGACAAATCGTTCCGCAGCGTCCGCAGCCCCTTTTGCGTCACCTTCCTTGCCCTTCAATTCGAAATACAACATGCTGCCTGGCGCGAACGAACCATCCGCCGTGGTCATCTGCCTACGAGCCAGCTCCCGCTGTGCGTAGTTCGATAGACCGGGATAGATAACGCGTGCCACCTTGGGTTGGTGCAACAAGAAATCGGCTACACGCATCGCGCTCTTCTGCTGGTTCACCATCCGTGTCGCCAGTGTCGGCAGCCCGTACACCAGGATCGGCCAGGCGTTCTTCGGTGATAGCACCCCGCCAAAATCTTTACGGTAAAGCATCAAGTAGTTGAAATAGGAGCTCGCACCGATCACCGCCCCGCCCATTTCCGTACCAAAACCGCCAATATCCTTCGTCAAGCTGTGGACCACCAGGTCCACTCCGTGCTGCAGCGGGCGCTGGCAATATGGAGTTGCAAAGGTGTTGTCCACCACGATGCGAATCTTCTCCACCTCCGGCCTTCCGTGGTTCAGACGGTCCACCACCTCCCGTACCGCCCGCATATCAATTAATTCCATCGTTGGGTTTACGGGAGTCTCGAAATACACGACCCTACAGCTCTTTGTGGCTGCCTTCAGCAGCGACTCCGGCTCCGTTAGATCGCAGAAGTCCGTATGGATCTTGTAGCGCGGCAGCCAACTCGACATCAGGCTGTGCGTGCAACCATATAGGACGCGATGCGCCACAATCTGATCGCCCGCAGCGGTCAGAATTCCGAGCGCTGCGCTCACCGCTGCCATTCCCGTGGCAAACGCTACTGCAATCTCGCCACCTTCCGCCACCGCCAGGTTCTCTTCCAGCATCCCGCGGCTTGGTTCGTCCAGACGGTCGTAAATATAAATCGGTGCTCGCCGCGATTCGGGCGTAGCGAATTCCACAAATCCTTGTGCTCCGCGGTGTACCGACGATAAACGGTACGTCGCCGAACTCGATTGTGGCGGCACAACGTGATGATCGTAATCCCATCTTCCCGTTGCGAAACTGCCGTGGATTAATCGCGTGCGCAAGCGGTATTCTTCGTGCGGCTTTTTGGGCGTGCGTTCCTTGGACATGACTGGCTCCTTCAGGGATAGGGAACCCGCGAGAGGTGAGGCCCCGGCAAACGGGTGAGCGATTCCGCGCAGTACTTCCTCTACAGTTTACTCGCACGCACGTGTTTCGGCGGCAGTACCGTTGTAATGTTTCACTTCGCGCGGAAAATTGTTTGACACGCTGCTGCGTGGACTGTATAAATATACAGTCGGATGTATACGACAAAAACGAACGAATGAGCGCTACGAAAACATTCCGTCACGGACAAATCCTCCGCCTCGTCTCTTCAGAGAGAATCTCCAATCAGGAAGAGCTCCGCCGCCGTCTCGCGCAGCAGCGCATGCGCGTCACTCAGGCCACCCTCTCCCGCGATCTTCACGAGCTGAAGCTCATCAAGACTGGCGAAGGTTACCGCGCGGCCAACGCATTGCCCGATGACGCCACCGTCCCCCCGCTCACTCGCGCTCTCCGCGAATTCCTTCTCGATATTCGCGCCGCGGAAAATCTTCTCGTCCTCAAGACCCCGCCCAGCGGTGCACAACCTCTCGCTGCGGCTGTTGACGGCGCCAAGTTTCCTGAAATCGCCGGCACCATCGCCGGGGATGACACCGTTCTCATCATCACTCCCAATCGCAAGAGCCGCGAATCCCTCCAGAGAGAAATCGAGTCACACGTAAAATGAGGGATCCCCGGAATATTGCTGTTATTGGTGTCACCGGCTATACCGGTTTTGAGCTGGCCGCTCTCTTGCTTCGCCATCCCGCGATTGCAAAGCCTGCTTTCTACGTTCGTGAGACCAACGGCTTCCACTGCCTCTCTCAGCTTTTCCCACAACTCCGCGGACGCGGCGAAGCTCCCTTGCATCCACTCTCGCTGGATGGCATCACTTCCAGTGCGGCAGGTACCGCTTTCCTCGCTACTCCCCACGAGGCTTCTGCCGACTTGGCGCCGAAACTTCTCGATGCCGGACTCCGCGTGATCGATCTTAGCGGCGCATTCCGCTTTTCCTCGGCGGAAACCTTCACCTCTTGGTACAAGCTCCCAGCCCCGCACGCAGCGCGGCTTGCAGAAGCTGTTTACGGCATGCCGGAGCTTTATGCCGATCGCATTCGCGGTGCAAAGCTGGTTGCGAATCCCGGCTGCTATGCCACCAGTGTCATTCTCGCCCTGCGACCCCTGTCGCAGACCGGCCTGCTTTCGACTTCCCAGAATGTGATTTGCGATTGCAAATCCGGTGCCACCGGTGCGGGCAAAGATCCTCGCCGCGATTTGCATTTCGTGGAGGTTGACGAAAACCTGCGCGCTTACAATCTTTTCTCGCATCGTCATACCCCCGAAATCCTGGAACACAGCGGCCTCCCGGAATCGCAAGTGTTTTTCTCCACTCACTTGCTTCCCGTCGCTCGCGGGATTCTTTCTACGATTTACGTTTCGCTTGCAACGAAACAAACCCCCGAGAGCATCGAAAAGATCTACCGCGAATATTTTGCGGCTAAACCGATGGTGCGCATCTGGCCCGCCGGCAAATTGCCAGAATTGCAGCACGTAGCCAACACCAACTTCTGCGATATCGGCTTCGCCCTCGATGCCGACGGCAAGCGCCTCATTGTGGTTTCCTGCCTGGATAATCTCGGCAAAGGCGCCGCAGGCCAGGCCATTCAAAATCTCAACCTGATGCTGGGCATCCAGGAGCAAACAGGACTGCTATGAGGATTGTTATCAAATTTGCCGGAGCTTTGCTTGAAGACACAGCCGCGACTGCTTCGCTCTCTCAACACGTCGCCAACCTCGCTCGCCATGGCCACGAAATTCTTGTCATCCATGGCGGCGGCCGTCTTTTCACCGCCACACTGAAGCGCCTCGGCATCGAAAGTAAGTTTGTCGCTGGCCTGCGCGTTACCGACCGCGAAACCCGCGACGCCGCTGTGATGGTCTTTGGCGGCCTTCTGAACAAGCGCTTGGCAGCCTCCATCACCGCAGCGGGCCAGCCCGCAATCGGAGTTTCCGCCGCGGACGCCGCCTGCTTCTCCGCCGCTCCCTTGGTCCATAACGATGTCGAAGGCAGCCTTGGTTTCGTCGGTTATCTTACCGGTGTCAAGGTTTCCTTTTTCGAATCCCTCTGGCGCGAAAATTTGCTGCCGGTAGCGGCTTGTCTTGGCCAAGGTTCCGACGGCGAACTCTACAACATCAATGCCGATCACATGGCCGCCGCCTGTGCGGAATTCATCGGCGCTGACCATCTTATCTACTTGACGGACGTTGCCGGCGTCCTTGACGGCGAGAATGTAATCTCCGCGATCTCCTGCGAGCAGATCGAAAGCCTCGTGCAGGCGCGTGTCGTCTCCGGTGGCATGATTCTGAAATTGGAAGCCTCCAAACGCGCACTGGAAGGCGGCGTGCGCGAAGTCCATATCGTGGGCGGTGATTCCGCCGCAGCCGTGCTCGATCCGCAACTGTTCGCGGTGGCTTCCAGCAAAAATTCCTTTTCAAGTTTGCCGGGTACGCGTGTTCTTCGGGAGTCCTCTTCCGCTGGATTCGCATCCCAGGCGTTTGTCTAGTTTTATTTATGGAGAAGAAATAATGACTGCTTCGACTGCATCGCTCACCATTCCCGTCTCGCTCGCCAAGGATTTGCTCACTGGCGCCGAGTGGGGGCCTGCCGAAACGCGCGACCTCCTGCAACGCACCGCGGACATCAAGGCCCGTCCTTCGCGTTTCGCTTCTGTGCTGCGCAACAAGCACATCGCCTTGATCTTTGAGAAGCCTTCCCTACGCACTCGCGTCACCTTTGAGGTCGGTATTCAAAGCATGGGCGGCTTCGTGGTCTTTCTCGACCACACCCAAGCGCGCCTCGGCGAACGCGAGTCCATTCCCGACGTCGCTCGAAATCTCGAGCAGTGGGTTCAGGGCATCGTGGCGCGCGTCTACGAACAACGCGTCCTTGAAGAAATGGCCGCCAACATCGCTATTCCTGTTGTCAACGCGCTTTCGGACAAGTTTCATCCTTGCCAGGCGCTGGCGGATTTCTTCACCCTCGAGGAGAAGTTCGGCTCCATCAAAGGATTCAAACTCGCCTATGTCGGCGATGGCAACAACGTTTGCCACTCGCTTCTCTATCTTGCCGCCCGCCTTGGCGTTCACATCCGCATTGCCACTCCCGCCAACTACGCGCCCGACGCAGACGTCATTGCAGATGCCAAGCGTGTCGCGAAGGAAACTCGCGCCAAAATTGAGCTCTTTACCGATCCACACGAAGCCGTCTCCGGAGCTCAAGCGGTCTACACCGATTCCTGGACCAGCATGGGTTTCGAAGCTGAAGAAAAGGTCCGCCGCCAGGTCTTCAAGCCCTATCAGGTGAATCGCAAACTCATGGAGCAGGCCGCTCCGGATGCGGTCTTCATGCACTGTCTTCCGGCGCACCGCGGCGCGGAAGTCACTGACGAAGTGCTCGATGCTCCCTACTCCGTTGTCTTGCAGCAATCCGCAAATCGTATGTACGTGCAGAAAGCGATCCTGCACGCGCTTTACACCTAATCTTTTGTCCCACCGAGGAGAGAAAACGAAGTGAATCACACTGCACACAAACCGAAGAAAGTCGTGTTGGCCTATTCTGGCGGGCTGGACACTTCCATCATCATTCCCTGGCTCCGTGAAAATTATGGCTGCGAAGTGATCGCCATGATTGGCGATGTCGGCCAACAGGAAGACCTCGAAGCCGCCCGCAAAAAAGCTCTCGATACCGGTGCTTCCTCTGCCTACGTGGAAGATCTCCGCGAAGAGTTCATTCGCGATTACATTTGGCCCACGTTGCGCGCAGGCGCAGTCTACGAACACACCTACTTATTGGGTACCTCTATGGCCCGGCCGGTCATTGCCAAGCGCCAGGCAGAAATGGCCCTTCAACTTGGCGCCGATGGTCTTTCCCACGGCTGCACCGGCAAAGGCAATGATCAGGTGCGCTTCGAATTGGCCTTCAAAGCTATCGCTCCCCATCTTCAGATCATCGCGCCCTGGCGTGAGTGGGCCATCGATTCGCGGGAAGACGCCATCGCCTACGCCCAAAAACACAAGGTTCCCGTGGAGCAAAGTAAGAAAAATATCTACAGCCGCGATCGCAATATCTGGCACCTCAGTCACGAAGGCGGCGAACTCGAAGATCCCGCCAACGCCCCGAACGAAGCCATGTGGCAATGGATCGTGTCCCCTGATAAGGCGCCGGACAAACCAGAAGAAGTCGAGATCGGTTTCGTCTCAGGAAATCCCGTTTCGGTGAACGGCAAAAAACTTGGCCCGATCGACCTTCTCAACACGCTCAACGATATCGCCGCAAAACACGGCGTCGGCCGCACTGACCTCGTCGAAAACCGCCTCGTCGGCATGAAGTCCCGCGGCGCGTACGAAACTCCTGGCGGCACCCTCCTCGTCACCGCCCACCGCGAACTCGAACGCCTCACCCTCGACCGCGAAACCGCTCATTTTGCCCAAGCCCTCTCCGTGCGCTACGCTGAACTCGTTTACAACGGCCTATGGTTTTCCGCGCTTCGCGAAGCCTTGGACGGCTACTTCAACGTTGCCCAGCAACGCGTCACCGGCTCCGTCGGTCTCAAACTCTGGAAGGGCACCCTCAATGTCACCAAGCGCCTCTCGCCCTATTCCTTGTATCAAGCCGACCTCGCCAGCTTTTCCATGGGTCGTTACAATCCCAAGGACGCCGAAGGCTTCATCAACTTGTACGCGCTGCCGGTTACCGTTCGACCGAAAGCCAAAGCCGAAAGCACAAACGCCTGAAATTCTTTGGTGGTCAGGCAAGAAAGAAAATCCGGTCATCCTGTGGGACGCGCTGTTTGCGTCCCGAAGGATCTCAACCGCTACGTATACTCAAGGCTTCTAGATTGAGCCGTGCTCCACTGCGACAACTAGAACGCGGAAAATGTAAGGCTGACGACTGCAATGACCGAACGCAAAGATGACCGACTCTGGGGTGGCCGCTTCGATAAAGCGCCCGACGCGCTGTTCGACGCGTTCCAGAACTCCTTTGCATTCGATTGCCGCCTGCTCCCCTATGAAATCGCCGTAGACCGCGCATGGGCCAAGGCCCTACAACGTGTCCACATCCTGAGCAAGTCCGAAGTCCGGCAGACGCTCGCGGCGCTCGACAGGATCGCGGATCGCTCCGAAAAAGATCCTGTCTGGTTGGCGTCTTCGGCCGCTGAGGATGTGCATCATTTCGTCGAAAAAGCGCTTGTCGAAGAGCTCGGCCCTCTGGGCTGGAAGCTCCACACCGGCCGCAGTCGCAACGAACTCGTCGCCACCGATTTTCGTCTTTTCGTGATCGATGCGGCAGCGGAGATTCGTAGCGCCGTGATCGCCCTCATCCACGCATTTGTGGTTCAGGCAAAGGCTAACCTGAAAACTCCCATGGCTGGCATGACGCACATGCAACACGCCCAGCCCATTCTACTTTCCCATTTTCTAATGGCTCACGCTGAGGCTTTCTCGCGTGACCTTACGCGCCTGCAAAGCGCCGCTGCCTCCGCCGACGCTTGCCCCATGGGCTCGGGCGCTCTTGCCGGGTGCTCCTTTGCCATTGATCGGAACGCCATCGCGAGCGATCTTGGCTTCTCTCGCATCACGCCCAATAGCCTCGACGCCGTCAGCGACCGTGATTTCGCTCTCGACTATCTCTTCGCCCTTTCCGGCATTTCCACCCACCTCTCCCGCCTTGCCGAAGATTTTGTCCTCTTCTCCTCCCAGGAATTCTCTTATCTCATTCTTCCCGATGAATACTCCACGGGCAGCAGCCTCATGCCCCAAAAGAAAAACCCCGATTCTTGGGAACTCCTGCGCGGCAAAACTGGACGCATCACCAGCTCCCTCTTCGCTCTTTTCATTACCTTGAAGGGTCTGCCAACCAGCTATCAGCGTGATCTCCAGGAAGACAAGGAAGCACTTTTCGCTGCTCACGACCAAGTCAACGACATGCTCGCCGTGGCCACCGGTGCTCTCGCCCAAACAAAGTTCCGCGAAGACCGCCTTCGTGCCGCCGCTTCCAATCCTGCTCTCCTCGCCACTGACGCCGCCGACTACCTCGTCCGCCGCGGTGTGCCTTTTCGCCAGGCTCATGATCTTCTTGGGCAGGTTTTGCGCGAAGCCGAAAAGCAAAACAAGCCTTGGATGCAACTCTCTCTGGCAGATCTCCGCAAAATTTCCGCAGACTTCGGAGATGATTTCTTGCACAGCCTTTCTCTCGATGCCGCCATCGCTGCCAAGTCCGTCCCCGGTGGCACTGCCGAAGAATCCGTTCGCGCTGCCATCGCGCAGCTCGAGCAAAATCTCGCACAACTGGAGAAACAGCCATGAGCCTCGGCTCCGCCGTCTATATCGTCGAAACAGCCTCCTATCACGCGGAGGATCGGAGGTCCCTTCCGTGAGCTTCGCGTGCGCCCTGCGGACCCCCCGCCCATGAAACAAGCCCCCTCCGAAGCGGCCCTGCCTCGCGGATTCCGCTTCTCCGCGACCGCCTGCGGCTTAAAAAAAACAGGCGCTCTCGATCTGGCACTCCTTTCCAGTGATGTGCCCGCCTCCGCCGCCGCGGTCTTTACGCAAAATCTCGTCGTCGCCGCGCCGGTAATTGTCTCCAAAGCTCATTTGAAAGCCTCGAAAGGCCGCATGCGCGCGGTCATCGTCAACGCCGGTAACGCCAATTGCGCTACAGGTACCGTCGGGTACGCCGCCTCTGTCAAAACTGTCGAAGAAGCGGCACGTCATCTTCGCTGCCGTCCTGACGAGGTTGCGGTTTGCTCCACGGGTGTCATTGGCGTGCCTCTCCCCGTCGAGAAGATCCTTCGCGCACTTGCCGGCATTACAAGAAATCGCCGCGCTTCCGCTCGCTCCTTCGCGGAATTCTCGCTGGCCATTTGCACCACGGACACACGCCCAAAAACCGCAGCAGCCTCATTCAAAATGGCGGGCAGACGCATCCATCTGGTGGGCTGCTCTAAAGGCGCGGGGATGATCCATCCCAACATGGCCACCACTCTCGCCTTCGTCGCCACCGACGCCAGTATTTCTCCGTCGCTCCTCCAAAAAACGCTGCGCGACGTAATCACTCGAACCTTCAACGCCATCAGCATCGACGGCGACACGTCCACCAACGACACCCTGCTCGTTTTGGCCAATGGTGCCGCTGGTGCGCCCGCGATTAAATCCGGTTCTGCCGCTCATCGCGCATTTGCGCGAGCTCTCGAGGAGGTCTGCCATTCGCTCGCCTTGCAAATCGTCGCCGATGGCGAAGGCGCTCAACGTGTGATTGAAATCGAAGTGCGGGGCGCCAAGAGCGAAACTGCGGCTCGCCGTATCGGTCAGACCATAGCCACTTCACCTCTTGTCAAAACCGCCTTCGCCGGTGGCGATCCCAATTGGGGCCGCGTCTTCGCGGCTGCTGGACGCGCGGGGGTGAAATTTGACCCCCATCGCGTGGACATCCACATGGCGGGCATACCCGTCCTCCGGCGTGGCCAGCCGCTAGAGTTCAACGAGCGCGCCGCCAGCAATCGCCTCCTCGAAAAAAACGTCCATGTTGTCCTGAACCTGCACGCCGGCAGGGCCTCCGCCCGCTATTGGACCTGCGATTTCACTGCGGAATATGTGCGCATCAATGCCAGTTACCGTACCTGATTCGTTCTCCTAAGGGGAAACGCCTACTTCGAGGTTCCAAACACTGTACCTTTTCGTTCACATTCTTGGCCTGCCGCCCCCGGACCGGGGACCGGTACCTTACCGGACCTCTTTGGTCCACAATATTGGTTGCAAATCCTGCCGTTTTTCGAGACCATTCACGGGACCACTGAGTCATCCTGCCCAGCTCGGCACTCCCTCCGGTTTGCCCGCTGGGGACAAGGTTCCCTCGGTGCGCTCCGCAACTCGTTTTTTTAGGTTCCGGGCAGAAGGAGTTCGCAGGTGAAGAAGCTTTACGTCGGTAATCTCCCGTTCAATGCATCCGAAGAACAATTGCAAGAGTGGTTTGGACAGTTGGGAATCAGCCCCTCAGCCATCAGCCTCATTCGCGACCGTTTCACAGGTCAATCACGCGGTTTCGCCTTCATCGAGATCGCCAATGATGAAGAAGCAGATCGCGCGGTCACCAGTCTGAACGGTCAGAACTTTGGCGGCCGGAACCTTGTTGTCAACGAAGCGCGCCCGCAAACAGAACGCTCGGGTGGCGGCGGTGGCCGTGGCGGCGGTGGCGGGGGATATGGCGGCGGACGCGGCGGGGATCGTGGCGGACGCGGCGGTGGTGGCGGACGCGGTGGGGATCGCGGAGACCGCGGAGATCGCGGCAACCGCTGGTAACGCGCCTTTAACCTCTTTCTCACACTTTCTGTGCTTCGGGCTATTGCGCGTGAGCCCGAAGCACAAGTTTTAGCCCTCTGAACTCAGGTCTGCGTTGGGTGTGCTCGTTTTTTCTCTCTCGCCCTCCGGTCGCTTATGATTTTCACAGCCCACTGAGATTTTGCTGGTTATCCTCCCGCCTTGCATGTACTATCCCGCCGAATCGCAGTGACGGAGTCTTTCCTTAGAGCGGCCTTCCCGCCCAGGCTCCGCGTTTCGGCACCTTGCTCGAAACACAGGCTGTGCCCGAAACATCTCATCAGTTGACGTGTTTGATACACCAGGCGAAGAATTTCCTTCGCTCGCTCCAGCCTGGAGTCTATAAGAAGTACAGTTCGTACCTGACTCGAGGTGCGACGGATTGAGAGCGGTGCGGTACGCGGGCGTTGCGAATCTTCACAGCCTGTAACCGCATCTAACAAGGACGAAGATAAAGAGCGATGCACACTTGGCACAAACGCGATTGGAGACAATTTTATGAGCTCGCGCGCCGACCTTGGCAGCGTCATCGGCCCCCGCGTCCCGTTTATCCCTCGGGGATGAACCGCGTGCAGCCTGCCGCTGGGTTTAGCCTTTCGGAGTTGGATGACGCTGGCGTGGATTTGGATCTCGCTGAGAGCCTGGGCCTACCGGTCGATGCAGGCCGCATTGGCGCTTATGGCCCAAACGTTACGGTACTGCGCGATTTCGTTCGCTCCTCTCGCCAACCGCTTTAGTTCATAACCTGCGGTTCTCTGTTTGTCGCGCCGCACATTTCTGCGTAAACTATATTTTCTAGCGCTGCTCATATAATTTATGGCTTCGCCTTTCAATATCGTCTCCAATGGCGTGATTCCTCCCATACCCACGCCCGACGCGCACCCGCGTCCGGATTGGCTCAGGGTTAAATTCTTCGGCGGCGAGCGCTATCAGAATCTCAAGCGCATCATGCGCACTCTCGATCTGCATACTGTCTGCGAATCCGCCCGCTGTCCGAACATGGGTGAATGCTGGGAACACGGCACTGCTACCTTCATGATTCTCGGCGACATTTGCACCCGAGCCTGCGGTTTCTGCGCCGTGCCTTCCGGAAAGCCGGTTGGCCCACCTGACGAAGAAGAACCCCTGCGAGTCGCCGAAGCGGCAGCCCGTATGGCCTTGCGTTATGCAGTGGTAACCAGCGTCAATCGCGATGATCAGCCCGACGGCGGCGCACGCATCTTCGCTCGCACCATTCAGGAAATTCGTCGGCGTCTCCCGGATTGCAAGGTTGAAGTTCTCATCCCCGATTTTCGTGGCGACTGGCAGGCCCTCGACGCCGTACTCGCGGTCAAGCCGGATATCCTCAACCACAACACAGAGACAGTTCCCCGTTTGTATCGGCAGGTGCGCAAGGGCGCTCTCTACGAGCGTTCCCTCGAATTGCTCCGTCGCGCCAAGCAGACCCATCCGGATGTGCCCACGAAAACTGGGATGATGCTCGGCCTGGGTGAAGAAAAGGGCGAAGTCCTCGCTACCATGCTGGATCTCGCCTCCCAAGGCACGGATATTCTGACACTCGGTCAGTATCTACAGCCCACGCGCGATCATCTCCCCGTAATCCGTTTCGTTCATCCCGATGAATTCGCCGAATACAAACGCCTCGGCCAAGCGATGGGCTTCAAGCACGTCGAGTCCGGCCCGCTCGTCCGCTCGTCCTACCACGCCTTCGACCAGGCGGAATCCGCGATCCGTTAGTCCGGTTGTTTATCGACTCTCAGTTCAGAAGAGTGGACCTCGCCCTCGGACGCGAAACCGCTACTAGTGGTTGGACAACCAGAATGTACGTGGAGGTCCTTAGACACACCCCTGCGCCATTTCTGGCGCGTCTTGAGGGGTTTTACGGCTTCAATCCGGAGTGATTCTTACTTCGCGGCGGCTGCGGCGGCTTTCTTCGCGGCTTTTGCTGCTGTCGACGCTTTCCGGCGGCGCTTCGTCTTGGGCGGGGTTGCGGGCGCTTCGCCGATCAGCTCTGCGGACAAAATGCTCGTAACGAACAATTTCGGCCCATGGTCATCGAAATCAACAGCGGTACGCTCGGGATCGGATGCCGTCACGATGCCGAGGCCGAATAAATCATGCTTTATGGTCTGCCCTTCCTGCATTACTTGCACAACTGCCTCCTTGGGAACGTTCGCGACTTGTCTCGTTTTTCTTGCTTTCTTCCTGACTTGAGAGGTCCCCGACCCCTCGGGGACCCCCCGATTTCACAGGCTAGAGGCTTGTGACGTTCTCTGCCTGAAGGCCCTTCGGGCCCTTCTTGACCTCGAACTCCACCGCCTGGCCTTCATTCAGCGACTTGTAACCGTCCATCTGAATGGCGGAGAAATGCACAAATACATCTTCTCCGGTCTGGCGTTGGATGAACCCGTAACCCTTCGAAGCATTGAACCACTTCACTGTTCCTTGTTCCTTCACTGCTGAACCTCGAAATTGAATTGCATTGCCTCTCTTGGACCCGCTGCCCAGTCTCCCGGGCTTGGGATTGCCTCTAGCCCCGACAAAAAAGGGCTGCGAGTTTGTCCTCACAGCCCCCTGAACGAGTCAAAAGGTAGTACAAGAGCAACAAACGCTATACCTAACACTATCACAGATAAGGGCTTATTGTCCACACCTGTGTGGAATGGTCACAAAGGTACCGTTTCTTGTATCCGCTTGATTTTATTTATCTTGTTTCGTCTTGAGGTATTTTCTACACACGCAGCCGCCGCCTTACTCCTCCAGCGATTCTGGCTGCAAACTCAGATTTTCCCCGCCCTTTTCCTTCTTATCCCAATACTTCTTGACCCAGGCTTCCCAGCTCTTCCCAGCGGCAGTGTCCCGCCCCGTAAAAGCCAAAGCCGCGATATCGGCATACGTGATTTTGACTCGCTGATTGGAATCTTTCGGCAAAAGCCGCACAAACGACTCGGACAGCGTCTTCCCCATCATTCGATCGAAGATATAACCCTCGACCTTGGTACCGTCCTTGCGCGTTACCTCCACATCTCCGCGGTAATCAAACGCCTTTTCCAGCGCTTCGCGCAACTCTTCCTCCGTGGCCAGCTCCGGTATCCAGCCTTGCAGGGTCTCATGCTGCGTACCCGGCGCCACTTCCAATTCATCGGGATGCAAAACATGTTCCGGGCGGTCCGCATGGCGCGGTCCGGTCACGCCCGCGTCTCCTCGAGCTTGTTGGTCTTGTTTTCGATTTTCACCAACGGATTATACGAGTGCACCGGCGTGACTGGCTCGTTCAGCAACTCCAGCGCCCCTTCATCCGCGTTGCGCGTGAACAGCGTTGCCTTGGCCGTGGCGAACAATCCCTTCAGCGAACTGAACGTGTAATCCACGCCGGAAGCCTCATACCCGCTATGCACCATGCAATTCGCGCACTTCGCATTGCCGGACTCGGTTCCGTAATTCGCCCAGTCCGTTGTCTCCATCAGCTCGCTGAAGGTTTCCGCATAGCCGTCCTGCAGCAAATAACACGGTTTCTGCCAACCAAAAATCGAATACGTCGGCATTCCCCACGGCGTGCACTTTAAATCGCGTCTGCCCATGAGAAATTCCAAAAACAGCATTGATTGGTTGAATTGCCACGTCGGCTTGCGGTTCGCCAATATTGCGCGGAACAATCGCCGCGTCCTCGCCCGCCCCAGGAAATGCTTTTGATCTGGCGCTTTGTCATAGGAGTAACCGGGCGACAACATCATTCCTTCCACGCCCAGTTCCATCATTTCGTCGAAGAATCCTCGCACGCTCTTCGGGTCTGCTCCATCAAACAGCGTCGTATTCGTGGTTACGCGGAATCCGCGTTTCAGCGCTTCCTTAATTCCTTCCACCGCTAATTCGTATCCGCCCTCGCGGCAAACCGAGAAATCGTGATGTTCCTTCTGTCCATCTACGTGGACGGAAAAACTCAGGTATTTACTGGGAGTAAAAAGGTGCAGCTTTTCTTTCAGCAGCAACGCGTTGGTACAAAGATAGATGTACTTCTTTCGCGCCACCAGGCCTTCGACTATCTTCTCGATTTGCGAGTGCATCAACGGTTCGCCACCCGGAATCGCTACCATCGGCGTCCCGCATTCGTCCACGGCCTTGAAGCATTCTTCCGGCGACAACTCACGCTTCAGTACGTGCGCCGGATATTGGATCTTCCCGCAGCCCGCACACGCCAGATTGCAGCGATACAGCGGCTCCAGCATCAGCACCAGCGGATACTGTTTCCGCCCCTTCATTTTCTGTTTCAGGACGTAACTTGCTACCGTCCACGCTTGCGACACAGGTACAGGCATTCCTTCCCCTAATCAGTCAATCGCTTTCAAACCTTAGATGCGGGAACCCAGCCCCCGGAATCTCTAGTGTACCCGAGACCAACCCTTCCCGGAACCCTTCGATTTTACTGGCCTTCCCCGTCATCCCCTAATCTGATGCAGCGAAAGGTTCTTACGCGGCACCCGGCGTGCTTCCCTGCCCGCTGAATGGCGCACCTCCGCAGCCGAAATCGCTATCCGCCTTCAATCTCTCGTCCGATCCCTCTCATCTTCAGCATTCTCTCTCGCCCCGCAATGAACTAAGCTGCCTGACTTTGCGTACCTTATCTCGTTCATTCCACAACGAACTCAGGAGGCGCCATGCGTCACTCAATTCTTCTGCCCCTTCTTTTAGCGGGATTTCTCGCGACCCCAAGCACGCGATCACAGGACGCTCAAATAGCGCAGGCGCAAGTCGGAGGCCCTCTCTCCGGCCGCTGGATCGGCACCGCCGATTACTTGGGCACTCCTCTCAACGTCACCCTGGAACTCACTCACCAAGCAGACAAACTCACCGGCAACTTTGAAGGCGACAAACTCGAGGGCACCGTCACCGGCAATTCCCTCCATTTCCTCGCCAAAGATGACCAGGGCGGCTCCGAAGACACCACCGCCACTTTTCAAGGTGACTCCATGTCCGGCACAGTAATTTGGGTCGATGGCACAAATCCCACTCATCCCATCAAGGTCCCTTTCACCGCAAAATTAGCAACGGCGCATCACCCATCCACCCCGAAAACGCATGAATTTATGCCAACTGTTTTTTATCGCCAGTTCTCCGCAATGAACAAGCCTGTCCTCACCATCTCTCCGGGCGACACAGTTCACACCACCACCGTCGATGCGGGTGGCACCGACGAAAGAGGGGTCCCACGCGTTCTCGGTGGCAATCCCGAAACCGGTCCTTTTTTCGTGGAATCCGCGCAGCCCGGAGATACACTCGTCATTCACCTCACTCGCCTGCGCCTGAACCGCGATTGGGCTATGAGTGACGATGCCGTCGTCGGCCGTGGCCTCGACAGCGACCTCGCCGTCAAAATGAAAGATGGCGGCAAAAACGTGCGCTGGCATTTAGACACAGAGCACGGCGTCGCCAGCCCTGATAAACCCGCCGAGCATCTCGCGCACTATTCAGTCCCGCTAAAACCTATGCTCGGCTGCATCGCAGTCGCCCCTGGTCTGGCCAGCGCCCCGCCAAGTACCGGCGACTCCGGCTCTTGGGGCGGAAACATGGATTTCAATGAGATCATCGAAGGCGCAACCATTTATCTTCCGGTCAGAGTTCCCGGCGCTCTTCTCTATGTCGGCGATGGACATGCGGCCCAGGGCGATGGCGAACTCACTGGCAATGCCCTCGAAACCTCCATGGATGTGGAATTCACCGTCGATGTCATTCCCGGAAAGCACATCCCGGGTCCAAGAGTAGAATCGGCCACGCACATCATGGCTATGGGACTCGATGGTTCCCTCGACGATGCTTTCCGAGACGCCACTTCCAACATGGCCGACTGGCTCACTGACGACTACAAGCTCTCTCCTTCCGAAGTGGCCCAAGTACTAGGTTCCGCAGCCGAGTTCAAAGTGAGCGAAGTAGCCGACCGCAACGCTGGCATCATCCTCAAACTCAATAAGGAACGCCTCCAATCTCTGGTTCCATCATCAACGCCACAATCAAAATAACGTTATAGCGAGCACACGTTGGAACGAGCTACCGGACCCCGAGACTAAAATCCAAGCCAGAACCGCCCTCCCGGCGTCCCGGTTCCGTTTGTGGCAAAATAGTAGGTCACAACCATGGCTAACCGTGTGACACTCGCTCCCGAAAAGTCCGCCAGGACCGCCAAGAAATCCCCTTCGTCCAACGGCGTCGGGCATTCCGAACGCGAACGCATCTTCTATCTTTTCCGTCGCTGGGGCTTCTACGAAGCCACTCTCGACCCCCTTGGCTTCTTCACCCCGCTCAAGTGTCCCGATCTCGATGGCCTTTCCGGTGAGTATGCCGAGGAAGCCCGCCGCTATTACTGCGGCACCATCGGCGTGGAATTCCTTCATATCCCTGAACTTGACCGCCGCAATTGGATCGCCGAGCGCATGGAAGGTCCCGAACTCGAAGTCAACCAGGCCAAAATCCTCGAGCGCCTGGTTCGCGCCGATCTCTTCGAACAAATCCTGCAAAGCCGTTACCTCGGGAGCAAGCGCTTCTCTCTCGAGGGCAACACCTCTCTAATCCCACTGCTCGATTCCGTCCTTGATTCCGCTGGCGATTTGGGTGGTGTCGATTCCATCATGGCCATGAGCCATCGCGGCCGTCTCAATGTTATGGCGCACATTGCCTGCAAACCCGTTCACGAGGTGGTCGCGGGTTTTGAAGACGTTGACCCGCGCAGCGTCCTCGGCGCAGGTGACGTGAAATATCACGTTGGCGCAACCGGCGCGTACACCACTTCCGACGGCAAGAAGCTCAACATTCACCTGGTCTCGAATCCCAGCCACCTGGAAGCCGTCGATCCTGTGGCTATGGGTCGTGCCCGCGCCAAGCAGACCCGCCACGGCGTCCACGGGCCTCAGATCGATCGCTCGCAAAAAATTCTCAACAAGGTTTGGGGCATCGTCATGCACGGCGACGCCGCCTTCGCCGGCCAAGGCATTTGGGCGGAAACGCTCAACCTCGCTGACCTTGCGGCTTACTCTGTCGGTGGTTCCATCCACATCATCGTCAACAACCTGATCGGCTTCACCACCGAGCCCGTCCAGGAACACTCTTCCCGCTACGCCTCCAGCATCGCCCGCCGCCAAAGCGTTCCCATCTTCCACGTCAATGCCGAGGATCCCGATGCCGTGGTGCGCGTGGGCCGTCTCGCTGCGGATTATCGCGCGCAATTTAGTTCTGATGTGGTCATTGACCTCATTGGCTACCGACGTCACGGGCACAGCGAAGTGGATGATCCCACCATCACCCAGCCTCGCCTCTACGAACGCATCAAGAGTCATCCGCAGCTCTGGAAGATTTATGCCGAGCACACCGGCATCGACGCTGCTCCCATCGCCGAAGCCGTCAAAAAGGAATACGAAGAAGCCCAGCGCAAAGCCGCGAAGCTCACAAAAATTCCCACGCTCCGCAAGCTGCCGGACTACTGGTCTCCCTACAACTACGGCAAATATAATCCCGCCTTCGAAGTTGACACCGGCCTCTCCCGCGAGAAGATTGCTGAAATTACGGCTGGCCTCGTCCGCACTCCCGCGGGCTTTCACGTCCATCCCAAAATCGCCAAATTGCTCGAGCAGCGCTCAGAAATGGGCCAGGGCAAGCGCCCCTTCGATTACGGTTTTGCAGAACTCCTCGCCTACGGTTCCCTTGTCCTCGAAGGCAATCCCGTCCGCCTCACCGGTCAGGACAGCCAGCGTGGCACCTTCAACCAACGCCATGCCGTATTGATCGACACCAAAACCGAGCAGGATTACCTCCCTCTCGCGCATCTTTCGCCCGACCAGGCTTTCTGTGAAATCTACAATTCTTCCCTTTCGGAAGCAGCCTGCCTCGGCTTCGAATACGGCTTCTCGCGCGACTATCCCGAAGGCCTCATCCTCTGGGAGGCCCAGTTCGGCGATTTCGTGAACGGCGCGCAAGTCATCATCGATCAGTTCATCAGCGCCAGTGAAGACAAGTGGGGTCTTCCCACCGGCCTCGTCCTGCTCCTGCCTCACGGCTACGAAGGCCAGGGACCCGAGCATTCCAGCGCGCGCATTGAACGCTTTATGCAGCTCGCTGCCGAAGGCAACATGAACATCTGCCAGCCCTCTTCCGCAGCGCAGTATTTTCATCTCTTGCGTCGTCAGGCTCGTCGCCTTTGGCGCAAGCCCCTCATCGTCTTTACGCCGAAGAGCATGCTCCGCCATCCCGACGCCAGTTCTCCTATCGAAGAATTTGAGCGGCCGCGATTTCTCACCCTCGTTCCGGACCGCGAAGTCACCGACGCGCAAAGCATCCTCATTGCCAGCGGCAAAGTCGGTCACGAACTTCGCGCCGAACGCCGCCGTCGCAACGACACCACCGCCGCCGTATTTTTCTTGGATCAACTTTATCCGCTGCCGAAGGACGAAATCGCCGCCGCCATCGCAGCCCATCCCAATGCCCGCGAAATTGTCTGGGTCCAGGAAGAGCCCGCCAACATGGGAGCTCTCTTCTACGTCCTTCCGCGCCTCGAGCGCATCGCTCAAGCCAAAAATCTTCGTGTACGAACCGTCAAGCGTTCCGCCAGCGCCAGCCCTGCCACCGGCTCGGCCAAAGCTCATGAACTGGAGCAAAAAACCCTTATCACACTCGCTTTTTCCACCACCCCAAACCCATGATCACTGACGATTCCGCCTTCATGCCCTACGTTGACATACCGTCGCGCGTGGCCTACCATGCCTCTACTTTGCTTCATTCCAACCAGTTCAGGCTGATCACGCCAGGAGCACGCGGATGACGGATTGGATGTACATTCAGGAGAACCCCGCCGAGCAGCTTGCCCAGCTTCACTATTTTTCGGTCGTCAAACAACAGCAAAGCGGCGATGTCATCTTCCGTATCACGGTAAAAGAATTCGCCGCTCCCCCGCCGGGCCAGCGCCTGCGTTTTTTTGCCGAAGCTGATAAAGCCGTAAACCAGAAATCCGCTTCCTTTATTCCCTGTGGTTGGGGCAATACCTTGTTCAACGCCTTGGGCGATTGCACTCGCCTGATCCGCCAGTTTCCCTACGAAGGGGACGAACAGTCGCAGTCTTCATGATTCATTCTCTGTTTTCGATCTGCCATTTTGAAGGGAGTCTAATTTCGTGATTCTTCACCTAGCCAAAACCACTCCCAAACAGGGTGTCACCGTTCTTCAGATGAAAGGCAGCATCCACTCCGGTCCGGACTGCCGCCGCGTCGAGCAGGAAACGGAAACGCTCATCAGCGCGAAAGAAAACTTTCTCATTTTTGATCTCTCGGACGTCACCCACATCGACAGCGCCGCCATTGGCTCCATTGTTCGGTGTTTCTCTCGCCTCAAGAGTTCCGGGGGTTATCTTCGCCTGGCCGGCTGCTCCGGCATGATCGAGGCCAGCATCAAGCTCACCCAACTTCACAAGGTTCTTGAGCTTTATCCGACTGCGGCGGCCGCTGCCGAAAACTATCCGCTCGCCCGTTAGTCAGTCTGTTGTTCGATTCTCCAACAAGCATTCGCAATAATAGGTCGCTGGTCCTCCAACTCTTTAGGCTTGAAATCTCATTGCGCCTCTTCGGTTGCTCTGCTACCCTCCCTCGCAGTTGTGTGCTCCTGGGAGGGACATTCATGGCATTTTGCAAATCGTGTGGTCAGGAAATTGGTACGGCAACCTTTTGTCCAAAGTGTGGCGCCAATCAATCAGCGGCCGTCACTCCCGCTGCGGCTCCCGCAGCTTCTCCAACCGAAGGCCTGCAGGAAAATGTAGCTGGTCTGCTTTGTTACGTCCTGGGCTTTATAACGGGTATCATTTTTTTGTTGATTGACAAACGCCCGTTCGTCAAATTCCATGCGGCTCAGTCTATCGTCGTTTTCGGTGGCCTCTTCATCCTTCGGCTTGGCCTAGGGTTCATGGCTGGCATGATGGGCGGCGGTGTGGTTGGCTGGGGTGTTCTGGGTATGATCGGCTTGGTTGTTGGCCTTCTAGGTTTGGTGCTGTGGATTCTTTTGATGGTGAAGGCCTACCAGCACGAGATGTTCAAAGTGCCGATCGCTGCGCCCATTGCCGAAAACATCGCGGGCAAGTAGCAACGTCTGTCTACGCGTGCAGGTGAAAATAGCCGTCTTCCCGAACTAGCCTCACGGGAACCGCGAACAACTCACTTAGTTTCTGGCTCGTGAGAACCTTGTCCTTTGGTCCGTCGGCTAGCACTTTTCCTCGCTGCAACAACACTACGCGCTCGATCTCGGGAATGATCTCGGACACGTGGTGGGTCACCAGCAGAATTCCGAGTCCGCTTCGCGCCAACTCTCTCATCGTGTCGCGCAGCCCAACTTGCCCCGCGATGTCCAATGCATTGCTCGGTTCGTCGAACAGCAGTGTCTTTGGCTCATGCACCAGCGCCCGCGCGATCATCGTCCGTTTCGCTTCGCCGGATGACATCTCCGCCACCGGCCTCTTGGCCAGATGCGCAATACCCAGGCGTCCTAATGCCACCTCCGCCCGGCGCACTTGTTCCGCCTGAGGTGCGTGATGCGGAAATATCCGTGTACTGCTGAAGAATCCAGACAAAACTACGTCCATCCCCGTGGCGTCGCTCGTGCAAGCGGCCAGCAAGTCGGGAGACACAATTCCCAGCAGATTTCTCAGTTCCGACACGTTCCACAGGCTCTGGCCCAAAATGCTCATCGAACTGCCTTCCCGGGCCAAGGGGTAATTCTCGCGTGAGATGGTTCGGATCAATGTGGACTTCCCGCAGCCATTTGGCCCCAGGATGCACACGTGTTCACCCACATCCACTCGCAGAGACACTCCGTCAAGAGCCCGGTTCTCTCCGCGAGCCACGGAGACATTCTTCATTTCTAGCAGGGGTATCTGCGCGCCCATGGTGTTCTAGAGCTTACCTCGCGCCGCCGGACCCGCCAAATCCCACGCCATACTATTCCTTCTCCCAGTCGGGAAGAGCCCCTTCCAAACGCACTCCGCGTAAAGATAGTGATCCCTTTTAATTTCAATTGGTTAGCATCGAAGGGCGTCAGCCCAATTATAGAAAAAAGGAGGCGAAAACACGTGGTTTCCGCCTCCCGGGGTGGGGTGGGGTGTTGCTTTTGCAAGTATCCCGCGGTCTAAGGTTCACCTATGTAGACGAACCTTCAGCCTCTTCCGCCGGTTGCATTGCGCTGCCGTATTCAGAGACGCACCGATGAGACTTGCGTTTCTCGTTTTCTAACACCCCGCTATGGTCCTGTCAATCACAATTACTTTCATCTAACCGTAACATCTGCCGCGCAATCAGCCGGTCCCGCCCTTCACGAAAGGGCGCTCCGTAAGGGATCGAGGATCTTGCGGATCACCCGGCCAAGTGCTGTCGGACTATACGGCTTTTGCAGATAGTACGAGTTGGGTAACAGCGATGCTGCGACACTCGTGGTTTCCGAATATCCGCTCGTGAAAAGGATAGGCAAGGTCGAAAAACGTTCCCGCAGGTGTGTCACCGTAGCCGCTCCGCCCATTCGCGGCATGACCACATCCAGAATAGCCAGTGCCGGACCTTCGCGTTCGCACAGTCGCGTTGCCTCTTCCCCATTCGCCGCAGACAGTACCCGGTATCCCAGGTTGACCAGCCATTGCCGCGCCATTTCGCGGACGGAATCATGGTCCTCCGCCAGCAAAATGGTCTCTGTGCCGTCAAGGTTCGCGCACTTTGAAAAATCCGCATTTCTGATCTTCTCGGTGGTCGCCGGATTGGTCCCATCGATGGCCGGAAGATATACCCGAAAAAGGCTCCCCTGCCACGGTTCACTATAAACATGAATGAATCCACCGTGCTGCTTCACAATTCCATACGCCGTCGCTAGGCCCATACCGGTTCTCGTACCCTTTTCTTTCGTCGTGAAAAAAGGCTCGAAGATGCGCTCGCGTATCTCTTGGGTCATGCCAATTCCCGTGTCGCACACGGACAGAACCGCATACCATCCTGCACTGGCGTACGGGTAGTTGCGGCAAAACGATTCGTCAATTTGCTCCATCTCGGTTTCAATCGCAAGCCTTCCGCCCTCCGGCATGGCATCCCGCGCGTTCAAGCACAGGTTCATCAGTACCTGTTCGATCTGCACCGGATCTGCTTGAATCGGCTGCAGGTTTCCCGGCGCCACCTTCATCTCGATGTCGCTCCCAATCACTTTGTCCAGAAAACTCGTCAGGCTTTGGATGATCGTGTTGATGTCGACAGGACGCGGCTGCAACTCCTGGCAACGCGCAAACGCCAGCAGTTCCCGCGTCAGGCTCGCCGCGCGGTCGGCTTGTTCGCGAATGCGCACGAACCGCTCCGCGATGCGTGGAAACGCCAGGCTTTCTTCATAACCCAATTCTGCCCATCCGAGAATAGCCCCCACCACATTGTTGAAATCGTGCGCGACGCCCCCCGCAAGTTGCCCGATCGTTTCAAAGTTCTGCGCTTGCAAGACTTGATGCTCCAGGGAGCGAAGCTCCGTCACATCTTCAACAATCCCCAAGGGCTTTCCGCACAACTAATCGATTTATCTTACGAAATTGTGGGCAGTGTTTCGTTCTGGCGCAGAACAAACGCAGTTAAGCCCGCGATCAGGCCACCCACGATGACCACGCCTTCCCAGACTAGGCCTGATGCAAGAACAAGATGGGCGCGCGCTCCAAATGGGGAAAGCAATCCCACCAGCGCCGCCTCCCTCACCCCAATTCCCCCCTGCGTTAGTGGCAGCAGCGCCGCAACTTTTGCCAACGGCCACGCGAAGAACCACACCCGAAGTGGCAGGAACAACCCACAAGAAATAGCCAACAACGCGGTCAATATCAGGAAGGTTGACTGGATCACCGTTCCCAACATCCATCCAAGCAACAAAATCTGCGGTTTCTTCCATCCAGTGCGCAAAGCATGCCGCAATCGCGCCAGTTTCCGTCGGAAACTTACGGAACGGCCACCCAACAACGGTCGGTATAGTACCAAACTCAGCACAATCACTACGGCCAGAAACAGTCCCAGAATGGAAAGACCTCTCCGCGCTTGACTCGTAAGTGTGGCAGGCAGAGAGCCAGGCAACAGAATTATTCCCAGTAGCACAAGGCCGGCTTGCGCGGTCATATCCAAGAAACGGTCCACCACATTCCCCGCCAGCACCGCCGCAGGATTCGGGCTCCTTCGAAGTCCTACCGCAAGCCGTACCACATCCCCGCCAATTATCGACGGGAGAAAGAGCGTGGCGAACAATCCTCCGGCATAGCACTGCGCGCTGGTCGCGTAGTCCAATTTCGCTCCCGCCGCATTCACCACCATCCGCCATTTCGCAATCCCCACCATGTGGGCCAATAAGTACCCAATAAGGATTGCTACAAACCGGGTGATTCGAACACGCCGGATCGCCTCGCCTAAAAGTTGCAGTGGTAAAAAATGTAGGAGAATCCCCAGGACCACCAGCGCTCCGGTCCAACGCAATAGAATGACAATCCAGCCGCGAGCGCCGTTCTCCGCCTGATGTGGACCGATCATCTAGTCCAGCAGCTTTGTCTAGCTACCAAAAATCTCATTAATCTTCTCGGCCAACTGAAAATCTAGATTGCTGATCCCCTGGACACTGTGTGTGTTCAAGTCGATCTTCACTTTATTCCATACGTTGAACCATTCGGGATGGTGGTTCATCCATTCCGCTACCAGCGCCACCTGCGTCATCTTGCCAAATGCGGTCACAAAATCCTTGCATTCGAATTCTTTGTGCAGTTTCCCGTTCACAAGGCTCCATCCCTTGACGGTTTGCAGACTTTTTTGAATATCGGCATCGCTCAGTTTTTCGGCGCGCATAAAGTTCCTCCCCCAGGCCTGGGCCGCGACAGCCCCCATTATGCGTTGCCTGGCTGCACGCGGCAACAAATTGCCACCCCCAGCTCCCCGACGATTGCCTGACCTTCCGAAATCCAGTACGCTTGATAGTTCGCTCCCAGCGAAATTCCGCGCTGTGTGCTCTCTACAGTGAAATGGATCGGAGACCGCCGTGAAAAAGAAAATTCGTGCCATTCAGTACGGGATCGGGCCCATTGGTGCTTCGATCGTCAAGTTGCTCAGGGAAAAGGAATCCGTTGACATCGTCGGCGCCATCGATTCCGACCCTGCCAAGATCGGTAAAGATCTTGCTGAAGTTGTCGGCGCCTCCGATGGACCTTGGGGAGTTAAAGTTTCCGGCGACGCCAAGGGAGTCTTGGATCAGTCCGCCGACATAGTGATGCACACGACTTCGTCCTCGCTTCCCAAAGTTATCGACCAGTTGCTCGCCTGCCTCGATGTCGGTTCCTGCGTCGTTTCCACCTGCGAGGAGCTCTCCTATCCTTACCGCACTTACCCCGAATTGGCCGCTAAGCTGGATAAAGCCGCGAAAGAATCTGGCGTGGCTCTGGTGGGAACGGGAGTGAATCCAGGGTTTGTCATGGACAAACTGGTCATCACTCTGGCCGGTGTATCTCAGCGCATCGACCACGTGAAAGCGCTGCGCATCGTCGACGCCTCAAAACGCCGCCTCCCACTCCAGAAAAAAATCGGCGCCGGCCTCACCGTCGAAGAATTTCGCGACAAAGTGAAGGAAGGCACCATCAAGCACGTCGGCCTGCCGGAATCCGTAGCCATGGTCGCGGACAGCCTCGGACTTCGCCTCGATGAAATCACCGAATCCATTGAACCCAAAGTCGCCACCGACCGCGTTCAAACCGAGTTCCTCACCGTAGAACCCGGCCAGGCCGCCGGAGTCCATCAGATCGCACGCGGCCTGTCCGAAGGGAAAGAGCTTATTTATATGGAGCTGCAAATGTACGTCGGCGCGAAGGATCCCGCCGACACCGTTGAACTCCAAGGTCATCCGAATATCAGCCTGATCATTCCCGGTGGGTCTCACGGCGACATCGCCACTGCGTCCGTGGCGGTGAATTCCATCCCGGCCGTTCTGGAAGCGCAATCCGGACTTCGCACTTCCCGCGATCTCCCGATCGGCTTTTTCCCTGCGAAACCGCTGAAGTAAGCCGCGCTTACTTCTTCCAAAATCGCATGACCCCGGAGTAATCGAGGTCTTCTTTTGCTTCACCTTTGACGTAGCTATAGACCTCTCGCGCGGCCGCAGTCGTCGGCAGCGCCACGCCTAACTGATTGCCAAGATCCAGCGCCAATCCGAGGTCTTTGTGCATCAGCCGCAGCGGAAAGCTGGGCTTGTAATCTCCCTTAAGCATCAGCGGCGCCTTCAGATCAATCAGCCCCGACCGCGCCATGCTCGCCTGCAGCACTTCCAAGAGCTGTTCCCCTGCTAACCCCGCCTTGGTCACCAACCCGATCGCCTCTGCCACTGCTCCCACCTGCAGCGCCAGAATCGCATTCATTGCCAACTTAATCGTTTGTCCCGCACCGTTCGGACCCAGATGAAATAGTTTCTTCCCCATCACCTTCAAGATCGGTTCCACTTCCCTTAACGTCTCCGCGTCTCCTCCGATCATGAACACCAGATTCCCTTCACGCGCTCCCCAATCGCCTCCCGTCACCGGCGCGTCCAGAAATCGTATGCCCCTCCCCTGACAAGCTGTGGCAATCTTCTTCACCAGCGCCGGCGATACTGTGCTCGAGTCAATGTAAATGCTTCCTGTCTTCAAGCCGTCCAGCGCACCGTCCTTCTGCCCGTCCTGCCCCCACAGCACGGATTCCAAGGCCGGAGGATCGCTCACCATAGTTATCAGCACATCGCACGCTGCGCCCACCTCCCTCGGCGTTTTCGCCAGCGTCGCCCCCGCGGCGACTAGTTCGTCGGCGCGCGACGGCGTCCGATTCCATACCGTCAACGAATAACCTGCTTTCAGCAGATTCATTCCCATCGGCCGACCCATCAGTCCAAGACCGATCAATCCTATTTTTCTCTGTTCGCCGCCAGTGCTCACAGCCATCCTCCTCGCGCACAAAATTCTTCGCTCGTTTGATGCTTTAACGAAGATAAGTGTAGCCGATTCTTGCAGGAATGGCCGCCTAGGCCGTCTCAATCAAGGGGCGTCGGAGCATTGGAGAAGGAGGAGAATGAAGCACCACCGCCGGTAGTTTCCCCCGCAGCGGCTGCCGCTGCTTTCGGTGGAGGGCTTCCGGTGGCGTCATCAGCCACCGCGCCTTCGCGTGCCGCCTGAGCTTCCGGTTCGATGCGATGAATATACGGGTAAGGAATTTCCCAACGAAAATACTTCCGCGTTCCGCGCTGCTCGACGTGCTGCTCAAGGAAGATCGATCGTCCGGAATCCGCCGAAAACGTTCCCGTCGCAGACAGCAGCACCTCCCCCACACGATATCGTACGGTAACGGCGCGGCCCAAGAATTGCGAGTACCTTGCCACCCCTGCGAGTCTCCGAGGGGTCCATCACTAGGTCAATAGTACCGAGGGTCTGTTACTTGTGGGATTGTGGAAAATGACCTACCGCTGGCTTAGGCTGCACCACCAAATCCGACAGAAAAAAAAGTACTACCGCCGAAGCGAAACCATATCCCAATACCGCCCCGACGGTCGGCAAAATCCATCTCCCGGTTTCACTTATCTCCAGAAAAATCCCTGCCAACAAATATCCGGCCAATAACCCTGTCGCCGCACTCAGCACTCGACTGGCTCGCGACACCTCCAACGGCGTATGGCACGACGGGCAAACCAAATCCTCTCCGCGCGTCAGCACCGTACTCCGGGGCACTTTCACAAAACAAAGGGGACAAGCGCGATTCCACATGATGAGCGCCTCCTTTCACGAACAAAGCTACTGGGCCAAATCAGCCAGCACCGCTTCCGCCGCTCGCCGCCCGCTCACCATCGCTCCCTGAATCGACGCGTTGTCTCGATGGTCGCCACATACATAAATTCCCGGTCGGACCTGCACAGGACGCTGCGGTGGCTCCAATGCCCCGGGAAATTGCTGCGGTTGGGCGTGGGTCAAGTAGTAGCCTCGCAAGAATTGCCAACTGCTGGCCACTTTGCCGAACCAATTCTTCATCTGCGCAATGATGAACCCACTCAACTGTACATCCGTCAGCTTGTGCGTGCCCAGCACGGTCGTCGACACCAGGTGCTTCCCGGCCGGCGCGTATGATGGCGCGACTTGTGACATCACTACAAAATTGTTGACCGGCCCGGCGCCATCGCCATTCAGGAACAAGAGTGGTTCCCTCACCGGCGGTTCCTCAGCCGCATAGTAAAAACAAGTCACGCTGCGCGATGCTGGCTCCGGTATCCCGACGAGACGCGCTGCCGAAGGGCCTTCCGTCGCGACCACAATCACCGGCGCCCGGAGCGTCTCTCCGCTCGTCAACTTTACTTCGTTTTCCCGCAGTTCCTCCACTTGCGCATTCAATCGCACCGACTCCGCAGGCAACTTCTCTGCCAGTTGCGCCGGGATGGATCCCATTCCCCGCGACGGCACGGCCACATCCCCCTCCGAAAGCATCTTAAATACGAATTCATACATGCGGCTGGAGGACTTGAGCTCACCGTCCAAGAGAATCCCTCCAAGAAACGGCCGGAAAAAGCGATGAATCATCTGCTCCGAAAACCGTGCAGACTCCAGCGCGTCCTGCGTCGAACGATCTGGCCTCGCGAAAATCTCTTCAATCGAACACTTCCTCAAGCGCCTACGCAATCCCGCAATCCGCAGCTTGTCGCCAAATGTCCCGAACTCGGATTTCAACGCCTCTTTCCACGCTCCGGGAGTACGCCATGGATCGATCAACTTATTCATGCGCCCCGCGTACCAGGAAATCGCCCCTGGCGCGAACGCCCTCAAATTCAGGCGCTCATAATCCAGGACTCGCTTCGCTTCCGGATACGCGGTTAGCAGCACCTGAAAACCGCGATCCAGCAGATAACCGTCCACCTCATCTGTCCGCACCCGCCCGCCAATTCCGTCCGAAGCCTCAAGAATCTGAAAGCTGACGTTCTTTTCCTGAAGAGCGCGCGCGCAGCACAGACCTGCAAGGCCGCCGCCCACAATCAGAACATCGGGACTGTTCGACATTCGAAAAGCTTCCCCACGCGATCATCCATCACGTTCAACTTCTACACTTCAATCCCATATCCTGCGGTAATCGAGCAATTCGGCGCAAGTCCGCCATGTGTTGAAAAGATTCACGCCACGGTCGCCAAAGCCATGTAATCCGGCCGGTCGGACACCCGTTTATGCCGGTAGGCTTTGCGAATTTCACTTTCGACCAACAGGAATACCCCCGGCATGCGTTCCACGTCACCCGCAGGCAAGCCCGCCCAATGGCCTCTCTGCCACGCCATCAGCATCCGCACGATGCTTTGGTAGTTCACGTACTGCCGCCAGTGTGCTCGGGTCAAACCGAACTCGCCGTAGAGCTTCCCTTCGGGGTCTGCGATTCGCGGCACATCCGCCAGTCCGTGCGGCGAAAAGAATTTCTGAGCCTTCCCGTCATCTACGGAAAGATGAACGAATGCGATCTGCGTACCCTTCGCTTCGATTTCCTTGCGAATATCCCCCAGCTCGGCGACCGCCTCGCGGCAAAACGTTCAACCAAAATGCCGCAGAAAGATCAGCAGCACCGGCCGCTCCTTGGACAGCTCGCCGAGCGTTTCTCCTCTTTGCGTCCGGTACGCATTGAGAATCGTCTCATCCACGCGCTCTGCCATTTCAGCTTCCGCCTCCGCGCCGTCGCGCGTTCAGTATCTCTCTGGTCGTATTATGTCGCCATTCGAACATTCGCTGCAGCCGTCTCCGCGTGTACGCCCCTCCAACCAGCTTTCCCAGCCAGCCCAGCGGAAATTCATACTCCACCCGGTCTTCCAGCCAACTTGAATTCGCGCTCTCGGCTTGGAATTCGTGGGTATGCTCCCAGAGACGAAATGGCCCGGACACCATCACATCGCGAAACATTTTCCCGGGTTCACATGCGGTGTGTTCCGCAATCCAATCCTGCGAAAAAGGCCCTACCGAAACGCGTAACGTAGTTTGCGATCCCGGTTCCTCTATGCTGCCGGCCCGGCCAACCACGCGCGCCTTCTCCCATGGCGGTGTCAAACGTTCCAATGCATCCGCCTCCGCATGAAAGCGGTAAACTTCTTCTGACGATGCAGGCATTCGGCTACGAAATTGAAAGGTTTCACTCATATCCGCGGGCGCGGAATATCCTCACATTCTAGCCCCAACGCCGGGTCGAACCAATTTTGCGTATCCAAACCTCTTGTTGCTACGCCATCGCACCGTACTTCTGGATGTAACCTTTCACCGACACTTTTCTCGCTGTGTTCTCCGAACTCATATACCGAATCGTCCCGAAGATCGGCCTCTCCGGACCCCACGGCCGGTCATATCGGCCTAGCACCCAGAATATGCCGCTGTACGAATTGGGATCCCGCCCGTCCACCGCATACTTATTGTTCAGTTGAATCATGATTCTCGCCGCTTCTTCCGGTGTCCGCGACCATTCCAGAATCTTTTTCCCCCAAAGCATCCGCAGATAATTGTGGATCTTCCCTTCCATCACAAGCTGTCTCTGCGCGGCATTCCACAATTCGTCGTGCGTCTTCGCGCTTTCAAATTCTTCCAGCCTATACACATGTTCCCGTTCGTCTTTGCTGTGTTCTTTGAGTGTCTTCTGTGCCCATTCCGGCAGAGACTCGTATCGATCGTAATCCGCACGGTGCGATGTGAAGTTGTACCCAACTTCCCGCCACGTAATCAGTTCATCCAGAAAGCTCTCCGCCGCCGGACCCATATTCCACCAGCCCTCCCGGCTGCCATTTCCTCTTACGGCCACTTTTTCCGGCTTCCACTTTTCACGCTTCGCCAGCTCCGCAAAAACTTCATGTGCCGAAATATGGCCGAAGTGCAAATACGGCGAAAGTCCGCTCGCCACATCTCTGCCGGGCTCGTTTCGGTGTTCCGCATACAACCTTAATCTCTTCTCGAAAAACTCCTGCAGGTGCGCACGTGCCGCTTCTTGCCCTCCCCGAAGCTCTACCGGCTTCACGGAGTGATCGATTGGCAGGGAAGCGAGTGCATCGCCCTTTCCCGCAAGCACCGTGGCCCCTGCCATCGGCCATTTCGCTAGCTTCTTCTCCGCAAGCATCGGCCCTTTCGCGAACTTCACTTTCAAAAGTGGATCTGCTTGCGGGAACTCCCCAAAATGCTTCGGCAATTCCTTCTGGAGAAATCGCCGAAAATCAAAGGCTCGCCGCGCCGCCTGTTCTGCCGCTCGAAGTGGCAAAAGACCATTCGAGTCGACTTCTTCCAGCAATACCTTCACTTGTTTTGCTGCGCTTGCCACCATCTTGGACAAAAAGAAACACGGAAATTCGTCCGTCGCCACCACGCACGCGTCTTCCGCCAGTGCCCGAAGCAATCCCTTGCCCGCGTCGGGTGCCGGCTCGACGTAAGCCAAATAGCGAATTCCTCGCGTCTCACAAAATCGCGCATTCGCCGCCATTCCATCCAAAACAAATCGATGCAGCCGGTCGCTTGCCCACGGATACCCCACGCGCAGCGCTTCAAAAACTACCAGCGGCTTGCCCAAGGAACGGCAATGCTCCAAAGCTCGATCGAGCGCGAAGTTATAGCGCAACCGTCGGCTGGCGATCATCCAGTACAAAACATAATTCCCATCTGGTCGCACCGCCGCGTCATTGCTCTTGCGAATTCGTATCGCCGGTACAGAACTCACCACAGGTTTCTCCGCCCAATCAGCACCGCTCACTCTTTCTGCTTTAGTTCCTGTTAGGTCCCAGCCTCCACCTTGACTTTTCTTCCCGTCACGATACAGTCTGCCATCGACTCACACATGCACTCCCATCGAAAGGGCTTCATGCGTACACGAATCCTCTTGATTCTTCTGTTCACCGCAATTTTCGGGGCGCGAAGTTACGGACAAGGCCAAAAGCCACCCGACAAAACCTATGTCCTGAAGGCGACTGCCATGTTCGATGGCAAGAACGACACATTAGTTACTCCCGGCCTCGTCGTTGTCACCGGCGGCCGCATTGTGGCGGTCGGCCGAGATTCGGCCATCCTCGCCGGCGCCGAGGTCATCGATTTGGGCGATGCAACTCTTCTCCCGGGCTTCATCGACGCCCACACCCATCTCACCTTCCCTTATTCCGACGACTACAATAAAGAAGAACTGGAAAGCCTCCAAAAAACCATCGCGGAGCGCGCCCTTGATGCCAGCGTAAACGCCCGTGTCACTCTCATGGCCGGCTTCACCACCGTCCGCGATGTCGGTTCCACCGATTACCTCGACGTCGGCCTTCGCAACGCCATTGCCCACGGTGACGTCCCCGGCCCGCGCATGCTGGTCACCGTTCACGCCCTCGGTTCCACCGGCGGCCATTGCGATTTCCAGGCAGGTTTCCGCCAAGGCATCTTCGGCCACGAAGCCGGTCCGCTCGACGGCGTGATTAACGGTCCCGACCAAGCCCGTTACGCCGTCCGCCTCGATCACAAATACGGTGCCGACATGATCAAGGTTTGCGCGTCGGGTGGTGTGCTCTCTCCCACCGACGATGTCGACACTCCCCAACTCACCCAGGAAGAGTTAAACGCCATCGTTGATGAAGCCCACGCCCTTCACAGAAAAACCGCCGCTCATGCCCACGGTGCCGAAGCCGCCAAGCGCGCCATTCGCGCGGGCATCGATTCCATCGAACATGGCAGCTTCATGGACGACGAAGATCTGGACATGATGAAACAGCGTGGCACGTACTTCGTTCCCACTCTAATGGCTGCTCAAGGCCTTCAAGAGAAATTTGATCGCAACATTTATATACCGCCCGCCATCGCCGCCAAGGCTCACTTAGCCATCAATTCCATGCACAGCACCTTCCAGCGCGCCCTCGCCAAGGGTGTCAACATCGGCCTGGGCACGGACGCTGCTGTCTACCCACATGGCCGCAACGCCGAAGAATTTCACCAGATGGTCGACCTGGGCATGAAACCCGCAGCCGCCCTCAAAGCTGGCACCTCCGCCGATGCCGACCTTCTCGGCATCGCCGACAAAGTCGGCACTCTCGAACCAAACAAATTTGCCGACATCGTCGCCGTCCCCGGCGACCCCCTCCAAAATATTCGCCAAACCGAGCACGTTTTCTTCGTAATGAAAGAAGGCATAATCTACAAAAATGACAAGCCCGCCCACTAGCGTACCCCGAAGCCTATGCCTCCAACTTGAACCGCGTCGACGCCAGCCGATATAGCCGCCGCCAGATCACTCGATTGATCAGCACCACGATGGTCGCCATGATCAACGTCGCTGCCAACAACACATTAAAATGCCCCGCGTCGCTCGCCCGGCTGATGGTGCTCCCCAGTCCCGGCGCCTCCACTACCTTGCCCTGAAAATGAAAATATTCCGCGATGATGCTGGCGTTCCAGGCGCCCCCGGATGCTGTCACCATTCCCGTCACGAGATACGGAAAAATCCCCGGCAGGATCAGCCGCCGCCAGCGGTCTAGCCTGCTGAACCGGAACACCTTGGCCGCTTCCTTCAAATCCGTGGGAATCGCCATCGCGCCGGCAATCACGTTGAACAGGATGTACCACTGCGTCCCTAGCAACATCAGCGCCATCGCCGCGATCTCCACTCCACCGCGTAGCCGGATCAGCACCAGCAGTAGCACCGGAAACAACGCCGTTGCCGGAATCGACGCCGCCAGTTGTACCAGCGGCTGCATCAGTCGCGCAAACCGCGGGCTGAATCCGATCGCCACGCCCACCGGAATCGTCCACAGCGCCCCAAGGATCAGCGCCAGGTTCACGCGAAGAAATGTCAGCGCCGCACTACGCAATAGCAAGAGATACTCCTCGCGATTCAACGTAGCAAGCTCTCCCAACGCCAGGTAAATCTCGTAAAGCAGAAACGCGCCGCCGACCGCCGCGAGCAGCCAGCCCAGCCAGCGCCTCGGCTGCTTCGCTTGTGCCGACGAAAACGTAGCGGCCGCGCGCTTCGCTCCACTCGCAAACTGCAGGGTCAGCCAATCCACGATTGGATGCAACACTCGCCGATAGCCGCGGATGATAAAGGATTCCTTGCGGATAAAATTCAAGATTGAATTCTCTGCGGTGCCGCCGCTTTCCACCTGCTCAAACTTGAATTTGTCCGCCCACGCAATCACCGGTCTCCAGATCAATTGATCCATCAGCACGATGACCGCCACCATCATCGCCAGGCCCCACAGCATCGCTCTCGTATTTCCATTGCTCGCCGCCGTCTGCAGAAAAGATCCCAGCCCCGGCAGCCGGAAGTCCTTGTCTCCCAAAACGAACATCTCACACGCCATCAGGAAAAACCATCCGCCGGCCACGGACATCATCGAATTCCACACCAGCCCGATAGTGGAAAATGGCAGATCCAATTCCGTGAAGCGCTGCCACCGGCTAAACCGGTAGATAATCGCCGCTTCCCGCAAATCCCGCGGAATGGTCTTCAGCGACGAATAAAAGCTGAACGCAATGTTCCACACCTGGCCCGTGAAAATCAGAATGATGGAGCCCAGTTCTACACCGAGTTGCCGGCTCGGAAACAAAGTCACCATCGCTAGCATCACTCCGGGCAGAAAACTCAGCACTGGTATCGACTGCAATATGTCCAGTAGCGGAATCAGCACAATCTCTGCGCGCTTGGATTTCGCCGCCGCATACCCATAGGCCAGCGCAAACACCAGGCTGATGCCATACGCCACCAGAATCCGCACCAGCGAATACAGCGCGTAAGCCCATAAACTCCGCGGATCCTGCGAAATCTCCGCTTCCACTTTCACCGGGCCAAGCCACGATCGCCCGATCGAATACACCCCGAAAATCACGGCGAACACCCCGGCAAACACCGCGATGTCGATTAAAAATGCATATGCCCAACGCGCCCCTAACGGCCTATTCGCTGGCGGTGGTATCGGTCCTGATTGTTGGGACAACGGGACAGGAGAGGGCACGGGTTCTTCAGGTTTCTGTTAGCGTTAATTTCCCGCTCGCGGCATCGAAATCGAAAATTTCCGCATAGCGGCCCCACTGGATCGCCGTTTCTAGTTGCCGTCGCGCTTCGTCTTCACTGAAGTGTTCATCAAGCAGATCCTGGAAGAATTCCGCCGGCAGCGTGCGGTCCGCCTTCGCCTTCAACGACTGCTCCATCTGGCGAAACAGTGGAACATGCGTCAGCACAGCCTTCCGGAAGATCGCTTTGCGTCCCTGAATATCACCTTGCGCAAACGCCATTCCGTCCGGTGTAATAATCGCATCTCCTTCTTCCAGCTTCAGCATCCCTAGCAACACCGCTGTATCGACGCTCGGCAACAGCGCATCCACTTCCAGGCTCAATTCATCCGCCAGCACGTGCAAATCCGCGCGCCCGCCCTGGTCTACCAGAATCTCCAACAGCCCTGCTAGTCCCCCGGGTCGCGTGTGCGGCAACATGATCTGCGTCTTTCGAGTCGTGCCTTCCGTTCCAGGCAAACCTGTTGCCGTAGGCCCCACGTGGTCCTGCCGCGTCAAGGCGCGATAAATCAAATCCACCAATTCCACAAAGCGCGGGTCTTTGTGGTCCCGCGGATGCGCCAGTTCCACGTTAAATTCCGCGTGAATATGCGCCGGATTTCTTCCCAGCACAATAATCCGGTCCGCCAGGATCACCGCCTCTTCTATATTGTGCGTAACAATAAAAATCGCCCGCGTCGGTATCTTTTTCCCCTGCCATAGTTCCAGCAGTTCCCCGCGGAGCGTTTCCGCGGTCAACACATCTAGCGCTGAAAATGGTTCGTCCATGAACAGAACTTCCGGCTCCACCACCAGAGCTCGCGCCACTCCCACGCGCTGCTTCATTCCGCCCGAAAGTTCTTTCGGGTAAGCGGACTCAAATCCGTCCAGTCCCACCGCGTCAATAATCCGCAGCGCCCGCTTATGCCTCTCGAATTCCGCCAACCCCCGTGCCTCCAGCGGCGCTTCCACGTTTTCGATCACCGTCAGCCATGGGAACAGCGCGAAACTCTGGAATACGATCGACACATTCGGCGTCTCGTCCTTCACCGGTTGCCCGTGCCAATAAACGCTGCCGCCCGAGGCTGGCGAAAGCCCCGTCAGCATCCGTAGCATCGTCGATTTCCCGCATCCCGATGGACCCAGCAATGCAATAATCTGTCCGGGATAGATCGCAATATCCGTCGGAGAAATTACCTGTATCCGGTTTCCGTCTGGTTGCGGATAAAACTTCTCCAATTTGCGCGCTTCAATGATGGGCTCAACTGCTGTTGCTGTAGTCGTTTCGCTCATGAGTGCCCGTATTATCGCTCAATTTCATCTCCCGGGTAGCGGTTTCCGCCGGATTCGGCGGCAACCCGATTCTCCGGTTACAATTTTATGAACACTTGATGACAGTTCCGCGCACATCTGCTGCCACTCTTCGATCACAGCGCCTACCCGACTGGCTCTGGCCCCTCGGCCTTTCCCTGTTGCTCTCTGTTCTCATTGTTCTCCCGTTTTTCTGGTTCGGCACCGCTTCTGGCCACGATTTCGAATTTCATGCCGCCTCTTGGCTCGATGTCTCCTATCAGTGGAAGCAAGGCGTCCTTTTCCCCCGATGGACCGCCTGGACCAACCACGGTTTCGGCGAGCCGCGCTACATCTTCTACCCCCCACTCTCCTGGCTGCTCGGCGCCGCTCTCACTCTTCTGCTTCCAGATCCTGCCGTACCCATCCTTTTCGTGGTGCTGGTACAAACCCTCGGCGGGCTTGCCGCTTATTTCCTGCTTCGAAATCTGACCAACCGCCATGCCGCAATCCTTGCCGCCGCCGTCTACGTCATCAACCCAAACGCGCTCCTCATGACCTATATCCGTAGCGATTTCGCCGAACAACTAGCCTGCGTCTTCTTCCCTTTGCTCCTTTTGGCCGCTCTCCGCTTATGTGACTTTCTTGATGATTCCTTTCGAACCGGTTCTTCCGTTGCCCTGTTCGCCATTCCATTCGCTGCAGTTTGGCTCTCCAACGCCCCCGCCGCCGTCATTGCCAGTTATTCCATGGCCCTCTTGTTCGCGTGGGCCGCACTCTCCCAGCGTTCCTGGCGGCCGCTCTTTCGAGGAGCAACCGGTCTAGCTCTCGGCTTCGGCCTCGCCGCTTTTTATCTCGGACCCGCTGCCTACGAACAGCGCTGGGTTAACATAAGCCAGGCCCTTTCGAGTGGCCTCCTGCCTTCTCAAAATTTTCTCTTCACCGCCATCGATGATCCTGAGCACACTTGGTTCAACTGGATCGCTTCCATCTGCGCTCTCTCGCTGATGATGCTCCTCGCAATCGCTGCCCTGGCCTCCCGTCGCTTCGCCTCCGCCCAAAATACTGCCCCGCGCAACCGCCAGGCATCTCTCGCGCTCCTTCTCCTGGGTGCCGCAGCCGCTCTACTGACTCTGCGCTTCTCTGTGCCTCTCTGGACTTATCTGCCCAAGTTGCGCTACGTGCAATTCCCCTGGCGTTGGATGTCCATCATCGCCCTGATCGCCTGTTGCTTCGTCGCTTTAGCCATGCAAAAACGCGCTTGGCTCTGGTTTTCCGCCCTTCTCTTGCTCAGCTTATCCCTTGCACACTTTCAGGTCGTCAACACCTGGTGGGATGAAGACGGAATGCCCACGATGCGCGATGCTCTCGTTTCCGGCCACGGTTTCGATGGTACCGACGAATACGATCCTGTGGGCGACGATCACCTCGATCTGCCTCCGGATGCTCCCCTCGCCAAGGTTCTTCCTTCCGATTCCGCCGATACCTCCGCGCCGCAAGCCCGCCTCCAAATCCAGCGCTGGTCCACCGAGCACCACGAAATCCGCGTCGACACCACTTCCGAAGCCCGCGTTGCATTGCGCCTGTTGAACTACCCCGCCTGGCGCGTGGAAGTAAACGGAAAAGCGCTTCAGCCGCAACGTATGGACGATGTAAATCAAATGGTCATTCCGGTTGAAGCCGGTACTTCGGAAATAAACGTGGACTTTGTGCGTACTCCGGATCGCACGCTCGGCAATGCCATCTCCGCCGCAAGCGCTTTGCTCGCCGCAGTATTGTTGTGGGTTGACCGAAAACGGCCTACAGAGGAAAACTAAGCTAACGACCCCGCGCTCAGCGCCGGTCGATCGACGGATGCCGGATATCCAGTCCCTGCACGATGTAAATCACGTCCTCGGCGATGTTGGTCGCGTGGTCGCCAATGCGCTCCAGATTCTTCGCCACCAGGATCAACTCAAACGCTGGAAACACCAGGCTCGAATCGCCCATCATATAAGTCAACAACTCCCGGAAAATTTGATCCCGGTAATGATCCACCTGGTCGTCGTTGGCCATCACTTTTTGTGCCAACTCCACATCTCGGCGGACCACCGCGTTCAGCGCGCTGCGTACCTGCTCTTCCACCAGTTCCGTCATTCGCGGCAGGTCCACGTACGGTTTCACGCGCGGGTGACGCAAGATGCGTAGCGCTCCCTGCGCGACGTTCACCGCCTGGTCACCAATCCGCTCCAGATCGTTGTTGATCCGTGATACTGCCAGCACAAACCTCAGATCCACCGCCATCAACTGGTGCAACGCCAGCAACTGCACCACACGATCATCAATCTCCAGCTGCAGCTCGTTGATTGCATCTTCTTCATCCAGCACGCGCTTCGCCAGTTGCTCGTCAGAATCCAGCACCGCGTGCACGGCCTGGTGCACGGCGCGCTCCGCCAGGCTGCCCATCCACAGCAGCCTTTCCTTCAGTTCGTTCAAATCCTTTTCAAAATGACGTTCCATGAATGCCTTCCCATTTGCATCTTAACTGTTGTCCAGGCCCGATTAAATCAAAATCGCCGCTTCCTCATCCGAAGCGTCCCGTAATGTACGCTTCTGTTCGCGGATCAGTGGGCGTCGTGAACAGTTGTGGGGTTGGATTGAACTCGATTACCTGACCGGTTAGCACAAATGCCGTAAAGTCACTCACGCGCGCTGCTTGCTGCATGTTGTGCGTAACGATGGCCAACGTCGTCAGATTCTTCAGTTCTACCAGCAATTCCTCGATTTTTGCCGTGCTGATCGGGTCCAGCGCCGAACAGGGCTCATCCAGCAGCAAAACTTCTGGCTCAACCGCCAGTGCCCGCGCGATGCACAAACGCTGTTGCTGCCCTCCAGAAAGCTCGTAGGCCGACTTGTGCAGGTGATCCTTCACTTCGTCCCACAGCGCCGCATTTCGCAGGCTCTTCTCGACCACATCCGCGATCGGCCCCTTGAACCCATTGATCCGCGGGCCATAAGCGATATTCTCAAAAATGGACTTGGGAAAGGGATTCGGCCTCTGGAAAACCATCCCGACCCTCCGCCGCAGCGCCGTCACATCCTGCGCCAGAATATTCTGCTGATCCAGCAGGACTTCTCCCTCCAGCCGCGACGTGCTCACCGTCTCGTGCATCCGGTTCAGGATCCGCAACAGCGTGGATTTGCCGCAACCTGACGGCCCGATCAACGCCGTCACTCGTTTGTCGGCGATCCCCATGCTGATATCAAACAGGATCTGCTTGGTGCCGTAGTAAAAATTCAGCTTGGAGATCCTCATGCGCATCGGTATCGACGCGGCATTCTCTCTCGTCGTAGCGGCTCCTGCCGGTGCGTTCACCTTCACGGAAAGCTCTGGATTCGGCGACGCTTGCATTTCTATCCCCTCGGTACTGCTATTCCGCGCGACAGAATCGTCCGCGCCAGGATGTTGATGATCAAGATCAGTCCCAGCAGCACCAACCCCGCCGCCCACGCCTGGCGATGCCAGTCCTCGTACGGCGACAACGCGTAATTGTAGATCATTACCGGCAACGACGCCGTTGGCTGTCCCCAACCCGGGCTCCAGTAGCGGTTCCCCAATGCGGTGAACAGCAGAGGTGCTGTCTCCCCCGCCACCCGCGCTAGCGCCAGCAGAATCGCGGTAAGAATCCCGCGGTACGCCGCCGGCACGATAACTGTCGATATCGTTTTCCATTTGCTCGCTCCCAATGCCATTGCGCCCTCGCGCAACATCCTTGGCACCGCCCCTAAAAACTCTTCCGTGCTCCGGAGCGTGATGGGGATCATCATCAAGCCCAGCGCGAACGACCCCGCCAGTGTGGAAAATTGCTTGAACGGCAGCACCGCCATGCTGTACGCAAATATCCCGATCACGATTGATGGCACGCCATTCAGCAAATCCGCCGCGTACCGCACTACCGAAGCAACCTTCGCCCCGCTGAATTCCGCCAGATAAACTCCACCCAGAAATCCAACGGGCACGCCGATCAGCGACGCCACCAATAGCAGCTTCGCGCTTCCCACAATTGCATTTGCCATTCCCCCGCCCACTTCCCCAACCGGCTTGGGAAGCTGCGTGAAGAAGGCCCAATTAATAGACTTGCCTCCGTTGACCACCAAATAGCCCAAAATCAGGAAAAGAATCGCCACGGAAACAACTGCGCAAACACCTGTCATGGTCAACATGAAATTGCTGACAAATTTTCGCCAGCGCAGCCGCGCACTCATTGGTTGCCCTTTCCGCTTCCCTTTTGCGTGGTCACCACGATCAGCAGCCGAGCCAGTCCATTCAGGATGAATGTGAGCAGGAACAGCACCAGGCCTAACTCAATCAGCGCTTGTAAGTACAGATCACCGGTCGCTTCCGTAAACTGACTCGCGATCACCGACGCGATGCTGTCTCCGGCGGCAAATAGGGATGCTTTGATTTGCGGAGTGTTCCCAATCACCATGGTCACCGCCATGGTCTCGCCAAGCGCGCGCGCCAGTGCCAGGAAGATCGATCCCATGATGCCCGTCCGGGCAAACGGCACCACCACCTTCCACGTCGATTCCCATCGCGTGGAACCTAACGCCAGGGCTGCTTCCCGCTGATCTCGGGGAACCGAAAGCAGCACCTCGCGCGAAACAGAAATGATGTACGGAATTACCATGATCGCCAGAACGATTCCCGCCGTCAGGAAGCCCACCCCATAGGACGGGCCTTTGAAGATGGGAAGATAGCCGAACGGCTTGTTCAATGCCGGATAAATCACCGTGCGCATCAGCGGCACCACGATGAACACGCCAAGAACTCCGTAGATCACGCTGGGCACCGCCGCCAGCAAGTCGATAAAAAATTGCAGCGTGTCTGAGATGCGCGGCGGCGCCAGCTCCGCAAGGAAGATCGACGCGCCGATTCCCAGCGGCACCGCCAGCAAAAGTGCAATCGCCGACGTCACCAGCGTCCCGTAGACGAACGGCAACGCTCCATACTGGTCCACCACCGGGTCCCAAACCTGCGTTACGAAAAAGTGCAGCCCAAATTTGTGTCGAGGCAGCACTGAATTGATCCACAGCTCATAGACCAGCAGAACCGTGATCAACACTACCGATGCCGCGAACAGGAACGTGATCAGCCGCGCGATCTCGTCGCCTTCTCTCAGCTTCGACAAAAATGAGCGCGAGCCCATAACCGGACTCGCGCTCGGCACCGTTGGGTTTGCTGTCGCCACGTCTCTCTTCAGTTCTACTGAACCTTGTTGATGGCCTTTAATTCCTTCTCCACCACTTCCTTCGGCAGCTTAGCGTAGGAAAGCTGTTCCGTGCTCGATTGCCCATCGGTCAACATCCACTTCAGGAAGCCCTTGATGGCATCGCGCTTTCCGGCATCTTGAATCTTCGACGGAATCAGCAGCCACGTGAAGCTGGAAATCGGATATGCCGTTTTCCCGGGAGCATTCGTGATGCTGACTCGGAAATCCGCCGGCATATCTTTTGCCGCACCTGCCGCCGCGGCCGTTACGCTCGCCAGGTCCGCTTTAACCAGATTCCCCGAGGAATTCTTCACCGTGCCATACGGAATGTTGTTCTGTACGGCATAGATCAGTTCTACGTAACCGATTGCATCCGGCGTCTGCTTTACAAGACCCGCTACCCCTTCGTTCCCTTTGCCGCCAAGCCCGACTGGCCAGTTCACTGCCGTGGACTTGCTAACCTTGGATTTCCATTCATCACTCACTTTGGACAGATAGTCCGTCCAGATGTATGTTGTGCCGCTGCCATCGGAACGGTGAACGACTACTATGTCTTGGGCAGGCAGTTTGACGCCAGCGTTCGCTCCCGCTATCGCTGGGTCGTTCCACTTCGTGATCTTGCCAAGATAAATCCCCGCCAACGCTTCCGGTGTGAAATTCAATGCTCCGCTGACTCCAGGCACGTTGTAGGTAGGCACGACGGCTCCAAGCACCGTCGGGAAATGCAGGATTTCCGATCCTCGCTTGTCCTGATAAGCCTTGATCTGCTCATCAGTCATCGGTCCATCGCTCGCTCCGAAATCCACCGTCCCTTCTGTTACCTGCCGGATTCCGGCTCCCGACCCAACTGACTGATAATTGAAATTGATGCTTGCATTTTTTTGGTGGTACATATCAAACCACTTCGAATAAATCGGATACGGAAATGATGCACCCGCTCCGTTTATCAGAAGTCCATTCTGCGCGAAACACAACACACCCAGCACAAGGCCAGCGGCCAACATCAACGCGGTGCGTCTCATTCGAGTTTTCCTCAATTCTTTGCGATTAGCCTACCTATTCCTGATTAGCCTAGAACAAATTAGTCTGATTTGTGTAGGTTACAGAATTGTTACACCTGCAAGTGAGTCTGTTAAAAATTGGAAACATCTTCTCACGACTTCCTAACTAGCCTATTTTATTGTAGTTACGCTAAAGGCTCGGCCAGAAAAAGGGCGGCCCGCGAAGAGCCGCCCTTGGACCGTCCTGTTGTCAGGACGGGCTAAGCTAATTTGAAGCTACTTATGGCAAGTAGTAGCGGAACGACGTCCACACCATATTATCCACTGCGTGTGGTGCGAGGCCCGGCGCTCCAGCCGTCAGCCCACCGCTCCCCGACCAAGCGGTCTTGTAGAAGTAGGAGTACTGCATGCCAAACTGCACGCGTCCCTTTTCGCCCTGGTAGAACTTATACCAGAAGCCGACCGTGCTCTCCGCCAAGTAACGGGTATCACCGGCGCACGTGCCTGTACCGCCTGGTGCCCCCGTTCCGCTAGGCAGCGCCTCGGTGGCACAGCCTGTGTTATTCGCGGACGGCGAACCGTACCCGCCGATCCCATTGGTCGTTATGCTCGTTGTTGTCAGAGCCGGATACGCTGGTTGAATTCCTCCTCCGGAGCATGGCTGCTGGCCCACGGCTCCGCAGCCCGGAATCGCTGGAGTATTCGTCACTTTAACCGACTGGTAGCCCGTGTACGCGGCGCGGCCGGCATATTCGCCGCCTACATAAGCGTACAGATCAAGCTTCGGTGTCGGGTGCAATTCGATTCTGCCCAACCAGTTTGCCCCGTGAATGAGCGCCATCGTGCCATCCGGTCGGAGGGTCACCTCGGCAAGTTGGCCAGAAGCGTAACGGTTAGTCCCGTCTCCGTAGAGAATCTTTATCCCAAGGTCCATCTTCTTGCTGAAGAACGACCCGGCCGCACTGGCTCCAATTGCTCCTCCTGTGCGTTGGTCGTTGTAGGCGCCTGCGTTGCTCGGGGCCAGCGAAGTACTCGGTCCGCAACCCAGCACCGTCGGTGTGGTAGGTGTGGGGAAGTTTTTCGCCGTGGTTCCTACAACCGCGCAAGGGAACACCCGGTTTTGGAAGGTACTGACGACACCGAACACTTCGTAGTGCCCAAAGCCCGGCTCCGCCGCGACTTTCACAATGAAGTCTGGGTACTTATTCAGAGAATACCCGGTCGTGTCGGAGAAGTTGTCCAGTCCACCGCCAGCCCCCGGTGCAAACACAAACGAGTTCTGATAGGTAGTAGCGGTTCCGGTCGCCGACGTATTCGTGTAGGTGCTGAACCCGCGCCCACCCACTCCCGTCGTTTCGGGATTCTCCGCCGACACGGCGAACGCGAACTTGTCGCCGAAGTTCTTCACGAGTCGCGCTCCATATTGACGCTCCCAGTTGAAGCCGACCACGTACTGCGGGTCAATTACCACCGGAGTCCATTCCGTGTTGTTCGTGATTAATTTCCGGGTCTCCGTTGCCAGGCTCCACATCTGCCCGCCCACGAAGGTCCAGCCATTATCAAAAGCCGCGCGCCCCCAAAGTTGCCGCTGCCGGAACACATACGAGTTGCTCTGCCGGTTGTTAGAGGTCACGCCGGTGCCCAGGAAGTCAGCCTCGTAATAGCCGGTCACTTTGGTGGTTCCCACCTTCGCGTCCGCTAAAAGCGAAAGCCTGGACTGCCGAGCCGTCATGTTCAACTCTGTGAGCTTGCCCACGGAATTTCCGCCATACGGGATCGAGTTGAACTGGGTGTTAATGTCATCGCTCAACGCGCGCTGCCGGTTCACCGTTTCTGCAGCGATGAATCCTCCCGGCGTAATGGTGATTCCCTTGAACCGGATGCTCGTTGGCCCCTTCTCGTCCTCAGTCCCTTGTCCAGCTGTCGTGGCCACCGGCACATTCGCCGCCGCTCCACTGCCTGCCGCACTCGCCGCCGCGTTGCTCGCCGCCATGCTCGCCACGGAAGAGTTCAACGCCGACGTCGTGGTCTTTACTTCCGCGGAAGTCGCTGCCGCCTCACTGGCCTTCACGTTCGCTTCCGTTGCTCGCGAATTGGCTACCGCCGCCGCTTCCCGCGCTTCTTCAATCTGCCGGTCGCGCTTGGCCAATTCCTCCTTTAGCAATTGCAGTTGTTCTTGCTGCGCCTGCATTGCCTGGCGCAACTCTTCCATCTCCGCGGCAATCTCCGCGTTGGTTTTGGCTGGGGCAGGCTTCGCCGCCGTATTCTTTGCTGGCTGCGCGCCTGCTTCTTTTGGCGTATCTTTCGGTGTGTCTTTCGGTGAGTCAGCAAAAGCTGTTCCCACTGACATGAACAGCGACAGTGTTAGTGCTGCAAGTTTTTTCATTGCCTCTCTCTTCTTCAAAAAAGAAATTTCAGATAGTAACCCGGGAAACGCAAAACACCCCGGGTCAGAAGGTAGAGGTGCACTCTTACGCTTACATCAATTACATGTTAATACTCTGTAACAATTACTTCCCTTCTTTCGGTAACAGTCTTGTTTTCATTCTCTTATCACATTAACGCCCAGCTCTCGGGAAAGATGAAATCCTTTACAATCTTTCTCTTTTCGCACCACGTTTCATCTGTTGCTCAAAATTTTCCACCGCACACATCCTCACCGCGCCATCACTCTGCCCCATTTTTGCGTCGATGTTTGAATGCCAGTTGTGAATGAACGATTAAAACTTACCGCGTCAATCCCATCTGATAGGCCAGCACGATCTCCGTGACGATGTACCGGTAATGTGCGTCCGTGTCTCGGATGTCTGCGTCGGTCTTTTGCAATTCCGCCTGGCTGAACTCGACAATGGTCCCCAGCCCAAGCTTGTACCGCGCCTGGGCCAACTGCAGTGCCAGGTCTGCCTGCTCGCGCAGCTGCTGGGTCACCGACAAGCGCTCGTAAGCGTTCTGCGTATCGAGCCAGCTATTGCGTACATCGCGCGCAACATTGTCCTGCAAATCTTGCAGCCTCTTCTGTTGTGCTTGGGTTGCCAGGTCCGCGCTCTTGGCCCGGGCGCTGAACAAAAATCCGTTGAACACCGGAATGTTCACATTAACTCCCGCGGCGCCATACCAGTTCGTGATGTTAGGGTCGCGCACAGGCGCTCCTCCGACCACGCCCAGAGCATTTACTGTAGGCCAGAACAGATCATGTTCCGCCCGCGCGAACTTTTCTGCTGCGGACACTTCATCTCGCAGAGATCGCACTTCCGGCCGCAGATCGAGTGCTTGCTGTATCAGCGGACCCGCGTCCGGCGCCGGAGGCGTAACCGCCACGGAAGGCTCCGTGGGAGCAAAATCCTGCCGGTCCGGATATCCGAGAATCGCAGACAGGGTCGACAGCGAAGCTTGGTAATTGTCCTGCGCATCCAGCAGCAAAAGTCGGGCCCGCGCCATATCCACCTTCGCGAATGCCAGGTCCACGTCGGACTTCAATTTAGCGGTCGTCAGTGCCTGCACCTGATCGACCAGCAACTGCCTTTCTTTTACTGTTTCTTCGGCCACCACCAGCAGCGCTTTCGTTTCGAGCGCGTTATAAAAAGCTTGATCAACGGCCAGCACAATTTGCTGTTTCGTGGCCAATGCGTTTTCATCTGCCGCTCTTGCCTGAAATTGCGAGTTCGCCACCAGGTTCGGGGTTCGCCCAAAATCCGTGATCAACTGGCTTGCCGTCACGCCCCCGGCCAGCCTGGAATACATTCTTCCGTTTGTCAGATATCCTGCGGCAAGCCGGCTCGCTGAATCCGCACCCACTCCCGTCAGATTCAAGCTCACTTGTGGCAAAAGAGCCGATCGTGTTTCGCGCACATACTCGTGGGCCTGCAATGCTTGCAGCCGTCCTACCGTAATCTGCGGATTACTCCGTAAACCGATGCTTTCTGCTTGCTCCAGTGTCAGTTCTCGGGTCCTAACTGTACCTGTTTGGCCCATCGCTCCCGGGGGTGTCGTCTGCTGCGGTGCTCCTTGCGCTTGGCCGACTGCCGGCAGAACCATTACGCTAAGCAGCACGACGGGAAGTCTCATCGTCCTTTTCACGACGGCACCTCTACGCTGTTCGCCTTTCCCCTTCCATGAATCACCAGATACACCGCAGGCACCAGGAACACGGTTACGACCACGGAAACTCCCAGTCCTCCGATCACCGCGCGCGCCAGCGGTGCATACTGTTCGCTTCCTTCCTCGATTCCCAGCGCCATCGGCAGCAACCCCAATAACGTCGCCAACGACGTCATCAGAATCGGCCTCAAACGCACCTTACACGCTTCGATGGTTGCCGCTCTCAGATCCATCCCCCGTTCATGCAGGATCCCTGAAAACTCCACGATCAGTATGCTGTTCGATACCACGATGCCCGTCATCATGATCACTCCCATCAGCGACATGATGTTCAGCGTCGTGTGCGTGATCCACAGCAACAGCACCACTCCGGCCAACCCGGGCGGAATTGCGGTCAGAATGATAAACGGATCGATGAACGACCGGAACTGCGCCATCAAAATCAGGTAAACCAGCATTACTGACAGCAGCAGTCCAATCCCAAATCGAAAAAACGACTCATGCATCCCCACCACTGCTCCACGCACGCTCACCAAGGCGTTTTTTGGCAGGTTCAACTCGCCCGCCAGTTTGTTAACTTCCTTGCTTATCCCGCCCAAATCCTCGCTCTTCGGCATCACGTACACATCAATCACCCGCCGGATCTGGTAATGATCCACCTCGGTTGGCGTGTTGATGGGTTCGACCTTAGCCACCGACTGCAGCGGCGTATATTCCGTAGATTTCGCCGCGCGCAGCGGTATGTTCTTGAAATCCGACATCGTCATGGAGTTAATTTTTTTATTTGAATACTGCACCGTCAACATATAGTTGTTTCCCGTTTTCGGGTCGATCCAGTAGCTCGGTGCGATCATCCCATCCGAGGTCAGCGCCGTGATCACGTTGTCCACCACGTTCTTCGGCGTCAATCCCAACAAACTGGCTTGCTCGCGGTCGATATTTAACTCCAATCCTGGATAATCGATGTCTTGTGGAATCAGTACGTCGCTCACCAGCTTTGACCCTTTCAATTCCAGAGCCAGTTTCCGCGCGATCCCATATCCCTGAGTCAGGTCGTTGTCGCTCACCTGAATATCGATTGGCGCCGGCAGGCCCTGGTTCACCACCGAGTCCACCAACCCTCCGGCCTGCAGATAAGTGCTGAGTTGTGGCAAGTCGTTCGCTAACTTTTTTCGCACCTTCTCCATATACTCGTAGCTGCCCACTTTGTGGTCTTCCGCCAGGTTCACTTGCACAAACGCCGTGTGCATCGCCGAGTTCGTCGTATAGATTGCCGAAAGATCTGGCGTGATTCCGATGTTAGACACGATCATCTGCAGGTCGTTTTTCCCTATCACCGACCGGATGTCCGCTTCCACCTGGGCTATATATTGATCCGTTACCTCCAACCGGGTTCCCGATGGTGCCTTTACCTCGATAACAAACTGGCCGGGATCCGTCCGCGGGAAGTAGCATTGCCCTACAAAGGGAAATACCACGGCCACGAGCAGCACGATCCCGCCCAGAATAATCAATGCCGTTCTTCCCGGCCTTTCCAGCGCTCGACTCACTTGCTTTTCGTAATAGTCCAGCAACCGCCGGAATTGTTCGTTGAATTTATGCACCACCGTGGTGAACCAACCCTTGCGTCGATGTGCCTCAAACTCTTCCCCTTCCCCTGCCTGGTGTTCATGCGGCGCGATCCGGACGAACTTTGCGCAATAGAGCGGCACCACCGTCATCGCGAAAACATAGGACGCGAATATCGAAATCACCACGCCCAACGCCAAGTCTGTGAACAGGTATTTGCTCACTCCGTAAAAAAACGTCACTGGGAAAAACACGATTGAAGTTGTCGAGGTCGCCGCCAGGACCGCCAGTGCCACCTCCATTCCGCCCTTTTCCGCCGCTTCCTGCGGAGCCGTTCCGTTCTCCATAAACCGGAATATATTCTCCAGCACCACTACGGAGTCGTCGATCAATCGCGAGAATGCCAGTGCTAGCCCGCCCAGCAACATGGTGTTAATCGAACCACCTAGCGCGTTCTGCACCAGTAAACACGTTAGCGCCGACAACGGGATCGACAGCAGCACCGCAAATGTTGCCCTCCCGCTTCCCAGAAACAGCAGGATCATCAACCCCGTCAGCGCCAACCCGATCCCGCCTTCCTTCAATAGATTCTTAAGCGCTACCTTCACAAAGATCGATTGGTCGAACACCACGGACGTCTTTAGCGTTTCTGGCACGTCCACCAGATGTCGGATGATTTTTTTCACCCCGTTCACGATTGCAATCGTATTGCTCCCGCCCCCCTGCTTTAGGATCGGGATATACACGGACTTCTGCCCGTCAATCCGCACAACGTTCGTTTGGATCGCGCCTGCGTCTTCCGCCTTGCCTACATCCGCAATCGTTACGGACCCAAGCCCCACACTCTTCAGCGGTATCGTATTCAGGTCTGACGGATTATCCACTTGGCTGTTCGCGTAGATGTTGTAGTCACGGTTCCCGATTCGCACGTCTCCCGCCGGCAGAATCAAGTTGGACTCGTTGACCGCCTGCACCACATCCGTAAGGCTCAGTTGGTGCGCCTCCAATTTCGCAGGGTCCACAAACACTTGAATCTGGCGATACGTGCCTCCGAAAGGCTGTGGCACCGACGCTCCTGGCACGCTGGCAATCTGATTTCGCACTTGGAATTGCGCCAGGTCTTTGAGCTGCGTTTCGTTCAGCCCTTGCCCCTTTAATGTAACCAGGCACACCGGCAAGCTGGACGCGTCGAACTTAAGTACCACCGGCGGCAACGTCCCTGGTGGCAGACGCCTTAGGTCCGCCATGGCCAGCGTCGCGATGCTGCTCAGTGCCGCGTTCGCGTCCGTTCCCGGCGTAAAGTAAACCTTGATCAGGCTCACGCCAGTCAACGATCGCGATTCGGAATGATCGTAGTTGCTCGCCAGCGTAAAAAACCGCTCAAACGTATTTGTGATGTCCGCTTCGATCTGTTGCGGGGGCATGCCTGCATAAAACGTCGCTACGACCACCACAGGAATGTTTACCGCCGGGAACAGGTCCACCGGCATGCGCACCATGGTCGTCACTCCGACCACCGCCACTATCAGGCACACCATGATGATGAAATACGGATACGCCAACGCAAACTTCGGCATTAGCTTTCTCCCGCCGCACCGCTGGCACCGGACTCCACCACCTTCGGCTGCACTTTCATTCCGCTCCGGAATTCGTTCCGGCTACCCACCACTACTTGGTCTCCCTCCTGCAATCCTCCAGTCACTTGGATACGCGTGCTTCCTTGCATTCCTAGGCCTATCTTCCGTTCCTCCAGGATGTTCCCCGGACCGACGAGCAACACCGTGCCTTCGTCGCGCCCCTTCAGATCCACCGCCTCCAGCGGCACTGTCAGCACGTTCTTAGGCCCGTTCACCGGCACCGTCGCCACCACGTACATTCCCGGCATCAGCTTCCCGTCCGAATTTTGAAAATCAATTTCTGTGTGCATCGTTCGCGTATCAGGGTCCAGCGAGTCCGCAAATCGCGCCACCTTACCGACATAGTCCTTATCTAGCGCTTGCACGTGGACTTTGATCGGATCCCCCAGCCGTATTCCGCCGGCAATCGATTCCGGTATCGGCAGCACTAGCCGCAACACCGAGATTTGCGCCAGCTTCACCACCGGCTCCGCCTGTTTGCTTTCCGAGGTCCCCGCGGCTATCAACGATCCCGTGTCCGCGTACCGCACTGTCACCACTCCCGCGTACGGCGCGGTGATTCGTGTATAGTCCGACAGCGCCTTGTATTGTTGTTGTGTAGCTTGCGCCACGGCCAACGCTTGCTGGGCAGCATTCAGCGACGCTTCTGCGCTCGACACCTGCGCTTCCGCTTCCAGGTCTTTCGCCTGCGCGTTATCCACTTCCTGTTGCGCTACCAATCCGGCCTTCTGTTCCGACGCCTGCCGCAACCGGTCGAACATCGAGTGCACCGCCGCATGCGCCGACTTCGCTCTTTCCACATCTCCTTGTGCCCGCCGGATTTCCTCCTTTGACCTCCGCACCGCCGCGTCTGCTCCCTGCAGTTCCGCCTGAAGCTCCGGCACTTCCAACACCGCAAGTGTCTGCCCTTCCTTCACGTGTGAACCCACGTCCACGTAGATTTCCTTGATGTACCCCGCCACTTTGGCGTGCACATCCACGTCCTGGAATGGCTTAAATGCCCCCGCGAGTGTCAGCGGTGTCCCCAATGTTCCCTGTTCCACTTTCACCACCGCCGCTACCCGCTCCCCCGCCCCGGTTGCGTGGTTGCCGTCATCCGCCTCCGTCTTTCCGTGCCGGATGCCCACCCAGGTCAACATCACACCTAGAACCACAACGCTCGTAATTACCAGCTTTTGTTTACCTGTCATACTTGTCCTCAACGGGCAACATACGCAGCTTCTGCCGCCTTTCAATCCATGGGGACTAACGTCGAAAAATCTATGCCTCCGGACGTGACCGGATCTTCACTTTTTGGGCCTGGATTCAGTACGGTTTACGCCGTGGGGGGAGGACGGAACCAAACACTCGTCTTCAGTTCCGGCCGTGGCGGCAATGCTTCGTCTTCAAATATGTGGGAGGCGGATTCGTTGTTCTCCACCGTCACTGCTACAAATGCTTCTTCAACACTTACTTCGGGTTGCGCTTTTTCCCCATGTACCCGAGGGTAATGCTGCAGTTCCGATGCTCCCACGGTCGCGCGATGGCGTGCCAGTGCCTGGTAGGCGAGCCCGTCTGAGTGGCTGATCAGCGCAAGGAACGGATTGTACAAAAGCAGCCCCACCAATAGCACTGCCACACACAATTGCCAGGTGGTTCGCCGGCTCCCGCGATCGTGACTGCTGGGCACTCAGGTTCTCCCTATCCAATCAACAGTAATTTGAGTCTCCCGTCGGGTCAAGGGGATGGCCATACTCGATTTCCTCTAAGGGGAGGAGAAGGGGACCGGTGCCAGGGGTGCGCCGGTCCCCGAGGTAGGACTTGGAGTGAAGATCAAACGCGCTGAGTTTCGCAGCCCGGAGTAACCTGGGAATGAAGGCCGTATGAATTCTTGGTGACCTCTTCTTCGACTCCCGACGCCATTTCCTGCTGCTCTCCGCGCACCATCAAACCCCGCCCGTGCCGCACATCCAGGCCACGCACCCAGAAAATGATGTCCTCAGCAATATTCGTGGCGTGGTCCGCGATCCGCTCCAGATGCCGCGTCGCTAGCACGAACTGCATCCCGGGAGTGACCAGCGCCGCGTTCTGGGTCATGTTCTGCAGCAGCGTCTCGAAAATCTGATCGCGGTATTGATCGACGATGTCGTCGCTTTCCAGTACTTGTGCCGCCAGGTCCGCATTCCGGAAGATCAGCGCTCCCAGGCTGCGGCTCACCATCGAGCGAACCGCTTCCGTCATGGGCATCAATTGTTCTGGCATCTTGGCGTCGGGTGTATCGCGCAGTGAAATCACTCGTTCCGCCAGGCTTACCGCAATATCCCCGATGCGTTCCAGGTCATTGGTGATCTTTAGCGCCGCCACAATTAACCGCAGCTCATCGTCGCTGAAGCTTCCCCGCCGCAGCAACCGGATGGCGTGCTCGTCGATCATGATTTCCATCTCGTTGATGCGCGGCTCGAACAGAAAAACTTCTCCGGGCAGTCCGGCTGTCCGCGGATTGTCGAATCCGATGATAGCGTCCAGCGCACGATTCATGGCGCTCTCCACGACACGTGCCATCGACACCAGATAATTGATCAACACGTCGTAGAGAACCGCTTCGGTTAAACCAGGAGCTGTGGCCATTCAGGCCTCCGGGGCAAGGCGCGATTAAAGACGCCTTTGTCCGTATTTATAGCGTGCGACGAAATTGTTACAAGACGTTAACAGGGAGGTAAATAAGTGTAAAGTAAAGGGAATCAGACACCCGCGGAAGTGCTTCCCCGAAAGGCCCGCCCAATGGAGCTTGCCGAGGCCACACGCGCCACGGATCGCTCCGAATCAAAAACCGGCACTGCAAAGTGGAACTTGGACCCGACTCCCACTTCGCTTTCCACCCAGATGCGCCCGCCCTGTGCTTCCACCAGATGCTTGGAAATCGACAGGCCCAGCCCCGTTCCGCCCGCTTCCCGGGAACGCGCCACATCCACGCGGTAGAATCGCTCGAAAATTCGCGGCTGATCCGCCTGCGGAATGCCGATGCCCGTGTCCGCCACGGTAAAGATCACTTCATCGCCCCGCGGCTCCGCGCTCAGTAGGATTTTTCCCCCAGGCAGCGTGTACTGGATGGCATTATCCAGCAGGTTTTGTAGCACTTCTTGCAACCGCCGGTTGTCCGCCGCCACCTCCGGCAATTGCGCCGGAACACTCAAGGATAAATTGAGCCCTTTTTCCGCTGCGCGCCGTTGCGCGGGTTCGTAGCACGATTCGATCAGCAGCGGCACGCTCACGGCGCGAATTTCCAACTCCAATTGTTCCGCGTCCATTTGCGAAAGCCGCAACAGATCCTCGGTCAGCCGCGCCAGGCGCCGTGAATGTTCCAGGATGATGGCCAGAAATCGACCACGGTTCTGCGAATCATCAATAGCCCCGCCAATCAGCGTTTCCGCAAATCCCTGAATCGCCGTGAGTGGTGTGCGGAATTCGTGCGATACGTTGGCTACGAAGTCTCGCCGCACCCGTTCCAGCTTTCGCAGGTCCGTGATGTCGTGTAGCACGATGACTGCGCCCGACGTTTCCCCCGCCCGCACCGCCGCCACCGTCGCCGCAAAATAGTGTTGCCGCAGCGTTCCGGTAACAATTTCCGCTTCCACCCGCGGTTCTCCCGCCAGCACTCGCCGCACCGCTCCAATCAGTTCCGTCTGCCGCACCACTTCCAGCAGCGAACTTCCCGACACGGGAGGCACATCCAATCCTAAAATCGAAGCGAACCCGGGATTGGCAAACACCAGCCGTTCCCCGGCATTCACAACCGCTACGCCTTCCACCATCGACCCAAGGATTGCTGCCGACAGGTTGCGCTCTTCCGTCAGCGTCCGAATGGTGCGGTCCAGCCGCGATGCCGTTTGGTTCAGCGAAGCTCCCAATGCTTCCAGTGAATCGCCCGATCCGTCAGCAGCCAGCGGCCGGAAATCCCCTTCGGCCACGCGTCTGGAAAACTCTCGCAGCCTCTCGATGCGGCTCGTATACGAACGAGACATCAGCATGGCGATCGCGCCAGCCAGCAGAAAAATCAGCAGTGACCACAACCAGATATTCCGCCGGAAACCCCACAATTGCTGGGCGAACCCTTCCATCGGCAGCGCCAGGCGCAGGATCACCGGAGTGCCTCCCGGCAGATCCTGTCGCACCGCGTAGTACAACATTTGCGTGCCCACGGAAACGCTTTGACGTGTTGCCCGACCCTCGCCAGTCTTCAACGCGGCAATCACCTCGGGCCGTCCCGCGTGCGATTCCATCGTGGCTGCTTCCGATTGCGAGTCAGCCAGTACGCGGCCGTCCGCGGCAATCACGGTGATACGCGTTCCACTCGATGCGTTCGCGGCAACCCAGGTATTGAGTGCGGCGATTTCTTCGGGAGTTTGTGGTCCGGCAGCGGAGAGGGGAATCGGATGAAGTTGGATGATGCGCGCCAGCGCCCTCAGTTGCTGAAAACTGTCCGCTTCATAGCTGTTTCGAAGGGCCCGCTCGGCAAGGAAATCCACCGCGAGCAAAACGCTCAGCAACAGCGCCAGGAACGTCAGCGCCAGTTTCCCGAAAAGTTTACGCTGCACGAGTTTCGAACAAGTACCCTGCACCGCGCACGGTCTTCAGATGCAAGGGATTTTCTGGATCGCTCTCAATTTTCTCGCGCAACCGCCGCACGTACACGTCCACGCTGCGCGGCGTCACGAAGCGATCTGTGCCCCACACAGCATCGAGCAGTTGATCGCGCGTGAATACGCGGTTCGGTCGCGAAGCCAGATAATACAATAAACGAAACTCCAGCGTGCTCAGCGGCACCGGTTTTCCCGAGTGACTCACGCGATACGACGCAGGATCGATCGCCAGCTTCCCAATTTCCAATATGCGCGGCGCGTCCGCAGGCGGTTCCGCCCGGCGCAGCAGCGCTTTCACCCGGGCAATCAGTTCCCGTGGGCTGAACGGCTTCGTCACGTAATCGTCCGCACCCATTTCCAGGCCAACCACCCGGTCGGCTTCGTCCCCGCGCGCCGTCAGCATCAACACCGGCAACCGGTTTAGTGACTCTTCTTTTCGTATTTCGCGGCAAATCTCCAGTCCAGACATCTTCGGCAGCATCAGATCCAGCAGCAAAAGGTCGGGAGGGGTCTTCTTCAGCGTGGCCAGTCCGCTGTTTCCATCAAAGGCAGCAGCCACTTGAAAGCCTTCATTGGCAAGGTTATACCGGACGAGTTCGACGATATCGCGATCGTCCTCAATAATCAGAATGCGCTTCATATACAGCTCTCGGGCAGGCGACCGCATCGGTAAAAGTCTACCGTAGCGCGCAGGATTGCGATAGACATGATCAGGTTGTGACACCTCGTGGCTCATGAAGAGTTGGCCGTATTGTGACAAGGCAGTCACCTCACGTGGTAACACTCATGTAACAAATACATGAATGGCTGGTGAAAGGCCGCACCTTTAACAATATGAACGACTTGTAACAACATCCTGTTCCCCCTGTTCCTGCTGTTGAAGGACAAGTTGTTACCATAGTAGCTACCCCCCAATAGCCTACCCAACCTGTAGTTGCGCTCCTCAGACCCGGCCGTCCCAAACCGGTTCGGAGAGGGCTGCTTCTTGTCTTGGGTATGTGCCCCCAAAACAGGAAAAAAAAGAGGGAACGTCTTCACGTTCCCTCTTCGACCTCGCCTACAAGAGGCCTGCGAACTGGCTACTTGGTTATGTTTGCGGCAACGATTACCAGTTCGGACTTCTCGTGGTTCTTGGCAAGCCTCATTTCCGTCCGGCTTATCGGCAACTGCCGTCCGTAGACATTTCCCTCAATCCACACCTGGTACAGGAAATACTCACCACCCATTCGCTGGAAGACCAGTTTCGTTTTCGTCGACGGCTCGCCGCCTCCGCAGATATTCGATAAAACGAAGCTGCCTGCCTCACGTTCCGTATTGTCTATCCGTAGCAGAGCGCTGCTGGCCGTGGAACCGAGCTTATACTCTCCAGCAGGATAAGCAGCGTCGCCCACAACAAAGTTAAACGGAACAATCGCACTCACTTTTGTCTGTTGCGCGTGAACAGCTGTGGCCATCAGCAGCACAGCCAGCGCGGAAAGAATCGAGCGTAGATTTTTCATAAAAACCTCCTTTGTGTCGAAAGTGGAGAGTGGCGGAAAGGATTACCTCATCTAATGAGCCATCTCGTTCCTGCTTTCTCTTCCTACTCACGCTCTCCACTGGAGCATGGCCCGTGCCAATTCGCGCGCAGAATCTGCTCCCAAACAAACCGTTCTTGCACACGCCTCATTCTCAATCCATTGCGCGTCATAATTTCTGCCGAACGCCTCTCCCAGCGCGCCTCTCGCTCGCTCCCTCTTGAGCCAACCGCAATCCGATCTGCACCTGCAATCCTTCGTTTTGAGCGCTCCGCTTGGTACCATTCGCCCAAAATGAAACGCCGTTCCCGCTGCAAAAACCAGCAAGCCCTTCTGTGAGGATGACTTGGCAGAATCTTCGCACTCGACATTTTTTCGTGTGCCAAATTCAGTCTTGCCCTCGCCGATCGGATAGCCCATCTATCCCTCCGGATAGTTGCGGACAAGGAGACTGTTTGGTGACTCTTCTTGGCCATCTTCCTTTGAGAATTGCCCCTGGCGCAAAGACTGCGCGGGAAAAATAGCATTTGCGTGGCGGTACTAGTTCCCCGAAAGCCAGAAGAAAAAAGAATGCATGGCGGCGGACCGAACATCGAGTAGAATGAGCGCGATTCAACCCGAACATGGATCGAAGGCTGCCGCTCACCGTCCGGGAGCGGCAAACCAAAACTGAAAAACTGATGGAGGTGTGAAATGGCAACAGCGAGTCCGGTGGAAGGATTGCGGAATCCGTTGGGAGCAGCGAAGAAGGTCACGGGATGGTACATCGTCGCAGCCGTGCTGTTCATCTTGCTGGGGATATTTGCGATTATCGAGCCCGGCGTGGCGGGACTGGGTGTGACGTTGTTGGTGGGTTGGCTGCTGGCGATAGGCGCGGTATTTCATTTTATTGCGGCATTTAAAGGTGGGGGCGCCAAGCAGGTGATTTTTCAGGTGCTGATCGGAATCGTGTATGCCATCGGCGGGATTTATTTTCTGACGCACACGATTATGGGAACGGCCACGCTGACGCTGTTGCTGGCGGGAATCATTCTCGCGGAAGGCGTCATTGAGGTGATTTCGTATTTCCGGATGAGAAGTGACGGCGCATCGGGCTGGTTGCTACTGAACGGAATCATCACGCTGGCACTGGGCGCGCTGATCTGGTTCCACTGGCCGTCAAGCACAGTATGGGCCATTGGAACGCTGGTGGGAGTGAATCTGCTGATGACCGGGATTACGCGGCTGATGTTCGGCATGGCCGTCCGCAAATTGGTGGGCCACGTCGCGAAATAAAGCACCGAAAATAAAAGATTGGAAGATTCCTCAGGGCTGGGCGCGCAGGAAAACTTTGCGCCCAGAAATCTTTTTCGCTTACTTGACTCGCGTGTACGTAAAAGTGTCGGCCATGGACTTGCCGTGATCGACGAACGTCCACGTCTCCGTGAGATGGTCCTTGTCGAGAATGGAGAGGGTGAGGGCAGCCATGTGGCCTTCGTCGGGAGTCTTGGTGCCAGAGATGCGGACGAAGGAGAAATCGTACTTGCCGGTGGCGGCGGGGTTAGCCGTAGTCTGCATGGTTGGCTGGTTCCCGGCGGAGCAGTAATGGGTGACAACCAGGCGATCGCCATCGAGAGTGTACATGGTGATCATCTCGGATTCCTTGGCCGGCTGCAGATGTTCCATCACCACGCTGCCGTTTGACACGACTTTGTAGGTCACTTTGGTAACCGCGCCCGAGCTGCCTTTGCCTTCCCAATCCCCGGCGAGGGACTTCAGCTGATCGAAAGCGGGCGTGGAACGAGCGGCTGGGTGCATTTCCTGGGCAGTCAGAACAACTCCGAGAGAAAGACTGAGTGCCAGAGCGGAAAGAGTTCGTGGACGAAGCATAGCAACCTCCTGAAGGCGATCCCGTTAACGATGAACCTTTCGCGTGGATTCTTGCGCGGAGATTGTGCTCCGCGGCTGCGAAAATGTCCAGTCGAGACCTTTGGAGAAAGCGCCCGCATTAATGTTAGGAGGTTGTGGCCAGGTTCAGCCAAATATCGCCGCCACCGGTACCGAGCTGTGTTCTCGTCCGATAACGACTATACCGGAATGGGTCACGTGCCATCCTCGTGCCCGGTCGGCATCGAGATCGTAGCCAACCGTGCCGTCCTGCGGAATACGGACATTTTTGTCCAGGATGGCACGGCGCAACTTTGCGTGCCGCCCGATATCGCAGTCGTCCATGATCACGCAGCCTTCCACCAGCGCGCCAGTATGAACGCGGACGCCACGTGCAAGAACGGACCTGCGCACTACGCCGCCGGAAAGAATGCATCCGTCAGAAACGATGCTATCGACGGCCTGCCCCCGACGGCCTTCTTCATCGAAGACGAACTTGGCAGGCGGATCTGGATAGCTTGTACTGCGCACCGGCCACTCGCGGTTATAAAGATTGAGCTCCGGCTTGACATGGTTCAAGTCCATGTTCGCTTCATAGTAAGCCTCGATCGTGCCGACGTCCCGCCAGTACGGCACAGCGTCCGCGGCCTCGCCGGGAATCCTGTTGGTCTCGAAGTTGTACGCATACACGGGGGCGTTACCGGCCAGTTTTGGCAGGATGTTCATGCCAAAATCGTGGTGACTATTCGGGTCTTTCGCGTCGGCCTTGAGTAGCTCGAGCAGTGCGCCCGTGGAGAAAATATAGTTGCCCATTGACGCGTAGACTCGGTTGGGTTCGGCGGGCATTGTCGGCGCATTGGCGTTCTTCTCGTGGAAGCCCATGATGCGTCCATCTTCATTGGCCTCGATGACGCCGAGTTCTGCGGCGTGCTGTCGAGGAACTGGGATCGCGGCGACGCTCACCTCTGCCTGCTTCACCATGTGAAAGTCGATCATGCTGGCGACATTCATGCGGTAGATGTGGTCGCCACCGAAGATGGCCACCAGGTGCGGATTGGACTGCTCGATGAGGTTTATGTTCTGGAAGATAGCGTCGGCGGTCCCGCGGTACCAGGATTCGCTCTCCGAACGCATCTGTGCCGGCACGTTGATGATGAAGTGGCTCTTCAGAATGCCGCTGAACTGCCATCCCTCGCTCAGATGCTGAAGCAGCGACTGGCTGCGGAACTGCGTGAGCACGTAGATGGAGTGGATTCCGGAGTTGACGAAATTACTGAGAACGAAATCAATAATCCGGTATTTGCCTCCAAAGGGAACCGCGGGTTTGGCGCGTTCCCGCGTGAGGGGAAAGAGCCTGGTTCCTTTGCCTCCGGCGAGCACGATGCCCAGGACTCGCGGCTGTAAAGCTTGTTTTCCGGCGAAGCCCGACTCTCGTTTGGGAGTCATCTTCTCCGTCATGCAACCCTCCCAAATCAATTCTGTCCAGGATATTACCAGTTATATGAACCTGCGGCGAACTCCCAATTCCGGCAGTGGCCCTTCGCGAACAATGCTCAGGCTGAACAAGCCAGCACTGCAAAATGTCCACGGCACCAAAGCCGACGCGAACCTGCTGAGTTGCGGGATTTGGAACCTGCGGCGGGAAAGCGTTGACCCGGGCAGGAAGGGCTACATACCATAGAGCGATGCAGCAAAGGGCAAAGCGAAGAGCGGCGCTGGGCGCCGGATGTGGCCTGCTGGCGATGGTGTGGCTGTGCGGGTGCGAGGACGCGGCCAAGAAGCCGATGCAGGCGAAGGTGCCGGCGTTGAGCCCGGTGCAGCCGCAGAAGCCGGAAACTCCCGCGGTGGCGGAATTACCGCAACGGAAAATGGCGCCAATGGACATGGCCTCGCTGCTGCCAGTTGCTCCAGACGGAATTCCCTATTTGATCGAACAAGTGAAAGCGAAATTCGCTTCCGGCGAAGCGAATTACAAAGCCGGGCATCTGGCGGCCGCGCGGCGGGATTTTGACGATTCGGTGGACTGGATGCTGGAAAGCGGGTACGACCCGAACAGCGATCCAAAGTTGCGCGAACTGTTCCAGCAGGTGACCGACAAGGTCTACACCTACGAATTGCAGGCGTTCCGCGCGGGAGACGGTTTCACGGAAGCGCCGGCGGTGCCGGCGGCGATTGACGAAGTGGCGGAAATGACGTTTCCGGTGGACCCGAAGCTGAAGGAACGGGCCGAGGATGTGGCCAGGAACGTTTCGCACGACCTGCCGCTGACGGTGAACGACGTCGTGGTGTCGTACCTGAACTTTTTCCAGACCCCTCGGGGCCGGGCCATCGTGGAGACCGGGCTGCGGCGCAAGGGAAAATACCAGGAGATGATCGCGCGGGTGCTGCGGGAAGAAGGCGTGCCGCAGGACTTGATCTATCTGGCGCAGGCGGAGAGCGCCTTTCAGCCGCTGGCGCTGTCGCGCGCCGGAGCCCGGGGCATCTGGCAGTTCGTGCAGTGGCGCGGGAACGAATACGGCCTGAAGCGCAGCTGGTGGGTCGACGAACGGATGGACCCGGAGAAGGCCACGCGGGCAGCGGCGCAACATTTGCGGGATTTGTACGGGCTCTATGGCGACTGGTATCTGGCGATGGCCGCCTACAACTGTGGGCCGGGAAACGTGCAAAAAGGAATCGAGCGCACCGGCTACGCGGATTTCTGGGAGCTTTATAAACGCAATGTGTTGCCGTCGGAGACCAGGAATTACGTGCCGATTATTCTGGCGCTGACGCTGATCGCCAAGGACGCAGCGCATTACGGCATCGCTGTGGAACAGGACGAGCCGGTGCAGACGGACACGGTGAAGCCGGGGCGGGCCATCGACCTGCGGCTGGTGGCGGAGACCATTGACGTGGACGTGGCCACGCTGCGGACGCTGAACCCTTCGCTGCTGCGGATGATTACGCCGGACGATCCGGACTTTGTGCTGCACCTGCCGGTGGGCACGTCGGAGAAGTTTTCCGCGGAGATTGCGGACATTCCCGCGGACAAGTGGGTGAGCTGGCGGCGGCACCGGGTCGAGGCGGGAGAGACGCTGACGTCCATCGCCAAAACCTACCGGGTAACCGCGGCGGCCATTGCCGATGCCAATGACCTCGAGCACGGAGCGCACCTGGAGGCAGGACAAAAGCTGATTATCCCGGCGGCGCGCCCGGTGGAGGAGAGCAAACCCCGGCTGGTGCGTTACCGGGTGAGGAAAGGAGACACGCTGGGAGGGATTGCCGACCAATTCAGCGTGACTTCGGAGCAGGTGCGCAAGTGGAACGGGTTGAAGTCTGGGAAGGTCAGCCGGGGCATGGTGCTGCGCATTTACACCGTCGGAGGAGCGCCGGAGACGCACACGGTGCACCAAACAGCGAAACACACCACGAAAAAGAAACCCGGCGCGACGACCACAGCACAAACGAAAAACTAGCTCGTGGCGGGCCCGTCGCACGGGGCTGCTGGGAATTTTGCCCGTTACCGGGGGCATGTGAGCAGAAGGCTTGACAAGCACGTTGGAGTGGGATAACAAAGCGCAAGACGGAGCGCGGTCATCTCCGGCTGCAGCAGGTTCAAAAACACGAGGATTGCGGCTTCGTAGGAGCCCCCAGGGGAGGAGAGCATGGATTTCGAGAAGGATCAGTTCGAAGACGATGAGGAGCTGTCACGGCTGGAAGAGGACGACGAGCTGGGCAGCACAGGCATAGTCGAAGAGGAAGAAGAGATTCTTTCCGTGGAAGAAGAACCCGCGGAAGAGGCGGAAGGCGAAGAGCCGGCGCGACCGGCGCCTAAGGGCGCAGCCAAGAAACCGGCGGCCAAGGCGGCCAAAAAGCCCGCCAAGAAAGCCGCCAAAAAACCCGCGAAAAAGCCGGCCAAGAAGGCCACAGCCAAACCGAAAAAAGCCGCGAAGAAGCCGGCCAAGAAACGCCGGCGGTAAATCGCAGCGAGATTGAGGAAGGCCCCTCGATGGTACCGGGGGGCCTTTTTTGTTTGTGGCATTGCCGTGCCGGGATGAGAAGGCGTGAAGGTTGAGAAGTGCCATAACGGCAGAAAGGAGTGCGGAGTGCGGAACTGGGAAAGGAAACAAAGAGAAGAGAGAGCACTACTCACCGAAGAAAGTAAGTGCCGATAGGATAACTGCGGATGTTACGGGCGTTCGAGCAGATACCGCGGATGCGCGGTGGCGCACAAGCGCACCTGATGAGGTGCTCGGACGAAAACTATTACGTGGTGAAGTTTCAAAATAATCCGCAGCATCGCAGGGTTCTGGTGAACGAGATGCTGGGTACAAGGTTGGCGAGCCGGCTGGGGCTGCCGACGGCGCCCGAGTTTACGGCGGTTACGGACGTGCACCTGATCGCGGAGAACGAACGGCACCGTTTTGTGCAGGAGACCTTGCGCGATGCAGGCGTGGAAATGGTGGCCATGGAAGGATTCGCGGTATGGACAGCGAAGATGCAGCCGTTGATTCAGTGAGGTGATATCCGTAAGCAGACACCAGATATGCAACGGGCGCTGCCGCTTGTGCGCTCAATCCCTGTATTGCCAGAGACAGATTTCGTTTCCGTCCGGGTCTTCCAATGAACCCAGAACCCCGTTGCTTTTGTCTTGCCAGCCACCAGTAGCAACACCTTTTGCTTTCAGGTCCCGCAGGGCCGCTTCCACGTCGTCGACACGCAGGCACAGGCGTGCGTTTCCACTTCGCGGTTTCTGATGCCGGGGCGGCGCCGGCGCAATCTCGAACAACACGCCATCGATATCGAAGCGAGCGACCACATCCCGGGAGAGGAATTTGAATCCCAGAACGTCGCGGTAAAACTGGATACTGCATTCGAGGTCAGAAACGTAGTAGAAAATGCAGTCAAAGTGGAAGACCATTGGACGATCACCCGTCCTCTTTTCAAGCCTGCAAAAACGAAGGGCTGTGGTGCGCTCTGTGAAAACGAGAACCTGCAGACTGGCTAGAGCAGGGATTCGGACCAGTTTTCCAGTGTTTCCTTGACCTTGTGAAGGAACTGGTGCGCAATGGCGCCGTCGACGACGCGGTGGTCGTAGCTCAGCGTGACATAGCACATGGAGCGGATGGCGATGGAATCGTTGATGACCACCGGGCGCTTTTCGATGGCGCCGAGGCCGAGGATCCCGACGTTTGGCTGGCTGATGATGGGCAAGCCGAACAGGCCGCCGAAGACGCCAGGATTGGTGATGGAGAACGTGCCTTCCTGGACTTCCTCGGGCTTGAGCTTTTTGGTCCGCGCACGCTCGGCGAGGTCATTCAGGTTGCGCTGGATGCCGAGGAAATTCTTCTCGTCAGCATTTTTGATGATTGGAACAATCAGGCCCCAGTCGAGAGCCACGGCAATGCCGATGTTGACTTCCTTGTGGAGGACAACGTTGGTGCCGTCCAGTGAAGCGTTGAGCGTGGGATAAGCGCGCAGACCGGCAACAGCGGCCTTGACAAAGAAGGGCATGAAGGTGAGCTTGGTTTCATAGCGCTTTTCGAACTCATCCTTGGACTTGGCGCGAAGCGCAGCGATCTTGCTCATGTCGATTTCGTCGACGGAGTACACGTGCGGCGAAACATGCTTGGAAGCCACCATATGCTCGGCAATCTTCTGGCGCATGACGCTGAGCGGCTGGACTTCATAGCTGCCGAAGTATATGCGCTCGCGGGGAACGCCGACCTGCAGCACGGGAACGAACTGGCTGCCGTGAACGGCGGGTGCTCCGGGAGCCGCCGCGGGGGCCGGTGGAGGAGGCGTGGGACGCGACGCGGCCGATGGCACCGCAGCCGGGACGGAGCCTCCCGACTGCGCGGCGATAGCTCCTTCGATGTCTTCCTTGGTGATGCGACCTCCAGCCCCGGTACCTTCGAGCGAGCCGAGGTCAATGTTGTGTTCTTTGGCCAGCCGACGGACCAGCGGCGAGGAGTGGATGCGTTCGGTGCCCGTGACTGCGGCGGGTGATGCCGTGGCGGAAGCGACAGGCACTGGCGCGGCAGCGGGAGCCGGAGGAGGGCCAGCAGGGGGCTTTGCCGTAGCAGCGGGCGCTGGAGCAGAGGGAGCAGGGACTGGTTTGGCCGTAGACGCCGCTGGCGCGGGCGCAGGAGGCGGGGCAGAAGCAGCGGCAGAACCGGCGCCATCAATGACCGCGACGACGGTTTGAATGGGAACGGTCTGCCCTTCGGGGATTTTGATTTCCTTCAGCACACCGGCGGAAGGCGAGGGAATTTCCGCATCCACCTTGTCGGTGGAAATCTCGAAGAGCGGTTCGTCGCGCTCGACCTTGTCGCCAGGCTTTTTCAGCCACTTGGTGATGGTGCCTTCAAAAATGCTTTCGCCCATCTGGGGCATGACCACATCGACTGCCATGAGAGTCTTCTCCTTCGCGTGGGCCTGAAAGGGCCGCGTGCAACCTGACAGAACCGCTACTACCGAGCGCGACCGCGGAACCTTACTAGTTTACCGCCAAAGGCGCAATGACGGAAAGCCGAAGCCAGCCGGGCAGCAAACCATGAACTACAAAGCGCTTTCAGCGAATCGACCGGAAAACCACACTGCTGTGCGGGCTGTTCGCGGGCAGCGTGAGCGTCAGCTTCTCCGCGGCATGCTGTTTGGGGTGCAACCGCTGGACTGGAGGATTTTTGCCCTGGTCGCCCTGTGGTGCTGCCCGTTTCGATTGGCGCGTGCACGTATCCTGCTTGGCGCGCGACGCGAGTGGCTACGATCCCTCGCTTAAACAGTGACGGGTGCATCGACGATTCCTGCCAGGCCGAAGACTTTGCGATAGCGCTCGATGTCTGCGGGGGCACCCAGGGCTTTTTGAAAATTGTCGGAGAGTTTGACGGCAGGACGGCCATCGGCTTCGTTGAGTTTGCAAACCAGACTGAGAGGATCGAAGGAACCGTCGCCATGCGGGTTGCAATCGCGAAAATCGTTGGTGAGTAGCGTGCCCCAGCCGGCACTGAAGCGGATGCGGCGGCGAGGATGCCAACGGTTGTCGTCGAGAAAATCGCTGGCTTGGCGAAAATCCGCGGGGGTGGCGCCATTGCGAAGAGTTCCAGCGAAGTAAGCATGCAGGCCGAGGATCGAGTCGACGTCCAGCGCGTCAGAAGCGATGAAAAGTTTTTGCTGCGGATCGCGCTTGTGCTGCTGCAGCCAGGCGATGTATTCGTCACCGGCCATGTAGGGGTCCTTGCTGTCGGCGCGCTGCCCGGTCCAAGACGCCACCCAGTCCGGAGCGTCGCGGAGGAACTGCGTAGTGCCGAACGTATCCGGGAGCAGGATGAGCAATTCGCCGCGATAGGTCTGCTGCCAAAGTTCCAAGAAGCGGTATTGCGAGTATTTGAGTTGTTCGTCGTCGTTGGCGAGCGCAGCCAGAGCCATGGGTAACTCGTGGGCATTCGTGCCGATGGCTTCGAGGTCGTGTTTGTAAGCCAAGTACGTATTCGAGGTTCCTTTGAAGGCGTTGCCCAGCACATCGCTCATGGCCTTAACGACGAATTCCTGCCACAGGAAACTGTGACGGCGGCGCGTTCCGAAGTCGCTGACATTCAGGGAGGGAACGCCGCGGAGACGAGCCATTTTTTCCCAGAGCCTGGTTTTGGCGCGGGCGTAGAGGATGTCCAGTTCGAACTCGCTCAAAGCTTTCAGGCTGGAGCGTGTCTTCAGCTCGCTGACGATCGTCAGCGCGTAGATTTCCCACATGGTGGTTTCTGTCCAAAGGCCGTGAAATGAGAGAGAGAACTGGCCATCCTGGACGGAGAGCTCGTAATCCGACAGCCGGAAATCGCGTTCGAGCCACTCGATAAAATCCGGTTCGAAGATGCCACGATGTCCGTAGAAAGTGTTACCCGCCAGCCAGATCAGCTCGGATTTGTGAAAAGTCCGTTTTCTGGTCTGCTCGAGTTGCTCGCGAAGTTCGCCAACGTCAACCTGGTCGGCCAGACGCAGATCGGTGGAGCGGTTAATGAGGGAAAAGGAGGCCCTTGTGCGCGGGAAACATTTCCAGATGAACTGGAGCATCAGGAGCTTGTAGAAATCAGTGTCGAGCAGGGAACGGGTGATGGGGTCGATTTCCCAATTGTGATCGTGTGCGCGCCGCGCCAGGTTGATAATCATTGAGGAATTAGATTACCGCACTTACGGCCGCGCTAGGCTACTGGACTTGTTGCTTCCGGAGAGTGAGTCAGTTTACGAATCAGATCGACTTCCGCCGGGCTATAGGGCTGCCCATCGGTGCGGAAGATTTCGTGGAACCACATCTTGGGCTGGCGATCGGTGTAGGGATTCTTCCAGGAGTCCCAAGGCAGCCAGGTTTGGGTTTTTCCGGCGACGAGTCCCCAATTGATAGCCGCGATCTTATATTTCTTGGCGATCGGGAGAATTCCCTGAAAGGTGCTGCCTTGCGGTCGCGCCATATACTCGGTGCAGAGGATCGGACGGTGGAATTTCTGGAGTTCGCGGACGTGCTTCAGGAAGTCCGGCGGTTTGCTGTAATTGTGGAACGAAAGAACATCCGATTGCTCAAGCTGGATTTTCTGGATGGGATCCAACTTTTCGGGCGAGGCCCAGTCTCCATCCCACAAGCCACTGGTCAGGGGTTGCGAGGCACCCGCTTGGCGGGCCCAGGCAAACGCCTTGGGTAGCATGGCGCCAACGAGAGCAACCTTGTTAGATAGTTCCTGTTTTTCGTAGCTGCCCTCGTTGGTGCCGCCGGGCTCATTCCAGACATCCCAGCCGAGGATGCGCGAATCGTTCGCAAAGGCGCCGACGACACCCTTGACGTAGGCTTCGAGGCGCGGAAGTTGTGCGGGATCCTGGAGCGCGGCGGCTCCGGGACTTTGTACCCAGCCGGAATTATGGACGCCGGGACGCGGTTCGCGCTGCTTGCCGAGATGCGGGTAAGGGTCCCAGCAGGAATCGAAGAGCACGAAGAGGATGCGGATGTGGTGTTTGTTGGCGATGGACAGGAAAGTGTCGATGCGTTTTTGAAAGCCGGGCGCGTCCTGTTGCCAGAGGAGGTCGTGAAGGAAGACGCGCATGGTGTTGAGGCCGATGGACTCGGCCCAGCCGAGTTCCAGGTCGATACGCTGGGGATCGAAGGTGTCAGCCTGCCACATTTCGAGTTCGTTGATGGCGGTGGCTGGAATATAGTTGCTGCCCACGAGCCAGGGCTGCTGCGCGTACCAGTCGCTGGCGCGCTGCTCGGTCCAGCGGGGCGATTGGGCGAAAGAAAGGGCGGCTGCAAGAACAGAAAACAGAAGTGCGACGGCGATTTTTTTCATGGGTGGAAGTTTCCGTTTACGCTCAGACTACAACACTTCTTGAAGACGCGAACAGGCAAAACATCCAGCTCTCGAAGTCGCGCGGAGGGCGAGGCACAAGCGACGCAGGCGATTGTTGAAGGCCCAGAACTGGGGTAGACTCCGCGGCACACACCGGGAGTAACTGCGACGGGTGCACGCAGCGAAGGAGTTTGAACTCGGCAAATGCCCTTCACACCGCAGCAATCCGCAAATGCACATAGCATGAGGTTCAGCCTTTTTGTCTGGCTGGTTCTGCTGCTGGTGGCGCTGGGGATCCTGCGATCGGCAATTGCCACACGACTGGACGGCTTCACGATAGACGAGGCGTACCACATTGCTTCGGGAGTGTCTTATGTGAGGTATCAGGATTTCCGGCTGAATCCCGAGCACCCACCGTTGGTGAAATTGTGGGTGGGAAGTGTGATCGCCGCAACCGGCTTCCAAGGGGACATGCTGCGCCAGTTTACCGATAAACCCGACGAGCGCAAGTTCACGGAACGCCTGGTATTTCGAAAGAACGATCCGGACTCCGTCCAAAGGCGAGCGCGAGCAGCGATGTTTGTGCTGAACGGATTGCTGCTGATTTCTTTGGCATTTGCGTTGGAACGAGTGTTTGATGCGCACGTGGCGCTGGGCGCCCTGTTATTCCTGGTGATTGATCCCACGGTGGCGGCGCATTGGCCGGTGGTGATGACGGACCTGCCGGTAGCGCTACTTTCGGCGACGGCTATTGTGCTGGCGACACGGGCATTCCGCGACTGGGTATGGACAGACCTGGCAGCGTGTTCGTTCTTCCTGGGTTTGGATCTGGCGGCGAAGCATTCCGCGCCCGTGGTTCTGTTGAGTGTGGCGCTGATCGGTACATGGCTGGCATTCTGGCAGCCGCTCCGGCAGAACGACGACTCGAGAGCGCAACGACTGTCAAAGATCGCAGGCGTACTAGCGGGAGCGCTTGTAATTTTGTGGGGATTCTACTTCTTTCGGTACGCGGAGACGCGCACAGGAGAGGAGTCTTTCAATCGCGCCCTCGCAGATAAAATAACGGACGTCGGAACGCCGTACTACCGCGCCATACTCGCGGGTATGGACAAAACTCACATCGTTCCGCGAGCATATCTGTGGGGATTTGCGGACACAGTACACGCCGGGATGGAAGGCCGGCCTTATCCCCAGCTGATCTTTGGGCGCGTGTATTTCAGAAAAGGACCAAAGTACTTCTTCCCGGCAATGATCGCAGTGAAATTGCCGATTGGATTGATTGCGCTGAGCGTGTTGGGGGTGATTTGCTTTTTTGCGAGGCGCTTGCCAAAAGAGTGGAATTTTCCGGCAGGCGTGATACTTGCGGCGGCGGTGTTGTTTCTTCTGGTTCTGGCCGCGGGAGCGACCTACGCCGGCATTCGTCATGCGCTGCCGGTCGTGGCACTGCTTTCGATCTTTGCGGGACTTTTCGCGGACAGGGCGTTGGAATGGAACTCCCGGGGCTGGAAGACGGTGGCAGCGCTGGGGTACGCACTGGCTTGTGTCTCAGCACTTCCCGTTCTGCGGCCCTGGGAATACTTCAATGAATTCGTTGGCGGTACGAAGCATGCCTACAGATATTTCAGCGATGAAGGAGTGGACCTGGGCCAGCGCACCAAAGAAATTGCGGGTTACTACCGTCAGTTCCTGAAACCCACCGGCAGCATACCGGACATCAGCTATTTCTCCTCTGAAGAGGAGCTTAAGGGTCGCGATGTGGAATATCTGGGCCGCGACATGGAGCGCGACCTGAAACAAATCAGCCAGCCAGAAAGATCGGGCACAATTTTCATTGCGCCTATGTTCATGGTACGCGGAACTTTTTGGGATAAACCGGCTCTCTGGAAAGCCACACCCGTAAGAAGGTTCGGAAATATCTTCGTGTATCAGGGAACGTTTCACTTACCGGCATTTGCGGCGGGCGGGCTTTATTGGCATGGTATCGAAAAAACCTACTCGGATAAGCCGGACGAGACCGAAGCAGAAAAAGTGTTTCACCAATCCGTCCAGATGGACCCGACTGCGTTTTTCGTGCATATCGAATTAGGAAATTTGCTGCTAAAACGAGGCGCGAGGGCAGAGGCGCTGCAGGCATATTCGGATGCGCTGAAATACTCACCGGATGATCCAACGATTCGGCAGCCGATCGAGGAACAGATTCGGCGGTTTAGTCGCAGCGCGGCAGACAACATTCCACCATTAAGAAACCCATTCCTGGAGTGAACAGTAATTCCGTCAGTTCGGTTTGGTGATGGCACCGCAGGCAATGCGGGGAGGAGCGCCGCTGCCCGTGGCACCCGCAACGGCGTGAATGATGAGGGCAGTGCCGCCATTGCTGAAGACCGAGTGATCGTCAGACCCGAGGGTGACATTGGGCGCAATGGTGCTGACGTGGGCGGTGCCGTCCGCGGCAACGATCAGCGAAAAATCGGGAATGTCGCCCGCCGGATGGTCCCCGTGGGAATGGCCTGCGGCATCAAAATGAGCGCCAGCAGATTTGAAATCGGGCGGCTCGCATTTCGCGTTCTGGTGAATGTGGATCGAGTGCACGCCCGGTGGAAGATTCTTGATGTCCAGGGCGATCTTTACGCCGGTTGGGACCGCGGTCAGCAGCGCAGTTCCGACACTTTGGCCCTGCGAATTAATCAGGTTTACGGTCACCGGCTTTCCGGCGGAATGGGCATGCGTATCCTGGGAAAAAGCGGCGGGGGCAGCGAGCAGAAGCAGCGCAGCGCAAACGAGAGTCTTCATTGGATTCTCCTCTTGCAGAACTTGACTCAGAATTCCAGGGGTAGCGAGAAAACGTAATTGAGAATGTAGCAGAAGAAAGTAAAGACGAGATGTCATAGGTTTGTAAAAACTGTTTGGTCAGGGCTTGCCGTTGAAATTGAAGTGGATAGATTAGGATCCGCCGGCGGACACGGTGATTTCCTTGCTCTGTGTGCCGTAGGTTTCGTGCCACGCGGTGACGGTGTAATGGCATGGAGGGGCTGCGGCCCGCCTCAGAAGGCGGGCCCTACATCAACTAAAACTTCGCCAGGTCTTTGGCGGCAACGAAGACTTTTTGCGCATTGGGAAGGAAGGCTTCCTCGAGCGTGGGGGCATAAGGGACAGGCGTGTCGAGGGACGCGACGCGGACGAGGGGACCGTCGAGATCATGGAAGGCCTTCTCGAAGAGAATGGCGGAAATTTCGCCGGCGATGCCGCCAGTTTTGGTGTGTTCGTGAACGACGAGGCATTTATTGGTTTTCTCGACGGAGTTGAGGATGGTTTCTTCGTCGAGCGGGAGGAGCGTGCGGAGATCGATGACTTCGGCTTCGATACCTTCCTTGGCGAGGGCGGCGGCGGCCTCAAGGGAGGTATGCATCATGGCGGCGTAAGAAAGGATGGTGAGGTGCTTCCCTTCGCGCCGAACGATGGCTTTGCCGAGTGGAACGGTGTAATCCTCCGTGGGAATTTCTTCCTTGATGCGGCGATAGAGGAATTTGTGTTCGAAGAAGAGAACGGGATTGTTGTCGCGAATGCTGGATTTGAGAAGGCCTTTGGCGTCGTACGGCGTGGAGGGATAGACGATCTTGAAGCCCGGCGTGTGGAGGAAATACATTTCGGGATTAAGCGAATGGAATGGGCCGCCGTGGACGCCGCCGCCGGAAGGTCCGCGAACGACCATGGGTGCGGGAGCATTCCAAAGATAGTGGCTCTTGGCAACGAAATTGGTGAGCTGGTTAAAGCAGCAGGCGATGAAATCGATGAACTGCATTTCGGCAATGGGGCGCAGGCCCAGATAGCTCATGCCGCAGGCCGCCCCAATGATGGCGCTTTCGCTGATGGGCGTGTCGATGACGCGCTCCCAGCCGAATTTTTCGAGGAGCCCTTCGCTGGTTTTAAACGCGCCGCCGTAGACGCCGACATCTTCACCGATGAGCACGACTCTGGGATCGGCGGCCATCTCTTCGAACATGGCCTGACGGATGGCTTCGAGAAAAGTGATGGGAGCCATGGTCAGCGGCCACCCCTCTTTGCGGATTTCTTTGGTGCTGGTTTTTTAGCGGGAGGGGGCACGGGCTTTTTCGTTACCTTAATAGGAGCTGCATCTTTTTCCGGGCTGACTGCCGCTGGCGGGACGTCCCCGAAATGGATAGGTGCAGCGGTGCTACTGGACGAAGAAACGCCACGACCGAAGCCTTCGACCATCCATACGGGATCCACACAAGACTTTGGCGGAAGAAGTTCGTCAACCGGACGTTCCCACTTGGGCTGAAGGTTGTGGCATTCAGGGCCGGCGCAATACACACCTTGATCCGCCGTCTCCGGCGGAGGCATCGGGGAATTCTCCGCAAATTCGCGGTCCTTTTCGAGGAGCTCGTGGATTTTGTCTCCGATTTCTTTTTTGCCCTTGGCGTCGAGGAGTTTTTCCGCGGTAAGAAATTCTTCGTAGAGGGCAATGGGGTCGCGCTTTTCCCAGTGGGTGCGCTGCTCTTTGGGAACGTATTCGGCGGGATCGTGCTGCGCGTGGCCGCGGCGGCGGAACGTTTTCGCTTCGATGAGAATGGGACCTTCGCCGGCACGGGCGCGTTCGACGGCTTCTTTGGCGGTGGTATATACGGCGACGACGTCATTGCCATCAACGATGTAGCTGGAAATACCGTAAGCCTTGGCGCGATCGGCAAGATTTTCGAGCGGCACCTGGCGGCGCACAGGAGTAGAGTAAGCCCACAGATTGTTTTCGAGAATGAGAACGAGCGCGGCTTTTTGCGAGGCGGCGAGGTTGAGACCTTCGTGGAAGACACCGGTGGAGCTGCCGCCGTCGCCAATCCAGGTCATGGCCACAATTTTCTGGCCGAGGTAGCGGCCAGCCATGGCCACTCCGGTCATGACAGGGATGAGATCACCGAGCATGGAGATGGGCGAGATGATATGGAGGTTGTCGAGATCACCGAAATGGCTGGTGCCGTCTTTGCCCTTGGTGGGCGAAGTGTACTTGGCCATATGCTGGGTGAAAATGTCGCGCGGAGGAACGCCTTTGACGAGGAGCGCGCCGATGTTGCGAATCATGGGAGCCATCCAGTCGCGCTTTTCGAGGGCATAGGCGGTGCCCACAGAGATAGCTTCCTGACCGAGGCTGGCGTAGAGACCGCCGACGATCTTGTTCTGGCGGAACAGGCGGGTCATGGTGTCTTCAACCTCGCGGTTGAGACGCATGTAGTAGTAGAGGTCGACGTATTGCTGGCGCGAAAGTTTTTTCAGCTTTGCGGGGGTTTCCGAGGCAGGCATCGTTAGTGGCTCTCCGAATGGATGTTCGGGGTTCTATCTTAAGGCTAAGGCGGGGTTGGAGGCCAATTAGTGACTCAGGCGGCAGAAGCAGACCAAACAAGTCTAAACTGTTTGCCTGGAAGGAACCCCCGATGCGATCCATTGCGATTCTCGCTCTGTACGTCAGCTTTATCTTTCGGCCCGCATTTGCCGCGGACGATAAACAAGGAAGAGTGGATCAGGTTTTCGCTGCGTACGACAAGCCGGGATCTCCAGGCTGTGCGCTTGGAGTGATTCAGGATGGCAACTTCCTATACCGCAGAGGATATGGAATGGGGAGCCTGGAGCTCGGGGTTCCACTATCGCCGCAATCTGTTTTTTACATGGGGTCGGTATCAAAGCAATTCACGGCGGCCAGCGTTGTGCTCGCCGCAGAGCAGGGCTTTCTTTCACTCGACGACAACGTTCGAAAATTCATCCCCGAGCTGCCGGATTATGGATACGTCATCACCCTGCGGCAAATGCTGCACCATACCAGTGGGTTTCGCGACTTTCTAACGCTGCTTGTACTGTCCGGCCGAGAAGCTGGTGAGGTCCATTCCGAAGCGGAAATCATCGATTTGATCGCGCGGCAGAAGGGCCTGAATAACGTCCCGGGGGAAGAATGGTTGTACAGCAACACGAACTATTTTCTGCT
>DATERF010000015.1:0-5332 GCA_035271845.1 Candidatus Acidiferrum sp.
GCTAGCCGCTTGGGTTGCATAGAAAAATGGAAGCCAGGAACGGCCGTGCCTCCAAGGAAAGCTGCATGGCTGTTGTTTTATTGTTTTGCAGGGACCGTCTCGTCCAAATCCAAATTCAATTCCAGCACGTTTACTCTTGACTCGCCGAATATACCGTATTGCCTTGGCTGGGTGTGTTTCGCCACAATTCGTCTCAATTCCTCTGCGCTGATGCCCCTAGCCTTCGCAACCCGCGGCACCTGAAATTCCGCGCTTGCCGGCGAAATATCCGGATCCAGACCGGATCCCGAAGCCGTCACCAGGTCCGCGGGTATTGGCACTCCGGGATTTTCTTGCTGCCATTTCGCAACATCTTGTTGCACTCGTGTCACCAGGGCCTGGTTGGTCGGCCCGAGATTGGATCCTCCAGATGCGGTGGGATCATAGCCGTTCCCAGCATACGAAGGTCTGGGATGAAAATACTTGTCTCCCGAAAATCCTTGTCCTATCAACCGCGATCCCACGATCTGCCCGTTCTTTTCGATGAGGCTGCCATTTGCCTGCTTCGGGAATAGCGCCTGGCTGATGCCCGTTACCAGGAGGGGATATCCCAGCCCAAACACGGCCGTCGTGACCAAGGTAAAGCGAATTGCAATTAGAACGTTTTTGTTCATCTCTTCCTCTACGCCAGATGTATCCACGTTACTAGCACATCGATCAGCTTGATTCCTACAAACGGCGCGATCACTCCACCGAGCCCGTAAATAAACATATTCCTTCTGAGAAGTGCCGCCGCGCCCAGCGGCCGGTACTTGACACCACGCAACGCCAGCGGAATTAACGCGATGATAATCAGGGCGTTGAAAATTACTGCGGACAATATCGCGGATTCCGGCGTCCGCAATTTCATCACGTTTAATACGCCAAGCAACGGGAAGGTGCCCGCAAACATGGCTGGGATAATCGCAAAGTATTTCGCCACATCGTTGGCGACCGAAAATGTGGTCAACGACCCGCGTGTAATCAGCAATTGCTTGCCGATTTCCACGATCTCAATCAGTTTGGTTGGGTTAGAGTCCAGGTCCACCATGTTGCCCGCTTCCTTCGCGGCCTGTGTGCCCGTGTTCATGGCCACGCCAACGTCCGCCTGCGCCAAGGCTGGTGCATCGTTGGTGCCGTCACCGGTCATCGCCACCAACTTCCCCTTGCCTTGCTCATTACGAATCAAGGCCATCTTGTCTTCCGGCTTGGCTTCCGCCAGAAAATCGTCCACGCCGGCCTGCCGCGCGATCGCCGCGGCGGTCAGCGGATTATCTCCGGTAATCATCATGGTGCGAATGCCCATGGCCCGCAGATGGTCGAAGCGCTCCCGAATCCCGCCCTTCACGATGTCGGTCAGCTCAATAGTTCCGTAAACGCGGTGATTCAATGCCACCAGCAGGGGTGTCCCACCGGATTTCGCGATTCGCTCGACACTTTCCTGAATTTCCTTGGGAACCACTTGTCCTTTTTCGGTTACATAACGCGAAATGGCTTCTGGCGCGCCCTTGCGAATCTCCGTGCTATCCATATTTACACCGGACATACGCGTCTGCGCTGTGAACGGAATGAACTGCGGATTGTGTGGCGCCAGTTCACGTCCGCGCAAGCCGTACTTCTCCTTTGCGAGCACCACAATTGAGCGACCTTCCGGAGTTTCATCTGCGAACGAAGCCAACTGGGCCGCGCTCGCCAGTTCTCCTTCGGTCACGCCGGGTGCAGGATGAAATGCCGTGGCCTCCCGGTTTCCAAGGGTAATTGTTCCGGTTTTGTCTAATAGCAACACGTCCACGTCGCCCGCGGCTTCAACGGCTCGGCCGGACATGGCGATCACGTTCCGCTGAATCAGCCGGTCCATGCCCGCAATGCCAATCGCCGAAAGCAGTCCACCGATGGTTGTGGGGATAAGGCACACCAGCAGGGACACGAGCGCGAATACGCTCTGCGGAGCTCCGGAATAAATGGCAAACGGCTGCAAGGTCACAACCGCAAGCAGGAAAATTATGGTTAGCCCTGCCAGAAGGATATTCAGTGCGATCTCATTCGGTGTTTTCTGGCGAGAGGCGCCTTCCACAAGAGAAATCATTCGATCCAGGAAGGTCTCTCCCGGATTCGAGGTGATCTTCACTTTGATCTCGTCGGAAAGTACACGCGTCCCGCCCGTCACTGCCGAGCGATCTCCGCCCGATTCGCGAATCACTGGCGCCGATTCTCCCGTTATTGCCGATTCATCCACCGATGCAACGCCTTCGATCACCTCACCGTCACCTGGGACGAATTCCCCTGCGGCTACAAGGACTAAATCTCCCGCGCGGAGTTTCGAACTGGCCACGATATCCGTCTTCCCGTCCTCGCGGAGCTTCCGGGCATCGGTTTCCGCTCGTGCTTTGCGCAGCGTATCTGCCTGAGCCTTCCCTCGCCCTTCCGCCATGGCCTCCGCAAAATTCGCGAACAGCACGGTGAACCACAACCATAAGGTAATCTGTAATCCGAACCAGTACCCGCCAGTGTGTCGCACCAGGTTCGAGATCAAAACCACCAATGTAATCACCGCGCCCACTTCCACGACAAACATGACCGGGTTTTTCCACATCACGCGCGGATCCAATTTCCAGAAAGAATCCACAATCGCGGTCTTCAATATCTTGCGATCAGTCATCGCGGTGCTCTTCGCTTGTGCAGTCGTCATCTTGTTCCCTCAAAACATCTTTCCGGCGTTCATGAGCAGGTGCTCCAGAATCGGCCCCAGACTCAGTGCAGGGAAGAAGGTCAACGCTCCAACGATCAAAATCACGCAGACCAGCAGCACCGTAAACAGTGGCCCCGTTACCGGAAAAGTTCCCAGAGATTCAGGTACGTGTTTCTTAGCCGCTAGATTTCCAGCGATCGCCAGGATCGGGATGATCATGAAGAACCGTCCGAGGAGCATGGCTACACCTAAGCTGGAGTTGTACCAAAGCGTATTGGTGCTCAGCCCTCCGAAGGCCGAGCCGTTATTGCCAACGGACGACGTATACGCGTACAGGATCTGTGACAGCCCGTGTGCGCCCGGATTAGTGATACTCGATGTCCCGAACTTCGCCACCACGGCAATCGCTGAGAAAATCAGAATGGTCAGTGAAGTAACAAGTATGGTCAGCACTGCCATCTTCACGTCGAACGCCTCAATCTTCTTTCCCAGGTATTCCGGTGTCCGCCCAACCATCAATCCAGCAATGAAGACCGCTAGTATCACGAACACCAGCATTCCGTACATTCCCGCGCCCACTCCGCCGAATATTACTTCTCCCAGCATGATGTTGATCAGCGGCACCATACCTCCCAGCGGCGTCAGCGAATCATGCTGATTGTTCACCGCTCCACAGCTTGCGTCCGTGGTAACCGTGGTGAACAGGGCCGAATTCGCGATTCCGAAGCGGACTTCTTTTCCTTCCATGTTCCCGCCCGGTTGTGTTTCGCTCGTCGCCGTGTCCACGCCCTTCAACAGCGGATTTCCGCGTGCCTCCGAGGCATAGGCCACAATGACTCCCGCCAGAAACATCGCCGCCATCGCGCTCCACACCGCCCAACCATGTCGCCGCGAGCCGGTCATCCTTCCCAATGTGTAGGTCAAACCTGAGGGGATGGCGAAAATCATCAACATCTCGACAAAATTCGTCAGTGGTGTTGGATTCTCAAACGGGTGCGAGCTGTTAGCGCCAAAAAATCCTCCTCCGTTCGTTCCGTACATCTTGATGACTTCTTGTGACGCCACGGGTCCCTGAGCAATCACCTGCGTCGTTACCGTATCTTTTTTAACGGTGCCGTCGGCGTTTTTCGTTTCTACCACCTGAGGTTCAACAACATTCGCCGCGGTGTAGGGTCGTAGGTTCTGAATCATTCCCTGCGAAACAAAAAACACCGCCACAACCAGGCTCACGGGCAGTAGCACCCACAGGAACGCGCGTGTCGTGTCTACCCAAAAATTACCGATTGTCTTCGACTCTCGCCGCGCTACTCCGCGAATCAGCGCGATTGCCAGGGCGATCCCGACCGCCGCCGAGGCAAAGTTGTGATAAGCCAAGCCCGCCATCTGCGTTAGGTAGCTCATCATCGATTCGCCGGAATATGATTGCCAGTTTGTGTTGGTCGTGAAAGAAACGGCAGTATTCCAGGCTAGGTCCGGCGCCACGTTCGCCAATTTCTGTGGGTTCCACGGCAACCATTGTTGAAGCCGCTCAATGGCATACAGGAGCACTAGCGAAACGCCGCTGAACAGCAGCATCGCTACCCCGTATTCCAGCCAGCCCATTTCCTTATCTTCGTCCACTCCCGCGATGCGATAAATCAACCGCTCAATCGGCCGTAGCACAAAGTCCAGAAACGTCCCCTTGCGCTCAAAGACGCGATAAAGAATTACGCCGATAGGTTTCGTCGCCAGAAGGAGGACGCCGAAAAACAGAAAGATTTGAAACCATCCGTTTCCGGTCATGACTAGAATTTCTCCGGCTTCAACAGCGCGTAGAACAGGTAACCGCACAATAAAATCGAAATTAGAATTAGAAGGATATTTCCCAGCATGGTGGCAGCCTTTATACCTTAGAGGTTCACTTCAGACGTTCGCAGCCCTTCAGATACAAAACACCCAGACCAAAAAACACAAATGTGCTGAACACAAAAATGACATCGCTCATTGGAGACTCCCTAGACCGTCTGCTATCTTACTGGCTCGCCCTAAGGAAAGGGTGAGTTCCACATTAAGGAACCGTAAGCACTCTAAGGGCGTAGAACAGCGGTGATTCGAAAGTTCTGCTTATCTGTATTCTTTTCATGCGCTTGTCCCGATATCCATCTTGTGCCACACTCCGTTCCTGATGGCCCCGTCCCCGATCTCACCTTCTGCGAAGGATGCGCGCCGTGAATGGGCGCTCCTGCACCTCAGTTTTATCGTCATCGGTGTAATTACGACGTTGTTGGGCCCGATTCTGCCTTCCTTTTCGCATCATTGGCTGCTGACTGACGCCCAGGCTGGTTTTTTCTTCACCTCGCAGTATTTTTTCAGCACGGCGGGCGTGATTTTCACCAGCTTCCTTCTTCCCCGATTCGGTTTTTCGAAGGTTTCTGCCGTCGGATTCGTCGCCTTCTTTGTTGGTTTTGCTTTCTTGGGTCTCGGTCCTTGGTTCATTTCTGCCTTGATGTTCGGAATCAATGGCTTCGGTTACGGACTTGCCAATCCCGCCATCAACCTTCGTGCTACACAGCTTCCTTCCAAGAACACAGCCGCGGCAGTCACGTTTCTCAATTTTTCCTGGACGATCGGTGCCGTACTTTGTCC
>DATERF010000016.1:0-4616 GCA_035271845.1 Candidatus Acidiferrum sp.
GCTACCGCTTTGACATCGTCCTCAGCGGACGTCACGCCACGCCCTGGGAGAAATAAAATGAGCCTGCAGGCGACCACCTCGCAAACCGTTGGCCCCTATTTTCGCATCGGCCTCGCCAGGCTCTTCGTGGACGATTTGGCCGGCCCAGGCGTATCAGGGCAGCGCGTTGAAATCGCAGGCAAACTTCTGGATGCGGACGGCCAGGGAATCCCCGATGGCATGATTGAGATCTGGCAAGCCAATTCCCACGGCAAGTATGCCCATCCTGAAGACACCCAAGACAAGCCAACGGAGAAAGGTTTCAAAGGCTACGGACGTATACCGACAGATGAGAATGGGGCTTTTCGCTTCAAGACCATCAAGCCTGGTGGCGTTCCCGGACCTGACGGCAAACAGCAAGCTCCGCACCTTGTCGTTTCCGTCTTTTCGCGCGGGTTATCGCGGCGACTGGTCACGCGGATCTATTTCCCCGACGAACCAGCCAATGCTGAGGACTTCGCCCTTGGCCTCATCGATCCTTCCAGGCAGCACACGCTAATCGCGCAAAAGTCCGGGCAGCCAGAAGGGCACCTTGAATGGAACATCCGCCTGCAGGGGCCCAACGAAACTGTTTTTTTCGACACTGGCCTCTGATTCCGCGCCATTGGAGACATGCGAGCTCCCCAGTTGCCACCCGCGCGATTTTCGCGGTTCAACCCCAGACGCGACGTGCCGTGTCCACAACCAATTTCAGTTTTGCCCACTGGCGGTCTTCCGTAACCAGATTGCCTTCGGCCGTTGAAGCGAACCCGCACTGTGGGCTCAGCGCCAGATTCTCCAGGGGAGCGTACCGCGACGCTTCGTCAATACGCTTCAGAAGTTCTCCGGAATCTTCCATTCGCGGCACCTTGGAACTGATGAGCCCCAGCACCACGGTCTTTCCCTTGGGGACAAACCGCAGCGGCTCAAATGTGCCAGAGCGCTCGTCGTCATATTCCAGCAGGAACCGGTCCACAGCCAATGTCCCAAACAATTTCTCCGCAATCGCATCGTATCCGCCTTCGGCGTACCAATGGCTGCGGTTGTTTCCACGACACAAGTGAATCCCGAGTGTCACTCCATCGTGCCGCGCGGCATTGAAACAGGCGTTATCCGCGCGTACTGCTTCATCAAGGGCAACGTCAGGCTCGACCTTGAGTTCGGTCTTGATCCAGGCGCGCCATTTCGCGTCCATGTAGTAGCTATAGCGCGGTGCGTCGATCTGGATGTACTTCACGCCATCAGCGGAAAGTTTGCTTAGCTCCCCCTTCATGATTTCTACGATGTCCCACAGCAACGCCGAATGATCCTTGTAAATCTTGTCTGTTACGCCCGCTTTAAAGGCGATCGCCGGAAATTGCGTGGCACTGGCCATGGTCATCTTAATCGGAAGAGGGCTGTGCGTCTTCAAGAAGTCCAGTTCGAGCCCCGTCAGCGGCCGAACCTGGCGCAATCTCGAGGTGACGATTCCCGCCACACTGCTGACAGGAGCGCCGGCGGCTTGGCCCGCCTGCCAACTTCTTCCCACGGCATCGGCCAAGTCAAACCCTTCCACCGCATCGGTGAAATCACTCATGAAATTCCGCCGGCGGAATTCTCCGTCGGTCACGACATCAAACCCCAGCTCTTTCTGTTTGGAAAGAATGCGCAGGATATGTTGATCTTCCAGCTGGCGAATCTTCTCTGCGCTTGCCCCGCGCCTCGCTTCAAGCAATTCGGCGGGCCGCAGGAAGCTTCCGATGTGCTCGGCTCTGTATGTTCCGGGCATACCTTTCACTCCGCCACTTCAGGGCTCGACACATTCGAGCCCCAGGACACTGCCTGCGGCGTGGTCGCCCCGTTTCCTTCCAGCCGGGCCGAACTCATCGAGAGCCTGGCCGCAATCTCTGTCACCAAGGCGATCTTCTGCGCCAATTCTTTCGCGCGGAATCGCTGCGTCGGGCCGGCTATCCCCACTGCCGCGATCACGCGCTCGTGGGCGCCCAGTACGGGCGCAGCCACTCCGCTGAGACCACGTTCCAGTTCCTGATGATCCACGGCGTAACCGCGCTGACGAATCAACCTCAGATTTTCCTTGAGGTCTGGTAGCCGGCTGATCGAGAAGGGCGAATACTGCCGCAGTCCGCAGCGCCTCACAACTTCCAGCAACTCTTCCTCTGTCAGGTAAGCCAGAATCGCTTTTCCGGCAGCCGTGCAATGTGGCGGAAACATGGCCCCCACCGGAGTACAGACATTGATGACCGTGTGTGGCGAGTTGACGCGATCCAGGCAAACGACGCCGCCCGGCGCCGGAACTGCCAGGCTCACTGTCTCTCGCGACCTTCGCGACATTTCCAACAACAGACGATGCGCTTCATTGCGCAAGGTCCGCGACTCCACCGCCTTGGTGCCAAGTTGATGGAGTTTCAGCCCCAGCCGGTACCTTTCATTCTCGGAGTTTCGTTCGATTAACTCGAACCGCTCCATGGCGTTCAATAAGCGGTGTACTGTGGCTTTAGTTAATCCCAACTCTGAAGCGAGTTGCGTCACTCCAGCCTCTGGAGCGTGCTCCCCCATGTGGACCAAAATTCGCAGGGCCTTTTGAAGAGATTTGCTCGAACCGATTTCCAACTCGGGCCTTGCGATGACTCGTCTGTGCAAAGACCTGGCGCTCACTGGCATCGTCTTTCGCCTCCATCCTTAAGTTCGTGCGCGTTCTATAACCGCCTGCCCCCGGGAATTGCCCCTTGACCATCGGCGCATTGTAGTCAAAATTTTGTTCCTGTCAATATGAAATAGTGTTCCACATGATGGAACACCCCGTGGAGGCAAGCCGTGTTCCTCAAAAATCAGTGGTACGCCGTCGCTTGGGACCATGAACTGAAGAGAACCCCTTTGGGCCGCACTGTTTGCGGTGAACCTATGGTCTTGTACCGGCAAGTTTCCGGGGCGCTCTCGGCATTCGAAGATTGTTGTCCCCACCGCCTGCTGCCACTCTCCAAGGGCTACCTGAAGGGTGACCATCTGGTCTGCCGGTATCATGGGTTGGAATTCAACGAGTGCGGCCAGTGTGTCTGGATACCGGGCCAGCAAGGGGTCCACAAGGCTACTCATCTCCGCGTTTATCCCGTTGTGGAAAAACATCGCTTTGTATGGGTGTGGATTGGCGATGCCGCTCTTGCGGACGAGTCAAAGGTTCCAGACCTGCCGTGGTGTTCCGATCCTGATTGGATTTTTGACGGCAGCACCTATCACGTGAAATGCAACTATGTTTTGCTCGTCGATAATCTGATGGATTTGTCTCACGAAACCTTTGTTCACCCCTCCAGCATCGGCCAGCATGAGATCGTGGAGGCGCCCATTAAATTGGAATCCGACGACCAGACGGTCACTCTTACGCGGTGGATGTATGACATCGATCCGCCCCCGTTCTGGAGCGCCAATCTGAAATCCACCGCAAAGTGCGATCGCTGGCAGATCTGCAAGTTTTCTTTGCCTGCCAATGTCATGATCGATGTCGGCGTGGCTCTTGCCGGCACCGGCGCGCCGCAAGGCGACCGCTCCAAGGGTGTCACTGGCATTGTTGTGAACGTGATGACGCCTGAAACAGAATCCACGACCTGGTATCACTGGGGGATGTCCCGCAATTTCCAGACGGACGATCGCGGATTGACCTCGCGAATTCGCGACGGCCAAGCCGCCGTCTTTGCCGAAGACTTGCAAATCTTGGAAGCACAACAAGAAAACATCTTGCGGCGTTCAGACCGGCGGCTCCTCGATTTGAAGATCGACGCTGGCGGTGTTCATGCCCGCCGAATCATCGATCGCGAACTGGCGCGAGCGTCGCCTGCTGATGCCGTTCCTGCCAAACTATAGAACCGCAGCGACGCGCCAGTCCAAGAATTAGGATGCTCGATCCCTCGGACCGCAACGAACAAGGGCAGAGTGCGCTTTGTACTCGTACTCGGGATCCCGAAAATCCCGAGGGCCGCGCGGAAAAGATGCCGCCGCCCTTCGAAAGCGAGGGCGGCCATTAAGCGCAGACACTCTTGATTACAATCGAAACGTGAGAGATGGTCTTTTAATAATGGACGCGATTCCGCACGCCCGCCGTTTCTGCGAGCCTCAATTGGGGACAAAGGAGAGTTTTGAGGACAAGCTACCTTGGAACTCATTGACCTCGCAGGATTTTGGTAGGGGTGGTGGGGATCGAAATCCGCGTTTCCAGTATTCTCAGGGACTTACGAAGCACTGCGGGGAACGGAAAGAAACAACTTAGCATTCAAGGGAACGCTTAATGCTGCCCTAAAGCTGCCTCGTTTTTCATCCCGCCTTCCGCATCGGTGGCAACAGCATTTCCACCACTTTCCCGTGCGCTTCCCGCATGGCCTGAGGAACTACTTGCGTGTAGATATTCATGGTTGTCCGAATGTCGGCGTGTCGCAACAATTCCTGCTGCACTTTCACGTCAACACCGAATGTTTCGCCCTGGGATTGTTGGACAGTGAATTGAGTGTATTCATGCAGCAGCTCCAAGCGCAAGGATCTGCTGGCGAGCCTGGGCTGGCGTGAGGTAGCCCAGGCGCTGGACGATCCAGCGTTGGTTGTAACGCTCACGA
>DATERF010000017.1:0-2923 GCA_035271845.1 Candidatus Acidiferrum sp.
GGTACCGTGCTCATGGCGGCAAGAATTGTAGCTTCAGGCGGCGAATTCCCCTTCATCGGTTTTCCTCTCCGCCGATGAGATGCGCGAGTCTGGTGCAAGATACATTTGCCCTACATGAAACGTTCATTCAAGCTTCTGACGTTCCGCGCGGGCAGGTCATTCCGGGTGGCTTCGCGCCACCAGGCCGTATTCGCGACTGGCATCAAGCAGGTCCCCCACAGACGCGGGCTGGATACCCCGGACGCGGTTGAGGTCGCCGATTTCAAACGCGATCCGCCATTGTTGGAAGAGCACACGGTAAGCGTCGAAGAGGCTGAGCTTGGGGTCGTAAATGTGCGTTGCCTCGGACGTGACTCCGTTGAGCTCTATGATCTTCAGGTTGCGGCCTGCCATGAAGTCTTGCCGGGAAGGAACACGAATGTCAAACCGCCCGAAGAAGAAACCGTCGAAGGTTCGGGCGATCCGGTCGATGACTTCCTCCAAGGCGGGCGTAATCGTATCGCCTCCGTCGAGAAAGATGGCCCCTCGGCAATGAGTGCCAATCTCGACCAACTGAACTCTTTCCCCGGCCGCAGGGACTTCTTGAATCCGCTCTGCATTCTTGCGCAGATAAAAGTCTGACATACATGCGGCGCGGTCATCGGCGAAGATCAATTCTTCCAGCATGCTTTTTCCGTCACCGAAAAGAATAGGCATCCGTTTCTCCGTCACCGAGAGAATCCGGCCGCGCACATCACCGGGGTAGCGGTAATAGAAAACTCCATACTCCTCACCTGGGACATATTCCTGCAGGATGACGGGGAAAGCCGCATGCGTGAGATACTCACTGAGCTTCCGCGGCGATCGCACGATCGACACTCCCGACCCACGCTGCCCCGCATCAGGTTTCAACACGACCGGATAATGCAGTTCATGCCGCTGCATGAACTTTTCCGCCTCATCGATGCGTTGGGTAATGTCTTCGCATGCCAGAAGAGTGGAACACGGCAACCACGCAGCGGCATCTTTCAATTTGTCCAGGATCTGATGCTTGGACTCGCCCACGAATCCGCCGGCGGGGATCGCAGGGTTGGCCGCTGTAAACAACGTCCAACTTCGGAACTTGATTCCGAGATAAACGATGTACGCAACCACCGGCGGATAGAACAAATAAGGAGGCCAAAACTCCCAGCGAGACCAACGCCTCACGCGCCCGACCAGGTTGCGTCGCCATCGAATCCATGCGCGTGCGAATGGCCGGCTTGGCTGAACAGAGTCGAGTTCCAATGCGAGAGGCATGATTCAAATGGCTGAACAGCCGACCTCCTGCACGATGAGATTCGGGCGGGCAGCTCTTCTTCTTTCAATTTCTATTTCCGTTGGATCAGCCGGATTCATCGTGCAAGGGCTGCCACGGAAATGGCACATTTTTACGCTTCCGGAGCTGAGCACAACTTCGGTATAACTCAGCGTCTTCACATCTTCCCGGTGGACGCAAAGACTGAACGGCCCCGGTCCACCGGCGTGCGAAGCTTGAAGTCTTCGCAGCCAGCGCACGGAACCGCCGTCCGATTCATGGCGCGCCACGCGGCATGCTGCCCCACGCAGGCTTTCGGCTTGCTCGTCCGAGAGGCTTGAGGAAAACCAGTGCCGTGATTCCCACTCGTGCACCTGGCACTCAAGCTGAGCCGAATCCCAACGCCATTCCCAGATTTCCTGTTCGGATGGGAATACTCCCACGAGCCGAAACGGCATCATTCCAGCGAAGTTCGAAACGCTGAATACTTCATGCAAGTCCGATAGCGATCGCGAATCAATCAGAGCGGGGATCACTCGCCCTCTACTCCTCGTCTTTGGGAAAGCTCTGCGGTGTGATGCGATGTCATTCCAGTTCAGTAATGCAAACGTGATCCCATATTCGTTGGTGGCAAGCCATGTGCCGCCGTCGCCGTCGCCGGGATAGATAGCCCTGGTGCCGTCGAATTCATGCATCTCCGGAGAAAGCCCGGCGCCCCGTGCGATTTTCTCGTCACGATTCATCGCCATGATGTACGTATCGATGCCGATGACGACAGTCAGAGTGCACATAAGCCCACCGCCCCTGGGTCTCGAACAGAGCCTTGAACACTCTCGCGCTTCCGAATCCACCCGCCGAGTGATCTGGCCCGCTTGCTCAGCAGCCACGGAGCAAACAGCAGCAGGACGGTCAGCAGCCAGGGAAGCAATTTCTGATGGCCGGAAGATATTTTGGGAACGAATCGCCAGATGGCAAAGATCGCGGAGACCCAGACAGCCGAACAGGCCGCCGTAGTCTTGGCAAACAGTCGAACCGGAAGCCGTAACGCGCCGGCGGCCACATAAAGAGGTAGGCGGCTTCCGGGAATCGCGCGGCTCATCACCAATGCCAGCGATCCGCGCCGTGCAAACCAGCTTTCAGCTTTGGTAAGCGACTCGGGCCTTAAGTATTTCCGCAACCAACGTGAGTGCGCCGTGCGCCGCCCGAAACTAGAGCCCAGACCATACAACCCCAAGTCTCCCAGCCAGACTCCGAGGAAGGTGACCAGAAGTCCGATGCCCGGGTCCAAGCTTCCACTTGCAGACAGGGTCGCCGCCAGCACGGTCGCGCCATCTTCGTAAATGAAGGTCGCGAGAAAAATGGAGAGCGCCAGCGCCGCCTGCATCTCCGGAAGTGAATTAGAGGAAAGCATGGTCGGCTACGCTCGTTCCGCCGTTTCTGTCTCCAAATGCTTCAATGTGGAGGGAGCAACGCCAAATTCGTGCGGGAGCTTCAATCCGACTCCGACACAGAGAATTCTGAGAATGGCATAGTGGTGGATGGCATGTCCGACGCAGAACATCACTTCCCGAGCCAGGTTCGACCTCACCGCTTCCGCCTCGGTTTCGCCATAACCCACGCTGTACGTCACAACGCACTCACTTTGAA
>DATERF010000018.1:0-10761 GCA_035271845.1 Candidatus Acidiferrum sp.
AAATCAACCACTTTCTCCTGGAGCTGCTTGATTCCCGCACCGCTGCCGACGGCTTGATAGTTGAATTGCACCCGAGGATGAAGTTTGTGGAATTCGTCGAACCATTTCGAATACAGCGGGTAGGGAAGAGTTGCGCCCGCGCCGTTGACCATTGCCGGGGTAGTTGGGTCGTAAGAGTTGGAGGGTGTTTTGGGGGCGGGGTCTGGATTCGACGGGGACGAGAAATTCGCAGGCAGGTCAGAGGACGGACCTGCCGGTGCGGGGGTATCCGTCTGCGGCGTGTTGGTGGGGTCGGACTGGGGGTATGCTGTCACGCTAACTGACGAGATGATCTGGGGGCCAGGAGGTGGAGGGGGTGACACCGTGAGATCACTAGCTTGATCCGCAGGAGGCGGCTCAACCGGCGGCGTCTGCTCCATCGGCGTGGTAGGAACAGTTTCAGTGGGAAGCTGTTGGGACTTGGAAGAAGAAGACTGAGTTGGCGCGGATGATAAAGAAGCTGCGGAGGAATCTGACACCGGATTGTTGCTTTGCACAGTGTTCCGTAGCGATGTTTCCCTCGACAACAACACCGCAACGAGGGCAACGATAGCCAAACCGCCCACGAGGAGCATTGCGGCGGCCTTGTCGATTTTGACGACCAGAAACTGGTTTGAGGATTCGGAGGAGGGAGCAGACGGCTGAATATTTCGCATGGTTCATCTCCTTAACACGGGAGAACTGCGAGTTTAGACGGAAGAATTGCCGGTTGGTAGCGTGAGATTATTACCGGATTGTGAATGATTTAGAAGAAGAAAAGAAAGGGTGTGATAGTTTAATGCGAAGGAAAAAACATGCCGGAGCTTCCTGAAGTCGAGACAGTGGCGCGGGGATTACAACGGGAAATTAGCGGCAGCAAGATTGTGAGCGTCGCACTGGGGAAAACCGATTTCATCGATAATCCGGAAGCGGTTGAGAGTGAGTTGCCTGGGCGGACTGTCCTGCGGGTGGAGCGCTACGGGAAATTTCTTCTACTAAGACTCAGCGCCAATGAGGAGGCGGAGGAGGGTGACGAGCAAGCAGCGCTACTCGTGCACTTGGGAATGACAGGCGCGCTGATGCCGAAGAAGGTAAGCGAGCCGCAAGCGAAGCATACGCATGTGGTCATGATGTTGGGCGATGGGCGGGAACTGCGTTATGTCGATCCGCGGAGATTTGGGCGGATCGCGTATCTGGCGGGAGATGTGCTGGCGCGGGAGTTGCAGCGATTCGGCGCGGATCCTCTGGAGACGGGATTGGAGGAATTTGCACGGAGGATTCACGGGCGCAAGGCAAGAATCAAGGCTTTACTGCTGGACCAGAGCGTGCTCCGTGGCGTGGGGAATATTTACGCGGACGAAAGCTTGTGGAAGGCGAAGATTCATCCCGCGCAATTGGGAGCGGGGCTAAAGCGGGAGCAAGTGGAACAGCTGTACGCCGCGCTTCAGCGGATTTTGAAAAAGGCGATTCTGTTGCGCGGATCATCGATTTCCGACTTCCTTGACGCAGAAGGAGTGCCGGGCGAATACCAGCAACACCATCGTGCGTATGGGCGAGAGGGCAAGCCTTGCTTCCGGTGCGAGACCGCGGTCCGGCGCGTGATTGTGGCGGGAAGGAGCAGCTATTTCTGTCCCAGTTGCCAGAGGGCGCCTCGACGGCGAAAGAAAACGGGGAAGACAAAAGCACAAAGGGAAAGATCGAAGCGGGGTTGAGTGCCTGGCGCTAGAGGGCACAGGTAGACTTCGGGAAGATGGAGAGAAAATGCGAGCAGTAGTGCAACGGGTGAGCCGGGCGAAAGTAACGGTGGAAGGCCAGGTTACGGGCGAAATTGGTGCTGGGCTGATGATTCTTCTGGGCGTGGGCAAGGAGGACAACTCTGTAGTGGCGGCGGGAATGGCAGAGAAACTGGCGAATCTGAGGATATTTGAGGATGCGGCGGGGAAGATGAATCTGTCGCTGCTGGACGTGAAGGGAAGCGCGTTGGTGGTGTCGCAGTTCACGTTGTACGGGGACGCCCGGGGACAGAGGAGGCCGAGCTTTATTTCGGCAGCGCCGCCGGAGTTAGCGAAGAAATTGTATGAAGAGTTTTGTGAAGCATTGAAGAAATTGGGAATCACAGTAGGGACGGGTATTTTTCAGGCACTGATGTCGGTGGAGTTGGTGAATGAAGGGCCGGTCACGATCCTTGTCGATTCCGAAAAGACGTTCTAAGTTGCGCGGAAGGAGCCCTCAAAGGGCCGAGGTATGGACAGTCGCCCGCGCGGTTGCTGAGCTAAAGCGGCATGGGGAAAAGCGCAATGTGGAGGGGATGGCGCGATTCGGGATTCGGGCGAAGAAAGTTTACGGTGTATCCAAACCAAAACTGGATGAAGTTGCCAAGAGAATTGGGAAGAATCACGCCCTGGGACTAAAGCTATGGAACACCGGGATTCATGACGCGCGGCTGTTGGGCGTGTTGATTTCGGAGCCGCGGCTCGTCACATCGAGGCAGATGGAACGGTGGGCGCGAGATTTCGATAATTGGGATGTTTGCGACGGATCGTGTTGTCATTTGTTTGTCGATGCAAAACTGGCGTGGAACAAGGCGTTCGCGTGGAGCAGGCGCAGGAGAGAGTTCGAGAAGCGTGCGGGATTCGCGCTGACTGCGTTTTTGGCGCTTCATGACAAAGCAGCGACACACGGAACGTTCAAGAAATTCCTGAAAGCCATTGAGCGCGAGGCCTGGGACGAACGGAATTTCGTCAGGAAAGCGGTGAACTGGGCGCTGCGAAACATTGGCAAGCGGAATCGCAGATTGAATCGAGAGGCCATTGCAACGGCGGAGAGAATTCGGCGAGAAGGAACGCGCGCCGGCAGGTGGATTGCCGCGGATGCACTACGTGAATTAAGGAGCCAAGCAGTTCAGCAGCGTTTGCGCCGGCAAGAGCGCTGAGGAGTGATATCCGCGATGGACGAAGGTGTGAAGATTCGTAGGGCGAGGCAGGCAGATGCGCCGCGGATTGCAGCCCTGTCCGGGCAGTTGGGATATCCCACGACGACGAAGCAGATGGCTGCGAGATTGAAGCGTGCGTTGCGAGCCAGAGACGGCGCGTGTTTTGTGGCGGAAACGGTTAAGGATGGAGTGATCGGGTGGGTGCACGTAAGCGTAACGCCACTGTTGGAGGTGGAGCGCCGGGCGGAAGTGAATGGACTGGTAGTGGACGAAAAGGTGCGCGGCCTCGGGGCGGGTGGAAGGCTTTTGGAAGCCGCGGAAAAATGGGCGCGGAAGATGGGATGCGCGGGAATGTCCGTGCGATCCAACGTGATTCGCGACCGGGCGCATGGATTCTATCTGAGGCGCGGTTACGAGCACTATAAGACGCAGAAGGCCTTCCGGAAGAAGCTGTAGGGGCCTGAGTAACTCTTCAGAATCGTGGGGAGTTTAAGGGAAGAGCGATTCTTCACTCCGTAGACTCCGTTCGGAATGACGAGCTTACAGTTTTTACTGACTTCACGTGCAGTTACCTCGACGTTGAGCAGCATGGGACCGGGCTGGAAGAATATATCGTAATACGATAAAGTAGAAGTATGGCCGAGAAGATCACGGAGAACCAATACCGGGCTCTGGGCGAGCTTCGTTACTTGATCCGCAAGTTTTTGCAAGAAGGGGACGTAACGGCGAAGCAGGCCGGCCTGGAGCCACAGCAATACTTGCTGTTGCTGGCCATGCGGGGCTTGCCGGCCGGCGAAGATGCAACGATCAGCACACTGGCGAATCGCCTTTCGCTGCGCCACCACAGTACCGTGGAACTGATTGACCGGATGGAGGCTCACGGGTACGTCAGGCGTGTCCGGGGGAGAGAGGACCGGCGACAGGTGCTGGTTTCTCTTCAGCCCCGCGGCGCGAAACTGCTGGAAAAAGTGGTAGAGCAGAGGATCATCGAACTGCACGCGACGGGCCGGGCGTTGGTGGCGGCAATCGGGGCGTTATTGGAGCCGCGGGGAAGGCTTTTGACGACGAAGAGCGGAAGGCGGAGAAGGACCGCAGCCCTGACCAGGTAATCAGGCTGCGGCCAAGAAAGCAGTGGATTGAACAGGAAAGAAAACTCCTCAGAGGGTCGCAAGGGCACAGGAAATAGGAAAATCCGCCAGGAGGAACTTGGCGATTTTTCGGTCAATTGGCTGGTGCTTAGGATCGCGGCATTGGCCATACCGGTCGGAGCACTGGCAGCCGTGTCCGCGCTTGTGTTGCTTCGATTGATTTCCTTTTTTACCAATGTCTTCTATTTTGGGCGGTTCTCTACAGCGCCAAATACTCCGGCGAACCATCATTTGGGCTGGTTTGCCGTGCTGGTGCCCGTGGCCGGAGCATTGATTGTGGGCTTCATGGCGCGCTACGGATCCGACCGGATCCGTGGGCACGGGATTCCCGAAGCGATTGAATCCATCCTGCTGAACGGAAGCCGGATTGAGCCGAAAGTAGCGGTGTTGAAGCCGGTTTCAGCGGCGATTTCGATTGGCTCGGGCGGACCATTTGGCGCAGAAGGGCCGATCATTATGACCGGCGGCGCATTCGGGTCAATGGTCGCGCAGATGTTTCACCTGACGAGCACAGAGCGAAAGACGCTGCTCGTGGCTGGCGCGGCGGCGGGTATGTCCGCAACGTTTGCGGCACCAATTTCGTCAGTGCTGCTGGCGATTGAATTACTTTTGTTCGAACGGAAGCCGCGGAGCATCATTCCGGTAGCGGTAGCAAGCGCGACGGCGGCATTGTTAAGGCAATATCTGCTGGGGCAGGGACCTTTGTTTCCCTCGGTTGGACACGGCTCGCTGATCACACCGACGGCGCTGATTTGCAGTGTGATTGCCGGGATCGTGTGCGGACTCGTGTCGATCCCGCTGTCGACTTCTGTGTACTACTTCGAGGATTTGTTCGGGAAATTGCCAGTGCACTGGATGTGGTGGCCGGCGATTGGTGGGATCGTTGTGGGACTGGGCGGGTTGGTGTTCCCGCAGGCGCTAGGTGTTGGTTACGACGTGATCGGGGAGTTGGTGAAGGGCGACCGTGCGTTGCACCTGGTGCTTGGCGTTCTGATTGTGAAATGGCTGATCTGGTCAGTAGCACTTGGTTCGGGCACCTCGGGAGGAGTATTGGCGCCGGTGATGATGATTGGCGCGGGACTGGGTGCGTTGATGTCCTACGGACTTCCGGACATGGGACCGGGATTCTGGGCGATGATCGGTCTCGGGGCGATGTTGAGCGGGACGCTGCGAGTGCCGATGACGGCAATTGTGTTTACGGTGGAACAGACACACGACTGGAACATGCTGCTGCCGCTGCTACTCGGGTGCGTGGCGTCGTACACGGTTTCGACGGTTCTGCTGCGGCGGTCGATACTCACGGAGAAAGTAGCGCGTCGTGGGTATCACGTGAGTAGCGAATATGCCATTGATCCGCTCGAGTTGTTATATGCACGCGAGGTGATGCGCACGCCCGAGGTGATTCTAGCGGCGGACGGCACGATTGAGGAGGCGCTGCGACAGATGGGCACGGATGTGACTGAGAAGCAGCGACTGCTGCCCGTGGTGGACGGGCTTGGGTTATTGGCTGGTGTGCTCACCCGTAACGGTTTGCAGCAGAAATTTGAGGAATTACGGAGCTCTGGGAAGATCGCCAACCTACGTGAGTTAATCCCGGGTGCGGCGGTAGTAGCGTATTCAGATGACCCGCTGCGCGTGGTCGTGAACCGGATGGCCGAAAAAGGCGTGACCCGGATGCCGGTCGTGGAGCGGGGAAATGGCCAGTTCCTGGGTTTGATTTCGTTGGACGATTTGCTGAAGGCGCGCTCGCGGCATCTGGAAGAGGAGCAACGACGAGAGCAGACGCTTTGGCTGCCCTATTTCCGGCCGACACGAGCGGTATCTGTGAAATCAAATTCTTGAATATGGCGGACTCACAAGAGCAAATAAAGAAGAGTTGGTGGGACGTGAAGGCGTCGCAATGGGCGGTGTTCTGTGTCGAGCGCGAGGAGCAGGTATTTCTGGCGCTCACGCTACTGATCGGCGCGCTGGTAGGGCTGAGCGTGGTGGCATTCATCGTCTTGACCGAACGATTCGGTGCGCATCTCGATCCGGCTGGAGTTGCGAGGTGGCGGCGGCTGGTTGTGCCGGCAGCGGGTTCGCTGGCCATGGGTTACCTGCTCTACCGTTTTTTTCCGGATGCGCGCGGAAGTGGTGTACCGCAAACGAAAGCCGCATTGTTTGCTCGGGAAGGGAAAATCACGCTCTCCACTGTGTTCGGAAAGTTTTTCTGTACGTCGGCGACGCTTGCAAGCGGTATCCCGTTGGGACGCGAAGGACCCGCGGTGCAAGTGGGAGGAGGCATCGCGTCCGTTTTGGGGCGCTCTTTGGGTTTGCGGCCGGAAAAAGTGAAAGCGCTGATTCCGGTGGGAGCGGCGGCAGCGATTGCGGCAGCGTTCAACACGCCGCTGGCGGCGGTGTTGTTTGCGCTGGAGGAAGTGGTCAGCGACCTGCACGCACCGGTGCTGGGTTCCGTTGTGCTGGCGTCGGCGACGAGTTGGGGGGTGCTGCGGTTGCTGTTGGGAAACGATCCGCTGTTCAAGGTGCCGCAGTATCAACTGGTGAACTCATGGGAATTGGTGGTGTATGGGTTGCTGGGATTGGTCGGAGGACTGGTTTCGGTGGCATTTACGCAACTGCTGTTGCGATTGCGGGAGTGGTTCCAGAAACAGCCAAGGAAAACGCTATGGTTTCAGCCAGTGGCCGGGGGACTGCTGGTGGGAGCGATGGGCTGGTTCGTGCCGCAGGTTATGGGCGTGGGTTATCGGTATGTCGGAGATGCGCTCAACGATCATTTAGCGGTGAAGCTGATGGTGCTCCTACTGGTGCTGAAATTGGTGGCCACCGCGGTGAGTTATGCGTCCGGGAGCGCAGGGGGAATTTTTGGACCGAGCCTGTTTTTAGGGGCGATGCTTGGAGGAACGGTCGGCGGGCTGGCGCACCATTACTTCCCCGGTTACGTGGCGACACCCGGGGCCTACGCATTGGTAGGAATGGGTGCGGCGTTCGCGGGAATCGTCCGGGCGCCGATGACTTCGGTGGTGATGATCTTTGAGATCACCCGGGATTATGCCGTGATTGTGCCGCTGATGATTTCGAATCTGGTGAGTTATTTCATTTCCTCGCGGTTGCAGCGGAAGCCCATTTACGAACAGCTTGCCGAACAGGACGGAATTCATCTGCCGCTAGCCGAGAGCCGGCAGCAAGAGAGACAGCGGCAAGTGGGACAGGTGATGCGCGCAGCGACGGACATCCTGGACGCGGGAGAATCCGTGCATGTGGCGCTAGAGAAGGCCAGTTCGGGTGGGCATCGAACTTGGCTGGTACGCGATCCCTGTGGCGTGATTGGGATTCTGACGCGGGAGCAATTGCAGAAAGCCAGGGAGGACGGCCTGTCCGCGAAGAAGGTGAGAGATCTCGTCAAGGAGCAGGAGTTTCCCCACGTGCATGCAGACCAGTCCTTTGACCTTGCGCTAGCGCGAATGGGATCGACGCATACCGACCTCCTGCCGGTGGTGAGCCGGGCCAATGTACACGAGTTGTTGGGAGTCGTTCGGTTTCACGATGTGCTGGAGTCCTACGGGCTAGATGGAAGCGGCCACAGCTAGAAGGCGTCCCCGCCTCCACCACCAAACCCGCCGCCGGAGAAGCCGCCACCATCGGAAAAACCAGAGCCTCCGGAACTGCGCGGTGCGGAGGAGAGAACGCTGCCGGCCTGGAGGGACATAGCGTTGAGATTATTTACAAACAGGTAGGGATAGAAACCGGGACCGAAGCTGCCACCCTGGTACCACTGGGGCGGCTGGGTGTAGATATTCTGGAAGGCCTTGCTCCAATTTTTCTCGACACCAAGCGCCATGGCGAATGGCAGGAATTTCTCGAACATCGCGGGAGTTTTGATCATGCGGTTGAAGCGATCGGCTTCAACGTGATTGAGGAAATCTTCGAAGCCGAGAAGTTGTTCGAGGGCGCGCGCACCGGATTGCGTGCGCGCAGGCATGAACCAGCCGAAACCACAGATTATGGCGCCTGTGAGAATGCCGGCGACCACGAACGGCAAAGGGGCCATGCCATAGTTCTTGGAAAGCCAGGAGCCGCCAGCGATCAAGATGAAGCCAACGACGATGCCGAACCCAATGTAAGAGGCGCGGACGCTGTCCGGGCGGCGTGCGTAGTAGCCGTGGGTAACGAGTGAGCCGAAAATCTCATTCTTGATTCCGGCAATATTCTGGTAGAAGCGATTGTGAAGGTCGGCAAGAGAGACGGTGTCGCCCGCGTTGCCACCGGTGAATAAGCCGCTCAAAAGGTCTTGCTCATGGGGCTTCAGAGAAGCCCAATCGGCCTGCGACTTTTGCAGATGGAAAATGTACTCCTTCGAATGCGTTAGTCCAAGGAGATGATCTTTCGTCTTCTCTTCAATAACGATATAGCCACGAACGGCGAGATCGACGATGGAAGCAGTGATGTCTCGCATATCGACGGAATTGTCGATGAGGGTACCGACTTCTCCGGGAGTGAGTTGATCGGGCGGTTCGTACTGAGCGGCGATGGGACGAAGGCGAGGATCACGGCCGCGAGTCCACCACCACCAAAACATCAGCGGGAACGCGATGATCGGAAGGCCGAGAGGCCAGTTGCTGCGCAGGTAGAGCAGGAAGTTTGAAAGGGCGGTAGGCTCGCGGACGGTACCTTTATCGAAGGCTACCGCGACGGTGAGCCCTTCGTGCATCGCGAGTGGAGCCGTGGTACGGACGTCAACCCCCGTGCCTGCGATTTCGGCTGTGGCGTTGCGGCCGACAGCCCGATAGGCACCTGTAAAGACGTTTGCCTGGATGCCGGATGTGCCATTTGGCAGGACGATGTGTGCGCCCGCCTCGCCGATGGGAATGGGCCATTCGTCACCGGTGACATTCCAATAGAATTCGTCGTGTTCGTCGAAGAAGCGGAGGGCGTCGGAGACGACGTATTCGATGGAAATGGTCCGGGTGCTGTTATCGGCGTTGGGAACATAGATTTTGAGTTTGAGGTATTGGCGATCGCGACTGGACTCGTATCTGAGCTTTTTGCCCTCTTCGTCGGTGATGCGCTTGACGTCGAGAAAGAGGGAGTAGTTGAGACCGCGAGGGCCGGCGTACTCGACGGGAATGGTGCGATAAATACCCTGCCAGGGACCGCCGATGAATTGGAAGGTGATGTTTTCGGTGACATCGACGCTGCTGTCGGCGAGAACGTCTATGTCGGAGTAGAACTTCAGCAGGCGGCGCTCCTTGGCGGTGAGAGGGAGGGCCAGGAGAAGGAGCAGGGCCAAGCCGAAGAGAGCCGAGTGAAGCCAGGCAGATGGTTTGCGACGCACAGACATGGCGGAAAGAGCCAAAGATCAGGCGGTCGGAGCAGCGGGATTGCCGAAGCTGACCTTGGGGGCTTCGCGTTCCGCAGGGGCTGAGACCTCAAAGAATTCGCGCTGCTTGAAGCCAAGCATGCCGGCGAAGATGTTTGTGGGGAATTGCAAGATTTTGGTGTTGAGGTCACGGACGACGGCGTTGTAATAGCGGCGCGCGTTTTGGACGGTGTCCTCAATTTGCGAAAGGGAATTCTGGAGTGAAGTGAAACTTTCGATGGCGCGGAGTTGCGGATAAGCCTCCGATAGAGCGAAGAGACTTTTCAGCGCGCCGGAGAGCATGTTTTCTGCTTGCGCCTTATCGGCGGGGCCGGTAGCGGACATGGCCCGGTTGCGGGCGTTGATAACGGCTTCGAGCGTGCCTTTCTCGTGGGCCGCGTAGCCTTTCACGGTCTCCACGAGATTGGGAATCAAGTCGTAACGGCGTTTGAGCTGAACATCGATATCGGCCCAGGCGTTGTCGCATTGGACTTTCAAGCGAACCAGGCCGTTGTACATCCCGATACCGAAAATGACGAGGAGTGCGAGGATGCCAAGGAGAATCCAACCAAACATCGGCCAACCTCTTTCGGGAAGATTGAACACCTGTGGAACATCCTCACTATACGTGCGCAAACCGCCGGAGTAAAGAAACGTGAGGAAGGCAGGTGTTTGGGAACGCGCGGATCAGCAAGATTCTGAGATGAAGAGGCGCAACGTAGGGTAGCTATGGCGTATATTTAGTAATTAATAGATACTTGGGCCAGACTACCCTGCAGATGAACCATGCTTTTTAAAACCATCAGCGCGTCCGTGTATGGAATCGATGCATACCCCGTCGAAGTCGAGGTCGACGTGGGCTCTGCCTTTATGAAGGACTTCAACGTGGTGGGGCTGCCCGACAACGCGGTGAAGGAAAGCCGGGAACGGATCAAATCGGCCTTGCGGAATTGCGGGTTCGAATTTCCCTATGGGCAGGGGGTCACGATTAATCTAGCGCCGGCCGATTTGCGCAAGGAAGGCTCTGGCTTTGATTTGCCCATGGCGCTGGGTGTGGTGGGCTGCCAGGGACAGTTCTTTGGAAAAATGCTGGACCAGATGATGTTCCTTGGCGAACTGTCACTGGATGGCAGTGTACGGGCGGTGCGAGGAGCGCTTTCTGCAACCATTGCCGCGGGTGAGAGGGGATTGAAGGCAGTGGCCGTGCCGGAAAGCAATGCGCGCGAGGCAGCGGTAGTGGATGGGATTGATGTGTACGCGCTGAAATCGCTACCGCAAGCGGTGGACCTGGTGAATTCACCGAGTCA
>DATERF010000019.1:0-9919 GCA_035271845.1 Candidatus Acidiferrum sp.
TGACAAACGAACAGAGTAGAATATATACTTTAGAATCAATCACTTTAACGAATCGCCGGGATGGCGGAACTGGCAGACGCAGCGGACTCAAAATCCGCCGGACTTCGGTCCTTGGGGGTTCGACTCCCCCTCCCGGCACCAATAAAATCGCACATTTCAATACTTAGGATTGCCGATTATCCACTCGACTATGCCCAAACTATGCCCAAACCTAAGTTCGACGGTCCAAACTCCATTGTGGATGTTTCCCACCCCGCGGTACGCATATGAAAACGCCTGAGCAGTCCATCGCGACGCAGGGGAAATAGGGCCACGGCAGGAACAAGAGCCCGGGATCAGCTCTCTTTGATGCTCTACACGGCAACCGTGCGGCAACGGATCGTGCAAGCCCCTCCGCTCTCATCCTGCCGTCGCTGGCAGTATCATCGAATGTAGACGATAAACCATGTCCGCAAAGCACCGCCTACGCTGGCCCGTGCAATAACGGGGGCAGCTCCGGCGATGCAGTCAAAGCAGGGAGGGGAAGGTTGGACGGAGAAGGCTTGTTAGGATCAACTTAGGCGTTGTACGAAGAATGGTCGATGGCGAAACTTTGGAACCAGCCCGCCGTTATGCAACCCACCTGCTTCCTGTCCGCATCCAAACATGTCAATGCAATCGGGTCCTTACACATGACCGACGGCTGGCCCGCGTAATGCTAGCATTGCTTCTTTGGGAGATCTGATATATGCGCCGTCTTCGCACTGGCTGGCTAGTTTCTTCTTCTCTTGTTGTTTTTCTTTCCTTTATGTTTCAGGCGGCTGCGGCAGACTTGACGATTACTGTGCGGCACACGCTGCATGATCTGCGAGGGGACCACACCTCACAGACAACCTACTACCTGACGACGGACCAAAAACGAATCGAGTACAGCGGACGGCCTGCGGTCACACTTGGGGATCTGCCGAAGGGTGTATCGGGTCCACAGATGGTTCACATTCAAAACTGCAAAACAGGCACGGAATACGACGTGAACCCCGACGCTCGTGAGTATACGGAGATTGTGCCGGGGAAACTGACGCTTGAAGAACTGCGTGAGAAAGTGGATGCGGAAGAGGCGAAGGCCGGAGCTAACCAGCAGCGGATCGCCTCGACCGTGGAAGTCGAGACGAAGGACACCGGGGAGCGGCAGACCTTTTTCGGATACACCGCGCGGCATGTCGTGACGACGAGGAGATACCTGATCCCCGCGTTGGGTAAGCGTTGGGACGACGAGGTTTCCGACGGCTGGTACATCGATCTTCCCGTCGCGTCTGATTGCACGGTATTGCGTTTCACTCTAACCAGTGTGCTACAGGCGCTTGAGCTACGTAAGCACGGGATCGAGAAATATGAAACGGTCGGAACACCGGAAACGGGTTTTCCGGTCAAACTTAAGAATACGGAGCATATCCATTCCATGAGGCCGGATGGTTCGAGCCGAGATTTCACGATGACGACGCGCGAATTAGAAGTCGTTGAAATATCAGATCACCCCTTGGCTAGATCCTTATTTGATGTGCCCGCGGGATTCAAGAGGCTGCGGCGGACGACCAGAAACCCAGCCATCCCGCCGGAAATGTTGAGGACGGGCATCGAAAAACCCTAATAACACGACAGTCCGGTCGGAAGCTGGAGCCACATAGGCTTGACGGCGGACCTCGGCGTCGATCACAAACACATCGTCGATCCGCGCCACTGGATCTGCGGATATAACCGTACCGCTCAGAAAATATAGTTCCGCGCACGACATGTCTTGAGCTTGAGATATGGCGCTATATTCCAAAGTGGAAGACCGGCGCTACGAGGGCGCCGGTCCTGTCGCTCAAAACGCGGGTCACGGCTGGGGTAGCGGCACCGTGATGTATTCATTGCTGTCAGGGAGAGTGAAGTAGGCAACTGTGCTATCCGGGTCGCTTGCGATGCCCCGAACCGGTGTGGGTGTCGTGCCAGTCATGACCTGTTTGTGGCTGACCACGTCGTAAATTACGAAGCCAGTCGGTGTGGCCGAGGCAGCCATCCCATTTCCAAACTGGGCGCTGACTGCGGTTGCGGACGGGATGACCGCCGCACTCGGCAGCGTTCCGTTCATCGTGTACGGCGCGTAAGCGGCGGCTGACGCCGAAGCGTGAGTGCCGAGAACAGCCATGTTGCTTAGGCTGACTTCATCCGCTGCGTACGTGCTCGAGGCCGAACAACAGTTCTCGACCAGGGTGTAAACCAGTTCCTTCTGCGCGTTGCTCGCTGCCAGAGAGGTCACGGTGCCGCTGACAGGGTAGCTTGCGACCACTGTGAATGTGCTCAGGCTGACCTTGTACAGGTAGTTCGCGCCGCCTACCCAAACATAGGAACCGCTCGGGTCCATCGCCACGCTCAGCGCTCCGGTAAGGCCGGTCGCTGTCCGGGATACCGCGAAGGTGGAGAGGTTGATTTCCGCCAGCGTGCCGCTTCCGTAACTGGCTACATACCCCATAGTATTTGCCGAATTCAGAGTGACGGACATAGGCTTAGCGCCCACCGCGATGTTATGTATTACCGACATACCGGTAATCGGCGGGTTGTTGCTGCCAGTGCTTTGGTAGTCAAATTGAACAACGCTTACCATGCCGGACCCAAGATTCGCTACCAGTGCGTAAGCGGGACCTGTCATAGTGATGAGCGTCTCCTCGTCGCCCTCAGGAATTGTCTCAGTGCCGCTTGCAGAGCCCCATGCCGCGACGGCAACCGGTTCGCTTCCAACCGAAGTTCCAAATCCGTCCCAGGTGACCTGTCCACCGTCGTAGGAAGTGATCAAAGGAAGCGGGCTAGTCGTCGTGGTGGGGTTAGAGCATACGTCAGGCCCGCAGTTCTGAACAACTGTGGTTAGCGGCGCAACAGTCACCCCAAAAGGAGTGGAGATCGTCGTGGTGCCACCGATGCTGAAGTAGCTCCCACCCGGAATCGTGAAACCTCCCGTCGAGTTCGTAAAATTCTTCGGAGCGGCAAAATAGAACGCCGAAGGAAGGGGCGTTCCCCCAGAGACGGCAGTCGGAAACGGGAAGGTTGCACTTGAACCGTTGGCTGCAACCGATGTGGCGGTGGCAGTACCCACGATGGCGCCCGCGGTGTTATAGACCAATAGCTTGGGCATCCCGTACGCACTCGAAAAGCCGGAGGCGTATGCAGTGATCGTTGAGGGAAGGCTGCCAGCCATCGCGAAGTTGCTGCTGAGCCCCGACGCGAGATCGTAATCATAGAGTGTGCAGACGTCTGCGGTGACACTTCCGGACGGGCCAGTGTTTTGGCTGAAGCTCTGATACCAAGAGGGCTCCCCGAAATAATCGTAACAGTCGATTGAAGCAAAATAGAAGTTGTAGGTCGTGTTTGTGTAGAGCATTGGGTAAAAGCATGCGCCCGGTGCCGTGGAGACAATATTGTTACCCTGATCGGAACCGTCGCCATCCGCGATGCAAAGGTACCCATCTGCCGTTGTTTGGGCTGAAGCGTCATTCACCAGGAAGCTGCTGTCCCCAGAAATTTCCGTGAATTGGGATAGTGTACTCACACCTGGCTGGGGTTGGGAGGAGGAACATCCTGTGAGTGCTGCCAGGAAAATAAGCGCCAGCGAGAGAATACAAGCTGGCGGCAGTGGCAGCATGTTGTTCACTTGTATCTGTCTTTTCATTGTTTTCTCCTATCTAGGTTCTTCGACGAGAACCGGAAACCCGCTGTTAGATGTTAGTTCGTGCACCCCGTTGAACCACAACTCAGGGGGCAAGTTTTGGCGGGAGGATTATGGCAGCCACCGTCGCTGTGCAAACCGCAACGAAGGATAATTCCGGATTTCGTAAACCGCATTGTTGACGATCCATTTGCGTCTTGGCAGGATGGATACTCGCATCTGGACTCAGCATGATTTATCAGACCAATAACCGTGTCCTTCTTCCATGCCTCTCCAAGATGGCTAGCCGAGCCACAGCAGGGATTTTGATCCGCGCTCTTTTCCTGCTCTTAGCGGTAGGGGCCTACCGAGCGTCGTTATTCGCGCAGACCTACTCGCGACTGGAAATCGGCGTGCAAGGTGCCTCGCTACGGCTGGTTGATCCAGTCGACCCCGCCGACGAGAAAGGCGGGTTCGGCGCCAGGATTACCTATAACACCACCCCGATTCTGGCATGGGACGCTGAAGGCGATTTCTTCCCGGTTATGTCCGAGCCCGGGTGGCAACGTGGCGGCCGAGCATTCATGCTGGTGGCCGGTCCCAAGGCGGGCTGGCGCTGGCAAAGAATCGGGATTTTCCTGAAGGCCCGCCCTGGCGTTATGAACTTCAGCAATGTGGTTCGGGTCGAAACCGGGATCTTGCCCAGCGGCGAGCCATACGTAAACATTTTCCCTGGCGGGCACCTCACCCACCTTGCCTTGGACTTGGGCGGCACGCTAGAAATCAATGCCAGCCGCCACACATTCATCCGGTTCGATGTCAGCGAGATGCTCCTACGCTATGGAGACCGAACCTACCCCATTCCCGATACCCAAGGCGCGAGCATTCAAGCCCGCGGCGTGATAGGAGACTCGCTTCTCGTCAGCGCTGGTTTCAGCTATCGGTTGGGGAGATTGGATGACCAATCGATTTCGGTCCAGAGCACGCGGAGGTGGGAGATCGGGGGACAGTATGGAGTGCTCAGCTTAGGAAGCGCGAAGGTGGAGGACACCTCATCTTTCACTCCCTGGTCTCTGGGAGATTACCCGGGCTTTGGAGGACGATTGACGTACAACTTCAATCGGTGGCTGGCGATGGACTCAGCGCTCAATTACTTTTACACGGATCCTCATGTGGGCGACGCTCAGAGAGGTGGGAAAATACTCCAAGGGTCTTTCGGCCCCAAAGCGGGGATTCATGCGCGTCGGTTCGGAGTTTTCGCGAAGGTGCGCCCTGGCTTCCTCAGCTACGGTGGTGTGCACGACAACTATTTCCCGCCCTACCCTACAACGCGGCTTACTCATTTTGCTGTGGACTTCGGGGGGATTCTCGAATACTACCCGTCTCGGCGAACGATGCTGCGGTTTGATCTCAGTCGCACCGCCGTGTTCTATGGTTCCACACTAGTCGTTGCTCCACAAACTCCACCTTTCAACGGCAACTTCGTGGATCGAGGTTTCCGAGACAACGGCATGCAGTTTACGACCGGGTTTGGATGGAGGTTCTAGCCCCGATTAGCTTTGGCTCCTCAAAAACCCGGTTCTCTCGACTTCTCCCCCACGCTCACGTTGTCGTTGGACTCGAACCTCAATCCCCGTTGTTTCATAAAGGGCAAGATTCATGGATGCACGTACGCCAATAAAATTAGGCCTATCGACGTTTTACAATCTTCATCTCAAATTCCTATCTTCTCGTACTCGTCGAGCGAGGTTTCATAGTTGTGCCGGTCATAGAGTTTCGTGGTGCGCGATGAGGAATGAAGAAATCCAGTGGGGAATCGAACACACGCCGCGTCGGCAGGATGGTAGCGGTCGGCGGTCTAACCCACTTCAAGCTTCTTCAATGCGTCGGCGATATCTGTTTGGGAGACGATTGCGTAACGTTCAAAGACGCTCCGAGTTCGCCAGCCGCCAATTTTCATGATGACGCCTTCAGCGACTCCAGCCCGCCGCAGGTTGCGGGCAGCGGTGCGGCGCAGGTCATGGAACAACAGACCGGGCACACCGGCAGCTTTCGTTGCCTTCGCCCAAGTATCCCGAAAATCCCGTACGGGCTTGCCATCTGAACGGGTGAAGACAGCATCTTCTGAGGATTTCCCCGCGACGCATTGCGCCAATTGATTGTGGACGGCGGTGGTCATTGTCACTTCTCGCCCATCTTTGTTCTTCGTAGTGCCCGGCTCAAGGCGGATGGTGCGCTCATCGACATCCACCTGTTTCACTTGGAGGTTAATCAACTCGCTGATGCGCCAACCATAGGTGCGCCCCATCTCCACCAGAGCGCAAAACCACAGGTCTGGGCAATATGCAATCAGCTTCTTGTATTGGGCGTCCTCAAGAAATCCCTTGCGGATGTTGTCCTCTGCTAGCTTTGGGAATTTCGGCAAGCGGAAGACTTTCGGCGGCGTGGCGTACATGCCAATGCGAAACATCCGTTTCAGCGCGGCCATCTCGCGGTTGATAGTGGCATTTCGGGCGTTCTCATGCTGCCTCTGGTCTACGTACTTTGCAACCAGATCGCTTGTGACCTCCAACACACGACGCGACCCGAGGAAAGGTTCGAGGTGCAATCGCCATCGTGTTTGTACGTCGTCGGTTGTCTTGCGGCCATTAATCCGGTAGTCGCGAAAGAGATCTTCCGCCAGTTCGCCTACGGTGATTCGCTCGTGCGCCGGTCCGACAAATGACCCTGTATTGATTTCCGCAAGACGTTTGGCGAGGACGCGGTTTGCCTGCCGTCTCTCCGTCGTTCGCGTGGATTCACGAAATGATCTTCCGTTGCGGTGGTACTTGATCCACCATACCGCGCTGTCTTTCTGCTGATACAGACTTCCGGTTCCGCGTGGGCGCGGCATAGGTTGCTCCTTTCATACTGGGAGAAATCGTGTTGGCCGGAACGGGCGGCGGTCCCACACCCAAGTTGTCCGTGCCGTGGTGTTTATTTCGGTCGATGTATTCGTCAAGGTCGCGAATATCAAGCAGAAACGGCGCGCCGTCGCCGCCGTGCAGGTAGGGCAGAAATCCGTCCTGAATCAAGCGCCGAAGTTTCCATTCGCTCATGCAAAGATATTCCGCAGCTTGTCTGGTGCGGAGAAGGCGATGCTGCGGTGGGGGCGAAAGACGCATATGCAAATCTCGGCTATGACTTCACGCTTGACAATAGCGCAAGTGTAGACGTAGAGTCAATAGGTAACGTTACCGTTATATTTATTGTAGCAATCCAGGAGAGGTGCCTCATGGCGGAGAAGACAGCACCGCAGCAGCCAGTGATCTCCATTCGCATTTCCGATGCCCTGCGCTCCCGGCTCGATAAGCTGAAAGAAATCATGGCTCTCAAGACGGGCGGCCCCGTGTCCACATCGGAGGCGGCAAAGCAGCTGCTTGAGTCGGCCCGAGACGACCGTCTGGAGTTGGTCAACCTGCTCATGGAGCCAACTGATTCCTTGCTGAGAATTCGCGGCAAAGCCGACGCCAGACTCTCGCTTTCGCAGGCGGAATGGACGATGGTGGCCCACTACTGCGCGCTGGGCGCGGAGTCGTTCGCGACTACCGCCCAAGGCCAGATTTCCTTCGAGTCTCTGGCCGAAATACTGGAGGCATTCCTTGCGGCTTATGCCGTCGTGCGCAGGTCGAAAAAGTCCCCGCTGGACTTCCTGTACCTGATGACTCTTCCGGGGGACAAACAGGCCGAAGCAAAGGCTGAGGACATTGAAAGTGACGACGTACGCCGGGTGGTAACGAATACTCTCCAAATGCTGAGGAACCCAGGCCAAAAGCGGCGAAAACCAATTCTCGCCGTGCGCAATCTCTACACCCTTCTCGACCAGGAGAAGTTCTCGAACATCGAGAAGCTGAACGAGGCGCTCTCGCCGCACTGGGAAGCCCTGTGGAAGGTGTGCGCGCGCGGCCACTATTTCCGTCATCGCAAGCCCCTGCGAGAGAAGCCGCCAGCGGAGATTGAGGACGAGGACTTTGAGCTGGCGGTGCAACTGGCATTGCCCTCGTTCGAAGAAGGCGGATACCGCCTCGATTTGGTGCGGGAAGAGGGGAACGATTTCTCCCCGCGCTTGCAGTTTCCGGGAGAGCTTGCGCCGAGCTATCCGGTGGTGGGATGCCCGAGGATTGCGGAGTTCCGAAGGATGCTGGAAGAGCTGGATTTGGCGCGGGATCTGTGCCAATGGAAAGGCCACTATTTCTACGCGCACACAGCGATTCTGGAGAACGAGGAACGGGGCGTGTACTTCTTTGCGCGGGAGAACGGAATCTCTTTCCGATTCCCGGCGAAACACTGGCAGTCGATCTGCAATCTGTTTCGACGCGCATGGCAGGCCCCCGAAGTGATCCACACGTGGGAGGCCCAGGTGCTCGAATATGGCGAGTTGTAAGAGAAGCGATGCTTTGCGCCGGAATGTGGACGCAAAACGGAATTCTGAGCGCGCTACGCGGGTGTGGGGAGTGACAACGCTGCTTTGCAGCGGGAGAAATGTGGACACGACACCCCCAAACGGGAACTGCGGAGACGGCCAGACAGTACGCGATGTTTACGCAGGTTAACTTGCGCCACATCAACAGATTTGGTTATTTGCGGAGTTACTAAGGTAGCGAACGATGATGTTTATTTTGCGACAAATTGCTTCTGGCGTCGATCACGTAAACGCGTTGAAGCGAATGAACTTTCTGTGAAACAGCAGTTCGCCGCTTGACGGCGGCAGAGCAGGACGCGGTATGGGCAACAAGGCGGTTTCTCCAATGAGTATTCGCCACATTCAGGCAGCTCCACAGTCCAGTCTGCCATTTGGCGAAGAGGCGAAGCACGGATTCCGCACAAAAACCGCCGCCACGCGGCTGACTCCCGAGGAACTTTGCGAGATTGAAACTGCCGCCGAAGGCGAGGGGCAAGCGCTTTCCGAATGGCTGCGCGCGACCGCTTTGCACGCCGCGCGGCAGCGTCCCGCCGAGCCTGCGGAACTGGTGTTGGCCGAGGTTTGGGCGGTGCGTTACGCGCTGCTGAATCTCTTCCATGCGGGCGCTCAAGCGGCATCGGAAGGCAGGCAATTGATGCCCGATTCCATCCTCAAAATCCGCGACGAAGCCGATGCGCGCAAGCTCCAACAGGCTCGTAAATTGCTCGATGATTTTCTCGCAGCGCAGGGCATAAAACGAGGACGGAAACCATGAACGACATGCCGTTTCCCAGACGTTTTCCGTGGCTGCCTGCGATGGCAATACTGGCCTTTTCTGGGGCGTTGTTTCTGTGTAATTGGCTCGTCTGGACGCCGATACAACGCTACTACCTTGGAACCTATTTGAGGTGCGCCTTGCTCGGAACAGACCCGGCTTCGAGTACCGAGGTCCGATGGTTGTACAAGACCGCACCAAACGAGAAACAGGAGTTGGCTACGGATGCCGACGTGGTTCCGGCAACTGCGGGCGACGACCGTGGAATCCCGATGCAGCTTTCGCCAGCGGCGCCGCAGGCCGGCTGGACCGGCCTGCTACAGGGACCGGATGAATGGCTCCAAACAGTCAGACTCCAACCGTTTCTTGAGGCGCAGTTCTATGGCGGAAAGAGCTTCTGGCGATTGCTGTTGACGCTGCTACTTTGGGGAGCCGCGATGTTCTTTTCTTTACTGGCGGGGGGAAGTATATTGCGGAGCCTGAACGCATATGACCAGTGGGATTTGGAGAGGATCGAATGGGGGGAACCTCCGACAAGTTGGCCGCAGAGATGGAGAAAAAAGATCGGCAGAACGCGATTCGTCCTGCCGGGATTTGTGAGCCGGAAGATACCAGAGATTGCGCGGAAGGCAACGCCACAAACACAGGCCAGTATTCAGGCCGAGTCGTCGAAGAAGCCGATCCAGCCGGTGCTTCCACTCTTCGGTTCGACCATCGCTGCCGACGATGACAGACCCAAAGAACGGTTTGCCTCGAAGGAGGCGAAGAGAATCGAATGACAGGCAAATTGCCGAGAACACGTTCTCACTGCATTCGCCATCGGCGCGATGACGGTTCCCCGCACAGTTGAGGAGCGCTCATGCTTACGATCTCGAAACCGCTGTCAGCCAGCCAAGCGCGCACTTACCATGCGCGGGAGTTTGCCGCGCATGAGCAGAACTATTGGAGCCGCGACCAGCAAGGCCACAGCGAATGGCAGGGCAGGCTCACCGAGCAATGGGGCTTGCATGGTGCAGTCGGCTCCGAACATTTCGCGCGGTTGAGC
>DATERF010000020.1:0-9058 GCA_035271845.1 Candidatus Acidiferrum sp.
TTTGCAAAAGCTGTTGCGCTATATCTGCGAGAACGGTTTCGAGCACCACGTCGCGGCGAATTTTTCCAGTGTCGCCCCGATGGTGCACGAAGCCGCCATTCGCTATTTCGGCTGGGACATGTACGCCCACACGGCGTAACCCTTCATCGGAGAGGAGCGAGCGGAACCATCCCATGGCAATTGTGGCTGGAGTCGATTTTGGCACCCTGAACGTGCGCGTTTCGGTTGTGGACAGCGACCGCGGCCTGCTCGCCACCGCCCTCGCGGAATACCCGCTGCACGCGCCCCGTGTGCTGATGGCAGGACACATGCCATTCTGCTGGGGTGCGACCTCGGCAGAGGCGGCGCACGACGCCGTCATCGTGGAGGAGATTGCCGCGCTGGCATTGCAGACGTTCACCGCAAACCACAAAGCCCGGCCAATTGATAAGGCGCTCCACGAAAAACATTTCTTCCGCAAGCGTGGAAATACGGCATACTACGGACAGAAGCCCGCTCACTAAGTCGACTGTTTGAAGGTAGTTGGCGCTCAGTCTAAGTCGGACAGGTCGTAGATCGCTCCCCGCGTGTGCTTCTGTTGCTCACCAGATTTTTTGGGTTTTTGAATGCAGCGGCAGTGACAGTAAGATACACCTAGACGTAAAATTGAGTTTGAATCACTATGCCGAATCCACGATCACACACACCCGGTGAAATTGCGCAGAAATTCACGGCCCATTTCGGCAAGAAGCCGGAAATCTATCGCGCGCCCGGCCGCGTCAACTTGATTGGCGAGCATACGGACTACAACGATGGTTTCGTGTTGCCTGCGGCTGTCGATCTATCTTGCTGGGTGGGTGTCGTGCCCCGCGGAGATCGCAAGCTCGTCATTTATGCTGAAAATTACTCGGAACAAGTCGAAGTCGATCTCGATGCCATTGCTGCGTGGGTGAAGAGACCCTCCGCGGCATATCCCGTCGGTGTCGCATGGTCGCTGGAGCAGGCTGGCCACCGCTTGAGTGGCTGCGACCTGTACATCGCAGGCGACGTCCCCATGGGGTCGGGCCTCAGCTCGTCCGCTTCGATTGAAGTGGCCACCGCATTGGCTCTCCTGGAAGTTGCGGGGATTCAGCTGGACCGTACGAAAGTGGCGCTGCTTTGCCAGCGGGCGGAGAACGACTTTGTCGGAGCGCGCTGCGGCATCATGGACCAATTCATCAGTTGCCACGGCAAGGCTGAGCATGCGCTGCTGCTGGACTGTCGTTCGCTGCATGCGCGGGCCATTCCGCTGCCCGCCGATGCGGCGTTGGTGGTGTGCAATACCATGGTCAAACACAACCTGGCCGTGAATGAGTACAACAACCGGCGCGCCGAATGTGAAGAGGGCGTTCGCCTTCTGAAAACGGCATTCCCCGCGATCACCGCCCTCAGGGATGTTACTTCACCGCAGTTGGAGCAGCATCGCCAGCGCCTGCCTGGCAAAATCTATCAACGCTGCCGCCATGTCGTGACGGAAAATGAACGGGTCCTGCACGCGGCCACCGCGTTTGAGAAAGGCGACTTGCCCACCATTGCCAGGCTCATGGCGGATTCGCACGCCAGCTTGCGTGATGACTATGAAGTAAGCTGCCGCGAGCTCGATCTCATGGTTGAGATCGCCGCTTCTCAGAAGGGTGTTCTGGGAGCGCGGATGACGGGAGGGGGATTTGGCGGTTGCACCGTCAATCTGGTTGAGCATGCTGCCGTGGAACCTTTCGTCGCTGCGGTTGGGCGCGAATATCAAAAACAAACCGGCCTGAAACCCGACATCTATAGCCTAGAGGCGGCGGAAGGCGCCGAAGCCGTAGTGCCGGTGCCGGGTGGTCTCCGCTAGGTTGATTCTCCAAGCTGACAACATGGTGCGGCGGAATAGTGAGTTTTCATGATGGTGACGGAAGACCTTTGGAAGAAACCGCACCGCCGGTTGAATCCGCTGACCCGGGAATGGGTGCTCGTATCCCCGCATCGAACCCAGCGGCCGTGGCTCGGGAAGATCGAGAAGGCCGCCCGACCTTCCGCCTTGCAGTACGACCCCGATTGCTACCTTTGTCCGGGCAATGCGCGAGCGGGTGGGGCGCGCAATCCGCAATACAATCAAACTTTTGTCTTCGACAACGATTATCCGGCTCTGCTCCCAGAATCGTCATCCGGCCGCACCGCTGACCCGGATTCCTTGCTCACCGCGGTACCGGAAGCTGGAACTTGCAGGGTGGTGTGCTTCTCGCCCCGCCACGACCTCACTCTCCCGCGAATGACAGCGGAAGAATTGCGTGCCGTGGTCGACGTGTGGGCGCAAGAGATGGCCTCACTGGAGACCATTTCGTGGGTCCGCTACGTTCAGATTTTCGAGAACCGTGGCGCGCTCATGGGTGCCAGCAACCCACACCCGCACTGTCAGATCTGGACCAGCGCTTCCATCCCCAATCTCCCCCAGAAAGAACTCGACTCCTTTGCGGCTTACCAGACGGAGAAAAAGCGTTGCCTTCTCTGTGACTATCTCCGCCTGGAATTGGATCGTAAGGAGCGTGTTGTTTGCGAAAACGATGGCTTTCTGGCGGTCGTGCCGTTCTGGGCGGTATGGCCGTTTGAGACTCTGATTCTCGGTAAGAGGCACGCCTCGTCTCTTTTGCAGCTAACCTCAGAAGAAAAGAATCTTCTGGGAGACATCCTGAAGCGCCAGACGATTCGCTACGACAACCTGTTCGAGACGTCGTTTCCTTACTCCATGGGTTTGCACCAGCGTCCGTCGGGCAGCGGAGAGGGTGCTGCTTGGCATTTTCATCTCCACTTTTTCCCGCCCCTGCTGCGCTCGGCCACTGTGCAGAAATTCATGGTCGGCTACGAACTTTTGGCCACACCGCAGCGTGACATCACTCCCGAGGATGCCGCGGCGCGCCTGGCAGCAACTTCCGAAAAACACTACCTCGACTGAGGCTTGGGTGCAGCCCAGGGGCTAAGACACTTGGCCGCCTCGGCTGGAATTCTTGCCCATTCCCAAAAGCAGCAGCGCTTTGTTGTGGAAAACGAAGGTCGCGGATGCTGTCCGGCGGCGCTCAGGCAGAGGCAGCTTGCACCTTTGCTTTTTTGTCGCTCTCAAGTTCCTTAATCGTCTCCAGCAGCCATTCCCTCAGTGCAGTCTCCAACTCCTCCTCCGTGCCCCACTCATAGAAGGAATTGACCGTCTCGCCCCGCGGCGTCAGCGGGATGTGCCGGCATGGAAACTGCGCGGCCCGGCGGTTTTCCGGAACAAACTCAATCAGCGAGCAGCTCGCGCAAGGCTGCTGCGGGCCGCGATGCGCAGAATTGATGCATGTTGGGGAATCTTCAAAGACAAAATTAGGACGCCACGGATAACGCGAAACTCTTCGGTAGCCGCCCATTTCAAGAAAGGCGAACTCTGCCTGGAGGACTTGCAAGACGTTTCGCTTGTCCTGCATCGAAAATACCCCAATGTACAAATGGCACGAGAGCCGGGGAAATGACAGTGACACGCATCACGCCATAACGTGACGTTTATCACGGGTGCCCTGCGCGCTCCACGGTATAAGGTCACAGAGGCGAGTGATTTCATGCTTACTGGTTGGCGCCGCAATCCCAATCGCTTTCAGTTTGTAACCAAGCTGGAAGGCGGTATACTCCCAGACGGCACAAATATGCGCACTCCTTACGGCTTGGAGATTATCGAGAACTGTCTCTCTTGCCCTCACCGGGAAGAACGGCTGTTTTGCAACCTGCCGGAGCAGACTGTAAAGGCTTTGTCTGCAATTACTTCTTCCGCCTCCTATCCCAAGGGAGCCACTCTCTTTGTGGAAGGCCAACCGGCGCGGGGCGTCTTCATTCTTTGCAGCGGGCGTGTAAAGCTCTCGACCTCTTCCGCGGACGGTAAAACGCTAATCCTGCGTATCTCCGAACCTGGAGAAGTGCTGGGCTTACCGGCCACCGTCACCGGCACGTGTTACGAGCTCACAGCGGACGTGGTCGAACCGGCACAGTCGAATTTCATCGCAAGAAATGACTTCCTGGGTTTCCTGAAGGACAACGGCGAAGCCGCCCTCCGGGTCGCCCAACAACTCGGCGAAACTTACCACGCGGCCGTCGCCGAGATGCGTACCATCGGCCTCTCTCATTCCGCTGGAGAAAAGCTGGCGCGTTTCCTCCTGGAATGGGCGGCCAATTATCCGGAAGAAAAAGGGCAGATCCGCCTGAAGCTGACGCTGACCCATGAAGAAATCGCCCAGATGATCGGTTCTTCCCGGGAGACCGTGACCCGCCTGCTGGCCGATTTTCGAAGGAAACAACTCCTTCAGGTGATGGGATCAACCCTGATCATCAAGAACAAGGCAGCTCTGCAGAGTATCGTCACCGGTTAATCCAAACACTTCGTAATAGCACAACCTAATGTCGCTTGGAGCACGCGGCGATTTCGCACCCTGCTTCGAGCGCGCGCCTACTGTTTATTGTCCGCCAGCGCCTTTTCAATCGCCGAAGTGACTTGCGGCGAATCGGGCTCCACTTTGGAGTCAAACCGCGCAAGCACTTTTCCGTCGGGGCCCGCCAGGAACTTCGTGAAATTCCAGCCGATCTCGCCGCCGGTATCGGGGTGCGCGGTCTTGTCGGTAAGGAACTGATAGAGCGGTGTAATGTCGCTGCCTTTCACTGAAACTTTCGCCATCATGGGAAACGTCACGTGGTATTTCGCCGTGCAGAAAGTTTTGATTTCCTCATTGGAGCCGGGCTCCTGGCCGCCAAAATTGTTCGCCGGTATCCCCACGATCACGAAGCCACGGCTCTTGTATTTTTCGTAGATGGATTCCAGCGCGGTATATTGCGGCGTGTAACCGCAGCGGCTGGCGACATTCACCAGCAACACGATTTTCCCCTTGAAGGCGGAAAACGGCGTTGCCTGGCCGTCAATGGAATTCAGGGTGAAATCGTAGATCGTTTTTTCCGTTGCCATAGCGGTCGTCCCCAAAAGCGCGAGCAGTACAAAGAGTTTCTTCATTGGTATCTCCAGATGGTATTCGCTTTACCTTCACGGCGCTCCGGAAGGCGAAGAGGCGGAAAGAAAAGAGCCCTTCCAGAGGGATAACTATACGCGAGGAAAGGGCATACCGGTGAGAAGTTGTTTCTTGCTGGTCAAAGCTAGCGGCATCTCACGCTCATGCGGGGCACCCCTTTCGGGATGACCCTCTGGAGGCAATTTCTGCCTGTTGCGCGGCGGGCCCTGCACCGCAGGCGGTAATCCACTGGCATCTCTGGCTGCTGCAATTCAGTGCAGCTCAAATATTGTCAGGCTCTGCGCGGGTAGTTCCAGGCGAAGCTCGCGGCCGGAAAGCTCCGCCTGAGCATCGCCAAGCAGCAATGAAATGTCCGAAGCCTCCTGCGCCGGCGTATCGCGCAAGGAAATCTTCAACTCGCGGTTTGTGGTTCCATTGTGGAAGGCAACCACGAGTCTTTCTTCCTCGCTTTCCCGCATGAAAACGTAGGACGAATCATCCGAAGCCAGATGCCAGAGGTTCCCGCTGCGCAGGGCCGCATGCTCGCGCCGCAGTCGGAGCAGGCTCTGCACATATCCAAAAAGCTCCTTCTGCTCGCGCGTTCGCCCCTCGCGCGTGAACGCGTTTTGCGGGTCCCCCGGCCATCCTCCGGGAAAATCGGGATCATGATTGGGATCGCCGCCTCCCGGCAAGCCGATTTCGTCGCCGTAGTAAAGCTCGGGAATTCCCCGGAGTGTAAGCGTCAATCCGAACGCCAGTCTCATGTTCGCGGGTGTTGCGCCTCTCTCTCCTGCAAAGCGAGTGACCTCGTGATTCCCGAAAAAGGGCGCCAGATATTCTGGATGAGGATATAGCGAGTCCTGCCGCAAGATATCCGCGATGCGTCCCGCTGGGGCGCCGCGCAAAAGCACATCACGCAAAGCAAAACACAACGGAAAATCGAGTACGGTCGTGAATTCCGTATCGACGCCATCCCAGCCCTTGCGCCCACCCGCAAAGAAAGACGTCACTTCAGGATCACGATGAAACACCTCGCCAATCGTCGAAAGCCGCGGGTAAATCCGTCGCAGGCCCCGATGCCACTCCTGCCAGAATTCGCGAGAAACATAAGGGACGGTATCAACCCGGTAGCCGTCCAGTCCCGAACTTTCCGCCCACCAGATGCTGTTCTGCAGAAGATATTGCGCCACCAGGGGATTTTCGGTGTTCAAGGCGGGCATGGCTCCCAGGAACCAGCCTTCCGTTATATTCTTCCGAAACTGTGGCAGAGCATGCGGATCCTCCAACGCCTCCAGCAAATCGCTGCTTGGTTCCTTTTTTTCATGGCCTCCATAGAAGCCTTCTTTCAGCGGCAAGAGCGAACTCAAATGCTCTGTTGGCCGTCCGTGGAACCAGTCGGGCATTGGCGGATCACTGACCCAGGCGTGCGAAACGCCCACATGGTTAGGGGCTGCGTCGAAGAAAACTTTCATGTGTTCTTTGTGCGCGGCCTGCACAAGTTCCTGGTATTCCTGCAACGTTCCCAGGTGCGGATCAACCGCATACAAATCGACCGCGCCATAACCGTGAAGATCCTCGGACGCTCCCTTCTTCACGATTGATGTGAGCTCCAGCGTCGTCACATCAAGCTCCTTAAGGTACCCCAAATGATCGCGAATCCCGCGCAAATCGCCGCCGTGATACGCGCGCGATTTGGAACGCTCACGCGAGCCAGGAAACTCTGCCGGTTCATCATTTGTGGGATCTCCGTTTGCAAAACGGTCCGGCACAATCAAGTAGAGAACATCGTCAAGCGAGAGGCCCTGATTCCTGCCCAGAATTTGCTTTCGCGCGGCGATGGGCAGCTCGAATGTGGTTTCACCCTTGGGGGTGGTAATTCGGCATACCGCAGTCCCGGATTTCAAGCCCGCGCCGAATTTCAGCCAGACAAACAGATAGTCACCGTTCGCGGCGGATTGCGTCCGGCTCACGTTAATTTCTGGCAAGTTGCAGCGGACATGCGTTGCTCCGAGGTTTTTGCCCGAAAGCAAAAGCATTACATCAGGCGTCAGCCCGACCCACCAGTTTGGCGGTTCGACCTTCTTTACGGCCGGTGCATCGGAAATGTTAGCCTGTTGCGCAACGGTAGGAAGGCTACTCAATACTAAAATTACGAGGATAAGTAGGCAGGCCCCCAAAAGTCGGGAAAACTGACGGCGCGCGCAATACGCTCTGGTTCGCATCGGAATCCCCTGCGAGCTTAACAGAAACGCCTCATCCGATTGCAGGCCGGAGTTGTTCTATTCGCGAAACACTAACTTGCCGAACGCCCCCGGAACGTGGAAGTTCGGTTCTTGCGAGTAGGTTGGACTCCACGCTGAATAAAATCTTGGCTCAGCTTCGCCCTCGACCCGGAAGAAGTTCACCCGCCATGCCTGCTTCGCATCAAAATCCGGCGTCAGGCTCGGCATCGGAATTGCCAGTTCGGCCCTCCATGTTTTTGCGCGCGCATCCTGAACGACGCGGCGCCTCAGCTTGCTTCGCAGCTCCTCTTTTCTGCTGCCGGCGATGTCTAGATCAATCCACAGGCCGTTCGGGCTGACCTCAAATTCCTTGTATTTCCACGGGTCGCGCGAATCCGGCTGAAGGAAGACCTCTGCGACGTCGCAGTTCCATAGTTCGTCGCGCCACCCATCTTCCCGCGCATCCGCGAAAACCGTAATATTTCTATAGTTGGCCAGAAAGCGCACGAACAAAGTATCCGGCGTCCAAAGCAGTCGCACTTCGGTCGACCTCGCCGGGTCGCCGTTTTCGCCTTTCCAATCGTGCTCAAAGCGCAACGGAGAGCTCTTCACCCAGGCATTGCCGTCAGGAAATCCTTCTGCGTCCGGCTGGCTCGCAAATCGTGAGGCAGATGCCGTGGGCAGCGCGTTGACGCTTCTGGCTATGGGAGGATTCATCCTCCACACAGTGTAATTCAGCGACTCCGCAATGCTCACCCACAAAAGATAAGGAAGGAGCAAGAAAGCAGCGCCCCGCTCAAACTTCCAGGGCACCCCAACAAAGAACACGAGCAGCAACCACAAACCAAAGTGGTAAGGATGACCTTCGTTCTCGCTGGCCGGATTACCAGCAGACTCATTGCGCACTTCCTCTCCAACGCGACCTGCTCCATCCTGCACAGCGTGCTAGCATCAAATTCGGCCCCGGATCCGGGACGCCCGGAAGGAGAACCCTATCGTGGAACGCCGTCCTAATGTCGAGGTTCGAACAGATCCCAAGCGCCGCACTCCCCAGGAATTTCAATATGTCCAGTTTCGACTAGCGTCCGGAGCGGCCCGCATGACCCTGAATCGTCCGGAGCACAACCTTCTGAACGAAGACATGCTTCGCGAGCTAGTGGATGGCATTGCGCTTGTCGCCGATCACGAGGAGGTCAAACTCATCGTCCTCGACTCCGCCTGCAAAGTCTTCTGCGGCGGTATTGATGTAGGCGAATACACCTCGGAGCGCGTCTTCCAGATGCTTGATGCATTTCACTCCGTCTTTGCGGGCATTCTCGAGACCTCTAAGCCGGTTCTCTGTGTCGTGAACGGCCCGGCGATCGGCGGCGGTGCGGAGCTCGCCGCGTTCGGCGATCTCGTTATCGCCACGCCCAAAGCGCGTTTCGCCCAGCCGGAGATTACCCTTGGCGTTTTCCCTCCGCTGGCCTCCACGATTTTGCCGTTTCTCGTCGGCCCCAAGATCGCTCTCGAACTCGTGCTCCTCGGCGAACCAGTCACGGCAGAACGCGCTCTGGAGCTGGGACTGATCAATCGGCTCGTTCCTGAGTCAAAGCTTGAAGCCACGGTGGATGAAATGATCGAGCGGATAACCAGCCACTCGGCTCCCGTTCTCACCATGGCCAAACGCGCCATTCTCAACGGCATGGGACTCTCGCTCCGCGACGGACTGAAACAATCCATGGATATTTTCCTGAATGAACTTTACCGTTTGGAAGATTCCCAGGAAGGCCTGCGTGCCCTTGTTGAAAAGCGCAAGCCCAACTGGAAAAACCGCTGATT
>DATERF010000021.1:0-77548 GCA_035271845.1 Candidatus Acidiferrum sp.
GGTGGTCAAACGCAAACTCTCGTCGAAAGCTCCCGGTCGCAGCCTGCCTATGCAGATTCGCCAAGCGATGCTGCTCGGCTTGACCTTTAACCTCTATCGCTTGAGGCACCGCCGCGACTCCAGAGGATGTCAACAAAGCTACTCATGTTCATTATTTCTCGCAACTCCCTTTTCCGCGCTTCGTTCCTGATTGTCGTTATCTCGTTGCTCATCGGCTGTGCCTCGACCAGCACCAACGGTGGCAATGGCGGAGGCAAAGGAGCGACACCCCCCTCTTCGCCTTCCGGGCTCTCTGCCACCGCCGGAAATGCCCAAGTCACTCTCTCTTGGGCTGTGTCTTCGACCGCCACCTCTTATAACGTCAAGCGCTCCACGACCTCCGGCGGCCCATACACGTTAGTCGCTTCGGCTGCCGCCACTTCTTACGTCGACTCTTCGCTGACCAACGGCACAAAATATTTCTATGTTGTCTCTGCTGTAAATTCTGCTGGTGAAAGCGCCAACTCCGCGGAAGTGAACGCAACTCCGACGGCACCGCAAACTCCTCCATCAACTCCCACTAATCTCCAAGCCACTGCGGGCAACGCGCAGGTGTCTCTGGTATGGTCGGCCAGCACAGGCGCCACCAGCTACAATGTCAAACGCTCCACCACTAGCGGCGGGCCCTACACAAAGATTTCATCTCCCACCAGCGCCACTTACACCGACAGCGGCCTTACCAACGGCACAAAATATTTCTATGTCGTCTCTGCTTTGAATGCTGCTGGTGAAAGCGCTAACTCTGCGGAAGTGAACGCGACTCCGATAGCGCCGCAATCGGCCCCACCGACACCCACCAATCTCCAAGCCACAGCGGGAAACGCGCAAGTCTCTCTCTCCTGGTCGGCCAGTACCGGCGCCACCAGCTATAACGTCAAACGCTCCACTACCTCCGGCGGCCCGTACACACAAATCGCCACCCCATCTACGAACTCATACACCGACACCGGTCTGACGAACGGCACCACCTACTACTACGTTGTTTCTGCCGTGAACTCCTCCGGGCAAAGCGCCAACTCCGCGCAGACCAGCGCCACTCCTCAAGCTATCGTTACTCCCGACGTCACTATCACCATCGATCCCACCAAGACTCACCCCATTTCTCCTTACATCTACGGCATCAACTTCTATTCCGGCATCACCGGTGCGCCAGCCAACCTTACTTTCGATCGCGCGGGCGGCAATCGTTGGACGGCCTACAACTGGGAAACCAACGCCTCGAACGCCGGCAGCGATTACCTCTACGAAAACGACAACTATCTCAGCAGCAGCACCACTCCCGCCGAGGCTGTCCGCAGCTTCATCGCCGGCGATCAGTCCAACGGGCTCGCCAGTCTGGTTACTTTCCAGCTTCAAGGCTTGGTGGCGGGCGACGAGAATGGTCCTGTCAGCGTCACCAATCCTCCCGATCTCACCCGCTTCAAGCAGGTCGTCTTCAAGAAAAGCACTCAGTCCTCCGCACCCTTCACGCTCACTCCACCAACAACAGACAACTACGTTTATATGGATGAATTCATCTGGGCTCTCGACCAAAAATTCTCCGGACAATCTATCTTCGGCGCTAATCCCACAACCCACCCGGTCTTCGCTCAACTCGATAACGAGCCTGAACTTTGGAACTCCACTCACCTCGAGGTCCAAGGCCCCACTGCCTTCACTTCGGACGCGTACATCTCCAAGACCATTTCTCTTTGCCAAGCTCTCAAGGACCAATTCCCCGATCTCCTCATCTTCGGTCCCGTCCATTACGGTTTCGAAGGCATCTACAACTGGCAGGGTGAACTCAACGCCACTCCTACCGGTAACAACTGGTTCCCCGACAAGTATCTCGCCGCCATAAAGACTGCCTCAACCACTTACGGCAAGCCGCTCGTCGACGTCTACGACTTTCACTGGTATTCCGAAGCCACCGACGGCAGCGGCAATCGCGTCGTGAATCTCACTGGTCCCACACTTACCGACGCGCAGGTACAAGCCATCGTGCAGAGCCCCCGCAGCCTGTGGGATACCACCTACACGGAAAATTCGTGGATCACCGCGGACGTCCTTGGCGGACCCATCTATATGCTGGGCCGCCTGCAATCGCGCATCGCCGCGGAAAATCCCGGCATGAAGATTTCCATCACCGAATACAACAACGGTGGCGGCCAGCACATCGCCGGAACTATCGCTCAGGCTGACAACCTCGGCATCTTTGGCGCGCAAAATCTCTTCGCCGCCAATCTCTGGCCGCTCAACAGCACTTCTCCTTATATCCTGGCCGGCTACCGCGCCTTCCGCGATTTCGATAACGCCAATTCCAACTTCGGTGACACTTCGATCCAAACGACTTCTTCCAACGTCGCTAACGTCGTCGTTTATGCCAGCACGGACACCACCATCCCCGGTCGCGTCGTTTTCGTGGCCATCAACCGTTCCACTTCTTCCCAGGTCACCGCCATCAACGGCCAATCTCTCTCGGGGACCGCGCACCTTTTCCAGATGACCGCGACCACTGCGCAAGGCCAGAGTCCGATCCAGCCGGTTCTCGTCGGCACGCAAGCCGCTTCGGGCACGTCGCTCACCGTCACGCTTCCCCCACTCAGCGTCACCACCATCGACGTCTACTAACGATCGGAGAGCGTAGCCGTCATTCGCCGAGAAGCAAGAAAGCTCTTCGATTTTTTGGGGCTGAGAAAAAGTTAGAGGGCGCTAAAACAGGAATCTCATCGCCAGTTGCACCAGTCTCGGTGGCATGCTGTTCACTATTTGCCCGAACGTTGCATCACTAATGTTTCCATCCACAGAAGCCGCACCAAAGAACTGCGTATGATTAAACGTGTTAAACGTCTCCATCCGGAATTGCAGCGATTTCGATTCCGTGAGCCGCAGGTTCTTCTGCAGCGCCACGTCAAAGTTCAGCATCCCGGGCCCGGAAAAGAATCGCCGCGCTGCCGTGCCGAACTGACCAAGCGCCGGTAGCGAGAAAAGGGACGTATTAAACGCCCGCAGTCCGTCCCGCGGGTCGTTGTTGATGTGCAGATCGCCGGTCGCGCGATCCGGCGTGTCCAACCCGTTGTTATTGATCCCGTTCGGAATACTCCCCAGCAGCGAGGTGTCATTATTATTGTAAAAAGTCACCGGCAAGCCCGTGGCCGCGCGCGTCACTCCAGAAATCGACCATCCTTCGGTCCACCGATTCTGCCTACCGAATATCCGCCACGGCAGGCTGTAGTTATACGACAGCACAAAATTGTGTCGGAGGTCGAACGCTGACAACGCCTTGGTCAGCCTAGGATCGACAGGATTCACTTCTTCGGCAAGACTCGAGGAAACATCCATCGATTTGCTGTAGGTGTAGCCCGCAAGGATTTCCAACGACTTGCTGTGATGGCGAAGATTGATTTCCAGCGAATTGTAATTCGAGCTGCCGATCGTCTTCTGGTACGTAACCGCGTCAAATTGCGCGCTGAACGGTCCTCGCACTTGCACCGCCTCGCCATCCGCTTTCGTGAACACCCCGCCTTCGCCGAACGGACCGCACGTCGCGCTTCCCGGAGCCACCTGTGACGCTTCACTTACGCTGAGGCACGTTGCTGCATTCCCGGGATTCGCCGGCTCGATCACCAGAAGATGATGCGCCTGCGAACCTACGTAGCTCACGGTCAGCAAAGTGTCTTTGCCAACCTGCCGTTGCACCGACAGAGTGTACGTCTCCGCATACGGCGGAACATTGTCCCGGTTGAAAGCGGGCACTCCGGTTATCGGCAAATATTTCGGCCAGCTCACACTCGTGTCCGGCCGGCTCGGCGAAGCCCCATACGCGGGAATCGGCGACGGAAACGGCTGCACAAACTCCTGCCCGCTTGCGGCGGAAACGAACGGCGTCGAGAACAGCACTGGCGAGAGACTTGTGTAATCGTAGCCATACGGCGGATTCGCGCTCATGATCCCTGCCGACAACCCCTCGAACGCCGTATAGAACGTACCGAATCCGGCAACCAAGCGCGTCTCCTGCCCCGTGCCGAACAGCCTGCGCAAGAATCCGTCCTTAAACTCCGGCGAGTACGCCACTGCCAGCCGCGGCGCAAAATTGGTGTACTTAGTCGGCGCCAGCGTCGACGGCACCCCTGGGTCACCCGGATACACCAATCCTTGTGGCGATCCCGGAAACACCACCGACTGCTCCCCTAACTCCAACGCCGGAAACTGGTTGTATTTTTCTCTCCACCCCGGCAAAACATCCCACCGCACTCCGTAGTTCCAAGTGAGATTCGCCGTCGTGCGCCAGGTATCCTGCGCGAACAAACCCACATATTTATTTCGCGGATAGAAACTCTTGGAGTCGGCCTGCGAGTAGCTGCTCGCCACTCCCAATAGAAAATCCGCGAAGTCTAGCCCTGTTTCCGTGCCGCGGAACGCGAACGACCCGTTCGACGCCGTGTCCGGATTCGTATTAATCTGGTCCAGGTGTAACGAACCCCCGAATTTCCACGTGTGCCGCCCGAGTACGCGCGTGAACACCTCCGACCACTGGTAGGTGTTGTTTGCCTGTGTCAGCCCGGTTACATCCACGCCGAATGTCAGATCGTTCAGCGATACGTTCTCGATCCCCTCAATCTTAAGGTTCAGCGGCACAATCCCCACCGTGCCCTCACCGGTCAAGAATCCTTGCGACGCCAGCGAAGGCCCAACGCCACCCACCGGTGCTCCAATGTCATTGGCGTTGCGCATATAACTGAAGTGCGCTTCATTGACCGCGTTCGCACTGAGGATCGTCGTGAATCCTACACTCAGCAGTTGCGCCCTTCCCCGGGAAATTGCGTTGAATCCCGGCACGTTCGCCCCGCCCTGCGCCGTCGGGTACGGGTTATCCTGCAGGTAGTCATCCACAAAGTAGTACGCCGAAATCGTTCCCCAATGGGTCGTGCCATCCACCCGCATCGCGCCTTTATCGTCCCGCAACGACTCGTTCTCCGCCGACGACGAGAAGATCGTTCCTGACTGATTCGCCTGAGGAATGTACTGCAACAACGCCAAGGCCGGCGCAGACCAAGCGCTCTGCGGAATCGCCGCGTTCGGAAATACACACTGTGAAGCGCTGCCGCAACCCGAAACATAGTAAGGTTCGCCCGGAGTCACGCTGTAGCCCAACTTCTGCGCCAGCAATCCCGCCAGATACGGCCCGCTCACCGTCCCCGTCAGCGAACTCGTCCGGTCAAGCAGGTCCCCCGCGCGCTCTTGCGCCGACGGCACGGAGATCAGCCCCGTTTCAATTCCCTCCGTCATCCGCGTTCCCTGATAGTCTGCAAAGAAATGTATCCCCCGTTTACCGACGGGGCCTCCCAGCGTTCCGCCAAATTGATTTCGGTCAAACGCCGCCCGGTCCGGCGAAAAGTAGCTCTTTGAGTCCAGATTAGTGTTGCGCAGAAACTCAAACCCGCTGCCATGGAAGGCGTCCGTGCCCGATTTTGTGGTCAGCAGTACCTGGCCCCCGCTGTAGTTACCGTACTGCGCTTCGAAATTTCCTGTCAGAACCCGCAACTCCTGAATCGAATCCAGGTTCGGCACGATCGCCGTTCCCATGTTCACGTCTTCCTCAACGTCGCTGTTATTCACCGCAAAGCCATTGGAGGTTTCTCGCTGCCCGCTTACGGAGACATTTCCGGCCGCTAAGTCCCCTGAGGGTGGCGTGCTCGTCACCCCGGACATCACCACCGCATTAGGTTGCGCACTGCTGCTGGGTACAATCCCCGGTTGCAGGCTCATCAGGTCCGTGAAATTCCGCCCGTTGAGCGGCACAGAAGCTATCTTTTTTTCGCCCAGTTCCACAGCCAGCTCTGTGGTGGAGGCATCGGGCAGAAAGCCCTCCTCTACCACCGTGACGCTTTCCGCATGCGACTCCAAAGCCAGCGTCGCATCCAGGCGCACCGCACGTCCCGCCGCTAGTATCTCTTCCCCCCGATGAAACGTTTGAAACGAGGGGGCGGAGATCTCCAGCTCATACTGGCCTGCCGTCACGAGGATCAAATACTGGCCCTGCTCGTTGGTGATCACAGTAACCGATTGATTTTTCGGGGAATCGAGTGCTCGCAGCATAACTTTGGCACCCGCTATCGCGGATCCACTTGGGTCGCTCACCGTCCCAAACAAGCTCGCAGTTTCAGTGGCACCAGCAACGCCGCCAATCAAGACGAGCAAGCCAAACAGAGCAAAAAATCGCGTCAAGCTGGATCGAGATTCACTAGGCACGAGCATTCCTATTTGCAAATTGATTGCAATTATACTTGCAACTCATTCTCAACTGCAAGACCGCACCCGGCGATGTCCTACGTCACTCCTCTTTCCTTCGCCTTATTGCCGCTTCTTCCGCCTTCCGCTGTTCCAGATTATCTTTCCGGCCTATCCTCGAATTACTTCCCTAGTAATTGTTATTATACTTATCCTGTTGACAAACACTCTCTTATCCTTCATTCTCGCCTCCAGCGGTCCCGTCGCATTTGCTCATCACCAGAGTCCTTGCGACGGCTTCGTGCCGCGATTGATCGCCGGGCCTGCGCTTTTACTCGCTCCGCTCTCCCGTGACGCTCCGCTTTCGACGTCTCCCGGCACCGCTTACTCTTGTTCGGGCGCCTGATCAGTTCGTTGGAGGATTCATGACCCCAAAAGTCTCTCCCCTTGCCGTTCCCCTGGTTGCTGACAAGTCCGACTTCACTCATCGCAGTCCCACTGCGGAAGAGATTGCCGTTCGGGCGCATCAGATTTTCGAAGAGCGCGGCGGAATCCCGGGCTTCGACTTCGACGACTGGCTGCACGCCGAGCGCGAACTCACTCTCGCGGCCAATCTAGAGGCTTCGGCACAAAAGTCCGTGGTTTCCGTGGCCTCGGCCACGGACCTGCGTTACAACAAGTAGCGCCGGTCTGGCTCAGCCGCGTATGGACCGGACCACGTCTTAGTTCGGCCCTCTTGTTCCACTTCTTCCGCGCCTCGCGCGCGTCGCTCCTTCCTGAGGACGTCATGAAACCCATTGCTACGTTCAAAGTTCACCCTTCCCTTCCGGAAGCGCTGAAGCCTCTGTTGCCCATCGCTTACAACCTCCGCTGGAGTTGGGACCATGCGGCCATTGATCTCTTTCGCCGCCTCGATCGGGATCTTTGGGAGACAGCGGGGCACAACCCTGTCCAGGTCCTTGGCAGCGTGGATCAGTCGATTTTGGAAGCTGCCTGCACTGACGATTCCTTGCTGTCCCACCTCCGCGGCGTTTCCGAGCGCCTCGACGCGTATCTGTCCTCAAAGGCGACCTGGTATCACCGCGAGCACGCCGCTGACAGCGAGTTGCTGGTTGCCTACTTCTCTCTCGAATTCGGTGTCACGGAATGCCTTTCGATTTTTGCGGGCGGGCTGGGAGTTCTCGCGGGCGATCATCTAAAGGCCTCGAGCGACCTTGGCTTGCCGCTCGTCGGCGTGGGACTCCTCTATCAAGAAGGCTACTTCCGTCAGTATCTAAACGCTGCCGGTTGGCAGCAGGAAGCGACCGCCGACAATGACTTTCACGTTCTCCCGATCGAATTCGTTCCCAACGTGCAAGTCCATATTCAGCTGCCCGATGGCGACGTAACCGCTTACGTCTGGCGGGCTACTGTTGGACGTATCCAGCTCTATCTCCTCGACACCAACGTCCCTTCGAACCGGCCGGAACATCGCGCCATCACCGCGCAACTCTACGGCGGCGACCTCGACATGCGCGTCAAACAGGAAATTCTTCTCGGCGTCGGTGGTGTTCGCGCGCTCGAAGCCCTCGGCCTTCGTCCGACCGTCTATCACATGAACGAAGGGCATTCCGCTTTCCTCGCCCTCGAACGCATCCGCTCGCTCATGGAAAACCAGCAACTCTCTGTCGCCGAAGCAACTGTCTTGGCCTCCTCCAGCATGGTCTTCACCACGCACACTCCCGTTCCCGCGGGACACGATTATTTTCCCGCTGCTTTGATGGACTCTTTCTTTGGCGCGGCGTATCGCCGCCTGGGCGTCAGCCGCCACGATTTTCTTGCTTTGGGCCGTCAAGATGCCTCCAATGACAAGGAAGATTTCTGCATGACCGTCCTCGCTCTTCGCCTTGCCGCCTTCAGTAATGCTGTCAGCAAACTTCACGGTTCTGTCAGCCGTCGCATGTGGAACTCGATCTGGCCCGGCCTTCCCGAAAACGAAGTTCCGATTGGCTATGTCACCAACGGGGTCCATTTCCGCAGTTGGGTTTCGCTCGAGATGAACCAGCTTTACGATCGGTACCTCGGCCCCAAATGGCGCGAAGAACCCGCCGACCCCAAACTCTGGCAGCGCACCCAATCCATTCCCGGTGGTGAACTCTGGCGCACGCACGAACGCCGCCGCGAGCGCTTGGTCGCTTTCGCCCGACGCCGCCTGAAAGACCAACTGAAAAACCGCGGTGCCTCGCAATTGACCATCGACGAAGCCGAAGAGGTCCTTTCGCCCGACGCGCTCACTATCGGCTTTGCTCGCCGCTTTGCCACCTACAAACGCGCCACTTTGCTTCTTCGCGATTCCGAGCGCCTCGCCCGCATTCTGAACGACGCGCACCGTCCCGTGCAGATCATCTACGCTGGCAAGGCTCACCCGCGCGATCAATGGGGTAAAGAACTCATCAAATCCATCATCGATCTTGCCGCTCGTCCAGAATTTCGCCGCAGAATCGTCTTCCTTGAAGACTACGACGTCGCCATCGCTCGCTACATGGTGCAAGGTTGCGATGTTTGGCTCAACACGCCGCTTCGGCCGCAAGAAGCCAGTGGCACCTCCGGCATGAAGGCCCTAGCCAACGGCGTTCTCAACGTCAGCACGCTAGACGGTTGGTGGGATGAAGCCTGGCAGATGGGTCTCGACTCCGGCGACGAAGTCGGCTGGGCCATTGGTAAAGGTGAGTCCTATCAGGATCCCGCCTATCAGGACCAAGTCGAAGCCGAAGCTCTTTATCAGCTTCTGGAAAAAGAGATTGTTCCTGCTTTCTACGAGCGTCGCGCCGACGGCCTGCCCCGCAAGTGGATCGACCGCATGAAGGCTTCCATCATCCGCCTCTGTCCCGAGTTCAACATGCATCGCATGGTCATGCAGTACACCGACGAATACTACACCGCTGCGCATCGCCGTCATCTGCGCTTGCAGGCGGATAACGCTTCCCGCGCCCGTAATCTCGCCGCCTGGCGCGCTCGCGTCGAAGCTGCGTGGCCGCGTCTCCAGATCAAATCTGTCTCCAATGGCTTAGGCGAATTCAACCTCGGCAACGACATTCCCGTCTCCGCCACCGTCTTCCTGGACTCGCTCACTCCGGATGACGTCTCCGTCCAGATCCTCTCGGGTCGCGTCGATGCGCGCGGCGAAATCCAATCTCCCGAAATCACTCCGATGACCAATAGCGCGAGCGAAGGAAACGGTATTCACCGTTTCGAAACGTCTTTGCACACCGACAAGAGTGGTTTCTTCGGCTATGCACTCCGCATCCTGCCCCATCACCCGGATGCGGTCACTCCCTTCATTCCCAACCTGATCACGTGGGCATCCGGCGCTTCGGTCTCCCCTGCCCCCGAACCCACGCTGAAATAGCGTCATTCTCTTAACTCAATGTAGGGACCGCCTTCTGAGGCGGTCCGCTCAAGGCGATCGAAGCACAGTCCGCACAACGTCTCGACCGAAAAACTCCGGAGGAGCGCCACAATTTAGCCCAGCGCGCAAGCGCTGGGTATGTCTCATAACCATTTTGAGCGCCGTAGGTGCGGAACCTCTGCCGGTCCTCACACTCGGACTAATCCGTCTCCACCTTCTTCTCCCTACTTCTTGCTAAACTATCGTTATCGCTCCTCAGGAGACCTCCTATGTCCGAAGCCACGCAATTAAAGGCCGTTCCGTCCCGCACTGAATCCGACAGCATGGGCAAAATCGAAGTCCCGATGGACCGCTACTACGGCGCTCAGACCGCCCGCTCGCTCATTCATTTCGCCATCGGTAAAGACACCATGCCCCCCGAATTGATCCGCGCCTTCGGCATCCTCAAGAAAGCCGCTGCCCTGGTCAATCGTGACCTCGGAAAGCTGTCCGAAGAAAAAGCCAATCTCATCACTCAGGCTGCCGACGAAGTCATTTCCGGCAAGCTCCACGATCACTTCCCCCTGCGCATCTGGCAGACCGGCAGCGGCACCCAGACGAACATGAACGTCAACGAAGTCATCTCCAACCGCGCCATTCAAATCGCTCACGGCGAAATGGGCTCCAAGAAACCCATTCATCCCAACGATGACGTCAACATGTCGCAATCTTCGAATGACACCTTCCCCGCCGCCATGCACATTGCCGCCGCCGCGGAAACTTCACGCCGCCTGCTTCCCGCGGTGAAGAAGTTGCGTGACGCTCTTGACGCCAAAGCCAAGGAATTCATCGGCGTGGTCAAAATCGGCCGCACTCATCTTCAAGACGCCACGCCTCTCACTGTTGGTCAGGAATTTTCCGGCTGGGTCAGCCTCCTCGATCGCGATGGCACGCGCATCGCTGTCGCCCTCGATGGACTCTTCGATCTAGCCATCGGCGGCACGGCCGTTGGCACCGGGCTGAACGCGCATCCTGAATTCGCCGAGCGCGCGGCCAAAAAAATCGCCGACCTCACCGGCTTGCCATTCCGCTCGCACCCGAATAAATTTGCGAGCCTCTCGGCCCACGACGAAATTGTCTTCGCCTCAGGCGCATTAAAAACTCTCGCAGCTTCTCTCATGAAAATTGCGAATGACATTCGCTGGCTCGCCTCCGGCCCTCGCTGCGGCCTCGGCGAACTTATCCTTCCCGAAAACGAGCCCGGCTCTTCCATCATGCCCGGCAAAGTCAATCCGACGCAGTGTGAAGCCGTCACCATGGTCGCCGTGCAAGTAATGGGCAACGACACAGCCATCGGCTTCGCTGGCTCGCAAGGCAATTTCGAGCTCAACGTCTACAAGCCGGTCATGATCTTCAATTATCTCCACTCCGTCGAGCTGCTTTCCGACGCCATGAACAGTTTCGTCGATCACTGCGTCCGCGGCATCGAACTCAATCTGAAAACCATCGACCACTACGTCAAAAACTCACTCATGCTCGTCACCGCACTGGCCCCCAAAATCGGGTACGACAATGCCGCCAAAGTCGCCCACACCGCCCACATCCAACACATCAGCCTCCGCGAAGCCGCCTTGCAGCTCGGCCACCTCACCCCCGAAGAGTTCGACCAAATCGTCAAGCCCGAAAACATGACCCACCCGTAAGCCATTGCAACGCATTTGTCTCGTAGGGGCACTGCATGCTGTGCCCCATGGCCAGCAAGAACGCCTTAGTCTCCCCTTCTCCACCTCGCCCCCAAGGGAGTAAACTCTTCTCGGGGAAAGTCCAAATGTCTCGCCGGCGTCCAATTTCCCTGTCCCTCGCAGTCTTTTTGCTGCTTTACCCTGCCGCGCCTTTCCTCGCTGCGCAGCCCAATCACGAAAAAACTATCTGGAACTACGACGGTGGCCTCCAGTTGATGACCGACGGCTCCATCCCCTCCGGCCCCTGCTTCCGCATCAACGGCCGCGCCACTGCTCCCGACTATTTCGAAAACCTCAAGCGCGTCGACACCAACACCGGCACTGTCATTCACCGCGGCAACGACATCGTCACCGAATTCCCTGCCCAACTCCATCTCAGCTTCCTGATGTACGATTTCCCCTGCGACAACCAGTTCCAAAACACCGGCACGCGCACCTATCTCACGCATGCCGTAGTTGGCACCCTCCGCCTGAGCTTCTACTGGAAACATGGAATGACCTTGCGCCCCATCACAGGCGTCATTCCCCGGCACCGCGAGACCCGCCGTGTTACACCTTATGCCACCGAACTCGCGGCCGACCTCCCCGAACGATTTGAATGGGAATTTGAATTCGATTTACCCAGCGCGGGCGTCCCTGTCACAGATAGCCTCATCATGGTCCTGCGCACTCCCGACGGCCACATCGCCGCCCGCGCCGCCGCCCGCATGTGATTTGGAGTGCGGCAGCCTTGCTGCCGCTTTTACGGTCCCAACCCACTCGAAAACCCGATCCGCTCCGGACCTTCTATCTTCGTCCTACCCAACTTCATCTCCGGTACTTCTCCTCGCACAATCAACTTCGCCCCGGTCCGCTCCTGAACCTCGTCCGCCGTCCATCCCGGTGCCACCTCCCGCAGCACCAATCCCTCGGCCGTCACATCGATCACCGCCAGATCCGTCACAATGGTGTCTGTGCATTCGATCCCCGTCAGCGGATACGTGCACTGTTTCACAATCTTCGGCGCCCCATCTTTTGTGTTGTGTTCCATGCACACAATTAACTTCCGAGCGCCCGCCGCAATATCCATGGCCCCGCCTATAGCCCCGCTGCCCTTCGATCCGGGAATTCTCCAGTTCGCCAAATCCCCTTTCTCCGACACTTGGAATCCCCCCAGCGCCGCCACGTCCAAATGTCCACCGCGCGTCATCAAGTGCGCATCGGCCTGATTAAAGAACGACCCTCCCGGCATCAGCGTCACCGGTACCTTCATCGCATCCACCAGATCCGAATCCTCTTCGCCTGCCTTCGCCCGTGGACCCATCCCCAGAATTCCATTCTCGCTGTGGAAGTAAACGGTAATTCCTTTCGGGAGATAATCCGAAATCAGATTCGGTATGCCCCATCCGAGATTCACATACGCCCCGTCTGGCAACTCCTGCGCCGCACGCTGCGCAATTTGCTCTCGAGTCAAACGCACCTTATCCGGCATAGTGCAATCCTTTCGCCTGCACGATCCTGTGCACGAAGATCGCTGGGGTAATCACATTCTCCGGATCAATTGACCCCACCGGCACAATCTCGTCGACTTCCACAATGGTGGTCCTCGCCGCCATGGCCATGATCGGATTAAAATTTCGCGCCGCCAGCCGGTACGTTAAGTTCCCCAGTTCATCCGCCTTCTCTGCCTTGATCAGCGCAAAGTCAGCGTGAATTGGCATTTCCAGGATGCAACGCTTGCCTTCGATTACGCGCTCCTCTTTTCCCGCGCTCACCTCGGTCCCAACTCCTACTGTCGTGTAAAACCCCTGCAACCCCGCCGCCGCGGCCCTCATGCGTTCACACAAAATTCCTTGCGGCACCAGCTCGCACGTCACTTCCCCCCTTGCAAACTGTTCCTGAAAATAGTTCGCGTGCGGCCCTGGAAATGAGCAGATCACGTGTTTCACCTGCCCGTTCTTGAACATGATTCCCAGTTCTCCGTCGCGCGTACCGCAATTGTTGCTGATTGCGACGACGTTCTTGATTCCCTTCCGCGACAGCGCCTGAATCAGATTGTTCGGAAATCCTGCTCCCCCGAATCCCCCAAACATAATCCGCGCGCCGTCGGGAATATCCGCGACCGCCGCGTCCAGGGTACTGCCAATTTTCTGCTTCATCGGATTCCCGTCAAAACTGGATTGGATTTACCTACCGATTCTTCCCGACCCGCGCAATTTCCGCAACCCCGTCTCACCAGGTACCGCCCGTCCAATTCGCGGGCATTTCTAAGCGCCAGCGCGTTATTGGCTTATACCTTGCGAATTCCCTGCAGCAACATGCGCAGAAAAATCTGCTTAACCTGCTCCGGATCCGACACATTGTCCGTGTCGTACCACCGGTACAGCCAGTTGCACATCCCCAGGATTCCATTCACAACGATCCATGGCTCACCTTCCATCAGCTTTCCCTGTCCCTGCCCGCGCCGCACCAGTTCCACGAATCGCGAGTTATACCGCGACATTACCGATATCAGCTTGTGTTGCCTCTTCCCTGACAGCGAATCGAACTCGTGCAGAAACAAACCGAACGGCACGCGGTTCTGGATGATGTAGTCGATCTGCGCCCGGATAGCTCGCTCCAACTGCTCGACTGGATCGCCCTCGGGATCGATCTGCTGCGCAATAAACGCGTCGCCGTCTTCAATTCCTGCCAGCAGCAGCCGGAACAGCAAATCATCCTTCGACTTGATGTAGTAATACAGCGAACCCTTCAGCATGCCCACGTCGCGGGCTACGTCCTCGATGCTTGTCGCGTGAAATCCCTTGGCGAAAAAAATGTTCGCGGCGCTTTGCAGAACTTCCTCCAGCCGCGTGGCTGGTTTCGCCTGCTTGCCGTTACGTCCCTTGCGGGGCCGCAGCGGTTTCGGCGTCGTTTTATAGTTTTGTGACTTTTGGGCCACGGGGGTCCACGCTGGAGCGAAGTTTCTATGTTAGCAGAGCGTTCGAACGGAGAAGAACACCATGACGCAACGCCCGGTCCGGTGGTCGAAGAAAGGAAGATCTCGATTTGAGGGCAATGAAAATCCACTGCACCCCAAAGAAATGTCCATGCTATCCTCCTTCAAAAAGCAGTCGTTTTCTTTCTGCCAGAGAAAAGGGCGGTTTCGATGGTTACGCAACACTTAAAGGAATCTCTCGATCGCTATCACGTCGGCGACAAAATCAAACAATTGCGCCTCCGCCGCAAAATGGGGCTCGTGGAGCTAAGCCGTCATACCGGGCTTTCCCCAGCGCTTCTCTCCAAGCTCGAACATGGCAAGCTCTATCCCACGCTTCCCACCCTTTCCCGCATCGCCATGGTCTTCAGTATGGGCTTGGATTTCTTCTTTACCGACGAACGCCAGAAACACACCTTCGCGCTCGTTCGAAAGAAAGACCGCCTGCGCTTCCCGGAAGCTCCGGAGCTCGACATTGCTTCCTTTGATTTTGAATCTCTCGATTTCCTGGCTACCGACCGTAAATTCAACGCCTATCTCGCCGATTTCCGCACCGTCCCCGCTTCACAGCTTCACGTTCATCAACATTCTGGCGTCGAATTCATCTATGTGCTGAAAGGGAAGCTTGCCCTGAAGGTCGGCGCGGAACAGGAAATCCTAGAAGCCGGGGATTCACTCTATTTCGACTCGCAATTCCCCCACGGCTATTCCCGCGTCGGAACCAAGCCCTGCAGCGCCCTGGTGATTACTGCGGAGTGACCACATGGCACGAGTGCGTTTTCACCACCAGCCACACCACGGACCCTGGCGTCAGCTCCAATGACCGCATCGCTCCCGGCGTCACATGAACGCTGAATCGCGCTCCTGCGTTGACCTGAACATTGACGACCGTGCCCTGTGTCTCAATCGATTCCACCGTTCCTGGCAGTATGTTGCGTGCGCTGATCCCGTAAGGAATTTGCGTGGCCAAAAGAATGTCGCCCGCTCGGATCGCCACTTGAATGGGTTCGCCCTTCTGCGCCTTGCCCAGCGGAATCTCTAGCTCGCAGTGGCCTTCGGCCAACGCAACCCGCATCACCCCATCGCTCGTGCGGTGTTCCAGCACGCGGCCTTTAAGCAAATTCTCAAAACCCGCCGCCTGCGCCAGTGCCACCGCCCGCGGCGCATCCAGCACCTCCCGCGGCATTCCTCTTCCCCGCACGTGGCCATCCACCATTGCTATCACTCGATCACCGATCGCATCAACTTCCTCCCGGTTGTGCGTGACGTACACAATCGGAATGCGGCGCTCTGCGTTCCAGCTTCGTAAGTCTTCCAAAATTGCCTGCCGCAATCCCCCATCCAACCCCGTCAGCGGTTCATCCAATAGCAGCACGCGCGGCTCTGTCACCACCGATCGCGCCAACGCCACACGCTGCTTTTCGCCGCCGGAGAGTTGGCCCGGCGTGCGCCCCTGCAATGCTCCAATGTGAAATGCTCCTAGGACTCTTTCCATGCGCCCTGCTCGCTCTGGCACAGACAGACCCAAGAGTCCGTAAGCCACATTTTCTTCCACTGACAAATGCGGAAAGAGTGCCAGTGACTGAAACACATACCCGATCCCGCGCTTCTGTGGAGGCACAACAATTTCCTTCTCCGCGTCGAAGAAAATCTCCTCGCCCAGCCTAATCTCTCCAACGTCCGGCTTCACTAACCCGGCAATGCAATCCAGGAGAGTCGACTTCCCCGCACCCGACGGTCCGAACAGTACCGTGAACCCGGGCAACAATTCTTCTCCGATTTTTAGCTGGAAAGAGGGCGTGCCTGTCGTCTTGAATTCTTTTTCAATGTGCACAGACAGCATGGAGGCCGCCTAGCGGTGGCCCCAAGGCGCCCACACTCGGCGATTCATTCCGTAAACCACAGACAGCACCACAAACGAAATCAGCAACAGAAACAAAGCTGTCTGGTGCGCTCCGGCGTAGTCCAGCGCCTGCACGCGGTCGTAAATATCAATCGACACCGTTCGCGTAATCCCCGCAAGATTACCTCCCACCATTAGCACCACGCCAAATTCACCCAGGGTATGCGCGAAACTCAGCACCACCGCGGTGACCACTCCCGGCCACGCCAGCGGAAGAATGATTCTGAAGAAGGATCGCACCCGCCCCGCACCCAGCATCGCTGATGCATCCAGTAACCGCCGGTCCAGCGACTCAAAACTTGCTACCAGCGGCTGCACTGCAAACGGCAAACTGTACAACATCGATGCCAGCACCAGTCCGGTAAACGTGAAAGCTAGCGCATGACCAAACATCGTCTGCCATAATCTCCCCACCGCCCCACGCGGTCCCAGCGCAATGAGCGCATAAAATCCCAGCACTGTTGGCGGCAATACCAGGGGCAGTGCCACCAGTGATTCCAGCAGGAATTTCCCGCGCCATGCTGTGAACGCCAGCCAATACGCCAGTGGCAGCGCGATGATAAGTAGCAGCACCGCCACTGTGCACGCCAATCGCAATGACAGAAGCAGCGCCTCTCCGCTCATGGCTTTTCCGGCGTCAGGCCGTAGTTTGAAAGAATCTTCTGCCCCTCTTTACTCTTTATAAACTCCAGAAATGCCTTTGCCGCGGCTCTATTCGAAGATGCATTGATCATCACCGCAGCCTGGTGCAAAGGCGGATAGTAATTCCCCGGAATTTCCCAACGTTCTCCGCCCTTCATGCTTTCCGCGAACGTCAGAGAAAGCGCGATGATCCCGACCTGCGCGCTGCCTGACTGCGCGAATTGCGCTGCCTGCGAAATATTTTCTCCGTACACGAGTTTGCCCTTCAGTGCCTCATACATCCCTGCTTTTTGCAGCGCCGCAACCGCGGCTCGCCCGTACGGCGCGTGCTCCGGATGCGCAATAGCAATTTTCCGGACACGAGAATCCCTCAGCGCCTCGAAACCACGTTCCGCCAAATGCAAATTTTCCCCTGCCGGCGCCCATAGCACCACGTGCCCTTGCGCGTACATAACCAGGGTTTGCCCATCCGCCACGCCTGCCGTCACCAACTGCTGTGGGTATTGCGCGTCTGCGGAGAAAAACAGATCAAACGGCGCTCCATTCTCAATTTGCGCCCGGAAATTCCCGCTCGATCCGTAGCTGATGGCCACCTCTGTCCCACTCTTTTTCTCGAACTGGCCGGCGAGATCATTCATTGCGAATTGCAGATCGGCAGCCGCCGCAACGCGAAGTGTCTGCGCGCGCACACTCGGCGTTAGCACCAATAAGCAAACAAGAACAGGCAGTTTGCGGAGTATCTTCATAGGATTTCCGTGGACTTACACGCGCAAAATCATTACTTCGGTGGATTTGATCAGCGCCGCCGCGCGCTCGCCCACCTTTAGCCGTAATTCCCGCGCCGCATCGGCGGTGATAATCGCCGTGATGTGCTGTTCGCCAATCGCCAGCGTTACTTGCGCCAGAAGTCCGCTGAATTTGAGTGCCACCACACGCCCGATCAACTGGTTTCGCCCGCTGATCTTCCGGAAATTCCCCCGCCGGGTGGCAATATCGCCTCGCTCTAGTTTTTTTGGAATCAACCGGTCAATCTCCGATTCCGGCACGCGATGGTGCCCGCCGGGAGTCTTTGCCGTTTTGATTTTCTTGTGGTAAATCCACTGCTTCAAGGTGGGATAACTGATTCCTAGCATATTTGCGGCTTCCCGTGGGGCCAGAAGTCTCTGCATAGTCTTCTCCGGGCAACGAGAATAATCGTTTTTATTATGTATGGCAATACGATTTTATGCGATTTTTTCTGGCGCTTGCGGCCGCTGCTGCTTTTGCGGTCTCTGCCCTAGTTCCTCAGCGGTTTCCCCGTCTTCAACGTGTGCGCAATCCGCTCCTGCGTCTTCTTCTCCCCGCACAACGACACAAACGCCTCCCGCTCCAAATCCAGGACGTACTGCTCGCTCACCATCTGCGGCGCAGACAACGCCCCGCCCGCCAGAATATTTCCCAGCTTCCGCGCCACATGCGCATCGTAGTCTGACGCGTATCCGCCGCGCACCATCAGGTGAATTGCCATTTTCACTGCCGCCAAAAACGATTCTCCCAGCACCTTGATAAGCGTCATCTGCGCCCCTTCCTGCCACGAGGACGCCGCGGGCCTCCACCCTCCCCGGGCCAGCGCCAACGCCGTCTGCTTCGCGTCTGCCACCAACCGATCGCGATTCAGCGAAACTGTGTCTCCGCGCCGCAAATAACCCAGCTCCCGGCATTCTTCCGCGCTGGTGCCCACCTTCGCCATGGCAATATTTTCGAACACCGGCTTCAACGTGTGAAACAAATCCAGGTCATCCCCGGAAGCAGCATTCTCGTTCGCGTGGATCAGCATCTCCTTCGTACCGCCCCCGCCCGGAATTAACCCCACCCCCGTTTCCACCAGCCCGATGTACGCTTCCGCTGCCGCGTGGATCTTCGCCGCATGCAAGCTGATTTCGCAGCCACCGCCCAGGGCCATTCCCTGCGGTGCCGCCACCACCGGCTTGGGCGCATACTTGATGGCCAGATTCACGTTCTGGAATTGCTTCACCGCCATGTGTAGCTCGTCCCACTCCTGTTCTTGCGCGCCAATCAACACCATCATTAGATTCGCGCCAACCGAGAAGTTCGTAGCCTGATTCGCAATTACCATGGCGTCAAAATCCGTCTCCAGCCGCTTTAGTCCCTTGTGAATCATTGCGATCAGGTCCGCCCCAATCGCATTCATCTTTGCGTGGAATTCGCAGCAAACCACGCCGTCGCCCAAATCGATCAGACTCGCGCCCGTGTTCCGCTCCACCTCCCGGCCGGCCTCCTTCAGATTCTTCAGAATCAGGATTCCCGCCGGCTCCTCCACCTTCTTCGTCGACCCGCTGCCAAGATCAAAAACCGCGGTCTGCCCCTTTTCCGACTGGTAAAAGCTCTTTCGTCCGCTTGCCAGCGCCTTTTCAAAAATCGGTGGCAGGCTCCGTCCTTCTTTCTTGATCTGCTCCGCAAACGCGGTCAGCCCGATTGCATCCACGCTTTCGAACGGACCCAGTTCCCATGCGAAGCCCCAGCGCATCGCGCGATCCACATCCACAATGTGATCGGAAATCTCCGGCATGCGCCGCCCCGCATACAAACACATCTCCGAAAGGCCGGCCCAGATGAATTGCTGCGCCTTATCCGTTTTCTGTCCTTCAAATAGCGGTGTCAACATCCCGCGCAACCGTTCTCGCGTATCTTCGATCGCTTTTCCCGCCTCGATCGAAGCAAACCTCGCCTTCTGCCGCGGCCGGTATTCCATGCTATTGAGGTCCAGCGTCAGAATTTCCTTTTCCCCTTCGCCACCCTTCACGCGTTTATAAAATCCTTGCCCGGTCTTGTCCCCCAGCCATTTTCTCTTCGCCATCTCCTCCACGAACGCTGGAATCTTGTACGCCTCCCGCGATTCATCATTCGGAGCGGTCTCGTAAATGTTCTTCACCACATGCATCAACACATCCAACCCCACAATATCCGCCGTGCGGAACGTCGCAGACTTCGGCCATCCCACCGCCGGACCCGTGCACGCGTCCACTTCCTCGATGGTCATCCCCAGCGTGCCCATCAATCGCAACGCATTCAGCATCGAAAACGTCCCGATACGGTTCGCGATAAAGTTCGGCGTATCCTTTGCGATCACTACGCCTTTTCCCAACGCCCGGTCACAGAAATCCGACAGTGTCTCGACAACCTCCCGCGAAGTCTTTGGCCCCGGAATTACTTCCACCAATTTCATATAGCGCGGGGGATTGAAAAAATGCGTACCCGCCCAATGCTGCTGAAATTCCTCTGGCAATCCTTCCGCGATCAGGTGAACCGGCAGGCCGGAGGTATTCGTCGTGACAATCGCGCCGGGCTTGCGGAACTGCGCCACTTTTGCCAGCAATCCGCGTTTGATCTCCAGATTTTCCGCCACCACCTCAATGATCCAGTCGGCGTCCGCAATGCGCGCCAGATCGTCTTCGAAATTTCCAATGGAAACTTTCGCTGCCAGTGCCGGCGTGAAAAACGCCGCAGGCTTCGATTTCTTCGCCGCCTCCAGTCCCGCAGCCACAATTTTGTTCCGCTCCGCGGGCGCCGCATCTTTCGGAACGATATCCAGCAACAAACATGGCAGCCCCGCATTCGCGAAATGCGCAGCAATTCGCGCGCCCATGGTGCCTGCGCCGAGGACGGCAGCTTTCTGAATTCGTTGTGTCATGACAAGCCTTCGACAGTGAGTTGAGTGCAGAATAACAGGTTACAAAATGGCATCGTGCGGGTCAAACAAGTGTTTGGTAAACTCCCGGCATCGTAAAATAGGCGGATATGGCACCCGAGAAAAACGGCGAATCGCAGAGTTTCCTGCGCATGGCCAAGGACCTCTTCCGCGCCTTCGCCTACGGTGGTACTCCGAAAGGCGCCAGGCGTCCTCGTGTCGGTATCGCGCTCGCCGGTGGTTTCGCGCGTGGCATTGCTCACATCGGAGTCCTTCGCGTCCTTCGCGAAGCCGCCATCCCGGTTGACGTTGTTGCCGGCACCAGCGTCGGTGCGCTCATCGCCACTGGCTATTGTGCCGGCGCCTCGCTAGAAATGATGGAGCTCATCGCTCATGAAACCAAGTTCACGGATTTCGGCCGCTGGACTCCCTCCTGGCTCGGCCTCGCCACCAACAATCGCCTCGAACAATTCGTCGCCCGCTTCTCTCCCGTAAAGCGCTTCGAAGAATTGCAAAAACCTCTCGCCATCGCCACCACCGATATCAATCTCGGCTTGCCCGTCTACTATCACGGTGGGCCCCTTATCCCACCGCTTCGCGCCTCTTGCGCTTATCCCGGATTGTTCGTCCCCGTGAAACATGAAGGACGCACGCTGGTGGATGGTTTCCTGACCGCGCTCGTGCCCATCGAAGGCACCCTCATCCTGGGCGCCGAACTGGTCATCGCCGTCTACTTGGAAGCAGGCGCAGTCGAGGAACCCCGCACGTTCACCGATGTTCTCAGCCGTTCCTTCACCATCATCCAACGCCACGCCGATCTCGAGTGGCGCAAGGAAGCCGACGTCATTATCGAGCCGGACGTCACTCCATACCTCTGGGATGATTTCACCAAAACCAGCCAACTGGTCCGCGCAGGAGAAGAAGCCGCACTCAAAGCCTTACCGGCAATCCGCGCCGCTCTCGAAAGCAAAACTGTACTTTCAACCGAAGAATCGTCCCAGCCCTGAAGACTACCGCAGTCCCGTCATTCTACCCGCGTGACTTCTACCCTCACCGGTTCACCCTCGCCCTTCCCTCTCTGCGTCAGCCAGGCCCCCAGACCCTCAGCAAACCTCGCCGGCGTCAGCCGGAAACTAGCCTCTACCCGTCCTTCGCTCACCGGCAATGTGTCATCAAATTCCGCCGCGTTCGTGAAATTGCGCATGCAGAACTGATCCAGCCACTCCAGTGGACAACTCTTCCGCTCGCCCCGAATCCACACATCCACCTGGAATTTCTGTGCGTACATGCAAAGAGGATAGCATTCCCACCAACAATAAGACTTCGCCAGCCCGCCATTTCCGCTTGCCTTGCAACCCAGCGGAGCCCTACCGTAAACTGTTGAACACGTTACGGAGCCGCATCCCGCCTGGCTTCGCTGTCCTCCTAGGACCAGCTCGATCAGGCATGTTGATTTGTTCTGTGGATGCATTGCATCTGTTTTTTGGAGGGTTGACCGTGGGAACGCCGATGGAAGCTTGGGTGGAACAAGCCGCCCAGCTCACCAAGCCCGATCGCATAGTCTTCTGTGATGGCTCCGAGGCCGAGAATCAGGCCGTTCTCCACGAAATGCTCAAGCACTCCGATTCCTTCCAGCTCAATCCCACTACCTATCCCAATTGCTATCTTCACCGTAGCAGTCCCAGTGACGTGGCCCGCACCGAGCACCTCACCTTTATCTGCATGCCCGACAAAGACGACGTTGGCCCCACCAACAATTGGATGGATCCCGGCGGCGCAAAACACAAGATTGGCGCCCTCCTCAATGGCGCCATGCGCGGCCGCACCATGTACGTCGTGCCCTACGTCATGGGCCCCCCCAACTCCCCACTCAGCAAGGTCGGCGTCGAAGCCACGGACAGTCCCTACGTTGTGGCCAACATGCGCATCATGGCGCGCATCGGGAGAATCGCCACAGACCGCCTCGGTAGTTCGTCCGACTTTGTTCCCGGCCTGCATTCTCTCGGCGATCTGGACCCACTGCGCCGCTACATCGCGCACTTCCCCGAAGAGCGCCTTATCTGGAGCGTCGGTTCCGGCTACGGTGGCAACGCGCTACTTGGCAAGAAATGTTTCGCCCTGCGGATCGCCAGCTACATGGCGCGCCAGCAAGGCTGGATGGCTGAACACATGCTCATCCTCGGCCTCGAATCTCCTGGCGGAAAAGTCACCTACATGGCTGCCGCATTTCCCAGCGCCTGTGGCAAAACCAATCTGGCCATGATGGTTTCCGCCCTAGAATCCCAAGGCTACAAGGTCTGGACGATCGGCGACGACATCGCGTGGATGCACATTGGCGGCGACGGCTATCTCCACGCCATCAATCCTGAAGCTGGTTTCTTCGGTGTTGCCCCCGGCACGGGCATGAAGACTAACCCCAACGTCATGCTCGCCCTCAATCGCAACACCATTTTCACCAACGTCGGCGTCACCCCCGACGACGAGCCGTGGTGGGAGGGCATCGGCAGTGATCCACCCGCCGGACTCGTCACTTGGCGCGGCGAAGCCTGGGATCCCTCCAAAGGTCCCGCCGCGCATGCAAACTCGCGCTATACGGTCCCGGCGATCCAGTCCCCCAGCATCTCCCCCAAATTTGAAGCTCCCGAAGGCGTTCCCATCTCCGCTTTCATCTTCGGTGGACGGCGCGCTCGCCTCGCCCCGCTCGTCTACGAAGCTTTCGACTGGCAGCACGGCGTATACGTCGGTGCCACCATGGCCTCCGAAACGACGGCCGCGGCCACCGGCGACGTCGGCATCACGCGGCGCGATCCGATGGCCATGCTCCCTTTCTGCGGCTACAACATGGCCGACTATTTTCAGCACTGGTTGGACATGGGCAAGCGCATCCCGCATCCTCCCAAAATTTTCCACGTCAACTGGTTCCGCAAGGGTGCCGACGGCAAGTTCCTCTGGCCAGGCTACGGCGACAATGTCCGCGTTCTCAAGTGGATTCTCGAGCGCGTCGAAGACCACGGCCAAGCCGAGGAAACTCCCATCGGCTTCGTTCCCACGCGCGAAGCACTCACTCTCGACGGGCTCCATCTGTCTCCCGAAACCTTGCGCGAGCTTTTCCGCGTCGACGCCGATGACTGGGAGATTGACCTCGCCGACACTCGCGAATTCTTCGCCAAATTTGGCGACCGCCTTCCCTCGGCCCTCAGCGATGAATATCAGTCCGTGATCCGCCGCTTCGAAAAGTCCATCCCCGCCTACTGATCTCTCTCCGATCTGTGCCCGCACCCTTCACCACCCCGGTGCCCTGCCCTTTGTGCTGTTTGCAAAGGGTCGGAGATTCCTCTCTTTGCTTCTTTGCCTCCTCCTCCACCTCCTGTATTCCTTTACCTCCTCGCTTCTCTTTTGCACAGCCATGCACAGCTTTCCACAGCAAATCGCTACGAGTCCTCTTGCCAAGCATCATTTGCAGGTTTATTCTCACGCCAGATTGAGCCGGGAAGCCTCAAAAACTTGCCAGCACAATCAAAAGGGGGCGCAAGAGCCGCAAGGTTCAGGCGCCCTCAATTTTTTTGTGGGGAAGTTCTTCCACACTTCTCTCGTGCCTATTTCATCGCCGACAGCCAAGTATCCTGGTCCACGTTCGCCACGAACGGCGTCCCCGCCGTAATATCGACATTCTTCCCGTGTTTGATCAGCCCAATCGGCCCAAACAGGACCGTCAGCGTCACCGTCGTTCCGACTTTTCCTTCTCCCTCTTTTCCCTTCGCGCCGCGCAGCCGAATGTGGCTTCCTCCCTCTTTCAAATATTCCAACTGGACGCTCAGGTCTCCCGGCTTCCCCATCATCCCCGCCTTCTTTGCGGCCGACACCACCGCCACGGCATGCGCGCCCTTTGTCACAACCACGGTGCCTCGCACTTTCAGTTCCTCATCCAACACAAACTCCACTGGATCGCCTTGGTTCGCTGTCTATGAACTAAGGTCGTTCGCGAATTTCAGGGGAACTTGCGTTCCCCCCCCGCAGCAGCATCCTCCGGTGGGGCTGCATGTCGACTCACGCAAACTACCAGAATTCCCAGGATTGCCGTGCGTCTCATAGGGACCGCCCCTTTTCCCGAAGCTGTCGGAGCGATACATCAGGTGTACCTAACCGTATGTCTTCGCCATTATTGACCGCGCGTACGCTTTCGCCTTTTGTTTGTTGTCATCACCAGCCACACTCTTCTGACACGTTTTTGCGAGTCCGTCCCTTCAGGTTGGTTCACTGTAGGCCGGCGCGAGCCCGCGGGCCTCGTGCCTTTTTTAACCCGCATCGCACAAGCCCCTTGCTTCGCCTTCCCGTCTCACGACTTGCTTCCCCCGCGCAAAAGCGTAGGGTGGTATCAGGCTCGCCAGTCAGTCTCTCACAGGAGTCGCCATGGCAGATGAAAAACAGGCCAGACTCGAAGCACGCGCAAGAATCGACATCAAGAACCTCTACGACCGAGGTCAAGTCTCCTCGAACGACACTTCAGCCGCGTTTCGCCATGTGAAATTTGTTTGGCTCGGCCACCTCACCGATGCCCAGATCGACGACTTCGTGCGCAACGAAATTAGCAAGCTCGAACACTCAGGAGTCAATTCCACCGGGTAGTCCTCTTCGCCAGACTGTCCGATCGCTGCCTGTGTGCTGCAACCCCTCGCCTACAACAGGGAGTAAATGGAAGGATCAATCGCTACGTGCGTGACCGTCTCGCCGCTGACTGCGTAGCTCTGCCCTTCCGCCCGCGAAAAGTGCAAAAACCGGCTGATGTGGTAATCCTCGTCGAAGCTGGAGAAAACGTTCTGCGTCTCTTCCACGCTCAATCCAAACGCCGTCAGTGCCAACGGGTTGCCAAAGTTTCCCGCCAGCGCGGCATAGCGTTCCACTACTTCTTTTAGGTCTATCACGTTCGCCGGAGTGTAACGCGCCTCCGCCCCCCGCGAAAGTCGCAATTTGGCGCACGCAAGCCAATTCGGTAAGATGCTGAGCGGCAATTAAATCGACGGGAGGAATGCATCATGAGCTTAAGTGTGGGACAAACTGCACCGGACTTCGCATTAAAGGATCAGAGCCAGAAGGAAGTGAAGCTATCGGACTTTGCCGGTAAGAAACGGGTCGTGCTGGTGTTCTATCCACTGGACTGGAGTCCCACCTGCACCAATGAGCACGCCTGTTTCGTGAACGACATGAAGAACTTTGACACTCTCGATGCGGAAGTCCTGGGTGTCAGCGTAGACAGCGTCTGGTCGCACAAAGCCTACGCGGAAAAAATGGGCATTAAGTATTCCCTGCTGGCGGATTTCCAGCCACGCGGTGCCATGAGTGAAAAATATGGCGTGTTCCTGCCGGAAAAGGGCATTACTGGCCGCTCCATCTTCATTATCGACAAGCACGGCAAAGTCGCCTGGCTCAAGCATTACGACATTCCCGTAGTGCCGGATATCAAAGAAGTAGCCAGCGCTCTGGCAACAGTGAAGTAGAATCGGAGGCTCCAGAGAAGGTAAAGAAAGGATATGACGGCCTATTCAGCTGCGGGCTGGGCCGCGAAGTAGCGTACCAGCAGCACCAATTGCCAGCGCTGCTCTTTCGTCAGCTTTTTCTTGAAGGACGGCATCGGCTTGCGTCCTTCGGTAATCTGATAAAAGATCTCGCCGTCGGTCCGCTTGTTCATTTTTGCCGCGTCGGTCAAATCCGAAGGTGCCGGGTCGTACATCATTGCCTCGGAACCATCGCCCTTGCCCTTCTCGCCGTGGCAATCGGAACACTTGTTTCCGTAGATTTCCTTCGCGGCAGCGATGTTCGCATCCGAAAAAGTCAGAGGATTCTTCCGCGCTTTCTCCGCTGCGGGAACAGCCCACGGCGTTTTATGAAACGTCGCAAGCCCAATCGATACACCGATCAAGCCCAGCGCGCCGAGAAACAGAATCCAGCGCAAACGCTTAGCCTTCTTGGGAGTTGCTGCCATAAGCACTGAAAAGTCTCGCACAGTTGGCTTGCTCGCGGAAAGTGCCGGAGGAAAATCAGGCGCCGCGGAAGATCAACCAAAGCAGTTCGCCATTAAAGAAAAGAATCACCGCGGTGACAACCCACGCGACGATGGTGGTCAAACGGGAATTGACGAAGGAGCCCGCGGCAGAAATCCCTCCGCCGCTTCAAGCCACAGCGGGCGCGCAAAGAAAATCTCATAGGCGATGGGAAAAGAGCGACTCGGCGAGCAGGTCTCCCATGGTGTTAACTATAGTGAACTTCTCTTCTAAACTATAATTAATGTTAGCGGCTGTCAATAGAACTTTGTTTCGAAGGCACCTCTCCACGGCTTCTTAGATGCGGCGATGCCGCGAGCCTGGACTTTTGATTGTGATACCTTGGAAGAGAATTTTCAGGAGAACACCATGGACGACAAGCAGGTACCGCAACAAGGGCAGGGACAAGCACCAGGACAGGTCCAGATCAAGGCAGACGAAAAAGAATTGCAGGGTATGTACAGCAATTTAGTGATGATTCAGCACCACGCCGAAGAGTTCACCCTGAATTTTGTGTACGTCTTTCCCAACGCCACGCAAGGGAAGCTGCTCAGCAGCATGATCGTTAGCCCCGGCCATGCCAAGCGCATCTGGCGAGCCCTCGGCGAAAACATCTCGCGGTTTGAAGCGCTCTACGGGCCAATCAAGGAGGCCCCAGAAGGCACACCTGGGGCAAACATCGGATTTGTGCAGTAGAACGGAGAGTCAGCGTGAGATTCTGCGCGGCGAGCGATCAGGCCACCCTCGTGTATCTTGGCGAGGAGATCGGTTTGCCAGCGCATGAACGAGTCCTGAGGCTGCTGCGCCTCCTGCAAAAGGACCCGCCCGACTGGCTGCGAAATCTTCAACCTGCGTACACCTCGCTGATGGTGACGTTTGATCCCGGAAAGATAGACCAAGGCAACGTGGAAGTCGTTCTGCGTCAGTTCGAGCAGCGCGCGAAGACTACACGCCGTCCGAAGCCGCACACTGTAGAGATTCCCGTATGCTATGGCGAAGAATTTGGCCCGGATCTTGAGGACGTTGCGAACCTCCATGCCTTACAACCACGGGAAGTCGTCACGCTACATACTTCGCGAAGTTACCATGCCTATTTTCTGGGCTTCGCTCCAGGATTTGCGTATCTGGGCCAGCTTCCAAAAGAGATTGCCATGCCACGTTTAGAAATACCTCGCAAGAACGTGCCACCCGGCAGTGTGGGGATAGCTGGGCGGCAGACAGCCGTGTATCCGTATGCGACTCCCGGGGGCTGGCGATTGATCGGACGCACGCCTGTGTCCATGTTCCGGGCCGATCGCCAACCAATGGCCGCAATTTCGATCGGGGACAAGGTGAACTTCCGGGCAATTTCGCGTGAAGACTTTGTGAAATTGGAGTCAACATGACTTCTTTGGTGGTTGAATCACCTGGGCTACTCACCACCGTGCAGGATTTGGGCCGCCCCGGCTTCGGACCTTTAGGCGTTTCCCCTTCGGGAGCCGCGGATCCAGTCGCTTTACGATTGGGAAACCTGTTGGTGGGCAACGCGCCCGATGATGCGGGATTGGAAATGACGCTGCTAGGAGGGACTTTCGTTTTTCCGGAGGGGGCCGTGGTTGCGCTGACCGGCGCGGACTTTGGGGCAATGATTGGCGGCCATCCCGTGGAAATGTGGACTTCCCAGACGATTTCACCGGGAGCAAAACTCGTTCTGGGGCCAACGCGAAATTTTGCGCGAAGCTACCTCGCCGTAGCCGGGGGCATACAGGTAGCACCATTTCTGGGCAGCGCTTCCACACATCTACTCAGCGGATTGGGTGGGCATGACGGTAGGGCGCTGCGCAAGGGAGATGTGCTGAAGCTTGGTGAGCCGGCAAAGGAAATTTCTTGCCAGAGAATCTCGCAATCGGTGTTGTTGACGTTAAAGCCCAGAAGAGTTCTGCGTGTGACTGACGGGCCGCAGATTCATTGCTTTTCTGAGGAAGCCAAGCAGGTTTTTTTTCGCAATACGTTTCAGGTGAGCGAGGCATCCGACCGTACGGGCCTGCGCATGGAAGGGCCCAGCCTCGGGGCCAAAGGACCGGGAGAAATGATCACCGAAGGTGTACCCGTTGGCGCGATTCAAGTAACACCGTCCGGACAGCCGATTATCCTGTTCGTGGACCAGCAAACCACTGGCGGCTATCCGAAGATCGCCAACGTGATTGGTGTGGACTTGCACCGCCTGGGGCAGCTTCGTCCGCGCACGGAAGTTCGCTTTGAACGCACGTCGCTGGCTGTGGCCCGCTCCTTATGGATTGAGCAAGAACGCCTTCTGAATAGTCCACGGCAACTCTTTGCATGAGCATGAGAACCATGGACCTAAATTGCGATATGGGGGAAATACGGGAGGCGCTGGCGGACGGCACCCAGGAAGAGTTGATGCGTTATATCAGCTCCGCAAATATCGCCTGTGGCGGCCACGCAGGCGATGTCGAGATGATGCGCAAAACGGTCGAGCAGGCGCTGTCCCACGGAGTTCACGTGGGTGCGCATCCTGGCTATGAAGACCGCGCGGATTTTGGTCGCAAAGAGTTGGAGCTTTTGCCGGAACAGATATCCGATGCAGTGCACCGGCAGATTCTCGCACTGGAAGAAGTTGCTGCAAAGTGTGGCGCGGCGATCGGTCATGTGAAACCACACGGCGCGTTGTACAACCAAGCCGCGTGTGACCGAAAGATCGCCAGAGCGATCGCGGACGGGGTGCGGCGGTGGAGGGCCAACGTCATCCTTGTTGGCCTGGCCGGTTCCGTCATGTTGGATGAATTTCGGGAGGCGGGCTTTCCGGTCGCGGCGGAAGCGTTTGCCGATCGGCGCTACGAACAAGATGGAAGTCTGCGCTCACGTAAGTTTGAAGATGCGTTGCTGGACCCAAAAGAAGCCGCGCAGCAGGCCCTCCGGATCGTAGAACACGAGAGCGTAATCGCGGCCGGCGACAAGACGATACCAATCCATGCAAGCACAATCTGCATCCACGGAGACGCTCCCGCCGCGACAGAGATTGCGGCCGCAGTCCACCGAATTTTAGTCGAGGCAGGCATCACGATCAGGGCCTTGTCGAGGCAAAAATCACGTCGAAATATGAGACTGCCGCGGCGTGACTCCATCTAAGTTCCAAGGTGCACACAAACTTACAAAACTGCCGCTGCTGGTAGCGTCGCGCTTACGTTAGGGTTATGCATACGGTGGTAAGGTCCTAAAAAGGCAGAAGAAGGCGGTTTGTGTCGGTTGCGAAGCAGCCAAGGGCATCGTAGAATGAAACAGTTCGACGTTGGTTCCCACGCAGTATTGATTGGGCCTGTAGCTCAGGTGGCTAGAGCGCGCCCCTGATAAGGGCGAGGTCGGTGGTTCAAGTCCACCCAGGCCCACCATCAAGTCACGGTCCGACCCGGACACATGGGTTCCCTCAACCACCAGGCTGTTCTTCCGAGACTTCCCGTTTTCCGAACCTAACGTCGCATTCCCTTGTCCAGCCATGTCTAGACGTTTTGCCTCGTCGGCTCGTGGCGTGCCAACTGTCAAAACCCACAGGCCAAAGCGGCGGGAGGGAACCATTGCTGAATTGGAATGGCGAAACTAAATTGAAACAAAAAGAAAACTGTCATCGTCGCAACCCACAGAAATAGAGGGAATTATGCTTCATGGGTGGCCTATAACGTGCCTGAATATTCTGCGCGTTTAGAGCATTGGGATGACGAATCCTGGCGAAAGAGATATTCATCGGATGGCGCTGGAGGCGCTCCCGCTCGGCATTTATGCGGTGAATCGAGAAGGCAAGGTCATCTTGTGGAGCGCCGGTGCCGAGAAGCTAACGGACTACCTGCGACAGGACGTCTTGGGAAGGCTGCACGAGTCGGACCTGTTGAAGAGCGGCGAGGAGGACCAAAAAACGGCGCAAGATTCCGCTGAACCGCGCGGAGACACGTTACAGCCCGCGTCCTCAACCGATGCGCCATTCTCCGTGCGCTGCAAAAACGGGCGTTACTTGAAGGTGCAGATACGCAGTGTACCCTTGCGCGATGAAGCAGGAGAGTTCGTCGCCACCGTTAAAGTGTTCGAAGCGAATTCGCCATCACATTGTTCGTATCGGCGACGGGGCAAGCTCGGAGCGTACGGCTGTCTGGACGCCCTGACGGGCGCACTCAACCACAGCATGATCCAGGCGCGTTTGAAGGAATGTTTGAACCTTTACGCGTTGTATCCCGTGCCATTCTGCGTGATGTGCTACGGAATCGATGATCTGTCGAAACTGGGTGACAGGTACGGCCAAGCCGCCGTCGATGCCGCCCTGCGCATGGTTGCGGACACCTTCGAGAGTGGTTTGCGCCCCACCGACTTTCTCGGTAGGTGGCTGGATCAGGAATTTCTGGCCATCCTGCCGGAATGTGGAGAAAGCGACGTGATGAGGGTCGCGGAGCGGCTGAGAAAGTTGGTGCGGCACGCAGGGGTGGAATGGTGGGGAGACACCTTGCACGCGACAGTTTCGATCGGGGCAACAATCGGTCACGACAGCGACACGGTCAGCACCGTGGTAGGACGAGCGGAACAAGCCCTACGCGAAAGCAGCAGCATGGGAGGAAATCGGGTGGTGATGATCAGCGCGTGAACCGCGCATAACTGAGGCCTGTTAAAACATGTTCGTGATTATTGGCATCGTGGTGGTAATCGGAGCCATCGTAGGCGGGTACCTGATGGAGCACGGCAATTTGCGTGTGCTGATGCAGCCTGCGGAATTGCTCATCATTGCCGGTGCCGCGGCTGGCACAGTGCTGATCGCCAACCCGCCCCACATTTTAAAGAAGATGGTCGGAGGATTTGCTGGACTGTTGAAGGGCTCGCCCTACGCAAAACCCAAATATATGGAATCCATGAAAATGTTGTTCGAGCTTTTTTCCCGTGCACGCAAAGAGGGTTTGATGGCGTTAGAAGCAGACAGTGACAATCCCGAACAAAGCCCTGTCTTCTCCAAATACCCGGCGTTTTTGCAAGATCACCACGCCCTGGAATTTGTGTGCGACACCATTCGCATGGCGTCTGTCGGAGGGGTGGAGCCGTTTGATATGGACCAGATGATGGAACTGGATATGGAAGTGCACCATCACGAAGCTTCCGTTCCCGTGGCATCGCTTTCGACCATGGCGGATTCACTGCCTGGCTTAGGCATCGTTGCCGCTGTGCTCGGCGTGGTGATCACCATGGGCGCGCTTGGTGGTCCTCCAGAGGAGATCGGCCACAAGGTTGCGGCCGCACTGGTAGGCACGTTTTTGGGTATTTTGCTGTGCTACGGATTCGTCGGCCCGGTCGCTTCCAACATGGCCAAAAACACCGATGACGAACACGCGTATTACCACGTTCTCCGCGTGGTGATCGTCAACTTCATCAAAGGATCTCCGCCGTCAATTGCCGTGGAATTCGGCCGCCGGGCGATCCCTGGCCATCAAAGGCCCACGTTCCAGGAGTTGGACAAATTCATTAAAGATAAGGGAGAGGCGGCACCGCCCCCCGCGGCGGCCTGAAGTGGGGAAGCCCATATGCCTTTGCCGCCACCAATCATCATCAAGAAGAAGGCGAGCCACAGCGGGCACCACGGCGGTGCCTGGAAAGTGGCCTATGCAGACTTTGTAACCGCCATGATGGCTTTGTTTATTGTCTTGTGGCTGATGAACACCAGCAATCAGGTGAAGCAGGCCGTAGGAGGATATTTTAAGGACCCCACCGGCACCTCAAAGATGGTGGGCAGCGACATGAAGGGCGCGGGCGAAAACTTCATCGTCTCGAAAGACAATATGAAGGAGTTGAAGGAGCAGTTGCAAAAGTCGATTCGCGAGATCCCGAAATTCGATCAATTGCAAAACCATATCGACATGACCGTGACCAACGAGGGTCTCCGCATTGAATTGACGGAGTCTGCCAGCGGAGTCTTTTTCGACAGCGGCAGCGACAGAATGAGCCCCGACGGTAGTGACCTGGTGAAGTTACTGGGTCAGGAACTGGGAAAACTGCCCAACACCCTGGCGATAGAGGGCCACACGGACGCCAAACCCTATCCACCGGGCGCGATTTATACGAACTGGGAGTTGTCTTCGGATCGAGCCAACTGTGCGCGGCGATTGATGCAGAATAGCGGCATTCGTCCCGACCAAATCACTCAGGTGAGGGGGTTCGCGGAGCAGCGCTTGCGCAAACCAGAATCGCCGTTGGATCCTTCCAATCGGCGGATTTCCCTGATCGTCCAATACATCAACAAGCCTGTCGGGGATGGGCAGCCCGCTTCGCCAGAAAAAGGGTCAGCGGGAGAGGCTAGAGGTGGCGACAATCATCCCACGAAAAACTGATACGCCCAGATATTTCCTTTCTTTTCAGCCTGTTCGAGATAGCAGGAGTGAGCAACTGGCCGCCCGAGCAATCCATCTAAATCGACAAGCCCATTAGACAATGGGCACATCGGGGAAACTTTTCGGGTATTTCCGGGTTTCTATCGAGGAGAGACGATGAAGTTCATTGTCATACTGCTTTAATCCCGGTCGGGCCTGGGTGTTCGGCGAGGCCCACTGGCCGATCCACTCCGTGGGGTGGTGCGGATCACGGCTGACAATCCAGGGTGAGTGGTCAAAAAGGAGAATCCGAGCAATGAAGATTCGTACGACGTTGTTTGCCGCAGTCGCACTACTTTCGGTTGCGGCCATTCCTGCTCATGCCCAAAACCGGTTCGAAGTCGATCCTTTTGTTGGGTACGAAACCAGTGCGTCTTATCCCGTTAGCATCACCACCGGCCCGACAGGGTCGGACCCCATTGACCGGTTACGGGTCAACGATTCCGTAGCGTTTGGAACCTTTATCGATTACAGCGTGACGGAAAATTTTCAGCCGGAATTCATGTGGAACCGCAACAACACTTCATACAGCGCGCACGATATCCTTACCAATTCCTACATCAGCGCGTATCACTCGGTCATTGACCAATACCAGTTCGGTGGGCTGTATATGTTCCGCTCCAGCGAAGTGAACCTCCGGCCGTACGTGGCCGCGAGCCTTGGCTTCACGCATGACAGCAACGGAAACAACACGCCAAACAGGACCGAGTTTTCCTTCAGCCTGGGTGGCGGCGTGAAATACTATGTTAGCCGCCATATCGGGCTACGCGGTGATATTCGCTATCTGCCGACCTACGGCAGTTCCTCAAACGCTCTGTATTGTTATTACGGGTGCTACTACGGAAGTGTGTCGCATTACCTGAACCGGGCCAGCTTTACGGGGGGGCTTATCTTCAAGTTCTAGGCCCAGATTGATCTGCCCTGTTTTTATGAGAGCTAGTGTGGAGCTTATTTTGCGGGGCCCTCACTTGGCGGCGGCACGAATAATTTTTGGTCGATCGGAACATTTTGCTGCACTTGGTCCACTTTAATTGTGAAGCTGCCATTCGGCCGGGTAAGCGTCCACCGATACGGAATTTTGACGCCGTCAGCTTCCCGGTAGTCCCCATAGTCGATCTGTGTAGGGTTTTTGCCCAGGGGAGTTTCCGCAAAACGCATTTGTCTAAGGAGCAGCCCGGATTCCTGGTCAAAATAAAGCCGCAGCGAAGGACGGTTCGCTTGTGCAGCCGTAACCAGGTAAGTTGGCCGGCTGGTGATCTCTTCGCCCGGGCTCACGTGAAACTCCGAGTATAGCTCGCGCACACGCGCAGGAAAATAAAGTTCCGCATCAATTCGCGCGGCTTCGCGTTCCGGGGCGGTCATTATATGCACCCCATTGCGGATGCTGAGCCAGCCCACTTCACCGTTAAACGCGGTAACACTTGAGCCACCTTCCGGATGGGAAATGGAAACGCGTTTGTCCGGCGCTTCCGAATACACTTCGATCGGAAACTGCATCCCGCCGGCGTCTAGATTGCCTTTTTGGACGCGCGATTTGATTCTCTCCAGCGCGTCGGCACCGCCAACAGCGGCCAGGTATTTGTCCAGGATTTGCTCGGCCGTCGGCAGGTTCGCGCGCGCTTCCGCGGCTTCGTCATGCACGTGCGGCGCGGGCTTCGCGGTATCAGCAGAAAGAATAGGCGTGCCCACTGGATGGGCCGAGCCGCGATGGCAAGTGTAGCAGGTGACCTCGATTTCGTTCTTGAAGTGGTTCTTGTCGATGGCGAGTTCCATCTCAATCATCTTTCGCGCGGTTACTTTTTCTTTCTTGTCATCTTTCTGCATTTCATGTTCGACATGACAGAATTCACACTCCACGCCGAGGGATGCGGAGATAAACTGCATCGTAGGGATCAACTGCTCGGCAGGGATGCCCTTCAGCACCTGAATATTCTTGAATTGTTGCTCAGCCGTCTTTGAGGCCCCGGCCGGGGATTTGCCCTGCGTTTGTGCCGGGATTCCAGTAGCTCCGCCACAGGAAAGAATCAGGCCGGTCAGTGCACCGACAAACAGCCTTCCATTGATTGCAGTGTTCCGCATTTTGTATCTCCAGTTTTCCAGACTTCAATTCGGCAGCTAACTGTGGATGTCTCCGCGATGCGCCAGGGCGGTGATGCGGTCCGCTGCGCGGAACGCCAGTGCCTCAATCGTCATCGTTGGTTGGCCGCGGCCGGAAGTGACCAGGCTGCTGCCGTCACACAGGAAGAGGTTGGGGACATCATGAGTTCGATGGTCTGGATTGATGACCGAAGTTTTCGGATCGGTGCCCATGCGGCAGGTGCCCAGAAGGTGTACTGCGAAATTCTGCTCCTGTACGGGAAAATGCCATTTTTCCTTGGCGCCCGCGGCCTCCAGAATTTCCGTGGCTCGGTTCTGCATCCATTCGGAGAGTTTCAGATCATCGGGATGGTCGCGGAACGTCATGCGGAGAGCCGGCAGGCCCCAGGCATCTTTCACATCTGGATCGAGAGAAAAGCTGTTGGATTCCACAGGCAGTGAGGTTCCGTGACAGAAAATTTCCATCGTCCGCGTGAAATTCTGGTGCAAGGTCTTCTTGAATTCCTTGCCCCACTTCGGTGTCCCGGGCGGCAGCCCACCCATCGCAAACGCGGCGGGCGTAATGTCAAAGCGCGCATCAAGACCACCGCCGCCATGAAAACCCACTTTCGCCGGATCCAATTCATAAAAATCATGAAATATGCGGCTGACCGCGAATCCCTTGTAATCGTTCAGCGGTTCATCAAACACGCCAAAAACAATCGCACTGCTGTTGGGCATCAGATATTTACCCACGATGCCGCTGGAATTGGCCAGGCCATTGGGAAATTGAGAAGAAGTCGAGAGCAAAAGCAACCGCGGTGTTTCCGCGCCATTGGCGCAGACAATCACCGCCTTGGCTTTTTGCAAATGGGAGTTTTTCTTGGCATCGAAGTAAACCACTCCGGTTGCGCGACCAGTCTTATCCGTGGGGATTTGGTGGACGTAAGAGTTGGGGCGAATCTCGCAACGGCCGGTGGCCTCCGCCAACGGGATCATCGCGGCCAGAGAACTCGACTTCGCGCCCACTTCGCAACCGAAACCGAGACAGAATCCGCAATTGACGCATGCACTGCGCCCGGGCCGGGGCTGCGAGAGAATCGCCATAGGCGCGGGAAACGGATGGTACCCGAGCTTGCGCGCCGCGCGTTCGAAGATCACGCCGGAGCCCTTCACCGGTAAGGGCGGCATGGGGTAAGGTTTCGAGCGCGGAGGATCAAACGGGCTCGCCCCTGCCAGACCAGAAACACCGACCTCCCACTCGACCTTGGTGTAATACGGCTCGAGGTCCTGATAGGTGATCGGCCAATCCACGAGATTGGCTCCGGGAATTTCTCCCACTTTGCTGCGTTCTCTAAAATCTATCTCGTGAAACCGCCAAAAATTTGCGGTGAAATGGACGCTACTGCCCCCAACACAGCGGCCGTAAAGCACGCTCTGTTGAGCCTTGGCCTTGTCCTGAGTGGTTCTGCGGAATGTATTCGGCTGGATCCCTGGGTTGTTCGTGAGCTGATGTCGCGTGTTCACTTCGATTTCATTGTGAGAAAAATCCGCCTCCTTGAGGTATGGCCCCTGCTCCAGAACCACGACGGTGAACCCGTTGCTGGAAAGCTCCTTCGCGAGCACGCCTCCCGCGGCGCCGGAACCCACGATGACGAAATCCACTTCGTCGGAAGGCCTATACGTAACCTTGGACTCGCTCATTTCTTGTCCGTTTCCGGCGAAGCTGCCTGCCACCCTGGATAGTCCTTGTCGTAGTAACCGAACGGGGGAGTAAAGCTATGTGCCGGGTCGCGCCCGATAACCTTCCACCCGGCATAATCGCGGTTTCCTTCCCATCCAACCTCAGGATCGATGAGAAATCCAAAGATCGTGTGCTGCCAGATGGTTTGGAAAAAATCAGCAGACACGGTTATAGGACGCCTGCGAGGCGGAAGGGTTCGCGATTTGCCCTCGCTGGTGAGTTCGCTCAGCAGCTTTTCCTGCTGTTCCGGCGAGGCATCCGCAAAGCTCTTCACTCCTGGATAGCTTTCACTGGTTGCTTGGTTTAACGCGGCGAGGCCTTTTTGATAAATGGGTAAGGAATCGCTGGCGAAAGTCTTGAGCGCCCGGTCTATAAAATAGACGACCCCGGCTTCGCGCGCGCCGGGCATATCATCGGTTGGAATGATCTGCGAGGCAATAGCTTCGACTTGCCGGGCTTGATCTCTGGTCAACACTTCGAACTTGCCGGGTGCACTTGCGACCGCAACGTGTGCATGTTGCGCTGCCGCCACAACCGCAGGCCATTGTGCGCCAATCCACGCCGCACCCATTGCTCCGCTAACTTGTAATAGGAAGTCTCTACGTGCCGGTTGATGTGGTTTCATGAACTCCTTCGCGTCCTGAGCAATCTACGGTTAGTTCGCTCCATCGTCAAGTCGGAGATCTGGAATGGAGATCCGGAATATCTGAAAGCTTATCGCCTGAAAATGCACACAGCGAATGATGGAAAGCCTCGACATTGGGCAACAGAGTCCTTAGTATCCATTGGCGATAGATATTTCGGCCGCGATCGAGAATACGGAGCAGCATCTACTGCATATTGAGGACCAGCCATCGGAACGCCTGTCCATCCCCCTGAATCGTCCGACCACATCCGAGATGCCACCGGCAGCCGCTCGAAAGAGTTTCTTTTCTTAGTCGCGATGTCCTTGCTTGGTGCGACGGTGGCTACGTTCTCGCCCGGGCGAGCGGTCCGAACATGAGCACCATTCCCATCCTACGGCTCGGCGCGGTGAAGGATGTGCAACATTTTAAGGACCACCTGCAAGCTATCGGTGTAAGTATTCCTTGCGATGGCGAATTGCTCGAGGGCCCGCAGTCTCCTTTGCAGTGGCCATTGCTCCGCGGCGGATTTAAGTTTCGCAATCGCATCGCGGTGCAACCGATGGAAGGCTGGGATGGGCACCCCGACGGCAACCCAAGCGAATATACGATGCGCCGCTGGCGGCGATTCGGAAGCAGCGGCGCCAGCCTCATTTGGGGAGGTGAGGCAGTTGCCGTGTCGCACGAGGGTCGTGCCAATCCGAATCAATTGGTGATTGCGCCACACACCCATGCGGGCCTGACGAAGCTGCGTGGCGCACTGCTGGAATCCTATCGAGAGACAACCCGATCGCAGGAATTGCCCCTAGTTGGATTGCAGTTGACCCATTCCGGCCGCTACTGCCGCCCCAATGTTCATGACCGGCCGGAGCCAAAGATTCTTTATCACCATCCCATCCTCGATCGCAAACTCGGCCTGTCCGCGGATTCGCCTGTATTGACGGACGAGCAGGTCACCAGCATCATCGAGGACTTCCATCGAGCAGCGCGCGCGGCTCGCGATCTAGGATTCGATTTCGTCGATATAAAACACTGCCATGGATATCTGGGCCATGAATTCCTTAGTGCGCATACGCGGCCTGGAAAGTATGGAGGATCCTTCGAGAATCGCACCCGCTTCTTGCGCGAAGTAGTGGAGGGTATCCGCTCGATCGCGCCGGGCCTCCAAATTGCGGTGCGTCTGTCCGCGTTTGATACCGTGCCGTTCCAGGCGGATCCCAAATCGTCGTCACCAGGAAAGATGGGTCCGGGAATTCCGGAGCCACACGCCCATTTGACTCCGTATCACTGGGGTTTTGGAGTGAACCCGCGTTGCCCCACGGAGATGGATCTCTCCGAGCCGAAACGATTCTTAGCTCTGCTGGATGATCTGGACATTCGCTTGGTCAATCTCACTGCCGGTAGTCCTTACTACAATCCACACGTGCAGCGCCCTGCCTTCTATCCGCCTTCGGACGGTTACCAACCGCCCGAGGATCCTCTCCTCGGTGTGGCCAGGCAGATGCAAATGACAAGAGAATTGAAATCGCAATTCCCCAATTTGATTATCGTGGGAACCGCCTACAGCTATTTGCAGGATTTTCTTCCCCACGTTGCGCAGGCAGTCCTTCGCGAAGGGTGGGTCGACTTTGTTGGCATGGGCCGCATGGTCTTGTCTTATCCCGGGCTCCTGCTGGACGCGTCCGAAGGGCGGACGATTCAACACCGACTGGTCTGCCGAACATTCAGCGACTGCACAACCGCGCCGCGCAAGGGGTTGCCATCCGGTTGCTATCCTCTGGATGCATATTACAAAGGCTCTGAGCTTGCCGAAAAGCTGAAATCAGCGAAAGCGAGACAGCCATGAGCGCGGCATCTCCATTCGATCGTCCCCGAGAGCGTCGCAAAGTGAAGGGCATTGCGGCTGCGCTTCTTCCATACGAGACCGACGGTCGCATTGCCGTGGATGCCTTTCAGAAGCACTTGGTCGCTACTCATCGGGCGGGTTTAGAGAACGCCGTGAATATGGACACGGGTTACGTGAACTTTTTGTCGGACGCCGAGAAAATGAGTGTCCTGCAATGGACCCGCGAAGCCCTAGGAGCAGACGTGCCGTTTGTGGCCGGAGCTTACATCGAAGGCCAGGCTGGCCCCATCGCTGGACTTTATCGCAAACAGATGGATGCGATCGTCAAATTCGGCGGTACGCCGATCCTCTTTCAGACGAGTCGGCTTTACGGCAAGTCAGCCAGGGAAAAGGCGGAAATTTATCAGGAATCGTGTCGAGGGTATAAGAGCGTTTTGGCTTTCGAACTGGGGCCGATGTTCGCTCCCACTGGAGAGATTTTCGATACCGAAACAATCCTGCGCTTGATGGAGATTCCTGAGATCCATGGCATCAAGCACTCCTCCCTGGATCGTCTGATCGAACTCGAACGCTTGGCACTCCGCGATGTTCACCGGCCAGACTTCCGCATTTATACGGGAAATGATCTGGGGATCAATATGATCGAATATGGCTCTGACTACTTGCTGGGATTAGCGACATTTGCGCCTGAACGTTTCGCGGAACGTGACCGGCTCTGGGAAATGGCCGATCCCGATTATTTCGCGCTTTCGGATGCGCTACAACATCTTGGCAATGTCGCGTTTCGCGAACCCGTGCCTGCTTACAAACATTCGGCCGCTATTTTCTTGCACCTCATGGGGAGAATCCCCAGTGATAGGACGCACCCGAATAATCCGCAACGTCCCGTGTGGGAAGTAGAACTGCTTCGCGACTGCGTGCGACGCCTAGGAGGGTGAACAGTCGCTTGTGGAACCGCCAGATGCTCGTCCCTAACATCTCCTGGAATTTGGTTCTGTCCGCAGGCTGCAGTATTATCACCAGTTGGCATAACCATGGGCACTTTCACAGGAGCAATTGGGACGGGTTCGAAATGGGCGATTGACCGGATTGTGACCGCATTGGCGGCGACCGGCATCAACCCAAATCTGCTCACTTTTCTGGGGTTGGTGGTCAATTTTGCCGCAGCGGCCTGCTTTGCGGTAGGAAACTTCCGCACCGGCGCGATTATCATTTTTATTGCTGGATTTCTGGACATGCTGGATGGGCAAGTGGCGCGGCGGCAAAATCGCGTGACCGCGTTCGGCGCCTTCTACGACTCGACGCTGGATCGTTATGCTGATATGGCCCTGTACATGGGTTTGCTGGTGTACTACTCCGTAAGCGGGCGCACGCCGTATGTGGTGCTTGCCGCGGTGGCCACCGCCGGCTCGGTGATGGTCAGTTATGCGCGGGCGCGCGCGGAATCATTGATTCCTTTGTGCAAAGTCGGATTCATGGAACGTCCGGAACGCCTGGTGCTGCTGATCATCGGTGGGTTGTTCAACCGCATGGCCCAGGTGCTTTGGGTGATCGCGATCGTTTCTACCATCACCGTAATTCACCGCATTTTGTATACCTGGCAAGAAACCAGGGCCGGCCGGATTCTTCCGAATTTGAAAGCGGCGTCCTGAAACGTTAGTCTTCCAAAACTGTTTCGGAGACAGTCGTTCCCTTGCCCGGTCCTTCCGATTTTAACCACGCCTCCACCGGTTCCTCGATGATTTGTTTGATGTGCGCCTTCAGGGCAGGCACATCTTCCTTGTGCATTCCTTTGGTTTCGATGGTGTCGTGCAGAAAAACGTTGATGGTGGTCGGCCGGAGAATCCAGTCCTCCGTTCGTAGGTGATGAAACGAACCCACCAGGCTCACAGGAACAATGGGGACTCCCAACTGTTGCGCCAAGCGGAAGCCGCCGTCCTCGAATTCGTTCAGGTGACCATCACGGGTGCGTTTGGCTTCAGGAAAAATGATCAGGCTCACGCCGCTGTTGATCGCTTCCTGGGTCAGCCGCCACAAGCGCTTCAGATCCTTGGGGCCACGTGCAACCGGAACTGGCACGTTTCCGAAGCGCTTCATCAACCAGCCATAAATCGGAATTTTGAAATGCGATTCAAGCTCCCAGCCGCGCACCAGTTGCGGGATCGCGCAGTAGAGAATGAAAGGATCGAGCAGATTGACGTGGTTCACCATGAAAATGCTGGTTCGCTTCTCGTCGAATGCGGGAGACTTCTTCGCCACGACCCTTGCACCGGAAAAGAAGGCAATTCTCCGGCACAAACCGCGTTGCAGCCAATCATGTTTGCGGGGATCCAGCACGACCGCGAGCGCGATCAGGATCGGCACGACGATCAGGAAATGCAGCCAACTGGTAGTCCAGAGAAAGAGGCTGCGAACCACGTCCCACAGGCGCTTCATATGTAAATGTCCATGGCGCCCGGCAAGATCTCAAGCGACTGGCAACGCACGGTGACGATCTCCCCGTCCACCATCACATCCACGGGTGCGTCGAGTGCGAACTCCACGCGCTTGACCGCGCGACGCGAGGCCAGAGGATGTTCGATGTGTGTTCCGTCATACAGCCGCGGCAACATGCGGATCAATCCCAATCTGCCGATAGGTCCCCAGCGCACGTATTCGATCATCCCGTCGCACGGGTCCGCATTGGGGGCAATCAACATGGTGCCGCCCGTATACTTGCTGTTATTGAAGGTGAGAAACAGGCAGCGCCGTTCGTCCCATTCCTGCTCGTCATCGCAACGCATTTTGAACGCGCGCCGGTTCAACTGAACCACCTTAACAAAGACACCCAGCAAGTATCCTAGGCGTCCGAAGGGTTTGAACACGCGGTTAGTGATTGCGCCGACGTCGGCGGTAAAGCCAACACTGAGAAGATTGAAAGAATAGATTGTTCCCGCGGCATGGCGTAGCCGCAGCAAATCCACGCACCGCTTCCGCCCGGACTCAAGAGCTTCCACTGAGGATTCCGCGCCTCGATTCGTAAAGTCCCGCAGGAAGGAATTCCCGGTGCCTAGAGGTAAAAACCCCAACTCAATTCGTTGTACGGGTTGCTCGCGCGAAAAAATTCCGTTGATGATCTCGTGAGCGGTTCCATCTCCACCTACCGCCAGGAACTTGCGATAGCCCTGCCCATAAGCCTCACGCGCGAGTTCCGAAGCGTGCCCCGGACCCATTGAGGCGATCACATCGATGCGCAGGCCCAGTTCTTTCAACCGGGCAAGCTGGCTTCCGGCAAGCTTCGCCGAACGGCCGCCGCCTGCTGCAGGATTGACGATGGCGATGAACTTTTCCTTCACAATGTTTCCGAAATCGAAATTCTACCTTGGTTCCAGATGACTCGCTGCTTCGCTACACTGGCAGAATCGCCTGTTCGCGGCTGTGCTTCCCTAACCGCTCCGCCAGGGCTACGCGAATAATCTTCAAGGATGCCGTTAGAGGGAAGTCGTCATCATACAGCACGACACCGTGAATCCTTTTATAGTTGATCAGGCGGTTGTTCCGCGCGGAGATCTCCTTACGCAGCTCTTCTGTTAACGGCTTGCCCGGCTCCAAGTGAATCACCAATACCAATTGTTCACCCACCATTGAGCGGCTCGGCCAAATGTAGTTCGCCGCAAACACGCAGAATTCCTTGACTGGCAATCCTTCAAACGCCTGCTCGACGTCTTCCGCGTAAACGTTCTTCCCTTCCTCGGTGACAATCATATTTTTCTTGCGGCCAAAGAGCTGTAGATGGCCGGTAGCATCAAAGCGGCCCATGTCTCCCGTCATCAGCCAGCCATCGACGATTGTTTGCGCGGTCAGTTCCGGCTCATTCAAATAACCCGCCATAACGGTCTTGCTACGCACACTGACTTGGCCAATCCCGTCTTCATCGGGATTCAGGATGCGCACTTCCATCCCGGGCAAAGGCTTGCCTACCGTGTCCGCGCGAAAGGGCCGAAGATCGTTAACAGTCACGGCGGTGCCGGCTTCCGTCAGACCATAACCATTTGCCACGGGGATGCCCAGGTCGTAAAAGAATTGCAGTGTCTGTGGCTCAGTGAAAGCGCCGCCGACGATGATGGCTTCCAGCTTTCCACCAAAGCCGGCATGGACCTGCTTGAGCAGGAGCCGGCTGAGCGGCAACAGTGGCCGGTGCTGAGTGAGGGCTTTGTTGACGTCGCGCAAACGCTCGAACAGCCGTCTCTTCACGGGTGGCAATTCGTCAAAGCGCGCCTGCAGGCCCTTCTGGAGATTCTTTAGCACCAGAGGCACCAAGCTTACGTAGGTAATCTGATATTTTGTGAAGGCCTCGCGCACGTATTCCGGTCGCAGCGTTCGGAGATGCACCACCGCGGCGCCACAGGTGAACGGGCCGAAAAATCCCACCATGAAGTCGATGGCATGGTTGGTCGGGAGAATGCTCAGGTACTTTACTCCCGGCCAAAACGGATACAGCGACGTGAGCGCCACGCACTGCTCCAGGTAATTTCCGTGGGTCATCATGCAGCCCTTCGGTGTGCCGCCGGTGCCTGACGAATACACGATGCACGCCAGGTCGTCGCGCTTTCGTGGAACAAACAGTGGCTGGCCCACTCCCTGGGCCGCTTCCCACCGTGTCGCTCCCGCCAGGTCCGCATTGGCAGGAGCTTCCGTCACCAGTACGGTGCCGACCTTGGCTGCTCCGGCGCGCTCGGAAGAAACACTCAATTGGCGCCAGACCGGATACTCGGTGATGAGCACACTGGCCCCGGAGTGTTTGATCAGTGTCCATTGTTCTTCTGGTTTCAGCTTGTAATCGAGCGGCACCAAGGTTCCGCCGCAGAAGAAAATCGCGTACGCGGAGATCAGCCACTTGGACTGATTGGTCATGATGATGGAGGCGCGATCCCCGGCTCGGAATCCCGTATCTTGCAGCCACTTGGCCAGCGGTAGCGCTCGTGCTCCGAACTCTCGATAAGTAATGCGCTGCTTTTCTTCGCCGCGGTCCGATTCGTAAAGGCACACTTCGCGCGGCCAAGTTTCCAGCGCGTCGCGAACAGCCTCGCCAATCGATGAGTATTTGGATAGATCCAGCATTACAGGCGGGATTGCACGCGTTCGGCGAGAGTTTTGAAATCGCTTACGCCTTGAACTTCATAGTCCGGCAATTCGATATGGAAATGATTCTCCAGTCGCGACAGAAGTTCCAACGTCTGCAGACTGTCAATACCCAGCGTCTTGTAAAAGTCGTCTTCGGCCTTCAGCGAGCCAGGCGCAGCCTTAAAATGCTTCGTCGCCAATTCCAGAATCTCCTGAGTGGTCTGCTCTAGAGTGCGCATAGACTCTAAATTTATCATTCCCAGCCGTGGGAAGGAAAATTTGCGGACCTGCCGAAGGGGTTTGCAGCGGAAATGCGCAGCGCCTCCGGATCGCGCCGCGAATCCCGCGCGCTGGGCTTGCGATCTTGGCGTCCGCCAAGGTCACTTGAATCTCTTCAGCGCGGCGTAGGGCGTGTTCCGCAGTTACTATCAAAGGGGAGCGCCAGATGATTCCACTGGCAGCGCCTGTGTTCCCGGCATGCAAGGCTACAGCGTGCGCTGCTGCTTTCTCTGTGGCATCCGCCAGGGCCTTTGAGATTGCGATCCATTCTGCTGACATGTGTCTTGCCTCCGTGCGCAGAATGCCGCAATCGCAAACACGCGCACATCCGCCAATCGGCTAGGTACCTTGATTTTGTTTTTCGCGGGATTAGAAAGTGCCTAATGCCCAAGCTTCTGGTCGAAGAACTTAGCCATCGAGTCCAGCGTTTCGCGGGTTTCCGGCAATTGGAAGTGGTACCAGAAAGCGTGCGGCATCGCTTCATACACGACCAGCTGCGCATCCACGCCCGCGTGGAGCAAAGCGCGATGAAAGATCGAGGTGTTGCTGATGAGAATATCGCGTGTACTGGTCACCAACAGTGTGGGCGGCATGCCATGCAGGTCGGCAAATATCGGCGACAACACCGGATCGCGCGGGTCTGTTTGAGGAGCATATTCCTGCGTCATCGGCTTATTCGGGTCTTGCGGCGAAAGCTCTCCGGGCAGTCCATTCAGCGTGAAGATATTCTGGGAATCCGCAGGGCGGCTGAAATCCGCAAGTGTTGAAAACAAGCCGAGCGCGCCCGGCAAAGGAATACCAGACTGTTTCAGCTTCACTGCCACCTCGCCAGTCAAAATGGCTCCGGCAGAAGTGCCGAAGATGCCTATGTTTTGCGGCCTGTGGTCCTTCAGCATCTCTTTGTACACGGCCACGACGTCATCAACGGCAGCGGGGAACGGGTTTTCCGGCGCCAGGCGGTAGTACACCGAGACAACTTGTATCTTCGCAAGATTGGAGATTGGAACACCTTCGATCAGCGAGCCAGAGTCCGAATTGAACCCGCCGCCGTGAAGGTTGATAAGCACGCGCCCGCGGTTTGCGTCGGGCGTTTCCAGCGGACTGATAACATCAGTGCGCACGCCGCCAATCATCTTTTCCTCGACGGTTACCGGGAATAATTTGCGGGCTTCCGCGGAGTCTTGCGCTCGCCATTTATCTGTGTTGGCGCGGCGTTCGGCGAGGGTTTCAGGGCCGTATTTTTGATGCATGAGAGAATCCAGCCACTTCTGCGCTTCGGGACTGATCGTCGAGGGCATGGGAATGATGCGCGTGATGTGTGCCGTTCCGTCAGCATCGAAGATCGCGGAATCAGCAGCCGGCCGCGCACAGGAGAACAGCACAAGAGGAACGAACAGAAGAGCTAGAGGAGTGCAGTGACGCTGAAACGTGGGCCTGCTCATAGTGGTCCTTCCTTAATTGTCAGAACTGCGCCGTTACTTGCGTTGCGCCGCGGCCGGCAGGTGTTTCATTGGATCGTCCGTTTCCACAAAGCGCCGCAAGCTTTCCATTACGACGGGACGGTTGAACAGTTTGCAGAAGAGCGCGATTTCCTTGTTCAGTTCGCTGTGGGGAATGGGCTTGATGAATTTCTTGGCCGTGGCGCGCGTTTCGGCGTCAAACTTCGTGACCTGCATCGCCATAGAGCGGGCAACCTGCAGGGCGTATCCTTCCCCAGCAACATGCGCCACGAGCCCGGCTTGATGGGCGCTCTCCGCCTTCACGGTTCGGCCGGTAAAGAGCAAATCGCGAATAAAGCCGTTACCAACATCGCGGCGCAAGCGCGGAATCCCACCAAATCCAGGGATCAGACCGAGGCGAAGTTCCGGAAAACCGAAGCGGGCCATTTTATCGGCAACAATTTGATCGCAGGCCAGAGCCAATTCCAGCCCGCCGCCCATGCACAGTCCGTGAACTGCCGCAAAGGTGATGAACGGCGCTTCATCGATCGCATTTAGAACCTTGTGAATTCGTTTCAGAAAAGCGCGAACACCCGCGGCACGTTTCTTTGCAGGGAGCGACTCTGCGCTGTGATATAGCTCCTTCAGATCCGCGCCTGCACAAAAGCCGCCGTGGCGGGCGCTGGTGATGATACAGGCGCTGGTCACCGGGGCAAGTCCGCGGATGGCCGCGGAAAATTCCTCCAGATCGGCGAGCATCACCGTGCCAATCTCATTGAGCGGCGCATGATCCAGCGTCACTTCTACCACGCCGTCCCGCCACTCCCACCGCAGTGCCTCCCCACGATATTCCTTATTCATGCGTTGCCGCCCACGGCCACTGCATGTCTTTTGTACATTTGCTCGATTTCGTCACGGAAGCGCGCGTTGATGGCATCGCGCCGCAGTTTTCCGTTGGCAGTGAGCAATCCGCTTTCCGCCGTGAATCCATCCTTCAAGATCACAAAATTGCGGATTTGGCGGTAGTGGGGCAGTTCCACGTTTACGTGGTCGAGTGCTGCCTGCACTTCGTTCGCTTCAACTGTGCCAGTGACTAGAGCACAGAGGTACCCGCGACCATTCCCCACGACCACCACCTGCTGAGCATTCGCTACACGTTGCGCGATTTTTTCCTCTATTGGTTCCGGGGCGATGTTGTGGCCCGAATTCAGAATGATCAGATTCTTGATGCGTCCACTGATGCGCCAGTTCCCTTTCGAGTTGACTTCCCCCTGATCGCCGGTATGAAACATGCCTCCCTGCAATACCCTGGCTGTCTCTTCCGGCCGATTCCAGTAGCCAGGAAAAACATTGGGCCCTCGCACAACGATTTCCTCATTCTCACCCACCAGCAGGTCTATACCGGGGATGGCTTGGCCGACGCGACCGGGTTCGCTGGCCAGGCGCGGGTCGTCCATGGTGCAGATGCCACACGTTTCCGTAAGACCGTACACTTGCCAGATGGGAATGCCCAGCATGGCAAAAAAATCCTGCGTTTCTGGAGCAAGCGGCGCCGAACCACAGACCAGGCCACGCAAGTTTCCTCCAAAGCGAGCTCGAATTTTCCCAAAAATAAGCAGGCGGGCCAAAAAGAGAGAGAATCTACCGCCTGTCTGACCTTCCTGTTGCTTCCGCCAGGCTTCGACAGCATTGCGATAAATCCGTGGAATGCCCGTGCCCCGCTTAGTAAGCGCCTCTTCGACGCCGCGGCGCACGCGCTCCAGCAAAGTGGGCACGTTGAAGAAATAGTGTGGAGCGGACAATCGAATTTCGTCTGCCAGTTTGTTCAAGTCCGTGGATAAGGTGAGCACAGTATTCTTGGAGAGGCAGGACAACATCACGATCCACGAAGCCGCAAAATTAAACGGTAAGTACTGAAAAACCTGGATGGGCGCACTGCTGTTCCAGCCCAGACGATCGATCCAGTCCGTCGTGCATCCCACAATATGATTCAAATTCCCGGTGTTCAGGCAAACACCTTTTGGTTCGCCTGAAGTTCCAGAAGTGTAAATGATGGTAACCAGGTCGTCGTCCTTGCGCGGGTTCGGTGGGTTGGTAATGCTTTCCCCTGAAGGTATCGTTGTTATCGCTTCACCCAGCGTGATTCGTGGCGGCACTTCGGGCCAGAGGTTTGCCACGCTTTCACCCAACGCCGTATCGCTGACGAAGAAAAACCGCGCACCGCAGTCCTTCATCATTCCAGCGAGTTCAGACGCCGCTTGTCGTGCATATAGAGGTACGACGATTACCCCTTCAGCCATCAGCGCCAAATCCACCACGATCCACGGAATCGAATTGCTGCCCAGTAAGGCGCAGCGATCACCTGCCTGTAATCCGACGCTACGCAAATAACTTCGCACGCGTCCCACTTGGCCCAGCAATTCGCGGCCGGTTACGCTGGTGAATTGCTCGCCACGAACCTCGCGCAGCACGACGCGGTCGGCTGTTCGATGTAATTGGTCGAATAGGCTTTCGAGGAAATTTCCCATGCTGCCTCAGCGCCCCACGGCCACTGCTGCCGCGGCCGTATCGTACTGTTCCACAAGAGCAGTCAAATCTTTTGGTAGCGACGGCAAATTGTCTTCCCAGCTCAACACGCCCTTGCGCAGCGGAAATTCGGGGTATGTTTTCCGGACCTCATCTTCAAGGAACGTGGCCATGCGGGCCATGCCCTTCAGGTTGCTGACCACGTTGCGTCCGATGCTTTCGCGGATGGCGTCGGTTTCCACCACCAATCGTTCCATCACTTCTGCCAGTTTGGGGCCAAGGTCGGGATCCTCGACGGTCAGCAGCAAATGCTGGTGGCCGCGCTCTCGCATAAGATTGCGGATGCGTTCGTCCATGGTGACGCCCGCGGACAAAACTCCTGCGGGCATGCAGGTGACAATTCCGTGATAACGCGAGGAGACCATATAAGTGCAAGCGCGCAAGATCGACACCAGTTGGAACATATCGTAATCGTCGGAAGTAAAAATCGGCGTCCCCGGAATTTCCTTTTCAATCGCGCGGCAAGCCACGGCGTCCAACCGCTCCATGGCGACCAGGATCGGAAATACCCGATGCTTCTGGACAAAGACCTTCGTCGCTTCGGTATAGCCGTTGACGTAGTGCTGAAATTTGCGTTCGACACCCGCACCCGATTCGAAGAAATACACGGTGCGGTATTGGCTGTCCTTGTAAGCACCGCTCGTTACGCGCGCCACATACTTCGCAATCGACGCGCTGACGGGCCAGACGAATGGATGAATTGGACAGAGTACAAGGATTGGCGTTTTTTCGTCCCAGCCCGCTGCGCGCAGCGCCTGCTGGGCATATTCCCGAGGATGTGGCTCGAAGGTCCACGCCGTATCTGCACCCAATTCGTTGGGTACTCCCAACCTACTCAAAAGTTGCTGCGATTCCAAGCTACGGGTGATGACCAGCGATTCGTTCGTATAGCGGGCACACATCCGCTGTATCAAATCATCCATGTGCCCCGCGTCACCGCCATAAGCCACCGACAATTTATTTTCAGCGGATGCCAGACCCAACGAGCCAATCATCATGGTGGTCAACGCATTTGCAAATTTGCTCTTGAACATCGACCCTTCACAGGCAATCACGCCATGATTTGCATGCACTTCCCGCCACAAGAACGGGGGATAAACGTCCGGCAGATGCACCTGCTTCGTTCCCTCGAAATAGCCTTCAGTGAGGTTGAAATTCTGTGTCATCACGCTGAAGTCGACGTTGTCCGGACCTAATACATGACGGATTTGCCGAATCATTTCCTGCACACGCACATCGCTGCCAGTGTTTCTAGTTCCGTTGTAGCCGGCGAACAGAAGCCGCAATTTTTCGCCGGGCGTCCACCGATTCCCGAGACCGAACACCCAGCCAAAGCGCCGTAGCTCGATCAGCGCGCTCACCCACATCACCAGGAGAAAATCCGTCATGCCACGGCACTCCCCTTGCTTTTCATCGTTTCGACACCCGCTCCTCCGGGCCAAGGCCTGAGGGGATACTTGAATTTGTTCGTCCGGCTGAATTTCAGTAAGGGAAACGCGTAACTGGAGAATTTTGCCGGCGGCTCGCTCATTTCCTGCACAACACGCGAATTATCGAACACCGTGTTCCAATCCAGGTACGGCCAAAACACTTTTAACAAGGACGCACCGTAACCCACGGCGCCGCGCTTGAATGCCAACCAGTTCACGGTTTTCGAAAATGGTCCGCCAAGCCATGGCTGGTAGCTCGGCTTACCCCAGCCGCCGGCTGCGGCCAGTGCATCCGTCAATTCCTTATAGGTCTGCGAACCCGTTCCAGAGGAAAGATGATAAATCCCGTAGTTCGGTTTTTCCATCTGGTGAACCTTCACGATTGCGCCGCCCACGTAGTTGGCGGGAACTATGTCGATTTTATCGTCGGGCCGCAACGGCAGTACTGGCATTCGCGCTAGCATATCGAAGGCCTGGACCATATCGAATTGCGTGGTCTCGGGGCGGCCGCTGTCCCCCATGACAATCGCAGGGCGAAAAATCGTGTGCGGTACATCCGGGAGCAGTTGGTGCACCATGTGCTCACAGAATTTTTTCGTCCGTGCATACGGATCGTAGTCGGACCGCGACCAGTCGATCGAATTATCTTCTGTGACCACTTCATTCTGCCGTTTTCCCGCTACCGCGACGGTCGACACATGTGAATAACGCCGAAGGCCATGATGATTCTGTGCCCGGCGGGCCAACTGGATCACTTCCAGCGAGCCCCGCAGGTTGACGTTAAGACATTGTTTTTCAGATTTGCGGTTCAGCGAAGCGGCACAGTGCAGAATCGAGTCAGTTGCATCCACTAGGGCGTGATATTCGTCATCGTTCAATCCAAAGCGCTCGGCAGTCAAGTCGCCCCGGAAAATGCGCACGCGGTCATTCAAATAGCCAAGAAACTGTGGAAATTCGAAATGTAGTTGTAGCGATTGCCACAGGCGTTCGCGAGCTCCCTGCTCCGTCTTCGCGCGCACCAAAAGATTCAGCCGATCCTGATGACCGGCGAATAGACCCGCCACCAGGTAACTACCCAAATAGCCTGTCGAGCCGGTAAGGAAGATGGCCATAGGAAGATAAAGTTGCGCACCTAGCGCGTTGCTGCGGAAGCACCCTCCGGAGGCGCGGACCAGTCCAGCACACGCGCTTCTCTGGCCTCCAGCGGCCGGCCTTCCATCAACGGGTAGCACCACCGCCGTAGCGCCGGTATGTGGATGTTAATCCAGTAATCCCACCAGTCAATCTTTTCCGGAGCGAAATCGAACAGGGCCTTTTCTTCGGCGGGCAGTGCCGTGGAAAGAAGTCGCGCATTCTCGCATTCGAAGACGTGCTGGTTGTGCAGAATGAACGGCTCATACAGTTCAATGAGCCTTTCCGCGCGCACCAGGTCACGTTCCGTCTTCGCCAGCGGCGGCTTACCAATATGCAGTGTGGCTGCAGCTTTGTTGATTCGAGAAACCACCGCCTTCTGCATGGGAATCGATAACCGTTCGTAACGCTGCTTCGACACGGGAATCGATTCCAGCTTAACCTTCAGCCAATGCTCGATGCCCTGCTGGGCGCGATAGTGCTTACGGTGCGCCAAACCCGTCAGTTCGATGGAGCGGCCCATGTTGACGGGATTGATCGCCGAGGTCGCCAGTTGGTAAAGCCGCGCATGCTGCCGCCGCACAAGCGCCGCAGCGATCAGCGTCATGCCGCGCGTGACCATGTCCACGGGGATCACATCCAGGCACTTGCGCTCGTTCGAAGGCAATTGGCGGAAATTTGTGCCGAGTAAATAGGACAGTGGCCCGGAGGTGTTGATTCCCTCGTTCCATCCCGTAAATGGCGTGCGCTCCGAACTTTCGACAATCGACGGCCGCACGATGGCAATCGGCAAATCGCGGCCTTGCCGAGCCAGGATCGACTCGCCCAGGCTTTTCGTGAACGTGTAAGTGTTGGGCCAGCCCAAATGGTGTGCGCGCTTCATGCCTGCGCGCACCAAACGATTGCGCACCCAACGGGCCCGATTGCGTTTCAAAACTCCATCCAGCTCGTCGGGTACGACGTTCGAAGCATCCCCGCTACGGCCCAGCGCCTGGCGCCGCAGAGCTTTCGTTACGTCCGTGCTCTCCGAGCGTTCTTCAATTCGCCGTACCATTTCCCGGAGAGACGCAATTTCCTTCTCCGACTCAAAGTCCGGATGATTGCCAGGATTGTAGTTGGGGTGCAGTTCCTCGGTGACGCGTCCATCGCGCATGCCAACCACATAGCAGGTTGAAAGATGCATTAACGCCGCATGGTCACACTTCCGCTGGTACTCCACCAGGTGAATTGTTGAATCAATATTGGAGGAAATGGCGTCGCGCAAATCCGGGTTAAAGTCCGTCAGTCCCGCGCTACTGACAATCAGGTCCAAGGTGCGAGCCAGCCGCGCCTGTGTATCTGCGTCAAGCCCGAGTCCGGGCAGACTGACGTCTCCTTCCACCACTTCGACCTTTTCTTTCAGAAACGCCGCAAGATTTTCACCATAAATATCGTGCAAACCATCAAACGCGGGCGATTCCTCTACAATCTTTTCGAACCGGCGCTGCGCGGAAGTCGTGCGGTTCCGGCGAATCAGCAATGTTATCTTGCCAATTCCCGGAATCTTTTCGAGCAGGTCCACGAGCCAGACTTTTCCGATGAAACCGGTCACGCCGATCAGCATCAGGTGCTTTCCAGCCAGCGTCTCGCGCACCGGCAAACAGGACACCCGAGGCGTGCTGCTCACCAGTTGGACCGGAGGTTCAATCTCCGTTCGCGGCCGCACCACCGGCCGCACCGCGCAGTCTAGCAACTCCGGCTGCTTCTCCCAGTTCAATTGCCGCAGCAGTCTTTCTTTGGGGACCCGGCCGTTCACGGATCCACTCGCAAGCCAGGCGAACGGCCCTCGCGGCCGGATCACCGGCACTTGCAAGCGTCCGGTGGCCACGCCGTCGCGAAATTCCAGCCGGTTTGCCAAGATGCCATCCGCCGCAAAAAACTCCGCCATGGGACGCAAAATATGCTCGAGCATCTGCCCGACGAGGACCACGCGCTCACCGCTGCGCACCGCGTCCACCAACTTTTCGACCGCTTCGCGTCTCATGCGCGGCTTGAGTTCATATTGAAAATACTCTTCGCCGAGCAGGTCCAGGCGATCCCGCGTGATGCCCCGCAGCACACTGTGCAGGGCGCGGGTTGCAAATGTTCGGCTGATTAAATAGTAAGGTGGGCGCAACAGCGCTAACCCGAGCATCCCTCCTCGGCGCACCCAGCGTTCCAGGAAGCTTTGGCTGTTCCAGTTGAAAAATCCTACGCTGCGCAACGCGCTGATTTCGAACAGCGAGCCTTCCACGCGCCAGTAGGTCACGCCAGACACACGCTCCACAGCGCGGTTACTCGATTTAGAGGAAATGTCAGGCATCTTTTCTGATGAACTCGGAATGCAACCCCTGCTACAGCGCCGTTCCGGGCAGTCAATAACTTGGGCAATTCGTTCTGGGACAATCTCGTGGCCCGCTCCCGGCCGCCCGTTGGCCTCTGCTCCACAAGCTGGCCAAGTGCCAGAGTGACAAAATTATCATCCCTAACCGCTTCCCGCAACCAGCTTGGCCGCTGTCAGATGCGTTTCCGCTTCACTCTCATGGTCTGGGTATGATTAATGGGACGTTGCTCAGAGTGCTGTACGGCACTGCTGTAGCATACTGTTGCTGTGGAACACTCATTCAACTGTCCATATTGTGGCGAAGAAATCTCGATGGTCCTCGACCTGTCGGTTCGCCGGCAAACCTACGTCGAAGACTGCGAAGTTTGCTGCAAGCCAATCGGGATTAGTTATAGCGTCGAAGACGACGCGCTTGCTAGCTTTGATGCCAGGACCCTCGAATAGACACCGTTACCCGACGGGAGCAAGGATTTGCGGCGCGTTTGTCACTGCAGCCGTTGGGTACTCCTTGCGATTGACCTCGCTGGAGAGCAGCACTGGCCGCTGCAGCATGACATGCTTCAGCGCGTCGATCTCCGGTTCGTCGGGCCCCAAAGGCAACTGGATCTGACCACGTTGCGCCACGGAACGCAGCATGCCCATGGCGATCTCGAATCCTGCGTAGGCGGATTCTCCATTGCAGGGGTGCACGCACTTGTCGTCATCTAGCCAGCGCACCATGTCTTCGACGTAAGGTGGCATCTCCAGGTCGTAGTTCATGCAGCCGGGGCCGGAAATGACACCTTGATCGCGGGTGACAGCTCGCCATCCGCCCCCCGTCAACACTTCCGCGAATCCCTCGGTGCCATAAACGCCGATCTTGTTTTTGCGCCACCAGTAGTCCACTTCCGGCACATCGGGAGCGCCGGCGCCGCATTCAATGATGCCGCGCACTCCGTTGGCGAACTGAATCAAGCCGCCAATGTAGTCGGGCGAAGGATGATTGTCGGCGAATTTGCCGCGACCTGCAGCCTGAGCCATGACCCATTCGGCGGGTGCGTAATTGTTGTACCAACGCATATATTCGACAAGGTGCGTGAACAGATGGAGGAACCAGCCACTGGAGTGCGCATGGATCGTCTGGATGCGGCCGATGGCCCCGCTTTCCACAATTTCCTTCACCTTTTGATAGTGCTGGCCGTAGCGGTGTTGGTGCGACACCACGGTTTTGACGCCGGCAGTATTGACGGCTCTGCGGATCTCGATGGCCTCGTTCATGGAAAGGGCCATCGGCTTTTCATAAGCGATCAACTTTGCGCCGGAAGCAATGCCGACTCGAATCAACTCCAGCCGGATCCCTGGAGGTGTACAGAAGCAGAACAAATCCGGCTTGATTTCCTCAGCCAGCGCGAGAGGGTTAATCGAAGTCTTCTGGACGCCGAGTTCCGCGGCGGCTTTGGCCAACTGTTGCGTACTAGAGTCGGCAATGCCGGCGAGTTCAAAGCGTGGGTTATTCTTGAACGCGACGGCATGGTGCTTGCCGCGCTTACCGACACCGACAACCATGACCCTGTAGATCTTTTTGTTGCTCACGGTGATTCTCCCCGGCTGTCGCTCACCAGCCGAACTTTGCGTCCCATTCCTTGAGTTTCGCGATGGTGTAATCCACTTCTTCAGCGGTCAGTTCAGGGAACATCGGCAAGGAAATACACTGCGCCGCGTTGCGCTCCGCATTGGGAACCTGCGGGTGTGGATCGGCTAGTTTTCCCCACGGATAGCCTTCCTGCTGGTGAATGGCGATCGGATAGTGCTGCTTGGCGTCGATGCCATGTTCATTCAAGAACTGGGTGAGATGATCCCGCTTGTGATGTTCGATGACGTACAGATGATAGACATGGCGGTAACCCGGCATCTCCTTCGGGAGTTTGAGGCTGGTGCCCTTAAGTCCGTCGGTATAGCGCTTTGCCCATGCTCTGCGCTGATCGGTCCAGCGCGCAATGTGCTTTAGCTTCACACTCAGAAACCCCGCATGGAGATCATCCAGGCGGCTGTTGAAGCCGAAGGAGTGCACGGAGCGCTTCGAAGAGCCATGGTTGCGCAACCGCCGGACCGTCTGTTCGATATCGTCGCGATTGGTGATGAGGGCGCCGCCGTCCCCAAATGTGCCGAGGTTTTTCTGGATGATGAAACTGGTGCAAACCGCATCACTCAGCTCTCCCTGCTTAAAGCCATCTCCGTGGGCATCGATGGACTGCGCGTTATCTTCCACCACCCAGAGCTTGTGCTTCTTGGCGATCCTGCTGACCGCTTTCATGTCCGCGCAGTGGCCGTAAAGGTGAACGGGCACAATTCCGACCGTGCGGGGCGTGATCGCGGCTTCGATTTTCGTGGGGTCGATATTGTTAGTGGCTGGGTCGGAGTCCACAAACACGGCTTTGCCGCCGGCGATCCAGATGGCTTCCGCGGTGGCGAAGAAGGTATTTGCTGTGGTGATGACTTCGTCCCCCGGCTTGATTCCCAGGGCAAAAAAAGCCAGCCACAGCGCATCGGTGCCGGAGTTCAGCCCGACGGCGTGCTTCATGGTGAAATACTGCGCGAGTTCTTTTTCAAAGCGAGCGAGCGTCGGGCCCATTACGTAGGCCTCGCTTTCCAGAACCGCGTGGAAAGCATCGTCGATCTCGCGCTTGATGCTGTGATATTGACGGCCGTGGCCGTAGAACGGAACTTTCAATTTCGGCGCTGCCGTGACTGCTGGCATAAGACCCTCCTCGATAATGCGGAAGCCAAGGCTCCGCTTGCGTTCGTCGGAGAGCAGGCAGGGTTACTTCAATGCTGATGACGTGCTGACCAACCGAGAATTGCCGGACTCCGATAACTTGTCTCCGTGTATTACGTAAGGTGAAGGAAAACGAATTGGTGAGACAAGCAGGAGGGTTATACCGCGAATGTGTGGCTAAAGCGGTGACACGGGTCACAAGCCCTTTTCTGCTGTTTGTGAAAAACACGCCTATTGAAACGTTTCAGCAAAGCCGCACTGTGGCCTAGATTCCGCGGATGCCGGGCGCACGACTGTGGAAAAGTGAGGGTTACACGCCCCAACCGTACTTTTCGGCGTGTTCGAAGGTGCGTTGCATTTCCTGGTGCAACATCTCCAGGAAAGTCGAAGTACCAACCGTTTTTGTGCCCGGTTCGCTGATGTCGGAAGTGCGATAGCCTGCGCCAAGCACACGGGCAACGGACTGTTCCACCCAATCCGCTTCCAGGCCAAGCCCAAAGCTATCGCGCAACATCATGGTCGCGCTCAGGATTGAGCCGATCGGATTGGCCACATCCTTACCCACCAGCGTCGGTGCCGAGCCGTGAATGGGCTCGAAAAGCGGTGCGCTGGTTCCGAAGCTTGCCGAAGGAATCAGCCCAATAGAGCCGACGAGTGCTGCGGCAGCATCGCTGAGTATGTCGCCGAACATGTTGGTGCTGAGAATCACGTCAAATTGCGTGGGCCGCAACGTCAGTTGCATCGCTGCGTTGTCCACATACATGTGCTCAAGCTTAACCGCGGGAAACACCGTACCGATAGCAGTCACCGTTCGCCGCCACAACTGTGAACTCGTCAACACATTGGCCTTGTCAATCGAACAGAGCCGCCGCGAACGGCTCTCCGCGCGCTGAAACGCGAAGGTAGCGATCCGCTCGACTTCGGGCGTAGAGTAAGACTCGGTGTCAAACGCGCGCTCGGATCCGCCCTCCACCACGTTGCCGCGTTCACCAAAATACATTCCCCCGGCCAGTTCGCGCACAATTTCGATGTCCAGATCGCCGAGCCGTTCAGGCCGCAAGGGAGAAATCCCACGCAATGATTCCAGCAGCCGCACCGGCCGTAGATTAACGTACAGTCCCAATCCCTTGCGCAGTGCTAGGAGTCCTGTTTCCGGCCGTTTGCCAACAGGCAGCGCATCCCATTTGGGTCCACCCACCGCGCCCAAAAATACCCCGTCGGCTTTGCGGCAGAGCTCCAGGGTCTCCTTCGGCAGAGGATTCCCGGTCTTGTCGATGGCCGCGCCGCCGATAGCCATTTCCGTGATGTCGAAGTGATGGCCGAACTCGCGCGCACACTCTTGCAATACGCCAACCGCGGCTTTGGCCACTTCCGGGCCGATTCCGTCGCCGGGCAGGATCACGATTTTCTTTTTCAACTTCATTTGCCAAGTCCTCGAATCTGCGGTGCGCGCTCAGGCTGCCGGCGATGCAGTGCTGACCACGACGTTGCGCCGAATCACCTCGTGAGCGATGGTCATGAGATCGCGGGCACGAACATTCTTGGAAGCGTCCGCGAATGCCGTTACCCGGCGATAGCACTCCGCCAGCTGTTCGTCGCTCGGCTCGTAGCCCAGTTCCCGGAGCGACTCGCGCAGGGCATGGCGTCCCGAGTGCTTTCCAAGTACAAGGGAGCGCGACGGAACACCGACAGTTTCCGGCGAAATAATTTCGTACGTCAACGGATTTTTGATAATGCCGTCTTGATGAATCCCCGCTTCGTGCGCGAACGCATTGGCGCCCACCACGGCCTTATTGGGCGCCACCACGGCTCCGGTAATTTCCGTCAGCAGCTTGCTGGACTTGTACAATTCATTCAGCTTCAGCTTGGTGGCTACGCCGAAGTTCTCTTTGCGCACTGCCAGCGCCACAGCCACTTCTTCCAGTGCCGCATTTCCTGCACGTTCACCGATCCCATTTACCGTGCACTCAATTTGCCGAACACCTGCCTGGACTGCCGCCAACGAATTCGCCACCGCCAAACCGAGATCATCGTGGCAATGCGCACTCAAAATAATGTGCTCAGGATCGCCTAAGTGCTCCCGGACTTTCCGGAACATCAGGGCATATTCGTCCGGAACCGCATAGCCGACCGTGTCTGGCAGGTTAAGCACGGTCGCGCCACCGCGCACGGCCGCCGCGCAAGCTTCACAGAGAAACTCGATATCGGTGCGTCCCGCATCTTCGGCGGAGAATTCCACTTCCTCCACGAAGTTCTTCGCAAGCTTGGTCATGGACTCGATAGCTTCCAGCGCCTGCTCGCGAGTCATGTGCAGCTTTACCTGCAAATGCAGGTCGCTAGTGGCAAGGAACACGTGCATGCGCGGCGTTTTCGCAGGCTTTAAAGCCTCTGCTGCCGCGAGAATGTCGTCTTTTCTGGCACGCGCCAAAGCGGCCACAGGCACATCGCGCACTTCCTTGGCGACGGCAATCACTGCTTCCAGGTCGCCCTTCGAAGCAATCGGGAATCCAGCCTCGATGGTGTCCACGCCTAGCGCCGCGAGCTGGCGAGCCATGCGAATCTTTTCTTGTGTGTTCATGGAAAATCCAGGCGACTGCTCGCCGTCCCGGAGGGTGGTGTCAAAGATGCGTACATGGCTCATGCCGAACCTCCCGCTTAGTCTTCCAGTTACGCATAGTCTGACCTCCTAGTCCAATTTATCTTCATTCTGCAATTGATAATTCTGCCTTATACTAGCCCAGAGGGTTTTCCGGTCTTCGGACCGGCCTTTGAATCGAGGTTTTGCTATGGATCTCGCGGAATTACAGGTTTTTCTTACAGTTGCGAAGGAAGGAAGCTTCTCTCGCGCAGCCGAACGGCTCTACCGCACGCAACCCGCCGTCAGCTTGGCCATCCGCAAACTCGAAGATTCCCTGGGACAGCCTCTCTTCGTGAGAGGCGCCCGCCCAGTGCGCCTTACCGATGCCGGGACACTGCTCCAGGAATATGCGGAAAGGCTGCTGAATCTCCGGGACGAAGTGAAAAAGGGGCTGATGGAGTTAGAAGGTCTGAAACGCGGCGAACTGGCTCTAGGCGTGAATGAAAGTTCCATCCATGCGCTTCTACCGGCGCTAGCCAAATTCCGTGAAGCCCATCCGGGAGTCCAAGTGCGCTTGCACCGCATGTTCTCCCGCGACATTCCTCACGAAGTGGTGAACTACCGCCTCGATCTCGGCGCGGTGTCCTTCGTTCCGCGTGACTCGCAGCTGCAAGCCACGGAAATTCTGAAGGATGAACTTACCTTTGTGGTTCCTCCAAAACATCATCTGGCCAAGCGTCGCGAAGTGGACGTGGAAGAATTAGGCAAAGAAATGTTTATCGCCCATATCGTGGAATCGCCATTTCGCCGCCGGGTGATCGAACTCTTCGCCAAGCACCGCACACCGCTGAACATGCCGCTGGAGATGCCAACCATCGAAAGCATCAAGCGCATCGTGCAGATGGGCTTGGGCGTAGCGATTGTGCCGCGCATGTGCGTCACCTGGGAAATCGAACACGGCTGGCTGAAGGAGATTAAAATCAAGCAACTCAACATGCCTCGCCACTTGTACATGATTGCTCGCCGCGGAGCCCGGCTGCCGCACGCCGCCGCGGAGTTCATGCGCTTGCTCAAATCAGAATAAACCTGATTGCCAGCCAGGAGGGTCACCGCCCGACTTGCGTCGCGATCCACCAGGTGTTCCCCGCGGGGTCTTTCACGCCGCCACGCCGATCTGGCTCGCCTTCTGTGCGGGCTGGTACCTGCACGGAAACGCCGCCTGCGTCCAATGCTTTCTTGTAAGTTGCATCCACATCCGGCACATAGACATGCAGCCACACTGGAAATGCAGGATAACTGCCGCCGCTATCGGCGATCATCACGACCGTGTCATCAATTTGCACTTCGGCATGCATGATTTTGCCGTCAGATGTATCAAAACGGCGAAGATCCGTGGCGCCAAAGGTTTCCTTCAGGAAGTCGATCACCCGCTGCGGCCCGTCTGTCACCACGTATACCGAAACCGCGGAATATCCATGTGGCTTCCAATCCGGGCTCATTGCATCCTCCTCAATGTAGAGTTAGCGGAAGCGCAACAACCGTTTCGATAGCCGCAGTAGGTCGGGCGGAACTCGATTCATCCATGAGCCCGCCCGACCTGTCTAACTACTGCTTGTCGTAAACGCTCTCGGTGCTGTACTCCTTGCCGTCAGCGGTTTTCCCTTTTCCCTTGACGGTCGTGACTTTTCCGTCTTTGGACACTTCGGCTACCACCTTGCCAACTTCCTTCCCGCCTTTCGACAGGGTGCCCTCGACCTTATGGGGATTCACGCGCTTCAGAGTAATGGCATCCGCACCGGCAGGGGTCCCGGTGCCTGTCACTGCCGCTTCGGCTCCGTCATAGTAGGTAACGAAACTGAACGCGAACGGCGTTCCATCGGCGCCGACTCCCTCAAAACTGTATTTGACTCCGTTGCCCTGTACCGCGACGGTTCGCGTCTGGCTCTTGGGAGCCGGTGCAGTTACGAATTTCGATTTTGCGAGATTCAGTTTCCAAGTCCCTAGAAAAGGATTGTCTTCAGCCAGCAACGGACCAACAGCAACAGCAGTCAGAACGAGAAAAGCCAGTAGGAATAATGCACGTTTCATCAGAAGTACTCTCCTTAAGGTTTGCTTCGGCCCCAATTACCGTCATGCCTCAGCGGTGGCGGATTATGTGCTGGTTCACCATGCAATGGCAACTCGTTTATTCACTCTTCCCCGGTCACTTGAAATGCAGGCCCGACTGGACGATGGGAAAAACTCGCCTCAAGAGCACGTTCTCGTCTATCCTAGATAGGCCACCGCTGCACGGCCTAGCATATGATTAGCGGATTAGCCATCCTCGTCATCGGGTTCTTCCTGGGCATGCGCCATGCCACGGACCCTGATCACGTCATCGCGGTCTCCACCATCGTGAGCCGCGAGCGCTCGCTTTCGAAAGCTGCGCTGATCGGCGCGCTTTGGGGATTGGGACACACCATCACAATCGTCCTCGTCGGCGCGGCCATCATTTTGTTCAATATCGTGATTCCCCCGCGTGTCGGTTTGACCATGGAATTTGCCGTGGGACTGATGCTTATCCTTCTGGGCATTTTGAATCTTGCCGGGGTCACGCAGTGGCTCAGCGATAAATTCTCGCCCGCTCATCCCCGCGTCACCGGTGAACACGCCCACCTGCACGAGCACGATTCGCACGTGCACTATCATTGGCACTCGCATGCTCCGGCCAAAGAGCATCATGGCGACTCCCTGCCCGCACCCAAATGGTTCGGCAATCCCGTTGCACATTTGGGACTGTTTCATTCACTTCGCCCTTTGTTTATCGGCATCGTCCACGGTTTGGCAGGCTCGGCGGCAGTGGCGCTGCTGGTTCTCAGCACCATTCGCGACCCGCGCTGGGGCGTCTTCTATCTTCTGATTTTTGGGGTTGGCACAATTGCGGGAATGATGCTGATTACGGTGGCGTTGGCTATGCCCTTTTCTTATGCCGGAACCCGTTTCGGTTGGTTAAATCGCGGTCTGATTGTGGGCTCAGGCGTTCTCAGTCTCTGCTTCGGACTCTACATTTCCTACCACATCGGCTTCGTCGACGGCCTGTTTACCAATCATCCCAGTTGGACGCCGAGCTGATTTTCCCACATCACCCGTATTACGGCTTTTTCGCTGCCACCGCTTCTTCCACGGTCTTATAGACCGGCAGCAGGTTTTGCAGCCCGGCCACGGTAACCACCGCAGTACTTTGTGGCGATAGGGCCGCCAACGCAAAAACTTTCCCCTGATTGCGCCGGCTCACAAACAACGACACCAGCGCCCCCACTCCCGCCGAATCCAGAAAGTTGACGGCACTCAGATCCAAAACTACATAGGAAGAGTTTTCAGCACGCATCTTCTGAATGAAATCATTCACGGTCTCCAAGCTCAGTTTCCCGGTCGCTTTGTAGATCGTGACGGCATCGTTGCTGGACGGCAGTTTTTCCAATTCAAGTTTAAAAGGTGACATAAGCTTATTAAGGTACCCGAAAGGCAATCAAGGCCACATTAACAGACGTTAACATACGCCATCGGCAGGTTTCTTTCCAGCACTGTTCCAAATTGGAACTGTTTTCCTACTTGATTAGTTATCTCTTATACTATTTTTATGATTGACGCCTTTCTCCCCTCACGCTACCGTCTTTTCTGGTTTCCCTTTTCATCTCAAAACACCGCTGAGTCGCCCCATTCAGCCGAGGGAATTCTCATGAGCCCGCGTTCGTTTCGCCTGCCAAGGAGCCGCACTGCTCCCGCTCTTTTCCTGATTTTCCTTTACTCACTGCTGCCGAAGGCCGTACCGCCCACTGTCGCGCAAACGACGCAACCATTCCTCTTCGCGGGCACGTACGACAGCAACACCAAGTCCTCGGGCTTGGTTACGCTGCTGCGCAACGCCACCACCGGGGTACTCTCTTTGCTTCCGGATACCGCCGTCACCTTCAAGGATCCATGCAATCCATCGACGATTGATCCCACGGGCCGCTTCCTGTTTGGAGTGTGTGCAGAAGGCGTGGCGATGTACACATTGGATTCAACCACCGGCATCGCGGCGGAAACCTCGGCTTCTCCGTATTCTGCTTCGGTTTCGACTGGGCAGAACAGCATGTTGGTCACGGCAGAAAGCACCGGACAATACGTTTATCTCCTGAAGGTTGGCACAACAGAGTCGCCGGTGCCTTCGACGTTTACCCTCGACACCTTTCAAATTGACTCCACTACACCTGCCCTTGTGCCGATCAACAGCCAATCTCTTTCGTTCAACGCAACCTGGGTGGACTCTGTGGCCGATCCCGCTCATCACGGCATGTTCATTTATGCCAATCAGGAACAGGGCGGAACCTCGCCTGCGGCTCTTCTCTTTTCCATCTCCTTTGATCTTTCGACAGGCGTGGCTACCATCCCCACCTCTGGAATAAACATCGGTAGCAATGCGCGCAGCTTGGCAGTGAGTCCATCGGGCGGCTACTTAGCACTGGGGTACGGAGATACCATGGGCTCGTTGACCATCTATCAAATCTCCAGCTCAAACTTCAGCATGGCTCAAGTCGGCAGCGTGGGCCTCGGTTTGGAAGATGGCAGTTATGGCACCTATACTTTTCCAGATTCCATGTTCTTCAGTCCGGGCGGAAATTTGCTCTACGTACAGGCACCGCCTGCAGATTTCACGGGCAACGGAGGACTGCCCTTTCTCGTTTTCGATCCGTCGACTGCCACGCTTCTTTCCACTCCTCCCATCCCACTGTCGGACGCCAATTTCTTGGATGGACTGGCAGATCCGCAGGCGCCCTTCAGTTATGTTGGCAATTCAGGACCAACCACATACGGGATCTCCGTATACCAGGTAGACCTCTCGACCGGCATGCCCAGTCAGCCCACTCCGATTAGTGCTCCCTTCTATCCGCAGATGGATCTGTCCCCGCTATTCGTCACTGTCGAGCAGGGTGGACAAGGCATTCAAGGTCCTACGTTAGGCACAACCCCCGGCACCCTCACTTTTGGCTCGACCACCACCGGACAGACAAGCAGCCCGCAGAACATCGTGTTGAAAAGCCTGGGCGCCCAATCCGTAACGCTTTCCAGTATTCAGATTTCGGGCGCCAACGCCGCCGACTTCAGCGAAATCGACAACTGCATCGCTGCTCCCGTTCTCCCAACCAGTCACACATGTGCCATTGCCGTCAGCTACGCGCCTACTTCTGTAGGTAGCGGCCAGGCCACACTTTTTGTCACCGATAACGCTGCGGGCAGTCCGCAGGCCATCCCACTTGCAGGAACCGCGGTGGCGCCCGCCCCGGGAGTTCCTGCAGTGAGTCTGAATCCCGCGTCCACACTGAGTTTTCCCGGCACAACCACACAAGGAACCTCGTCAAGTTCTCAGAATGTCACGCTAACCAACTCCGGCAGTGCGCCCCTTCAAATTCTTAGCGCCGTGCTCGGCGGATTCAATTCCTCCGACTTCGCGATTTCTGCCGACACTTGCAGTGGCTCAATTGCCGCCAACGCTTCTTGCACAATCTCGCTTGTTTTCTCCCCGCTCGCCTCTGGGATTCGCACAACCACGTTGACGATCACGGACAATGCCGCGAATTCGCCGCAATCCCTAAGCCTCAGCGGCACTGGAACCGCCGCAGTTACGATCGGTGTTTCGATAGGCGGATCGACTACCGCCACTTTGTCCGCTGGGCAAACCGCTCAGTTCAACCTTCAAGCCACGCCGGGTTCTGGCTTCACTGGGACGTTGTCCTTCGGGTGTTCCGGGGTACCGTTTGGCGCCACATGCTCAGTGCCGGCGACCCTGCCTGTGACGAATGGTAGCCCGGTGTCATTCACCGTTTCCGTCAGCACCCTTGGAGCGTCACAGATGCTGCCGGTCTCTCGCGCTCCTCGTTCGCCCATCCAATTCCGAACGGGATGGTTCGCAACGGCGCTGCTCGCTGCGCTGTTCGCTTTCTTGCTGTGGGTTGAATCCCGGCGTGTTCCGTGTCGATTAGCGAGTGTCTCGAGTATCGCTGTGGCGACGGCGCTATCGGTTGTTCTGGCTTTTTCCGGCATAGGTTGTGGCGGTGGTGGCAACGGCGGTGGCGGCGGGTCCACGCAAGCTCCACCTCCCCCACAAACTGTGGCCACGCCCGTGATTCAACCGGCAAGCGGCACATTCGGCGCAGCTCAATCCGTTACCATTACAGATGCGACGGTAGGCTCACCATCTACTACACGACAGATGGTTCCACTCCCACGAACGCGTCCGCCGTCTACGGGGCGGCTTTCTCTGTGAACTCCGCGGCTACCGTCCAGGCGATGGCTTCTGCTTCTGGCTACACAGACAGCTCCGTCAGCACCGCCATTCTCAAGTTCCGGACACCCGCCGCCACTTACCCCATCACCGTAAACGTGACCGCGACGGCGACAGGTTCGAGCAAGCCGCTTCAGTTGAGTCCGGTCGTATTGACCCTGATCGTGAACTAACCATGCAAAGAAAATGGCCGAGCGATAATCCCCGTCCGGCCACTTTCTGCCTCATCTCATAAGCTTGGCTAGGGGTCAAAGCATAGCTCCGACATCCCGGATTACTTGCTGTAACTAACCCGGTAGATCACGCCCGCGCCATCATCGCTCACTAGCAACGCACCATCTGGTGCGACTGTCACGCCCACGGGCCGGCCGTCCACGTTCTTCCCCTTTGGGTCCGGCACAAACCCAGTCAGGAATGGCACGGGATCTTCAGCGGCTTTTCCATTCTTGAATCCCACGAAGGCCACCTGATAACCATTGCGCGCCGCGCGATTCCACGAGCCGTGCTCCGCAATGAACGCTCCACCGCGGTACGATGCGGGAAACTGCGTGGCAGTGTAGAACGTGAACTGCAGTGGCGCCACATGTGGCCCTAGCAGAACATCCGGAATGATCGCCTTGGCCACCAAGTCGGGGCGTTGCGGCTTCACCCGTGGGTCCACGTTGTCACCGATATAGCTATACGGCCAACCGTAGAATCCTCCGTCGGTGATCGACGTGAAATAGTCGGGCGGCAAATCATCGCCCAGTTCGTCGCGCTCGTTGACGCTTACCCACACTGCACCCGTCACCGGCTCGATTCCCAACCCAACGGCGTTCCGCAAGCCGGAAGCAAAGATCCGCGCATTCTTTCCGTCTGGATCGCTGACAAGAACCGCGGCGCGCCTTTGATCTTTTTCGAAATCGATATTCGAGGAAGACCCTACGCTCACATACAGCTTCGCTCCATCCTTGCTGAACGCAACCGTGCGCGTAAAATGGCCACCACCTCCAGGAACGGCCAGAATGTGCTCGAGCTCCCCAGTACGCTTGGACGTTTGTTTGTCGTAATGAAAGCGCACTACCTCATTCGTGTTTCCTACGTACACATAGTCATCGTGAAAGGCGATCCCGAAGGGACGATTCAACTTGTCGGCAAACACTTCTCTCTGCTGTGCCCCGCCCGTCCTCTGCGGATCACGTAGCACCACGATCTGCCCGGAGCCCGTGTCCGCTACAAAGATGTCCCCGTTCGGCGCGACGGTAAGGAAACGAGGCGTCGTAAAATCCTTGGCGAAAATGTTGACTTGAAATCCTGCGGGCGCTTTCGGAAGAAATCCGGCCGGGGGTTTGGACTTGTCCGGACCATTGCCCGCACTCTTAGTCTCAAACGGTGCGGGTAAGTTCGGTTTCTTGCCGTAGGTCACTTGCGCCGCTGCCGGAATCGCGGGCAGGAATGCCCCGCCTAGAACAATGACTGCGAAAATCTTGCACCTCATTATCCAATCCCCCAGTCATAAATTGACTCTCTTCTATCAGATGCCCGGCAAACGCGCATGGTTCCATCCGCCCAGGGAACGCTTAGTTTTCGAACAGCACCATGCGCATCGAGATCGTCCCAAATTCGATGCTTTCGTAGGGATAGCTCACTCGATCCGTTTCGTCCGTGGCTCCCAAACAATACAGCACCGGAGCGTAATGCTCCAAAGTCGGGTGCGCTTCCGCCAACAGTGCACTTCCCCAGCGATCGGGCGCCGCAAGAGAAGTGAGGTCCCGCTTGTCAATCGCCGCTTTCACTTTGCCATCAAATTCTTGAGCCCACGGATACGCGGACTCTTGCATTTCCCAATTGATTTTGTGCAAGTTGTGCACCAGGTTGCCGCTACCAAGAATCAAGACACCGCGATCGCGAAGCTCCTTCATCTCCTTTCCCAGCGCGACGTGTTCTTCGAATGTCCGTGCGTGGTCCAGGCTCACTTGAAATACCGGAATGTCCGCTTGCGGGTAGAGATGCCGCAGCACGCCCCACGCGCCGTGATCTAAACCCCACTGGTGATCCGTTTTCAAGTGATGTGCCATCGCGAGCCGCTTAGCTTCTTGCGGTGCTCCCGGGGCAGAATACTGCACCTCATACAGCGGCCGGGGAAATCCGTAAAAGTCGTGGATCGTTCGCGGCCAGTCGGACGCCTGCACCTGGCACCCGCTCGTAACCCAATGGGCGGAAATCACGCAAACCGCTTTGGGCGATGGAAGTTTCTCGCGCATCTCCTGCAGGCTGTGCGTGAATGCATTCTCCGCAATCGCATTCATCGGTGAGCCGTGCCCCACAAACAGGACTGGCATTTTCATGTCCGATCGCTTCCTCTGGCGAATTCTACCCCGTTCGCGAAACCTGTGTCGCCGCTCACTTCCCCGGACTGCCCTCAGGATTGGGCAGGCCTTTCTGTTACCGGCTTTCCTCCGCTGCCCGGAAGTCGCGATTTCCTCTCACCTTTCTCCAAATCGCCCAGCAGTTTGTTCAAGTCTTCATACGGATAAATCGTCGGCGCATGATTCTGCATTAATCCTCCAGTGTCCGCCGTCGGCCCGTAATTGCTGTGAAGGTCGTGACCGAGCATGCGCAGCATGGCCATCTGTTGGCCGCGGTGATGGGCGGTATGCGCGATACGTCGCGTCATCACCCACGCCATTGTGCGCTTCACGTCGAAGAAGGTTGTTTCAGACTCCCACCACGCCTCGTCCTTTGCTTGCAGCGCGCTCAACCGCTTTCCGCTATCTTCCGCATAGCGCTTTATGAACTCGGCGCGCGTTTCCGTCTTCGGCAGTGGCGGCGCCCCCACGTCGATCTTTAGCATGGTTCGGAACCACAGATCCTCGCTCACGCATTGATGCACCATTTGTTCGTGCACGCTTCGCCCGCGTGGATCATCTGCCCGCGGACGAAATTCCATTTCATCATCCCGGAACTCGCTCCAGACACTGGCCACCTTCACCCGTTCGGTCGCATACGTCTCCACCAAAAACTCATAGCGCACTTTTCACCCCCAACCGCCGCGAATCGCACTACTTTGCGCCCATTGGATGCAAAATCCAAGCTCACTGGAACATCCGGGCCCACGATCTAACAGCATGGCGAAAGTGGCGGTTGCAAAAATGCTCAATTCGCTTGCAAGCTGATAGCCATGCCAGAACTGCCGGACATCGCCGCCTACATCACAGCCCTCGAACCGCGCATCCTTGGTAAACCAATCGAGCGCGTGCGGCTTGCGAGCCCTTTTCTGCTTCGAACCGCCGAACCTCAATCGCGAATGTGTCTGGCCGTGTTGTGCGCGAAGTGCGGCGAATCGGCAAGCGAATTGCCATCGGAGTCGACGGCGATCTCTGGCTGGTACTCCACTTGATGATTGCTGCCCGGTTACATTGGCGGGCACCTCAGACCAAGCTCGCAGGGCGCCACAGCCTCGCGTCCTTCGATTTTCTCAACGGCTCTCTCGTGCTCACCGAAGCAGGTGCGAAACACCGGGCATCCTTACATGTCCTCCGGGGAGAGGATGCCTTGCGTTCTGTCGATGCCGGAGGAATCGAAATTTTGACCAGTGATCTCAGCTCGTTTCGAAATGCGCTTTCGGCAGAAAATCACACACTGAAGAGAGCGCTCACCGACCCGCGGCTGGTGAGCGGCATCGGGAATGCCTATTCCGATGAGATTTTGCATGCAGCGCAGCTTTCGCCAATCGCCCAGACGCGCAAGATGGAAACACAAGAGTGGGAGAGGCTCTTCGCCGCAACCCAGCACACGCTTCGGCTCTGGATAGACCGGCTGCGCGCACAAGCCCTGGCCAGTTTTCCCGAAAAGGTGACCGCGTTTCGCGAGGATATGGCGGTACACGGACGTTATGGAAAGCCTTGCCCGAGGTGTGGAGAAAAGATTCGACGCATCCGCTACGCAGACAAAGAAACCAATTACTGCGCCCGGTGTCAGACGGGTGGGAAAATCCTTGCGGATCGCGGCTTGTCCCGGCTATTGGGCTCGGACTGGCCCCGCACTCTCGAAGAACTCGAGACTCTGAAGCGTCGTCAGATTTGAAAGAGTGGCCGCAGTCGCTCGGGTCGGTTGGCCAGCTTGTGTGCCAAGCCGCGATCAAATTCTCGCTTGACTTGAGCGGGACGCAGGCGTATCAAGTAAGTCCGCGCAGCGATGTTTGCTTTCTCCCTTCCCGGTCCTCTTCCCCTGCGCGAACAATTCCACTCTCGTTTAGGAGGATTTATGTCTGCAGTCCGCGCTATTCCTGAAGGTTACCATTCTCTAACTCCGACACTCGTTTGCAAGGGCGCCGCCCGTGCCATTGAATTCTATAAGGAAGTTTTCCATGCCAAGGAAATCACGCGCATGCCAGGTCCCGGAGGCGCGATTATGCACGCTGAATTGCAGATCGGCGATTCCAAGCTGATGCTCAGCGATGAATTCCCGGGCATGGCAACCGCTCCGGGACCCAATCCGGTTACGTCCAGCGCGATCTTTCTGTACACGGATAATGTCGACGCTATGTTTGACCGCGCGGTGAAGGCCGGGGCCAAAGCGGAGATGCCGCTGCAGAATCAGTTCTGGGGCGACCGCTATGGCAAAATCCGTGATCCGTTCGGTCACCAATGGGGACTTGCACAGCATGTTGAGGACGTCGCCCCAGCGGAAATGGAACGGCGCTCAAAAGAATGGACGGCGCAAATGAGCAAAGCCGCCAGCGGCCACGATTAAAACCAAGCACCGCACTTCGATTGGGGCCCTTCGGTAGAAAACCTGGGCCCCACGAACCCTTGGCTTCGCCTTCATTCTGGCTTATGGGTGGGTTCCAATGGCCACAGCCACGCGGCCCCTCTCACTCCACTTGCATCTCCGTGCTTCGCCACCACCACGGGTGTGTCTGCCTCGCGCCCGAACACATATTTCTTCAGTCGCTGCGGAACATCTTTGTATAGCCTCGGTACCTGAGACACTCCGCCGCCCAACACAATGATGTCCGGGTCCAGAATGTTGACCATTTGGGCCAGGCTGCGCGTCAGCCGATCCTCAAAACGCTCAAGACTCGCCACTGCGTCCGGCTCTCCTGCCTCGCATCGCGCAATAATCTCTTTGCCTTTCAACTTCGTCTTCGTGGCCCGTGCGTAGTCCGCCTCCAAGCCCGTCCCCGAAATCCACGTTTCGATGCAGCCCCGGTAGCCGCAAAAGCATTCCGGTCCGGGATATTCTTCCGGGCGCATCCACGGCAATGTCGTGTGTCCCCATTCCCCGGCAACGCCGTTTCTCCCGTTGTGGACGCGGCCGTCGATGGCCAGCCCGCCTCCGCAACCGGTGCCAAGTATGACTGCAAAGACGACCCGCTGGCCCGCTCCAGCACCGTCGGTGGCCTCGGATACTGCCAGGCAGTTTGCATCATTGGCGCAGCGCACTTCCCGATGGAGTGCTGTACTGAGGTCGCGATCAAACGGCCGCCCGTTCATCCACGTGGAATTCGCGTTCTTGACCATGTGGGTAATTTGAGAAATCGTTCCGGGAATTCCGACGCCTACAGTTCCGCTGCGGCTTAACCCCGCTTCGATCTTTTCCACGCCTTCTTTGACCGCCCGCACCGTGCCATCGTAATCGTTGTGCGGCGTTGGTACGCGGTGCCGGTGCAGCTCATGGCCGTCGGGCTCCAGCGCAACAAACTCAATTTTTGTCCCGCCTAAATCCACGCCAATGCGAATTGTGTTCTTTGAAGAATAATCCGTTGAAGTAGACATAACATTCAACATTCTATACACAAATGCACGGCCATAGCCGTACATAAAAAGAAATGCCCCACGCGCATCCATTGCCCCGTGGGGCATGGTTGAACTGTCGTTCTGCTTTAGAAGTGAAAACCCAATTCCACCGTTTCCGTTCGGGGCGTCACATAGTGAGTGCCGCTGAATGTGGAAAGGTAGTTGTACAGTGCAGTCTTGTCGGTGAGATTGATGACCGTGAAGCGTAAGCTCCACTTGTAACGGTCACCGTGAAATAGGTTGTCGTGGCCGACGGCAATATCAAACAAATTCCGCGGCTGAATCCGTTGAGGATGGTGATCATCGTTCTCCTCGTTGGGTCCTGGCACCTGAACCAGCGTAGATCCCAGCCCACCCGCAATGCACGTAGTGGCCGGGGCGCCAAATGGGCTGGAGACTACCGGCTTGCCATTGCAGGTCAGTCCGGCCTGGAACTCCTGGTCGGCGGTCAAGGGCAACCCCGTGATGGCATTGTTTAACCCCACGTAGCCGGTCGGAACTCCGGCAGCCGCGCCTCCATCCACGACCGGTGTCGAGGCAGAACAGGTCGGCGTGACAATGGGAGATGCCGTGTAGCAGGGCACAGCGCCGCTCACAAGTCCGCTGTCATAGCGCCAGTTGAATCCGATCCACGGACCGCGCTTCCACGGTTGATACTGCATGTGCGTCGTCTGATTGTAGAGTTCATCGTGGTCGATGCGGAAAACATTGAAGGAAGGAAAGAAGGCTATTCCGGCCACTTGCGGATTGAAGAACCTCGCAGCCACGCTGGACATCACCACTCGGGCTGTCAATCCGTGAAAATCCGGTACGCTGGCGCTCAGCATCCATCCCGGGATCTTCGAGTTGTGCCACTCAATGGGGAAGGTGATCGGCGTCGCCCCAACAATGCCAAAGTCAAAACCGTTGTGCGTGTACTTCCAGATATATTCGGCGTTAATCACCAGGTATTTCCCGAAAGCTTGCTCGAAGCCGGCGTGGAATTCATTCCGGAAGCCAGGCGTCAGCGGCCCGAGCGTGCAGGGAACTCCCGGAGGCGAGACGATGGCGACAATGACAGGGTCATTGCAACCGGTGCTGGCAATCACCAAATTCTCGTTGAATGGCGTTTCCATGATGCGCGCATAGGAAACACGCAGAACCGTGTTCGTCGGTTTAATGTTGTAGGCCACGCCAAGTCGTGGCTGCACCTGACCGTCACTGCTGATGCCATTGTATTTGTCGCCCCGAATGCCAAGATTGAACGACCAGTTCTTCCAGGTGATGGTGTCAATCAAGTAGAGCGCAAGCTCCTTCACATCCGTATGGCCATAAAAACTGAAGAAACTCCCCCCGTTGGTAAGGTCGTACGGAAGTAGCGTCGTGCACGGCGGTCCGGTGGCCACGCCATGAACGAAGCAAGGGTCACTGGGAATGATGGTTCCGTCGGGATTCTCGGTGTTGAGCGATGGCAGGAACGTCGGGTCAACGATGCCCAGTTTGTCCTTCTCGGTGAGGAAAGTTTGCTGGTAGACAACCCCAAATTTAATGTTGTGAACTCCCTTCACGTAGGAGATGTCACCACGGACCCCGGCGTTGGTCAGCCGCCGATCCTGGGCCGCCGTCTCTACCTGGAGGTCAGGAGCCAAATCGTTAAGCGGGTCCTTGCTCGGGTAGTAGTTGTATTGGTCGTGGCGAACAAAGAAGCCGAAGGTACTTACGGCATTGGAGCCAAACAGGTGCGTCCAGGTCGGCGCGATGTTGAAAGAGCGGATTTGGGCGCGTTGGTCGGTGACTCCCAACGGAGCTCCCGTAACCGTGTTGATGACGTAAGTGCCCGTGGAGTCGCAAGTGTATCCAATAGGGCCACACAAGTGGTATTGCTGGTCGTAGGTGTTGGGATTCTGGAACCAGGAGCGAGAGAAGCCGAGGTTCAAATGGAGTGTATCCGACTGTCGCGGTTGATAATCGATGCGGTCAAAAATGTTTTCCTCGTTGCCTTTGTCGTGCAGTGCTTGAAACTCGGGTGGATCCAAAAACCGCCCGGTATTCAGGCCGTCAATGGCGATAAAATTCCCCCAGCGATCGCCGCCGTACGCTACATCCAAACCCGCGTTTACTGTTCCGAAACTACCATAGGACGTATACACGCTCCCTGTCGGAGTGGTTACGCCCATTCCGGAACGTGTCGTGACCTTAATGACCAAACTGGTTTTATCGCCATAGTCCGCCGGTGGCGCCCCGGAAATGACTTCCATCGATTGAATGGAATCCGCCGGTATCTGGTTGGAGAACACCTTGCTGAACTGGTCGGTTTGTGGCTGACCGTCTAGTGAAACCGAATTCTCCGCATGGTCACCAAGCCCGTGCATCAGGCCGTTCGAGTCTGCTGACACTCCCGGGGTAGTCTGTGTCACCAAGGATGAGAACGGCGAAGAACTGCTTTCCAGCGGCGTCCTGTCAAACAGGTTGCGGTCAATGTCCGTGTGGAATGTCGGTTCGTTCTCGACGAGGTCTCCGCCATTCTCTGTGACATTTATGGTGAGGGCCTCCGCTCCGAGTTTTAGGTCCGCCTCCACGCTCAGTGGAACGCCGGAACGTATTTCAATGTCCTGTGAGTAAGGAGCGAATTTATTGGCGCTAACGCTCATGTGGTAAGGATTGAACGGCACGTTGGTGAACCGGAACTTCCCGTCGACACCCGTCGTCGTTGTCCGTGAATAACCGCTAACCGGGTTGCTGATCTCCACTTTTGCGTTCGGCACTATAGCCCCGGACGGGTCCTTCACCGTTCCTTCGATAGCACCAGAATTCCCCCCTTGCGCAGACGCAACAAGTACACAACCAACAACGTAAAAAACGAATGAGACAAAGCCTCGAAAACCGATTCGCATTATTCCTCCAGCCCCTTCGGGAGCGATTGATGAGCGTTGGTAGGCCCGCTTCCAAAAAGCGGTTACGCGGCCCATGGGCGGCCGGCGCTAGATTTGCTGCGAGAATCGGGATTTACAGCAGTACTTCGGCTGGAGGAGCACGCGGATCTGAGTGACTGAAGAAACTTTCTGATGCCACGCCGGCGCTAGGCGCGGCTATCTCACCAACTGGAACCAGGGGAACACTCAACACGATCCCTGAAACCACAGGAGTGACGCTTACATGAGCTGCCTGACACAGCCGGCATGCCGCCTCGTCATGGTCGTTGGCGTGTCCGTGCGGAGCAACCTGCAGGAGGAAAAGCAGCGACAGCACGGCAAGGGCGAACGCCACAGGTCTCGCCAATCCCCGCCCAGATTTATTCGCGAGCAGCTGCATCCATGGCCTCAAAAAGACTCAAACCCTCGTCGACGTCTTAGGAATGGCCCCAATACCCACATACAACTATGCGTTTAGGATGCTAGGCAACGCAATAAGGTTTCGCCCGGAACCACCCGACTCAGCGCACCCCATAACAAACCTGCTCAGAAAGAAACCGGACGAGCACACCTCTCATCCGGTTCCTAAGCAACACAAATAGCAGCGCTTACTTGTGATTTTTATTCGCTGCTTCCGCGGAGAGCTTGAGCTCCCTGTTGACCTGGTCCAACAAATCCTTCGCTTTTGCCGCGTGACCTTGCATATCCCACTCGTTCGCCTGCTGCGCGGCGGTGATCTTTTCCCAAGCCTGCTGTGACAGCCGCTGAGCCGCCGCCAGGTTCGGATGCTTCTGTGCACTTACATTATCGACTGGCTTCTGCGCTACCGCCACACCTCCGCCGATGAGTGCCACTACCACAATCGCCCCTGCAAGACTCTTTGAAATCTTCATGCTCATAATTCTCCTTTTGATTTACAGTCTGGGCCCTCCGACGGAGTCACACCCAGGATCGTGGGAGGGGTATTGCCTCCTCATGTTGGGATAAGAGTCCGTTTCAGGACAAATGAACGGTCGCAGGGCTAGGCTAAAAGGTCATTATTTCAACGGACACAGAGGGCAGCAGCGGCTAACCAGCCGTTGCGGTGAGCATTTCGTACTGGACCGGCAACTCAATTCCAAACTGCTTCATCAGGCCGAGTCCATCCCAGATCACCGTGGACTCGAGAATTTTGCCGTCCGCGATCAGGTTGATGGTAATTCCGCTGAAGGACACTCTTCGGTTTGTCGGCGGCACACCCAGAAACTCGCCACGGTGCGTTCCGCTGATGGTCCAGTACACCACCAACTTGTCGCCCTCGCTGATCGTGTCATCCACCACACATTTTAGGTCCGGCAATCCGGTCAGAAATCGTTCGACTTGGCGCCGGTAGGCCCTTGGGCCCACACCCCTGCCAGACACCGTCGGATCGCCCAGCGCGTGGGTCTCCGCAATCACCTGGTCAATGTATTCCAGTCTCCGCTCATTCCACACGGTATGGTACAGCCGGCCGAACAAGAGTTTGTGCGCGGGAGCAACCGACATGGCAATTCCTCCTGCCGGACCACAGATCCGGCCACCGTAGGAACTCCACAGACCTCTACGGCACAGGGCGGAAGACTTGCCCGAGAGCCTACTCCCTATTCGCCTCCCGTGCAACGCCCTGGCATCACAATCACAGACGAATACATCGTCTTGTGCAGAGTCCGCCCCTGTGCCGAATCTGGCCCCTCGGACAGTTCACGCCCACCCCGCACTCCGCTAGCCTACTCCAGGGAGTCCCTCAAAAATGCGCTTTGGCCTGTCTTCATTTTCGGCACTTCTAGGGCACCAGCCTGCGCGTGCCAAAGTCGATTCAAGGCGCAGTGGGGAGTGTTTCGCCTCGTTTTTCTTCCTCTTCATCGCCCTTTCTGGCTGTGGTAGTGCCAGCAAATCCTCCACGAATCAAAACTCGCCGAATCCTCCAACTCCTTCTGTGACGGTAGCCATCTCTCCCCAGACCGCGTCTCTCCCGGAAGGCGGCTCCCAGCAGTTTTCGGCAACCGTCACTGGTTCCTCCAATACCGGCGTGACGTGGACCGCCACAGGCGGCACCATTTCTACCACCGGCCTCTATGTCGCCGGAAACGCCGCCGGAAATTTTAGTGTGACCGCCACCAGCGTCGCCGATACCACCAAGTCCGCTCCTGCCTCGATCGCCATCACCGCACCCGCTCCGCCTCCGGGCACCGCCACGTCCGTAACCAAAGACGGAATCACTTGGACTTTTAGCGCGGCCGTCCCGGTTGGCCAGTTTGTGAATGGCGATTACTACGTCGTGGGGCCCGTGACCATTACCGCTATCAGCCCGCAACCCACGACCTCTTCGCCCTATCTCAACGGTTCCGTCAAGAATTTGCCGACTAGCAATGGCAAAAGCGGATTCGACTCCCGTTTGAATGATGGCACCGATGAATCATGGTGGTTTGATGCCACCTTGCGTTCCTATCCGCCCGTCACCTTGAACCCTGGCGATAGCCTCGTTTCCTCCATCAGTCTTCCCACGATTCACTCCGTTCCTGAGGTCATGCGTGCCTCGGACATGAGCGCCAGTCCCGTAGCCTCCGATTCCATTCTCACCGTTCTCTCTTCCGTCCCGCCTGCCGATGCGTTCCGTCCCTCTTATTGCGACCGCAATCAAACCATCTACCGCGCCGGCAATTTGCAACGAAATCTTCTTCCTTCGCTTGCACCGCCAAATCCCTCCAATACCCCCACGCTCCCTCAATATGAAGCGCTCTATCGCCAGCCATGGATCGATACGAATGCGTTCCTGTTCGATGCGCCGGCGAACTACATGCCCAGCTACGGCCAGCACGTGGCGTTTGCTGATTCCTACGCCGCTCTCCTTCTCATGTTGAATTTTCCCGCCGACCAGAAAGTCAACCTCACCAACTATTTTGTTCAATACGGGATCGATCTTTACGGCTGTGTTCAGGCCGGTTACGGCTGGCCGGCATTTGGCGGACACCGCAGCGGCAGAAAACTGCCAATTATCTTCGCGGGAATTCTTTTCAACGATTCCGGAATGAAGAACGTCTCCGCCACTTATCCAGACAAATTCGGCGAAGACATGCAGACGCTATACATAAAGAATCTTCCGCCCGCTAACACGTACACACAGGCCTGGCAGGGCGCCGCGGTTATCTATGGCGGGCACTATGGTGTACACACTGACGGCACGCCTGTCAGTCCCGGACTGTATGGCCCCTATGAGCAGTTGCAGCCGACGAATTGGCCCATCCTCACGCCACCCGGCGAACAATTGGGCGAAGCCTATCGCCGCTGCTGCACCTCAGTCTCCTGGGTCGGTGAAGCCCTCGCCATACACCTTCTGAAAAGTGAAAGCGTCTGGAATTATCCGCCATTCTTCGATTACGTCTATCGTTGGATGACCGAAGACGACACGCAAGCTGTCGCCGAAATCAAGGCGCAATCCGGCTACGACTACAGCGCCAACTGGGAACGTCAGGAGCAAACGCAGTACTGGCTCGATGGCGAAGTTTCGCAACCCACCTTCATCGACGACATGTGGCACGCCTACCACTGGTAACCGCCCAAATATTTCTCTCATCAAGTCGTTTATCCGAGTCGCTTCGTGGCTTGACCGCCCACACAGGAATGCG
>DATERF010000022.1:0-44730 GCA_035271845.1 Candidatus Acidiferrum sp.
GTTCGATTTGTGGAGTCTTGGGCCAAAGTCCAGGCGCGTTTTGTGGACGGTCCCGGTGGTGCAGTCACGGACGCCGACCAACTTCTTAACGATGTGATGTCCACGCGTGGCTATCCGATGAGTGACTTTGAGCAGCGCGCCGCGGATATCTCCGTAGATCATCCACTGGTTCTCGACAATTACCGTGCCGCTCACGAAACGGCCCTGCGGCAAACCCGTGGCCAGGCGCGTACCGAAGATTTGCGTCAAGCCATGATTCATTACAGAACACTTTTTGAGGAACTGGTCAACGAGCCAGAGCCGGCCCGCCCATAGACGAGTGACGCTGACTCGTTTTGAGAACTGCAAATTCTGATAAACGTTCAAACACGCGTACCAGAGAGGTGGGTACTGGTCCGGACTTGCTGATTCTCAGAAGCCGTGTTGATAAGTTCTCCGGAAACAATAATCGGATAACGGCACTAAAGACGCGTCAAAGACGCAGGCAGTGCTAATCAGGAGCATGTCAAAAGTTTGCGCGTCCTTGCACGCCAACGTACTTCTGGTGTACAGAACGAACATGCGAGACCTTGCGTTTGCGATTCTTCTGATCGACAGTATATCCTTAGCACTAGGGTTGGTTGGCTGTGCGCCTCCAGCGGCCTTGCGGGATCCCGCTGCCCCTGTCGCGGAGTGGCCAAACTACGGAAACGATCCGGGGAGCTCCCGGTACTCTCCACTTACAGAAATCAACAAAGACAACGTCGCGGATTTGCGAGTCGCATGGACCTATCGTACCGGCGATATGTCAGATGGCACGTCCACCTGGAATGGAGAACGAGTAAGGTCCCGAAGCACCTTCGAAGCCACACCATTGATGGTCGATAACACGCTCTACGTGATCACCCCCTTCAACCGTATCATTGCCCTGGATCCCGAAACCGGCACGCAAAAGTGGGTCTTCGATCCCAAGATCGATCGCATTGGCGACTATGGTGACGCGTTGACCTCGCGCGGGCTGGCGCTGCATATCGATCCAAAACTCCAATTGGGCCAGCCCTGCCACAAAACTCTCTACGAAGCCACTCTCGACGGCCGCCTCATCGCCGTCGACGCCGACACCGGCAAACCCTGCTCCGACTTCGGCGCCAACGGCGAAGTCAACCTCAAAGCCGGCATCAACCTCAAGACCAACGTCGACTGGGACAACAAGGGCGAGTACCACTTCACCTCGGCACCCGCCGTCGTTGACGACGTGGTTGTGGTCGGCTCGGCCATCAATGACAACAACCGAATCGAGATGCCTTCGGGCCAGGTTCGCGGTTTCAACGCGCGAACCGGTGCCCTCATCTGGTCCTTTGATCCCATCCCGCACGACCCTGCTGATCCCGCACGCGCTGGTTGGTCGAACGGTGCTCATCGCACCGGTGCTGCCAACGTTTGGGGCCCCATCTCTTCTGACCCCGAGCACGACCTCGTTTTTCTTCCTACCACTAGCCCGAGCCCGGATTACTTTGGCGGCGAGCGCGAGGGTGACAACCGCAACGCAGATTCCTTAGTCGTTCTCCACGCTTCCACGGGCAAAATTGCGTGGACGTTTCAGGCTGTCCATCACAATCTGTGGGACTACGATCTTCCTTCGGCTCCTTCGGTCATCGACATCGAACGCGGTGGGAAGCGGGTCGCGGCTCTGGCTCAACCCAGCAAGATGGGCCATCTGTTTATTTTGGACCGGGATACCGGGCAGCCGGTGCTTCCCATTGAGGAACGCGCTGTACCGCAGAACGGAGTTCCCGGCGAATGGCTTTGGCCCACACAACCGTTCCCGGTCGCCACGCCACCACTTGCACCCAACCATTTGGAACCTCAGGAGGCGTGGGGACTGACTCCCTGGGATCGTAGAAAGTGCCGCGAGCAGATCGCCGGATTGCGGCGCGACGGGATCTTCACGCCGCCCAGTTTGGAAGGCTCGCTGGTTTACCCCGGAATTATTGGCGGCACGAACTGGGGTGGAGTGTCCTTCGATCGCTCACGCGGCTTGATCGTCGTGAATCAGACCAACATGGCTTTCGTTGCACAACTGATTCTGCGAGATAAACTGACTGGCTGGAAGACTCACGCCGGCGGCGGAGAGGATGGCTGGGAATACGCCCCGATGAGGGGAACGCCGTATGTCATGCGGCGCAAACCGTTGGTTTCTCCGCTTGGCCTACCGTGTAACGCGCCCCCGTGGGGCACACTGGCCGCAGTCGACGCCAATACTGGGAAGATCCGGTGGCAGGTGGCACTCGGGACAGTTCGCGAGCTTGCTCCGGTTCCCTTGCCGATCGGCTGGGGCACTCCGACCTTGGGCGGTTCGTTGACCACGGCCAGCGGGCTCACCTTCATCGGCGCAACAGCGGATCGCACGTTCCGCGTATTCGATACGGAGACAGGACGGGAATTGTGGCACGCGAGTCTGCCCGCGTCCGCGATGGCAACGCCGATGACCTATCGTTCACGTACGGGAGGGCGGCAATTCGTGGTGATCGCAGCGGGCGGGCACGGAAAAATCCATGGAGTCAAGCTGGGAGATTATGTGGTCGCATACGCGTTGCCGTAAGTACCTCCTGCAGGAAGGGCTCACTGGGTAAGCCGAGGCCCTGAGTTCCTGATCGAAGCGGCGGATGAGAGCTTCGAGGTTTGATTCTTTGTCAGTTGTAACCACGCCCGAGCCGCAGGACACTCATCAGGTGTTTCGCAGAGCTTGTAGCGAATGGCCTCATCCGTTTTAGCTTTTGTCCACCGGCGGCCAGAGACCTCAGGCTGCAACGCTCGGATGCAACCCCAGTGCAAGGTCTAGATGATGGAAACGGCGAGATAGTTGATACCGTCCATCCGGCCCGCCCAGCCTTTTGGTCAATATCGCTCTTTCTCGCCGTACCGTCCGAAATCCTAGGAAACGTCAAAGGGTACGCGCTGTTCACTTTTGTACAGTGTGTTGAGATTTCTTTATCGGCTGGGATAACTCTTGGTTAGCCGGGTTCCTCGACAGGTCGATTACCCGTCTCCGGTTCCGCCGGTGCGAGACGTAAGGAATGACGTAGGCGGCGCAGCTGAGTCCCATCAACCAAGAGGCTCGAGCTTGGTAGCGGTCATTAACACCCGACAGCGACCCAGTTACCAGGGCGTTCATAAACAAGAAAATCAGCGTCAGAACAAAGAGCTGATTAGCCATTCTTACCGGGAGACGTCTTGTAAACAGCGCCATCAGGCCGACACCAAGAGAGCACCAGAACACGGCAGTGTAAACGGGTGTCACTCGGTACGCGTCCATCGCCAATCTGCCAAGCGATTGCCTCGAAAGCAAATACTTCTGTACATCCCCAGGATAGAGTTCCCGAAAGCCTTCGAATTCTGGGCCACTCCGAATAGCGTAATTCCCCGAACCGGCGGTGAACGCGACAAACTGACGGAACATCTGCCTTACGCACTCTGCGGCGAATCGTAGCGGGTACTGCCGAATGATTCCGGATACGATTCTGCTGGCCTCCCCGGTTGCACCGTTCCAACCGCCCATTTCTTTCAGGAGTGGATGCGAGCCCCATAGAAACTCTTCCGAAGTCTTGGGCAGGTTGTGAAGGTATTTACAGGGAGTCAATTCCTCGATTCCGCACCGTTGTTGCAGATAATCAGCAGCCAATCCGCTCTCGATCAGCCTGCCGAGCAAGAAGACAGGTTTTGCGGGCGAGAGAGTAAATCCAAAGCCCGAGCGCCAGTTCGATAACGCAAGTAGGCCAGTGATGCCCAGGATTGGCACGAGCACACAGGCGACTATCCCTTTTATTGATCGAGTGGGCCAGAACTCCCGGAACACGCCAAAGGCCCGCAAAACGAAAATTGCCAGCAGAAGCAGAGTTACCGTCAGCAGATGCGTGATGTGAGTTCCAACCGAAATGCAAAGTACAGCAGAAATGAGAACTGTTCGTTCGAGGGAGATCTTTGAATCATACAGAAGCAAGAAAAGTGAGAGGAAAGACAGGCCGGTGAACACATCCGGCATGATCTGACCTACGAACCAAGGGAGCGTTGTTCCGAAGGCTAGAAACACCGTCAGTCCCATAAAAACCAGGCCCCCACGCTCTGACGGCGCATTTTGCCGGGCAATGAAATTGCACGCCCTATGCAGGACAAATATCGTGATGACGGACTGAGCTATCACGACCAGCCAGGGAGAGATTCCCAAGCTTACAAGGCGGATAAAAATGCTGTAGCTGATCGTCCGGTAAATCGGTGACTGCAAATCAACACTAACGCTGAGATATTGGCTGGAGTCCGGGTAGAAGACAGGGTAGCCGTTGAAAACGGCCACCCACAGAAGCATATAGCTCGAGATCGCAAGCAGAAGAAAGCAATCTACCTTTTGGTGAAACGCCAAGTGGTTACTGGCCAGTGGGGAATTCAGGCTAGTAGTGGGCAATTGGGACTCTCCGTGACATCGTGACGGCATATCCCGACTTTGATTCAGGCGGGGATGACCCCAAGTTTCGTGGTCGACACAGACCGTCTTCCGGAAGTCGCAATCTGAGGCTGCGAATCATTCGATCACTTGGTCCGCCTGTGGTGCCATCTTCCAGTATTCTCGACGCCATCGTACACCCTACTGCGGAATCTTATTTGGCAGAAGTCATCGGCGGCTATCACCCTTACTTTCGACCGATAGTGATACATGCCCGAACAGCTTGGGAAAGGTTGACAGAAAAACCAAAGAGCGAAGTCTGCTTCCGTATCATTGAGGCCGACGGCCAAGACACATGATTTCGTTGTTTAAGTTGCTTCCCTTGCTCTATCTTGTGGAATCGACAAAGCAGTACAGGTTGAAGTTCATCGGAGGAAGATGATCAAGGTGTAAATTCCCAGGGTTGTTCCGAGGGGGATGTCCGACACCGACAGGAAACCTGCAGCGAGAGACAGAGAACGTGCCGAAGGCCTTCCCGCGAGCAGAGCCAATCCTGCAAATATTCCGAAGAGTCCGGCGAGGGCCGTCACAATTATGGCCACCACGTAAAAGAAATGGAAAATAGTCATGAGGGATAAATAATTGGGCACACGCGAAAGGAGCGCGCCAAACATTACAGTTGCCGTACCGCTGTACAGAATGAGCAGAATCACCACCGCTAGACGGATGATTCCGTAAATCAGCCACAATGACCCCAAAATACTCCAGTTCCTGCTCGGATTTCCTGCGGCCAAGGTATTTGTTGACATGCTATCCTCCTTACCGTTTGCCTGCCTTGCCGAAACGTGAAACTCCACGGAGCAGATTCACGCGGGCCCTATGCTCGTTGAAGTTTACAGGGCTTCGCCCTTGCCAAAAACTCTTTCGATGCCGTGGCCGATCACGCGAATAGCCATCCGACGCCGGCGGTCACTGCCATGGCCAGTGCACCCCAGAACGTGACCCGTATTGCGCCGATTGCCACCCTGGCGCCACCAGCGCGCGCAGCCAGGCCGCCTAGGAGCGCAAGAAACATGAGTGAAGTTAGAGAGACAAACGGGATCAACCTAGCCGCCGGTGACATGGCCGTGACCATGATAGGCATGGCCGCCCCGGCAGCAAAACTGGCAGCAGATGCGAACGCGGCCTGAATGGGACGCGCACGGAATGTCTCGGAGATGCCGAGTTCGTCGCGGGCATGCGCAGCTAACGCATCATGTGCCATCAACTGCTCAGCAACCTGTTTCGCGAGCAAAGGTTCCAGCCCACGCGCCACGTAGATTGCCATTAATTCGTTGTGCTCCCCTTTGTCGTCTTCTTTTAACTCCGCGCGCTCAAGCTGCAGTTCAGCCTCTTCGGTGTCTGCCTGCGAATGGACGGACACGTACTCCCCGGCGGCCATGGACATAGCCCCGGCCACTAAGCCGGCAACACCGGCAACTAGTACATTGCTGCGAGTCGCGTGCGCCGCCGCGACACCAAGCACAAGGCTCGAGGTGGAAAGTATGCCGTCGTTTGCACCCAATACCGCGGCGCGTAGCCAGCCAATGCGCCCTGTGCGGTGTAGTTCCTTGTTGACTGCAGGCATCGTGAGCCCTCCTTGATCTGGGTGGCATCGGTTGAAATGCGAATCAAATCCACTGCTTTCGCAGCAACCACACCTTAATGATTTGCGTAAGGCCGACGTAGCCGAGCAGCGTGAGCATAAGGATTGGCCAGTACATACGCGGCAGGTGCGTGAAGCCCAGCGCAGAGGCTAGAGGGGAATACGGTAGCCACATCCCAAAAGCCATGATTGCGAAGGTTGTGGCCATCAGCGCCCAACTCGCTCGGCTCTGTAGGAACGGAATCTTGTTTGTACGAATGACATGAATGATGAGCGTTTGGGTCATCAACGACTCGACGAACCAACCAGTCTGAAATAGCGACGCTCGGGAGGGATCCCAGCATTTGAAGATCCAGAGCATGACGAAGAAAGTCGTATAGTCGAAGATCGAACTGATGGGGCCGATGAAGAGAATGAAACGCTTGATCTCGCTAATGTTCCAGGGCCGCGGTCGGTTTACTTGCTCATCGTCCACGGCGTCCGCCGGGATCGGCACCTGCGAGAAGTCATACAGGAGATTGTTGGTCAGCACCTGAATTGGGGCCATCGGCAAGAAGGGGAGGAACGCACTCGCCCCCAGTACGCTGAACATGTTTCCGAAGTTGGAACTTGCGCCCATGCGGATGTACTTAACGATGTTCGCGAAGACCTTACGTCCCTCGATAACGCCCCCTTGCAGCACCATGAGATCTTTCTCAAGCAGGATGAGATCCGCCGACTCCTTGGCGATGTCAGTGGCGGTGTCCACAGAGATGCCGACGTCCGCCGCTCGCAAGGCTGGGGCGTCGTTGATTCCGTCGCCCATGAATCCGACGACATGCCCCGTGCCCCGGAGTAGACGGATAACCCGCTCCTTGTGCGCGGGAGACAGGCGGGCGAACAGCACCGCCTTCTCGGCTGCCTCGGCCAGTTCGGCATCGGACATCTTCTCGACGTCGCCGCCCAGCAGCATGGGGTCGGCTGAGAGGCCAACGTCTTTGCAGACCTTTCGGCTGATCAGGGGGTTATCCCCGGTGAGGATTTTTACGGCCACACCATGCTTGTGCAAAGCCGCAAGAGCGCGGGCTGCGGTGTCCTTGGGCGGGTCTAGGAACGCGACGTACCCTCTCAGTACGAGTTCGCCCTCATCGTCCTTTGTGCAAATTTGCTTTCCAGGCAGATCCTTTGTTGCCACCGCCAGCACGCGAAACCCATCGTTGCTGAGGCTGTCGTACTCTTGTTTTAGCCCGACCATAAGTTCCGGTTGCATTTCGGACAGCTTACCGTCAAGTTCAAAGTGCGAGCAGCGGAGGAACACCTCTTCCGGAGCGCCTTTGGTAAGGAGTATCGCCTTGCCTGAGGCGTCCTCCACCAGGACCGACATCATGCGTCGCGTGAAGTCGAACGGGAGCTCATCGAGCTTCTTGTACTTCTCGACAATCGCCTTTCCGTGGAAGTCGGTACTATCTAGAATCGCCCGGTCGAGCAGGTTTTTCAGGCCCGTCTGGAAGTAACTGATCAAGTACCCATCCAGGAGCACGTCCTCTGTTTCACGCCCAGCGACGTTGCAATGTCGCATGAGGACAACACGGTCCTCGGTAAGCGTACCCGTCTTGTCTGTGCACAAAACGTCCATGGCTCCGAAGTTCTGGATGGAGTTAAGTCGCTTCACGATCACCTTCTTGCGGCTCATGGCGAGGGCACCTTTGGAGAGACAGACGGAGACGATCATAGGCAGCATTTCGGGAGTGAGTCCTACGGCCACAGCCAGTGCGAAGAAGAAGGCTCCCTTCCAATCGTGCTTGGTGAAACCGTTAATGAGGAAAACGAGAGGCACCATGACGACCATGAACTGCATCATGAGCCATGTGAAACGGTTGAGGCCCTGGTCGAAGCTCGTCTGAACTCGTTCCCCGGTGATCGAGTGCGCCATACTGCCAAGGTAGGTTTGTACACCTGTCACGACCACGACTGCGGTCGCCGTGCCGCTTTCAACGCTCGTCCCCATGAAGCAGGTGTTCTTGAGTTCGGTTGGGGAGCTCTCTTCGTTCGTTTCGGGATCGTGGAACTTCTCAACCGGGAGCGACTCACCCGTGAGGCTGCCTTGGCTCACGAAGAGGTCTTTCGAACTCAGCAGCCTGACGTCGCCCGGAATCATATCGCCAGCGGCCAGCTTGATGATGTCTCCAGGCACTAAATCCCGGAGTGGTATCTCCCTCGCAGCACCGTCCCGAACGACCGTAGCAGTCACATGGATCATCGCCTTTAACTTCTGTGCAGCGGAGTCCGCACGGGCCTCCTGCCAAAAGCGGAGTCCCACACTCAACGCCACCATAACCGCCATCACGGTGCCGGCGCGCGCGTCGCCTGTTAGGTAGGAAATTACCGACAAAGTCGTCAGCAAGATAACCAATGGGTTGCGGATGATTTTCAGGGCCCGGATCAGCCAGCCTTGCTTCCGCTCTTGTGCCACCTCATTCGCACCGGTCGTCCTGGCCCGTTCTTCGGCTTCCGTTTGGGTTAGGCCACTCAGAGACGTTCGCAAGTCTCGGAGCAGCTCTTCGTTGTCCTTCCGTGCGCCGCCGAGGACTGCCGGCGAAACTTGAATATGTTGGTTTTTCCTTTTCGTGGAAATCGGCACCGGATTTGGGGGAGACGGCGGCCCCGCGGGACTAGGCCCTGTCGTTCCAGCGTTGTTGAGCGAAGCTCCTGCCGTGTCCATGGTCAAGTCATACGCTCCCTGTGCCGTCTTTATATGGCAGGAGTTTCAAGCGAACGGTCATGCGCCAGCGTGAAACGCGACAGCCAGATGCAGTTTTCGCAACAGCGAATTCTTCTTCTCGTGGTGAGGCTGCATACGCCGCAAAATATCGCCGAGGATACGCACGGCCATAAGTATATACGGCCCTTTGTTGAGCATGACACACTCCGCGCGCTCACCCATTGCTGCATCGGTGATCTCCGCCCGCGACGGGATGCCACTTTTAGCGAGGGATTCGAGCACTTGGGTCGCCCAGATCACCGGCATATGCGCCGCCTCGCAAACCCAGAGGATTTCTTCCTGCACCTCAGCGAGTCTTTGGTAGCCGCACTCGACCGCCAAATCACCGCGGGCAATCATTACCCCAACCGCGCGGCTTCGCATTAGGGCCAGCAGCAACCGCGGCAAATGGTCAAACCCCTCGCGAGTTTCGATCTTCAAAATAATTCCTAGTTTTTCGTCGCTTAGCTTGGCCAGGTGAGATTGCAACTCAAGTACGTCGGCTTCCGTCCGGACGAACGAGTAGCTAACAATGTCGGCATTCTTGACCACAAAGGGAAGGGCTTCCAAGTCCTCGTGGGTAAAAGAGGATAAGTGCAGGTGACTTTCTGGCACGTTGATCCCTTTTTGGGCACCGAGCTTTTCACCGCTCGGCCGCGCTTGAGTAATCTCGACGCTCACTTCGTCGGGAGTGACCTTCCGGATCACGCCGCCAATCTTGCCGTCATCGAGCCAGATTGATTCTCCTGCTTTCACGCCGTCGAAAAACTCTGGCAGGGATACGCCGACCTGAGCCGGGGTAATCAGGTTCTCTTTGCTGTCTCGTTGTGGCGGACGACCGGGATCGAGCGATCTGGTTAGAATGAGAGTATCGCCAAGCTTCAGCAGCAGTGTCTGCTGTTTAGCCGGGATGGGTCCAACTGGCGCCCGCTGAATGCGCTTTGATTTGCCATTTAACGCGGGCCTCCGCGCCTCAAGCATCATTCCTTGGAAAATATAGGCCGTCCGCATGGCATCGGCCCAACGATTCGCTCCGTTGACTCCAGTGATGACGACCGTACGAGAGGCCCCGCGTGCATCGATGAACCGGACGCGATCTCGTAGCTTAAGCCCGGCCAAAAAAGGCTGGGGCACCGGGACCACCGCATCTGCCGGCTCAGGCGCAACTTCTGGAGAGGAAGTTGGCGTCAACCAAATGCGTGCCGGAGAAACGACGCGGCCGAAAGTGTCCCGCTTCGGGCGATACTTCAACACCCTGGGTCCTGGCTCGATAGACCCAGTCCGCAGCTTGGGACCGGCCAAATCCATCGCAACCTTGCAATGTTTATTCGTTTCTGTTTCGGCGCGACGAAGATTGGCGATCATTCCGGACCAGGCTCCGGGACCGTCATGGGCACAATTAATACGCATACAGTCCATCCCTTGGACGAGAAGGTCGCGGACTAGCTCATACTTCGTTGCGGCTTCCGGTGGCATGGTAACCATGATTCGCACGTGACGGGCCGTCGGGGCTTCGCCCAGCAGGGCTTCGGTGTTTTTCTCGAGAAGAGTGGTGCCTTGCCCAAGTTGGGGAACCGTTCTTGAGGCCGGAGTAATCGGATCGGACCCGCCAAGCTTGTGAAGAACCTTCAATACGGCGTGCAAAGAACTGAGGACATGAGGCTCGGTTCTACCCAGCGATGAGAGTCCCAGGCGCGCCAGTTTTGACTGCAATGGGCGTATGTCGTGCCTGCGAAGCGCCAGGTAATCCAAGAGATTCCTGGCGCTTGCTCGATGATCCGGATGCACTGCTGCGGCCCAGGAAGTTTCCAGCTCAGCCATTTCAGAAAGGAGAAGGTTCAGATTCTGAATCAGTTCCTCGAACTGGGACCGATCTGCGTTCTGCATTTTAACGGGAGCACCATTGGACGGCACTGAGTCAATTTCGCTGCGGGCAGGAGAGGCTGAGTTAGAAGGCAAGCGATGCTCCTTATTGACCTGGGGTGTGCCGCTAGGGTCGTGTTCCTTATGCGATGGAGAGTTCACTTGTTTTGATTTGTGCGGTATCGGCCACGAATTGTTTAACCTTGTCCTGGATCTCGTCTCGGACGCGGCGGAACACTTCTTTTTTCTGATCGAGCAATCCACCGGCGGTATTGGGGTCGACGATACTCCAGTGTAGAACGCCGAGAGCGAAGGGAAATATCGGGCTCCTTTCCTTGGCCGTATCACTGATGGTGATCACATGGCCGAACGCTTCTTTCAATGATTGAGCGACGCTCTTCGTCTTCTGGCCCGAGATATCGATGCCGGCTTCCTTCATCACTTCACTTGCCATGGGACTTGAGGCGCTGCGTTCGACCCCCACACTCACAACATCAAATCGGTCGCCCGTGAGGCTTCGAAGAAAACCCTCAGCGATCAAACTTCGCGTGGCATTGCCCGTCGACAGGAATAGAACCTTTGGCTTATGCCTTGTCATTTCTCCCCATTTCGTCGACTCATCTTGGCCGATCCTCTCGACCCGTGTCGCTTCACATCCCAATGCTGGGACTTCGCATGGAGCAAGGCAGTCCCGTTTCGCACAGTATTGGAAAATTAATGTGGCACGGACGCTGCAAAGAGCCAGACGGGTGCGGAGCGAACTATCCCTTTTTGCCGAAGAAGGCGGCGATGGATTTCTTTTCGTCTGGAAGATACCTCCGAAACCGGCGGTGATACGTTCCTAAGGCCATAGCTCCGCTGCTTCGCCGCCTCGGTGACAGGTATGGGTCTAAGCCTCGCGCAGGAGGAACCCGACATGGCTACGGGTGATTCTCAATACTGCATCCGCCGGTCCGGGCTCGCAGCAGCAACCAAAAGCACAAGTCTTGACGAAATCTCACATTAGACATAGTCTAAAAACCTGATGGACGCCAAGGCGATTAAAGGGTCCTTCGACGGCAGTGGGTTGCGGTGCACCGCGCAGCGCTATGCCGTGATGGCATTCTTGATGGAACACAACAGTCATCCCACGGCTGCGGAAATTTTCGAAGCCGTGAATCGCGTGGACCCGCGCTCTTCCAGGGCCACCACTTATAACAATCTGCGGGACTTAGTGCAGGCTGGCTTGGTGCGTGAAGTGGCCGTCGAAGGCCGCGCCGCGCGCTTTGATGCGAAAGGTGTCCGGCATCACCACTTCATCTGCGACCGCTGTGGCAATGTAGAGGACGTGGAGTGGTACGACGTGCCCAAGCCTGCCTCGCGCGCTCTCGGTAAGCGTATTCTTCGCGAATGCGAACTTATCTTCCGCGGGCTATGCACGAAGTGTGCTCCGCGGCGCATTTCCCGGTAGTCCGAAGGCGCGTGAGCAAGCGCGGCGGCAATTGCGTGAATGGGGAACCGAGAATGAGTTTGAAGTTCGTAACACTTTTTGACTAATTCGAAGGAAGGTGAACACATGGACAAAGAACTTACTACCGCAGCGGGGGCACCAACTGAATCCAAGTGCCCGTTTCCTCACGGAACCACGGCGTACACGAACCGCGACTGGTGGCCGAAGCAGTTGGGCCTTCACGTTCTCCACCAGCATTCCGACCTATCGAATCCGATGGGCAAGGAGTTCGACTATGCCAAGGAATTTAAGAGTCTCGACCTGCAAGCCGTGATCAAGGACCTTCATGCCTTGATGACGGACTCGCAGGATTGGTGGCCGGCCGACTTTGGCCACTACGGGGGGCTGTTCATTCGAATGGCGTGGCATAGCGCTGGCACGTACCGCATCGGCGACGGCCGCGGCGGTGCCGGAGCAGGCCAGCAGCGGTTCGCGCCGCTCAACAGTTGGCCGGACAACGTGAACCTCGACAAAGCGCGCCGGCTCCTCTGGCCGATCAAACAGAAATACGGCCGGAAAATCTCATGGGCCGACCTGATGATTCTGGCGGGCAACGTCGCCCTCGAGTCGATGGGCTTCAAGACGTTCGGTTTTGGCGGTGGGCGCCCGGATGTGTGGGAGCCCGAAGAGGACGTCTTCTGGGGCCCGGAAGGCAAGTGGCTGGCCGATGAGCGCTACAGCGGCGACCGTGATCTTCAGAATCCGCTCGCTGCCGTGCAAATGGGTCTGATCTATGTGAATCCCGAAGGGCCGAATGGAAAGCCGGATCCGGTCGCCGCGGCGCGGGATATCCGAGAGACTTTCGCCCGGATGGCGATGAATGACGAGGAGACTGTTGCGCTCATTGCCGGCGGGCACACCTTTGGCAAAACCCACGGCGCTGGCGATGCGTTACTGGTAGGCCCAGAGCCGGAGTCCGCCAGCATCGAGGAACAAGGCATTGGCTGGAAGAGCAAGTTTCGCTCAGGCAAGGGTGGCGACGCGATCGGCAGCGGCTTGGAAGTGATTTGGACCGAGACGCCGACCAAGTGGAGCAACAATTTCTTCGAGAACCTCTTCGGCTACGAATGGGAACTCACCAAGAGCCCGGCCGGTGCGCATCAGTGGACTCCGAAAAATGGCGCAGGTGCCGGCAAGATGCCGGATGCGCACGATCCGTCCAAGCGTCACGCGCCGTCCATGCTGACCACGGACCTCTCTTTGCGCTTCGATCCTGCTTACGAAAAAATTTCACGCCGCTTCTACGAGCATCCGGATCAGTTCGCCGACGCGTTTGCCCGCGCGTGGTTCAAGCTGACCCATCGTGACATGGGCCCAATCGTGCGTTATCTCGGCCCACTCGTTCCGAAGGAGACGCTGTCGTGGCAGGACCCGATCCCGGCTGTGAATCATCCGCTGATCGGAGCGCAGGACATTGCCGCTCTGAAGGCGAAAATCCTCGCGTCAGGACTGTCGGTTTCCGAGCTGGTGTCGACGGCTTGGGCTTCGGCGTCGATCTTCCGCGGCTCTGATAAGCGAGGCGGAGCGAACGGCGCGCGCATTCGCCTGGCGCCGCAAAAGGACTGGGCAGTGAACCAGCCGGCACAGCTCGCGAAGGTACTGCAGAAGCTCGAAGGGATCCAGAAGGAGTTTAACGCCTCACAGACCGGCGGGAAGAAGGTTTCGCTGGCGGACCTGATCATTCTCGGCGGTAGTGCGGCGATCGAGAAAGCCGCAAAGGCGGCAGGGCACGACGCGGAAGTCCCTTTCACGCCGGGACGCATGGACGCATCGCAAGAGCAAACCGACGTGGATTCCTTCGCGCCGCTCGAACCAAAAGCGGATGGTTTCCGTAACTATGTCAATGGCAAGCCGCGCCTATCGGCCGAGGAGCTACTAGTGGATCGAGCGCAATTACTGAGGCTGACGGCACCGGAGATGACGGTTCTCGTCGGCGGCCTGCGCGTCCTGGGCGCAAATGCCGGCAAGTCGACGCATGGAGTCTTTACCATGCGACCGGAGACCCTGACGAACGACTTCTTCGTCAACTTGCTTGATATGGGCACGCAATGGCAGCCAGTCGCTGGCTCGGAAGGCGTATATGAGGGGCGCGACCGGAAGACGAACGAGGTCAAGTGGACCGGCACCCGTGTCGACCTGATCTTCGGCTCGAACTCCCAGTTGCGCGCTCTCGCGGAAGTCTATGCGTGCGCGGATTCGAAGGAGAAGTTCGTGAAAGACTTCGTGGCGGCGTGGACCAAAGTGATGAACCACGACCGCTTCGACCTCGCCTGAGTTCGGCTGAACTTGGACTCGTCTCGTGAACAGGTCTCCGGATGGTCGAAGATCAGGTGTGAAAGTGTGCTTCTTCAATCCTCGCTCAATCTGAACTGGGCAAGGTCGCAGTGCGCTTAGATCGAATCCCAATAGAGCTTTGGTTTTCAGACCCCTGCGGGTAGACTCCGAACGACTATTGCGTCGACCGATTGAGCCCGCTGCGGCTACCGGACATACCCGGCGCATGAGGCGCAACGCGGTCATAAATCGCCACAAATACAAGTTGTCCTTCGCGATTTGAGAAGCCGTATTTCTGGTGTTTAACAAGGCGAGCGTCGATTGACTTGACGAACGCGGTCTTCATACGATGGTCCTGCTCACGCAGGAAAACAATCCACCATTTTCAAGGGAGGTAACGGGGGCGCTGCACATGCAACAGTCTTTCCGGCTTAATTCAATGCAACGATTCCAGAGAAAGGCGAAAGCGGTTGTGCCAGCCCTGGCCGCCATGTTGCTAATGTTTAGCTCGGCCCGCCTCGCCTCTGCTAACACGTCCGATCAAGCCAACCGATTCATAATCGAGCGGGACAATCGAACTATCGTGATGGAGCCTTACGGCGCCAATATTATCCGCGTGACCCTAAGCTCGGAGAAAGCTGCGGCCCTTGCAGCGCCCGGGTATGGAATCGTGGGCACACCTTCGATGGCCAGCTGGACACACGAGCAGGACTCTGCCGGGTACGACATTATTCGCTCGGCGCGCCTGCTGATCCGTGTTGCTCCGAAAAATCTGCCGCCACCGGAGGGAATGCCGCTCGATGATTTGAACCGGTCCCTGAGGGACCGCTTTTTCCCCGGAGGCGGCGGGAGCGGTGGAAGGTACGATGACGCGATCTTCGTATCGAATACCACGGGCAAGCCACTGCTGACGATGTGGCGATGGTCCATGGTTCCGAATGGAGCTGAGGCAGCGGCGGGCAACGCAGCCAAATCAGAGAAGCCTGACCCCGCGTACCGCGTCTCTGCCATCTTCGATTCGCCCACCGGCGAGCATTACTATGGGCTTGGCCAACAGCAACAAGGCGTTCTTGACCTGCGCGGCCACCAAATCAAATGTTGGCACGATTACTCGGCAATCGGCGGGGAGAACGTCTGCGTTCCGTTCCTGGTCTCGAGTCGCGGCTACGGCCTGATCTGGGATAATCCCTCCAAGAGTACAATCGATCTCGGGTTCAACCAGCGAAACGTCTGGTCGTCCGAAATCGGCGACCGCATCTCTTTCTTTGTGATCGCAGGCGATAAAACGGACGAAATCTACCAAGGGTACCGCCAGCTCACGGGCATGGCGCACATGTTGCCGAAGGCCACCTATGGATACATCCAAAGCAAGGCCATCTATCCCACGCAGGCACAACTTCTTGAAGTCGCGAAGAGTTATCGTGACCGCAACCTGCCTCTGGACGTGCTGGTGGTGGACTTCCTGAACATGACCAAGCAGGGAGAGCTGGACCTAGACCCCACCCGATGGCCCGATCCCGCCGCCATGAACCGGCAACTCCATTCCATGGGCATCACCACACTGTTGAGCGTGTGGCCGCACTTTTCCGCGGGCACCCAGTTTTACGACATGCTGCTCAAGAGGGGTTGGCTCATTCATACCGCGGACGGCACCCCGGACCTGGGTTGGGCTCCAAAGGAGATCGGCCCGAACCTTGATACCACCAATCCGGATGCGGCGAAGTGGTGGTGGGAGGCCATTCGAGACCGGTATCTAAAACCCTACGGTTTCGATTACATCTGGCTCGACGAGACGGAACCCGATGTCGATCCCGCGAAGGACTTTTTCTCCATCGGCTCAGGCTCTCGCTACTACGACGTCTACCCGTTGTTCCACACCGCGTCGGTTTACGAAGGCTTCCGGCGCGACTTCGGTGACAGCCGGCGCGTGATGATCCTGGCACGCGCGGCCTATCTGGGAGCGCAACGCAACGGCACGGTGTTCTGGTCGAGCGACATCCTCTCGACCTGGGACATGCTGAAGCGTTCGATTCCTGCCGGCCTGAACTTTACCGCCAGCGGCATGCCTTACTGGGATACGGATATTGCGGGATTCTTCTCGCCAACCCTCTCTCCCGACTATCACGCTGCACACAAACCACTCGTCGATGCGACCGACGCGCGATCCACGGTGGACAGATATGAAGACTATCCTGAGCTCTTCGTCCGCTGGTTCGAGTGGGCTACCTTCCAGCCGGTGATGCGGGCACACGGAGAGAGAAATCACAACGAGGTCTGGTCGTACGGCAGGCAGGCGGAGCCAATTCTCGAGAAGTATCTGCGCCTGCGCTATCAGCTTCTGCCGTACACCTACTCACTGGCATATGGCAGCTACCAGACGGGCGCTCCCTTCATGCGCGCGCTCTTCATGGATTTCCCGGACGACCCAAACGTCACGGATATTCCGGACGAATACATGTTTGGCCCAGCCCTACTCGTCGCCCCGGTCACGGAGCAAGGAGCAACAAACCGTAAGGTCTATTTACCTGCAGGTTCGGATTGGTATAACTACTGGACCAACGAACGGTCCAAAGGTGGTCAGACCATCACGACCGCCTCGCCGATCGACACCATTCCGCTGTTCGTTCGAGCTGGTTCCATTGTGCCGCTGGGGACCGCCGTGCTAAGCGCACAACAACCGCAGAACCTTGCTTCCGTGCGCGTCTATCCTGGCGCGGATGCGGATTTCACGCTCTTTTCAGATGACGGAACTACCTATTCGTATGAGCACGGCGGCGGCTCCATTACCCAGCTTCATTGGGATGAGGCGACGCACCGCCTCACGCAAGAGGGCGCCGTCTGGAGCGGATCCGACATAACCGTCGTGCAAGCTGCTCGCCCGTGAGACGGCCGTGGAGAAGATAGGGTGATACAATCTCGCCGTGCCTTGATGTGAGTGCCTCAGCGCATGTCCTTCGCTCCATCTGTCCTGATTGGAGGAAGAAATGCCGAAAAGACTTGTGGGGATGCAGGCCGGAATTGCGGCGGCGGCCCTCGGTGTGCTTTTTTTGATGCCGAAATCGAATCTTTTTTTCAACGTGACTGCTCGCACGTCGTCCCACCCTCAAACGCAAATGACAGCACGCCAGATTTCCGTGACTCCTCCACCGATGGGTTGGTCTTCCTGGAACAGCTTTTCCAATACCGTCGATGCAAAGATCACCATGGAACAAGCCAAGGCCATGGCATCGTCCGGAATGAAGCTGGCGGGTTATCAATACATCAATATTGACGAGGGTTGGTGGCTCGGAGCGCGCGATGCAAACGGCAATATCGTCGTTGAAGCGAAACAGTGGCCCGCCTTGCAACCGGGCGAGCACGACGGCGACATGTCCAATATCGTAAGATCCATTCACGCGCAAGGACTCAAGGCAGGTATCTACACGGACGCTGGTGAAGCGGGATGTGGCTTCTACGGGCCAGACCTCGGCCCACCCATGCCGCATACGGGCAGCGAAGGGCACTACGATCAGGACTTTCTGCAGTTCGCCGAATGGGGATTCGATTACGTCAAGGTGGATTGGTGCGGCGGAGATCACGAGAACCTGGATCCTGCCGTGCAATACGCCGAGATTGCGCGCGCGATTCATCGTGCAGAGAAAATCTCAGGGCACCGACTTTACTATTCCATTTGCAATTGGGGCAGCAAGAGCCCGTGGACCTGGGCGCCCGGAATCGGCGGCGTCGCGGCAGACATCTGGCGCACCAGCGGTGACATCGTGGCGCCGATCGTCGCGAACAGCAAGAATGCCGATCGCAAAGCCAGCATAAAGGGAGTCCTGGATAATTTTGATCAGGGGATTCACCCCTTTGCACAGCACACCGGTTTTTATAACGACCCGGACATGATGATGGTGGGGATGCCGGGATTATCGGAAACGCAGAATCGCGTGCACATGAGCCTCTGGGCCATTTCCGGCGCTCCCCTAATCGTGGGCGCGGATCTGACGAACCTCAACAAGAGCACTACGGCCATTCTGACGAACTCCGACGTCCTCGCCGTGGATCAGGATGCGCTGGGCGTTCAGGCAATCAAGGTTGCTGAACCTCAGCCGGGGCTCCAAGTGTGGGCGCGGCCCTTGGCAAATCCTGGCGCGCATGCGGTGCTCCTTCTGAACAGGAATTCCACTCCCGGCGAGATTTCTGTTCATTGGGACACGATCGGCTTGGACTCGTCGTCCAAAGCTACAGTGAAGGATTTGTGGGCGGGCAAAGAATTGGGATCGTTTGCTGCGGCCTACTCAACCTCAGTTCCGGCGGGCGATGCCGTATTTTTGATCGTTCGTGGCACCAACGCAAAACAAACGGTCTATGAAGCCGCGTCACGCGCCAATGTTCTGGACGGTGGTGCGACCGTGGAATCCTGCAAATCCTGCGCGAGCGGGCAAAGAATTTCGATTGGCGGCGAAAAGTCGCTTACGTTCAAAATCGCGGCCCTGAAAAAGCCTGCCTTTGTGCAAATTCACTACATAAATATGAACCGCGACCCGGTGCCTGGCCAACTCCGTGTTGACGGTCAAATCCCAACGAATATCTCCTTCCCGCCCACGGGCGGCGACGGGGAAGTGGGCAGCATCACGATCGAGATGGAATCCAATCAAGCCGGGGCGCAGAGCACGCTTACGTTTTCTTCGCCATGCGTGATTGGTCCCGCGCTGGAATCTATCTCGGTGTTGGCGGGAGCGCCCTGAATTCCATATTTAGACAGTTGAAATAGGCGACATCGTAAAAATCACCAGTATTCACGCGGTTTTCGCGCATAATGCTCAAAACATGCCGGGATAACGGCATGACTATGGTGAGCATCCTACCCGCACCCTATCCGCCATTTTTCCTCTTTTTGGGTAGTACGTCACAGCTTCGCGTTTGAGCGGGCTATAGAATTCCCCTGTGGATTGGCGTCAATAGCGGGCCTCTTCTGAATATGGGAAAGGTGTGCCTATGAGTCTTAGCCAGCTAGCGCGATCGTTGAGAGAATCGGCGACACTGAAACTGAACGAAACCGCCGCGCTTTTGCGCGAGAAAGGTGAGCCGGTGATTCACCTTGGCGGAGGCGAGCCCAAGAGCAAGGCGCCGATCGATGCCGTGATCAATTGCACGGCGCTGCTGAATACCGGCGAGGTGCGCTATACGGCGCCGGACGGCATTCCTGCGCTGAAAAAAGCCATCGTGCGTTACACCGAGGATCACTACAAGAAGGTCGTGCACGCGGGAAACATTATCACCTCGGGAGGGGCTAAACAGGCGCTGATGGTGTTGTTACACGCGATTCTGGATCCCAAAGAAGAAGTAATTTTCCCCGCGCCCTACTGGGTTAGTTATCCGGAAATGGTAAAGCTCGCTGGCGGTGTACCGGTCATTGTGAAGGCCGAAGACGGAACGTTTTTTCCGACGGTAAAGGAAATCATCGCGGCCGTCGGTTCGTACACGAAGGCGATCATTCTCAACAGTCCCAACAATCCTTCCGGGGTCATGTACCCGAAAGAATTTGTGCAGGAAATGGTGGAGTACTGCGAGAAAAAGAGCATTTACCTAATTATGGACGATATTTATAACCGGCTCACCTTTGATCATAATGCCGCGCCCATCTGCTACGACTACATGAAGTGCTCGCTGGAAGAGTCCAAGGTGGTGGTGATCAACGGCGTATCCAAAATGTATGCCATGACCGGATTCCGGATTGGCTGGGCCATCGGGAATCAGCATCTGATTTCGGCGATGGCCACGATCCAGTCGCAGCAGACTTCCGGGCCCTCCGCTCCTTCACAGTGGGCGGCCGTGGGAGCGTTGAACGGTGTGCAATCTTCGGTGGAAAGCCTCCGGGTTACGCTGGAAAACAACCGCAACATCATGATCGACCGGCTGAATGCATTCGACGGGATTAAGGTGCACAAGCCGGAGGGTACCTTTTATTGTTTCCCGGATTTTTCCGCGTATATGAAGGATTCGCAGAAGCTTTCGGAGTTTCTGCTGGAAAAAGTCCGCGTGGTGACCGTACCGGGCAAGGAATTTGGCTTCGAGGGGCATTTGAGGCTCAGTTATTGCGGCGCGGCGAAAGATATTACTGAGGGCCTGGAGCGGATCAAGTGGGCGCTCGAGCCCAATTCCGCCAATGAGTTGTACCTCGGCGACCACAAGCTCGTGAGGGACTGGCTATGAACATCTACCTCGACGTGCAATCTCCCGCGGTGAAGGAAGCGGCCAAGCTCGCCAGCAATTATGGGTTGGCGAATCACGGTCTGGTGAATTTGCGACGCACCTATTGGAACCTTCCAACTCCCGCGCTGTATGAAGAGAGCATTTTTCGGTCGGAAGGATCGCTTTCGCATTTGGGACCGCTGGTGGTGAATACGGGCAAACACACGGCGCGGGCGGCCGCGGATAAGTTTGTCGTTCGCGAGGAATCCACAGAAAGCAAAATTTGGTGGGGCGAGTACAACCGTCCATTCACGGGAGAGACCTTCAGCGCGTTGTTGACGCGGCTGCAGGGCTACTTGCAGGGGCGAGACGTTTTTGTGCAGGACTGTTTTGCCGGGTCGGATCCGGATTACAGCTTGCCCGTGCGGATCATTACACAGAAAGCTTGGCACTCGCTGTTCGCGCGCACCATGTTTCTGAAGATTCGCAATACCGACGCGTTGCAACACCACGTGCCGGAATTTACTGTGATTGCGGCGCCGGGCTTTCAGGCTTCGCCGATGACCGATGGCACGCGCACGGAAACTTTCATCATCATTAATTTCCGCGAGCGGTTGGCCATTATTGGTGGCACCAGTTACGCGGGCGAAATTAAGAAGACGATCTTCACGGTGCTGAACTTCCTTCTGCCGCTGCAGGGCGTGCTTTCGATGCATTGTTCGGCCAATGTCGGTGCTGGCGGCGACGTGGCCATTTTCTTTGGACTCTCTGGCACCGGCAAGACCACGCTTTCGGCCGATCCGAAGCGCCAATTAATCGGCGATGACGAACACGGATGGAGCGACAACGGCGTGTTTAATTTTGAAGACGGTTGCTACGCCAAAGTCATCCGCCTCTCCGAGGATGCGGAGCCACAAATCTATGCCTGCACGAGGCGATTCGGGACGGTACTGGAAAACGTGACATTCGATTCGGTCTCGCGCCATCTGGACCTGAATGATTACAGTGTGACCGAAAATACGCGCGCTGCTTATCCGTTGTCGTACATCGAGAATCATCTACCCGAGAAGCGCGCAGGTCATCCGAAGAACGTCATCTTTCTGACCTGCGATGCATCCGGAGTGATGCCGCCGATTTCCAGACTCACGCCGGATCAGGCCATTTATCATTTCATCTCCGGCTACACGAGCAAGATCGCTGGAACCGAAATCGGGTTGGGCATCGAGCCGCAGATGACGTTCAGCACGTGCTTCGGTGGGCCTTTCATGGTGCATCATCCGCTGGCATATGCGGAGTTGCTAAAAAACAAGATTCAGAAGCACAACGCGCATGTGTGGTTGGTGAATACGGGGTGGACTGGCGGCTCGTTTGGCGTGGGCAAGCGCATCAGTATCCAGCACACGCGAGCCTTGCTGAATGCCGCGCTGAACGGTTCGTTGCTGGGCGTACCGTATAAGAAGGATCCTGTCTTTGGTTTCGATATGCCGACGCAGTGCGAGGGGGTACCTGCGCAGATTCTCGATCCCGTGAACACCTGGCCGAGCCGTGATGAGTACTTTCAGAAGTATGATGCCTTGGCCGCACGCTTCATCGAAAACTTCAAATTGATGCTGGCCGAGTGTCCCGAGCATATACGCGAAGCCGGCCCGAAGCGGATCCATTCCATACCTGTCCGCTGAACGCATGTCCACCCCTTACGCTGGAACTTGTCTTGGGCGATGACCGAGACGATTATAGGAAGTAAGACAGCTTTGTATGGCTCGTAAAAAGGAGGATACGTCATGGCAGGCAGCGGGAAAGTAGCTTGGATAGCTTTGTTGGCGATGACTATGTTAGCGGCAGCGGAAACAGCATTAGCACAACGGCCCGGAGGACAGCCAACCACGCCGCCGCCTGCAACAACGCAGCCGCCATCGAATATGCCGACGCCATCCACTACGGAGGCCTCCCAGCCTGCGGAGGTAGTCGCGCCCGTCAGCAAACAGGAGAATAAAGCAATCAAAGCGTTCCGCGACACGTCCACGAGCGATGCGGATAAGAAGACGCAATTGGGCGAGGAGTTCATCCAGACATACCCGCAGAGTCGTTACCGCGCGGAAGTAGTCACGTGGCTGGTGAAAGCGTACCTAACGAAGGGGCAGATCGATAAGCTGCAGGCGGAGGGTGACAAGGAATTGGAATTGAAACCGAACAACCCGCTGTCTCTGGCACTGCTCGGGTCAGACTTGTCTCGCGCCGTAGATGCCAAGACGCCTGACCTGCAGAAGCGATTGGACCAAGCGGAAGAGTATTGCAAGAAATCACTCGAAGCATTGGCGAAGACACAAAAGCCCGCGGACGTGTCGGAAGATAAGTTCATGGCGGCGAAGAACCAAACCGCAGCGCTGGCTCACAGCGGCCTGGGAACGGTGGCGTTTCGAAGAGGTAAGTATGCCGATGCGATACCGGACTTGGAGCAGGCCGTGAAGCTGGGAGGTGGCACGGATCCAGTGGACTACTACCTGCTTGGCAAAGCCAACGAAGCGGGAACAAACTTTGACCAAGCCTTGGCCGCTTATGTAAAATGCGCCGCGATGCCCGGCGGAATGCAGTCGGCGTGCCAAGCGTCGGCCGCGGAGATGAAAGCGCATGGCGCGGTCGTTCCGCAATAGTGTTGAAATTGAGACGTCGAACACCACCAGGGCGGGCAGCACTCAAGGTGCAGGGTAAGAGCCGGGCAAACCGGTGATCAGGAATTTACCGTCGGGCGTGCGCTCGAGAGCTGGCGCGTAAAGGCCGAGGTATTCGCGGCGCCACCACATGCCGGTGGCTCGTTTGGTAGCGAGGTCGGTGAACCAGTATTGATAGAGAACGGCGCGAATCTGTTTTGGGGGATGCTGCGGAAACGGATTTGCAGCAAACAGAGCAACAACATCGCGGTCGTCGGACAGAAGCAATTGTTCCGCGCGCAGGACCCAGGGATTCTCCCGCCACTCGCCGAGTGAAGCGAACCATAAGTTCCAATCGAAACGTGGTTGATAGGGTGCGTAGATGCGCGGCGCTTCGGCCGGATTCTGCGGCTTGTTGCGGAATGGGTAAGGAGTCCAGTGACTACCGTCGTCGGAGCCCTGGAACTCGATTTCGTAGCGTTTCCAGGTCATGCGGCCGAAGAGGCCGTACTGATTGGCGACGCGAAGGGGTTGCAGAGCGGCGACGGGTTTCGCGGGAAGCGGCAAACGGCGGAATACTTGCTCGAGAATCAGAAAAACATTCGCGTAGATGAGCCAGGCAAGCACGAAAGCCGAGAGCCAAAGGCATGCGGCGGAGGCAAGTTGGCGAGCCTGGGCAGCCGAAGTAGGGACGGCATTGTCTTCATCTTGCGGTTCTTGCGCGGGAGGAGAAGTTGCGGTATCCGTTGGCGCGGGCTCGTCAGCCGAAAGATTGATCTGGACGACGGCTTCTTCGGGCTGGGACAGTATCAGGTTCTGGCACACGGAAGTGGTCCAGCGTTTTGGAAAGAAGTTCACGAGGAAGCGATCGTCGAGAAGTAAAAATCCCAGCGCGAGGACCAGGTAATTCAGGAAAGCGTAGTTGGCGGTGAGAATGATGTTCAGTTGAAGAAAGGTGACGACGAGGAAACAGACGATGCGATAGCGGCGTGGAAGGAAGAGCAACCATACGAATACGATTTCCACGACGACGGTAAAGCCAGCGGCAGCCGCGTGGAACCAATGCGGCATTTGCTGCACATACCAGCCAAGCCAGGTGGGCAGCGGGCCGTTTTGATAATACTGATCCATGGCAGTGAAATCGCGCCAGGATGGGTCGCCGCCGAAATACTTGGCAATGCCGGAATCAAAATAAATGGAGAACCATAAGAGTTGCAGCAGGAAGAGGCTGGCGCGCGAGGGACGGCCCGGGATGCCGAAGCCAGGGCGAAATTCGCTGGGCGCGAAAAAAATGCAGATGAGTCCGGCGGAAAGAAGCATGCCATCGGACTGGTAGCCGGAGAAATCCTGCGCGGCAGTGACGAAAGACAAAAAGAGAACGAAACAACTTAGCAGCATGGCCCGCGGGCAAAGATTCAGGATCAGTAGAACCGAAGTGATCATGCCAATCCAGCAAAGGGCCATGAGGGCCCAGTCGGTGCTGCTGAGCCAGAGCAGCGTAGGCGCATACCAATAGCGCGAAGCACCAAAATATTTGGCGACTTCGTTGAGGTACATACCGGCAGGAAGGAGGCCGTCGGGCCCGAGCAGGCCGCGAATTTGAAACACCAGCGAGTAGAAGGCAGAGAAATAGATGACGCCCATGGAACGCAGGAACAACCAGCGAGGTAGCAGGTGCCCCGGTGGTCCCTGGAGGCGCGGGCCCGCGAACCATCGAAGAAAGCTCGGCGTCCACGGATTCATCGATAGCGATAATACCGCGAGCGGTGACACCAGGAGTTAATGCTTCGGTGAAGACGTGGGAGGGATGTGGAGCGAGCAGGTACCGTCTGAACAAGCAGCGGAGTTCCAGCGATAGCGATTGCGAGCGATCCAAGAGTAGGCCTTCGCAGCGATCCAGTGGATGCCAGGAACCAGAAGAAGCCAAGCCAGCAGATTCCAGCCCGGCAGAAGCAGGCCCATGTGTGCCCAGGCGTCGGCACCGCTCCAAACGTTGCCACGCGTGTCGACTGCTTGCATCCAGCGCATGGCTTCTTCGCGATCGATTTGCGGGAAGCGAGTTGGCGCAGCCGCATCGTGAAGATCCAGGGTCTCGATGCGACCGCGTGTGTCAAAACGACGGAGGCGCGCAACGCTGGCGCGGCAAAGGCTGCAGGAACCGTCGTAGAGAACCGTCAGGTCGGGCATATTCGTGCGCCCACAGGCGCCTCCCATCTTATTTGATTCTAAATCTTGGATGTAGGGCACGAGCCGCGCGGTCAGGATGGGAGTTTTGAGGACGCAGCTTCCATCATGATGGCGAAAGCTTGAGCCTCGGTGGAGGTACCAGGGCTCTCGAAGTTGGGGGCGCCGCAGACACTTTGGACGTAACCGAAGGAATCCATCTTGGCGAGGGCACCGTCGCGCATGCGGTCGGCAGCGTCGCGGTATACAGTCGGCAGCCAGCCGCCCAAAATCCCCGTGTAGATGGCGAAGGCTAGCATTTGGGCCAGGTTCGCTTCGATGAAGGTGTTGGGGCGGTCAACGATATCGTGAAACAGGCCGTCGGGACGCTGGTAGGCAAGGCAGCCATCGACGATTTCTTTCACAAACGCGGCTAAGCGCTGGCGGTCATCTTTGCGGTCGGTCGGAAGCGAACGAATTACACGGGCGAGTCCGGCGGCGGCCCAGCCATTGCCGCCACCCCAATATTCTTTTTGATTTTTGGCACCCGGCGTGTCATCCCAAATGTGGGCCAGGAGTTTCTTCTGGGGGTCCCAAAGGCGTTTGCGGAAGCCGTCAATTTGTTTCAGGGCCTCGTCATAGCGACCGGTGGCGGAAAGGAAAGGTGGAGCACCATTGAAGCCGTCGGACCATACTTGCGGATGATCGAAAACGTGATAGAGCGTGCCGTCGGGTGCACGCGGTGCTTTGTAGAGGATCCAGTCGAGCAGTCCTGTAGCCGCTTGCTGGATTCGGGGATCACCGGTGATTTGGCCGGCATGCCAGTAGGCTGCGCCTCCCATGGCAGGGTCGGTAGGACCTCCCTCGACCACGACCCCAAGGCGACCGTCGGGCACGCGTTGAACGATGGCGGCCTTCGTGAGGCGAATGACGCTGTCGTCCTCGCCGGCTTCAAGAAACGCTTGGGCGAGGATGCCCTGCTCCCAGTCGCGTCGCTCCATCGCCAGGCCGGCGAGTGCAGCCCTCTTTATTCGCTCGCGTGCGTCCGATTCGCTTGCGGTGTAGGCATTTGCTGTTTGCGGAAGGCCGAAGCTGGCTGCAAGTACTGCTGACCCACGGAAGAGATCTCGTCGAAGCATGAATTTACCTCGAATCAGGAATGTAGTTGCACGCTACATCGATTCACAATGGAAAACTGTGACGCAGACACTTGGAGTATCACCAAAGGGCTGGCAGACGGGCCCGGGCGGAAGAGTTGACACTCTCCCGGACACGATTCTTGCGGGCTAACGCGAATCGATGTCGCCACATCGAACGGGGCAGAATGGCGAATCCAAGTCAAGGAGCGAGGACATGGCGAATGAATTAACGCTGTCTGTAAATGGCGCCAAGCAGGTCGTGTCAGTGCCGCCAGAGATGCCACTGCTGTTTGTGCTCCGCAATGAATTGAAACTGACCAGTCCGCATATGGGATGCGGGATGGCGCAATGCGGCGCGTGCGCGGTACTGCTGGATGGAGAAGAAGTGCGCTCATGCGTGGTGCCGGTGTCTTACGCAGTGGGAAAACAGGTGACCACGATTGAGGGTTTGCCGGCGATGTGGGCGGCTCAGAAGCATTGGACTGGAGCCGCGGCGGCGAAAACCCTGCATCCGGTGCAGCAAGCATGGATTGATGAGCAGGTGCCGCAGTGCGGGTATTGCCAAAGCGGAATGATGATTGCCGCCGTGCAATTGCTGGCGAGGAATCCGAATCCGACCGTCTTGGAGATCAAGGATGCCTTTACAAACACACCGCCGTCGCCGCATCTGTGTCGTTGCGGGACCTACGCCGCGATCATTGATGCGGTACAACGCGCGGCCCTCGCCATGAAGGGAGCGGCGCGATGATCGGCGAAGCGGATCCGCGTGAAAGTCCTTTGTTGGGCGCCACGATTTCGCGGCGCGGCTTTGTGAAGACCGGTGGCGCGCTCTTTGTTTCGCTGGCGCTGCCGCTGCGATTCGCCGGACGAACGGAAGCCGTCGAAAATCCAACCTCTATAGATCCCAAATTGCCTACCTCCTGGCTTGAGATTCATAGCGACAACACGATTGTGGCGCGCACCGGAAGAACAGAAACAGGCGTTGGAATTACCGGTATTATCCGCAGACGATTGCCGAAGAATTGAACGTCCGGCCAGAAACGATCACATTGATTATGGGCGACACGGATCGCACACCCGATGGAGGGTTTTCCGCCGGATTTCTGAGTGGCATGAACAATGTGAGGAAAGTAGCAGCGTACACGAACCGGGCGCTGCTTGGCCTCGCGGCTACGCAACTGGGTGTGCCAATATCGGCACTCACCGTCGCTGATGGGGTCGTGACGGGCGGCGGGAAGAAGATCAGCTACGGCGAACTGCTGCAAGGGCACCACCTCGAGCTGACGATTCCCGTGGAAGGCGCGCTGCCAAAGCCAGATCCCGCGGGCTGGGTCGGCATGAGCTCGCTCGATGGACTGACCGTCACTGGCGACCCCCGGATGAAAGCGGCGAAGGAGTTCAAGGTCCTCGGAACATCCTTTCCGGCGGGACACATTCCCGACAAAGTCACCGGAAAAACGCAGTGGAGCTGCGATCTAGCGTTGCCGGGAATGCTGCACGCGCGTATGGTACGGCCCGCAACCGTGGGATCGACGCTGGTCTCTGCGGGCACAATCGACAAGACGAAGTTTCCCACCGCGGAAGTGATTCAGAAAGCTAATCTGCTCGCCGTCGTTTCCCCGAATGAATGGGAAGCGGTACAAGCCGCGTTGAGTGTCGCCAGCATGACGAAATGGACCCACTGGTCCGGCTTGCCTGGCAGCGAGAACCTAACGAAAGCGATCCGCGCGCACAAGTGGGAGAAGCCGGCGGAGAGCAAAGGCAAAGCTGCTGAAACACAGGCCGCACTGCAAAGCACTACCAAGAAGATTTCTGCGACTTACGAACAAGGATACGTGCGGCACGCTCCTATCGGTCCGTTTGTCGCCGTTGCGGATGTGAAGAGCGACGGCAACGTCATGATATGGACGCATTCGGCGCAGTCGCAGGGATTGCGCGCACGGATTGCGTACATGCTCGGCGCGCCGGTCGAGAACGTCGTGGTGCGGTGGATGGATCAAGCCGGGCAATACGGGCGCACCACGCTGGGTGGCGACGGGGCGGAGGCGGATGCGGTCATCCTGTCGCAACTGACTGGCAAGCCTGTGCGCGTCCAGTGGACGCTCGAAGAAGACCTAGCATGGTCGAGCGTATCGCCGGCATGGGTCTCTGACATGACCGCGGCGCTCGATGCGAAGGGACACGTCGTGGCGCTGCATAGCGCGCAGTATTCACCGCACATGATGGATCCGCGGCCTCTCGGTGCGCTGCTCGCGGGCATGCCGGCGGTGACGTCGAAGCCGGGAAATTGGGTAGCGACCGAGTGGGCTTACGACAAGATTGCGAACCGTTTGGAAGACACGTATGGAATGCCGAACCTTGCGGCTGAATCGGCCCACGGCGGGCTGCGCGGCAACATCATGCGCACGCCGGGGCAGCGGCAGCAGAACTTCGCGCTGGAGTGCTTGATTACTGAAGCGGCGGCTGTGGCCGGTGCGGATCCGATTGAGTACCGGCTGGCGCACACGACGGATGAGCGGATGATCAATCTGCTGCATGCGACGGCCAAGGCAGCGAATTGGGAGACAAGGCCGTCACCACACCGCGGCGCGCGGCGAACCGGAAACACTCCAGCAAAAGGACGTGGCGCGTGCGTGATGATTCGCGAGAATGCTTATTGGGTCGGGATTGCCGAGGTTTCCGTGGTGCCGAGCAGCGGCGAAGTGAAGGTGACGAAGTTTGTTGTTGGCGCCGAGCCGGGGAAGATTATCAATCCGCGGCAGTTGGACCGCTGTATGAAGAGCGGGGTGGTGATGGGGTTGAGCGAAGCGCTGAAGGAAGAAGTTACATTCGACAAAGAGAAAGTGACCAGCGCGAACTGGAGCCGGTACAAAATCCTGACGATGGAAGAACTGCCGGAGATAAAAGTGGTTCAGATTTCGCGGGATGATAAGGGCTTTGGCGGTGGTTCGGAGGCGGCGAATGCGGTTGTGGCGCCGGCCGTCGCTGCGGCTGTCTTCGATGCGACAGGAGTGCACCCGAGAAGAATCCCGCTGACCCCCGAGTATGTGACAAGGATGCTGAAGGGGTAGTCTGTAGCAAAGTACCGGGACTGACAGGACAGATCCAAAAAAAACCGACGCTATAGCAACTTTTCGAGGAACTTGGGGTTGGGGTCCGGAACCGCGGGTGAAGTCCAGTGTGTCCAGTAGAGGAACCCTTCGGGCTTGCCTGGCGGTAGAAGGCGGTCAACTCGCCGGGCCGTCGATTCGGAAATCACAATCTGGAGGAAGCACATGAAACGACTCATCGGAATGATGGTGAGCGCGGTGGCGCTACTGGTGTGCGCAACGGCGGTCCATGCTCAGGACCTGCTGGTGCCAGCCGGGACGTTGCTGCAATGTACGTTGGACGAGCCGAATTTTTCTTCGAAAACAGCGGCTGTGGGTGACCCGGTGTTGTGCCACCTGCGGTCGCAGCAGGAGTTCGGAAGGCCTCTGTTTCCGCGGGGAAGCATGCTGGGCGGGCACCTGGAAGCGGAGAAGGATCCGGGACATTTCGTGGGAAAGGGCTACTTGAAGATCACGTTTGACCGCGTGATCCTGCCGAATGGGGACCTGCCCGTTCCGGCAAAGGTGATTCAGGCGCGGGGTTTTAAGGTGGACAAGCAGGGCGCGATCGATGGCAAAGGCCACGCGACCCGGGATGTGGTGGAGTGGATGATTCCGCCTCTATGGCCGTGGAAGGTGGTGAGCTTGCCATTCCGCGGGCCCACACCAACACTGAAGGGTGAAGAGCCGTTGGAACTGCGACTCATGGACGACATCATGATCCCGCAACATCTCGCGCAAGTGGTGCATCCGGATCGTCCGCCAACGGCCATCGTCACGCGGCCAAGCACGTACACAGCACCCGCTACAAGGCCGCCAGCAACAGACATAGCACCGCCAGCGACGAAGCCAACGCCTCCGCCGGCGGCTCCAGATGCGATGCACTTGGCCGTGCAGAAGACACCGACTGCACCGCAGGTCACCTTAACAAATACGGCGGGCGCGAATGAATCAGAAGCGCAGCAATCCAGCGAACGGTACACGATCCTGGTGCTGAAGTCGAATCAGGTGGTGGAGGTGGTGAAATATCACCGTGACGGCGACTACTTGATGATCGAAGACACGCACGGACGGACCGGGGGGCTAGAGGTCAAGGACGTCGATTGGCGGAAAACGTCGGAGATGACGGCGGAAGTCCGTTCTGTGGATATGCCGGCGATTTCGCGACAGACACATTGATTGGTTGGAGCTGAGGAAATCTAGAGAAGTGTGACCGCGACCGTTGCGATCGGCGACAGGACGGTGGGGGTGTGCGCGTCTCCGGCATGCTCCGTCGCATCGCACCTACGGTGCTTGAGGCTCGTCTCACCTCTTCCCAGGGCTTACGCCCTGGGCTAACTTCTTTCGCGCCTCCGGCGCTAGCTTGGGGTGTGTTGGCTGGTCCTTTCTCGTCGATGAGGAAAAGGCCTCAAGCCTCGAAGGCTTGAGCTACAGTGGAAAGACCGCAATCGGACTCGTAAACAGGCGAATCTAGATATGGCAGTTGGTGGCGCCGCGCTTTTCCAGGTAGCGCTGGTGGTACTCCTCGGCGGGCCAGAAAGGGCCTGCGGGGGTAATCTCGGTGGCGATGGGCCGATGGAACCTGCCACTGGCATCTAGGGCTTGCTTGGATTTCGTTGCAGCGGCTTCCTGCTCGGGCGAATGGAAGAAGATGGCGGTGCGGTATTGCTTGCCGAAGTCCGGGCCTTGGCGGTTCACCTGAGTAGGATCGTGCATCTTCCAGAAAACGTCGAGCAATTGCTCGTAGCTGACTTTGGCTGGATCGAACGTGACTTGGACGACCTCCGCATGACCGGTTGTGTCGGTGCAAACGTCCCGATACGTGGGATTCTGCGTGTGCCCGCCGGAATAGCCTGAGATGGCGTCTATGACGCCAGGAATACGGCGAAAATTGGCCTCCACGCCCCAGAAACAGCCAGCACCAAACGTAGCGATTTCAGACATGCTATGCTCCCTTCAACCTCGGGTCTTTGGGATTGTACACGCAGTTGGATGCGCGAGGAATTGACGATGGTGCAAACGCCAGCAGACGCAAGCGCCTTCGACGATGGGAGAACATTTGAAGTCGAGCGTCTGAGGGCGCCCCGCCGGATGCCAGCAGGACATCGTTTGTGCCGGTTTAGGAGGCTTTTTTGCGAGCTGCGGGTTTGGCGCCGCCGATTTCAGCGAGCTTTTGCTCCGCCATGGCTTTGTAAGGGCTATCGACGGAGGCGGCTTCCGTGAAGGCCTTTGTGGCGTCCGCATTTTTCTTCAGATTGAGATACGCGAAGCCGAGACGGTACTCATTGCGGGCGTACAAAGCCGCGTTGGATTTCAACAGCGGAGCGGCTTTCGAGAGATTGTCCACGGCTTGCGCATTCAATTTTTTTTGAAGATTGATCTCGCCTAGAGTGCTAAAAGCCAAACCTTTTTGGATGGAAGTCTGCTGTTTCCACTGATCGTCAGATAGATTGTCTGGCTTCTTGGCGGTATCGGTGAGCGAGGCAGCTTTCTTCGCATAAGCGTCGGCTTTGTCGAGCTGGTCGCCTTTCTCGCTGTAATCGTCGGCCAGCAGAAGCAGCATCCCGATGTTGTTAGGATCCTTGGTGAGCGTAGCGTTGGCGATTTCCTGCATCTTGGCGCGGTTTTGCGCTTGCTGGTAGGAGGAGGCAGCCATAGTGAGGGCTTGTTCGCCTTCAGGCGTATCCGGGTACATTTTGGCGAAGCGCACGAAATAATCTGCCTTCTTCGCGGGATCGGTGGCGTTATAGGCGCCGCCCAAGAGGGACTGGCGGATGTAGTCCTGATCCTCTTTTAGGGAACTGAGTTTGTCGTTTTTTGCGCGAGTCCAATCGTCGGCGTTGGAGCCGGCCGGAGGTGGAGAATTCTTGTAATTCTGAATAATCGAGTTGGCTTTTTCCCCGTAGGTGTAGAGCCTGTCGCCATCACCCTTTTCGGCGGCGGCGCGAACCATATTCACCGCGTCGGTATAGTTGTCGGGATCCAGCGCAAACAGCTTGTCGCCGTATTCGAAAGCTTTGTCGTACTGTTTGGCATTGATGTAGTAGTTGACGTACTGCTCATCGGCGACGATCTGGAGATCACCTTCAGGATGGGCTTTAGAGAATTCATCAATCAACGGGAGCTTTTGGGAAGGATCAGCGGCATTGATCGCGCTAAGTTGGTGATCCGCTTCCGATCCGGCGGGAATCGGAACGCTCTTGCCAAGTTGTGCCTTGCAGGTGGGAGCGAAAAATGCGGCGAGCAGCAACAGGGCAGTAAGAATCCGAGTGGACGACATACTTACCTCCCATAGGTGTGGAACATTGGAGCGAGGACTTGCTAACAAAGAATCTTAGTGCGGCGAGGTGCGCGGCGCAATTCATTTCGCGAGTTTGAGGCGTCTGTGCGGATTTGACGCGGCCTGGCAAGGCGCGAGAGTATCGTCGGTTTGGAGTGGAGATTTGTGGATCAAGAGTTACGTGGACGAGTGGCGATTGTCGCCGCAGCGAGCCGGGGGGCCGGGCTGGTCCGCTGCCGAGGAATTGGCGCGGGAAGGCGCCGAGTTGGCGATTTGCGTAAACGGAGTTTCGTGAGCGGTAGATGGCAGAACGACGCGTAGCCTTTCGTAGGCTGCGTCACGGAAGCAACGGGAGAATACAAATGACGGGAGTGAACCAAAAGCGGCGGAATCTGACTCTTAAGGGCGTGGGACTGATTTGCAATTTGTTGTTGCTCTGCGCCGCGCTGTGCTTGCGGGCGGATGAACCCTACGCGCGAACGAAGGACTACGATTTGCAGCATTCGAAGGTGGCATTACGGTTTGATCTGGAGCAACAGACGGTCATCGGGGATGTGACTCACACATTGTCGCCGCTCCGGGAGGGCGTGGATAAGGTGTCCTTCGACTCCGTGGAACTGCAAATTCAGAGCGTGAAAGTGAACAAGGGCGAAGCTAAATTCTCCACCACCGACAAGAAATTGGTTGTGAACCTGCCGAAAGCGGGCAAGATCGGCGAGAAATACGAAATCGAAATCAAGTACGAGGGCAAACCGACGAAAGGCTTGTACTTCATTTTGCCGGATAAGGATTATCCGGACCGGCCGAAGCAGGTTTGGACACAGGGCGAATCCGAGGACACGCGCTATTACCTGCCGACATATGACTACCCGAACGATAGGCTGACGACGGAAACAATTTTGACTGTGCCGGCGGAGTGGCTGACAGTTTCGAACGGGAAGCTGGTGAGTACGACAGATGCGGGCGGGGGGATGAAAACGTGGACGTGGCGCGAGGCGCAACCGAGTTCCACATATCTTTTCACCGTGGTAGCGGGTGAATTTGTAGAGGTGAAGGACACATGGCGGAACACGCCCGTAACCTATTACGCGCCGAAGGGCCGCGGCGATCGGCTAACAGCGAACTACAGCCGCACGCCGGCAATGATCGAATTGTTCAGCAAAAAATTGGGCGTGGATTATCCGTGGGAGAAGTACGCGCAGAGCATGGTGGATGACTTCGTGGCCGGGGGAATGGAGAATTCCAGCGCAACCACGAACACAACAAGTTCTCTGCGGAGTCCAAGGCTGGTGCCGGAATATCCGACCGGTGAAGATGGATTGATCTCGCATGAATTGGGACACCAATGGTTCGGCGATTTGGTGACAACCAAGGATTGGGGAAACATCTGGCTGAACGAAGGCTTCGCCACGTTTATGGAAACAATCTGGACGGAGGCGCACTACGGGAAGGATGAGGCTGATTCCGACCGCTGGACCGCGGCGCGACAATGGTTTGCGCAGCATAATCTGTATACGAAGCCGATTGTGCGGCACGATTTTGACGATTCGAGCGAGTTCGACGGGAATGCGTACACCAAGGGTGCATGGGTGCTGTACATGCTGCGGCACCAACTGGGCGATGAGGCCTTTTATGCGGGGTTGAAGCACTACCTGGAAGTGAATCGTGGAAAGAACGTGGTGACCGCGGATTTGATCAAGGCGATTGAGGAAGCGACGCACATCAATGTGGATCAGTTTTTTGATCAGTGGGTCTACGGAGCGGGCGCACCGAAGTTTGACATCAGCTACACCTACGATGCAGAGAAAAAGCAGGTGGCCCTGATGGTGAAGCAGACACAGACGGTGGAGGGACGCGTGGGATTGTTCCGTGTGCCCGTGGACGTGGAAATCACGAATGCGACCGGCCCAAAGCTCTATCCGGTGGTGGTGTCGAAGGCGGAAGAGACCTTCACCTTTCGGTCGGATTCAGCGCCGCAGATGGTGATTTTCGATAAGGGCACGCAGATTCTGAAATCGGTGGAATTCAAGAAGGAGAAGAAGGAACTGCTGTATCAATTGAAAAATGCCGGAGAAATGGCGGATCGGGCGGATGCAGCGGTAGCCCTGAGCAAGCTGAAGTCCGACGACGAGGCAGCTACTGCGCTCGGCAATGCACTGCGGAATGACAAAGCGCGGGGCGTGCAGGAAGTGGCAGCCGAATCGCTAGGTGATGTGAATACCCCGGTCGCGGCGAAACAATTGTTGGGCGCGCTCGACGAAGCGAAGGCGCCGGAGCTACGCGCAGCGATTGTTCAGGCGCTCGGATCGTTCAAGGAAAATGCTGAAATCGCCAGCAAACTAGAGGGTATTGCGACGGACGATTCTTCGTATCGAGCCCGGGCCGCGGCCCTAGGCGCAATCGGACGCATGAAGACGCCGAAGGCTTACGAAATTCTGATTGCGACAGTGAATGGCGAATCGCCAGATAATTTACTGCGAAATGCGGCATTGCGTGGGTTTGGGCCGCTGGGAGACGACAAAGCCGTGCCGCTGCTGCGAGAATGGGCGGCGCCCGGGAAAGACATTACCTCACGACAGGCGGCAATTAACAGCTTGGCGCGGTTGCAGAAGGACAACAAGGAAATTACCAACCAGATCGCGAGCTATTTAACCGAGCCACATTTCCCGATAAGGTTGGCGTCCATTTTCGCGCTGGGTTCGCGCGGTGACGCTTCGGCGATACCGGCCTTGGAGGCGTTGCTGAAAAACGATGACTTGAGCATCGAGATGGCACCAAGGGTCAAGGCACAGATTGAACGGCTGAAAAATCCCGGAAAGGGCGGACCTACGGGACGAATGGGCATGGGCGAGGAAGCGCCAGAAGCGGGAGCAAAAGGCGGCGAGGATCAGCGGCTAACTCACCTGGAAAAACTCGTGGAAGAGATGAACGAGCGGCTGAAAACGATTGAGGCACGATTGCCACCCGCGCCAAAGCCGTGACGATTACAGCGGCTCGGCAAGAAGGATGCGGAGATCACGCAGGTTGTTACCAGTAGGGCCCGTGACGATGGCATCGTCGAGCGCAGAGAAGAAGGAATAAGCGTCGCTATCGCGAAACGCCGCGCTTGGATCCATGCCGAGCGCTCTTGCGCGCAGGAGTGTTTCTCCGTCGGCTACGGCGCCAGCGGCGGGGCTGTTCCCGTCAATACCATCCGTGCCGGCACTAAGCACGGTGATTTTGCGGCCCGCGATTTTTTCCACGCAGGCCAGAACGAAGGCAGAATTCCTGCCTCCTGTGCCATTGCCAGTCACCGGCGAACTTACCTCTCCATCGGCAATGACAGCCACACGTTGGCCAGGATGCTCGCGTTGCCAAGTTTCCAGTTGCGATAACAAATTGTCTGCGGCTTTCTCCACGGGCCAATCGTCTGTGGAATTGTCGCAAACGGTCCTGTAGCCGTGCGCTTCGACCGCGTGGTGCGCGGCGTGAAAGAGATCGTCCATGCCGAGGAGCAGTTCGAAGTGAGCATCGCCGAAAGCCGGATGGTCCGGTTTTGGTGTTTCGGGTATAGGCTCGGCCGCAAGCCAACGCTGGAAGGAGGCGGGAAGGCGTCGCGGCAAATCGTATTGTGCAAGGATACGTTGGACGTCAGCCACGGTTGTGGCATCGGGGAGTGTAGGGCCGGAAGCAAGGGCTCCTTCTTTGCCCATTGGAACGTCAGTGACGGCGAGCGTGACCTTTTGCGCAGCATCAGCGGCCAGTGCGAGCCGGCCACCTTTTACGGCAGAAAAATGACGACGCACGGTGTTCATCGCTTCGATGGGCGCACCACAGGTAACCAAGGCGCGGTGGACGTCCTGCACATCGGCGAGAGTCAGAGAAGGATCGAGAGGGAGTTCGAAGAGCGCGGAGCCTCCACCGGAGAGAAGGAAGAATACAAGGGCGTGTCGGTCGCAGGTGCGCAACAGCTTCAAGCACGCCTCGGCAGCGCGCAAGCTGTCGTTGTTGGGAATCGGATGGCCTGCAACGAAATATTCGAGGCCGGGCGCGGCCGCAATAGGTTCGGTAGGTGCGGCCACTAGCCCAGAGAAGGCATATTCGACCGGCAACAGCGACGTGAGGCCTTTCACCATGGCATGCGCGGCCTTGCCAATGGCGATGACGATGACGCGGGAGATGTCCGTCAGCTCTAGCGTGGCGCACGGTAGAATTATGCTGGTGCGATCGAGGTGGATCTTGCGCTGCATCACGGCGGGAATATCGATGGAAGCAAGCGTTTGGAGGAAGATGTCGCGAGCGATTTGTTTTGTGGGTGGCATAATTGCGCCGCCAGCGACTTAGTGCTTCTTGAAGATATCAGGATTGAGCATGTTGGGCGGACGTTGCCCCTTAAAGAGAGCTACAACGTTGTTGGCCGCCATGACGGCCATCTTCGAACGGGTTTCCAGAGAAGCGGAAGCGAGATGCGGCGCCAGGACAACGTTGGGGCGCTTGAGGCCGGGGTGAATAAAGGGTTCATTCTCATAAACGTCGAGAGCCGCGCCGGCAATCTTCTTATTTTCGAGGGCCGCAACAAGGGCGGCTTCATCCACGACGGGTCCGCGCGAGGTGTTGATAAGGAAGGCGGTCGGTTTCATACGGTAAAACTTGGGAGCGTCGAATAGGGCACGGGTCTCGGGAAGCAGTGGCACATGGAGGCTGATGAAATCGGATTCCGCGAGGAGAGCGTTCATGTCGCGGTATTCAGCGTTCACGGATTTTTCCGAGTCTTCGGAAGTGCGAACCGCATCCGTGTAAATCACCTTCATCTGGAAACCGAGGGCGCGGCGAGCAACGGCGCGGCCAATACGGCCAAAGCCGACTATGCCGAGGGTTTTGCCCCAAACATCAGCGCCACAGAGTTGATCGAGATTCCAACCCTTCCAATTGCCGGAACGAGCCAGGGTTTCACCTTCGCCGAGGCGGCGAGCGACGGCGAGGAGCAGGGTCCAGGCAAAATCGGCAGTCGTCTCATCGAGAACACCGGGAGTGTTGGTGGCGACGACACCACGCTTGGTGCAGGCGTCGACGTCTATATTGTCGAAGCCGACGGCGACATTCGCCACGATGCGGAGCTTGGGGGCGGCCCGGAGAAGTTCTTCGTTGATTTTTTCGGTGAGCAGGCAGATCAGGCCTTCCCGGTCTTTCACGCGACGCAGGACCTCGTCTCGCGGAGGGCGCTCTGGGTCACTCCAATACTGGATGTCGCAATTGGCGTCTAGGATTTTTCTGGCTTCTTCGAACAATGGATGTGTGGAATACACTTTCGGTCTCGGCATTCCCTGGCCTCTAGGTTTTTTTGCTGGTTCTCTACACTAGCACAGCTGAAGGGTGGGTGCGGGGGCGTCCCTTGCCACCGTGCAGGGAGCGTCATTATAGTGAAGTTGTGAGCCCGCCAAATGCATCGATGCGCCCTTCCCTGATTCGCGAAATGAAATCTCTGTTGGGTGCGGTAAATGTTTTGGATAAGCAGGAAGACCTGCTGTTGTACGAGTTTGACGGCTCCGTTGAAAAAGGACGGCCAGACCTCGTGGTTTTTCCGCACACTACCGCGGAAGTGTCACAGATCGTGAAATTGGCGGGGCGTTACGAGGTTCCTGTAGTGGGGCGCGGAGCGGGCACGGGACTGTCTGGGGGAGCGCTGGCGCGTGGCGGCGGTGTGATGATCGTGTTCGCGCGCATGAACAAGATCATAGAGATTGATGTGGAGAACCGGTGGGCCGTGGTGCAACCAGGAGTGGTGAACCTGGACATCACGCGAGCTGTAGAGCACGCAGGGCTGTATTTTGCTCCGGATCCTTCGAGCGCGAAGTCCTGCACGATTGGCGGAAATGTCGCGGAGAACGCGGGTGGGCCACACACGCTAGCCTGCGGAGTGACAACGAATCACGTTTCGGCACTGGAACTGGTGCTGCCGGATGGCGAGATCGTTCGCGTTGGCAGTAAACACGGTGATGCAGCCGGGTATGACCTGTGCGGATTGTTTGTGGGAAGCGAAGGGACACTGGCGCTGGTGACCGAAGTCACCGTGAAGTTGGCGCGCAAGCCAGAGGCCGTAAAAACGCTACTAGCGATTTTTGAAACGATCGAGGATGCGTCGCAGGCGGTGGTGGAGATTACGGCGAGCGGAATCACTCCGGCGGCTTGCGAAATGCTGGATGGATGGACGCTGCGCGTGGTGGAGGATTACGTTCACGCAGGATATCCGCGGGACAGTGGAGCGGTGCTACTGCTGGAGGTAGAGGGCTTACGTGAGGCGGTCGAAGGCCAGGCAGCGGCGATCGCAGCCGTGTGCAGAAAATGCCGCGCACGCGAGGTGCGGCTTGCCAAAGACGACCATGAGCGCGATTTGCTGTGGAAGGGCAGGAAGAGCGCGTTTGGCGCGCTGGGGCGGGTGGCGCCGAGTAATTACGTGCTGGACGGCGTCATTCCACGATCGAAACTACCGCAGGCATTGGAGCGCATTAAGGAAATCGGGAAGAGATACGGATTCAATGTCGGCAATATTTTTCATGCCGGCGATGGAAACCTGCATCCGATCGTGTTGTATGACCCTCGAGACGCGAAGCAGTTTGAGAATGCCGTTGCCGCTGCTCGAGAGATCATTCGCGCGTGCGTCGAGATGGGCGGAGCGCTGACGGGAGAGCACGGTGTCGGGATGGAGAAAAATGAGCTGATGGGACTGCTGTTCAGCGATGCGGATTTTGCGCTGATGCGGCGGGTGCACGATGCATTCAATCCAGATTCTTCGTTGAATCCGGGGAAGATTTTCCCTCTGAGCAAAGGGTGTGGAGAGATTCGAATCAAGAAAAAGGAAGCCGTGGGTGCGAAGCTATGAAGGTGGCAGCGGATGTTGCCGGTCGTTTGGTGGAGGCCATCGGGGCGAAACGTGTTGTGGCTGCCGAAGAAGAACTGGCGACTTATGCCATTGATGGCTTAGTGCCGAGCGCGATTGTGCGGCCGGCTTCGGTGGAAGAAGTGGCGGAAGTGGTGCGGCTCGCGGTGAAGGACAAACTGGCGGTAGTGCCGGTGGGCGCACGGAGCAAGTGCGAATTGGGAATGGCTCCGCAACAATATGACATCGCGATAGACATGACCGGGCTGCGAGGGATCGCGCACTACGACGCTGGGGATTTGACGTTGAGCGTGGACGCCGGGATACCGCTGCGTGAATTGGAGATTTATTTGAAGGAGAAAGGGCAATTCTTGCCGCTGGCCGTGCCTTGTTTCGAAAGCGCGACCGCGGGGGGAACGATCGCTTCTGGAATCGATTCTGCTCTGCGGCTGCAATACGGCTCACCGCGCGATTTCCTGATCGGAGCGGAATTCGTTGATGGCACGGGGCAGCTCTGCAGGAGCGGCGGGCGTGTCGTGAAGAATGTGACAGGATATGACTTGCATAAACTGCTGATCGGTTCGCTAGGAACCATAGGCGTGATCACGCGGGTGAATTTCAGGACATTTCCATTACCCACCACGTTTGGCGGTCATCTTGCGGGTTTTGCAAACAGCCGGGAAGCGTTGGAATACCGGAGCGCCGTGGAAAAAGCTGGGTTGCCAGTGGCAAACCTGGAAGTTCTCAGTCCAAGCGTCGCGGGAATGATTCGCGCAATCTTGCAGAAATCAGAGGAACCGTTGCCTCCAGAATTGGAGCGAGCGGACTGGAGCGTTTACAGCTCCTTCGAAGGAAATGAGGAAGTGGTGCGAAGGATCGCGCTCGATCTGGACACAATCGCGCGAGAAGCATGCTCGGCGCAGAGCAGAATTCTGCAACCAGCGGAGGATGAAGCGCTGGGAGGGATGCTGCGGGAATGTTTTGAATGGCTGCGGTGGGCGTCGCCCGCGAATGTGATTTGCCGGCTAGTGCTACCAGAGATAAAGACTGGATTTCTGACGGGACTTTTGCAATTGGCGGAATCAGTTGCGCCGCGATCGGCCCTGTTAGTGCGCGCCGCAGGCATTGTTTACTTCGCCGTATTCGCAGAGGAAAACGATGAGGTGGCGATCGCGTCGCTGGCGAAAGCCGTCTCAAGAGTGAATGCCCTGGCTCGGGCGGGGAACGGGCACACCACGTTGCTGCGCGCGCCGACGGCAATCAAGTCGCAGGCTGGCGAAATGGCCGGCGAGCACATCGATAGGGGTATGCAACTTCGCGTAAAGCAGGCGTTCGACCCAGCGGGCGTCTTTGTGCCTGGTCGAATTGTGGGAGGAATTTAGGTTTGGCGAGGACGGAGTCCATTCCCGGGACAATTCCGGTTTACGAAGACTACGCGCGGTGCGTGCACTGTGGACTGTGTTTAAACCATTGCCCGACTTACCGTTTGTGGCAGTTGGAAGCCGATTCGCCGCGCGGACGAATCCGGCAAATGATCCTGGTAAACGAAGGGCAAATGCCGTTGTCCAGCGCATTCGTGGATCATATCGATAAATGCCTGGATTGTCGGTCGTGCGAAACGGCGTGTCCGTCTGGTGTGGAATACGGAAAGTTGGTGGAACACGCCCGGGCGCGAATCGAAACGACGTATAGTCGGCCGTGGTTGTCGCGAGTGGTGCGCGCATTTGTTTTCCAGCAACTGTTGCCGAATCCAGAGCGGATTGCGGTGGCGGGCAGATTGCTGCGTTTCTACCAGCGCTCGGGCTTGCAATCGGTCGCTCGCGGGGCTGGGATTCTAAAGCTGCTGGGATTGGAGAAACGCGAACAGCTGTTGCCACGAATTGATGATGAATTCTTTTTTGGTCAATTGGGAAAGACGTTTCCGTCACGCGGAAAGAGACGTGCGCGCGTTGCGTTGTTTGCAGGCTGCATCGCGAATGTGACGTTCAGCAAACTGCATGAAGCGACGATCCGAGTGCTCACGGCAAATGGCTGTGAAGTCGCCGTACCGCCGCAACAATTCTGCTGTGGGGCACTTGCGGCGCACGCGGGCGTGCGCGACGCTGCCCGTGAATTGGCCCGGAAAAATATGAACGCGTTTGGAAGCCAGGAGTTTGACGCGATAGTAACTAATGCGGCGGGTTGCGGGTCCACCTTGAAAGAATACAGTCACTTGTTTTCGGCTGATGAGCCTGAGCACGCTGCGGCGGTAGCGTTCGAAAGCAGAATGCGGGACGTGACGGAATTTCTGGCAGAGTTAGGCTTGTCAGCAAAACTGAAGCCAGTTACCGGACGCGTGACCTATCAGGATTCCTGCCATCTCCTGCACGGTCAAAAGATAAGAGAAGCTCCGCGGCAATTGTTGCGCGCAATTCCCGGCGTGGAATTTGTGGAATTGCCGTTTTCCGATATTTGTTGCGGATCGGCGGGCGTCTACAACGTAACGCAGACGGAGGCGTCCCTGGATTTGCTTGCTGAAAAAATGGGGTACGCGAAGAGGACAGGCGCGCAAATGATCGCGACCGCAAATCCAGGCTGTCTACTGCAGTTGCGTGCAGGCGCGACGATGCACGGCACGGGCCAGGAAGTGCTGCACGTCGTGGAGATCCTCGATCGAGCAATTGAACGAGAATAGCGGGAGTTCCTTACGAGAACGCTATTACTCAAAAGTGTTGCGGTTCAGCGCTCGCCGATGAGGTAACGACAACCGCGTGGGCCCATGATGGCGGAGTGAACCGCGTTTGCCGGCACGTCACAGCGGTCGCCCGCGTGGTAGGTGTTCGACTTGCCGGCCATCGTAAGCGTCATCTCGCCCCTCAAAATGATGTGAGCGGTTTCGATGGAGTGCGTGTGGTCACCGTAGCGCCCGTTTGGAACATCTTCCCAGACGTAGGCGTGGGAGAAGCCTTCGCGCTTCAACTGGGAGATGAGTTCGATTTCGTTCATCCGTGAAATTCTAGCGCAGTTGATAAGTTTTCTCGTAACAAGTACAGACGACAACGCCCTCCCTGCAGAAATGGGGGTTGCTGCAGAAAGGGCGCGCCGTCTTCAGGAGAGAAGACTATTGCGGCAAAAACTACTCGCCGGGAGACGGAACTGTTGCGTCGGGAGGAGATGGCGGCGCTCCTCCGAGTCCGCGCCTTCCATGAGCATGCGGCTTCGCTTGTTGGACCGTGTAATCCGACGGCACCGTGAAGAGAGAAGCAGCGGGCTCGGTGCGCTGAATATTGGTTAAGGTGTAGGTGATCTGGCCCATGCGTGGATCGTTGCGCACGACCTTTACAACGATCTGCAGATCCTGGGAATACCACCGCTCATTCACGACGGTAATGGGATTGGCATTTCCAATCTGCCCGGCGGGAATAGTGCGTATATAGCGAGTGCCCTGCGCGCTGACACCGTTGATCGTCTGCGTGCCCAAGTCCTCTTTCTTTAGGGTCCCATTGGCAACTTCTTGCTGGAAATGGGCCTCGAATTTGGTTTGTAGATCCTCCGAATTTTTCCGGCCGCCTTGCGGGAGCGGAAGTTGCTCGGCCACTTTCGTGTCGGCGTGGAGCATATAGGCCTTGGAGGCCACAGGGTCATGGATACTAACCATGGAACGAGGCTGACCGGAGACAGCGAGCGGGCCAACACCGGTGAACGTGGTTTCGTGACGAGTGCGCCCCTGGCTATCGCGATAAACGTTGGACTGAATCTTGCGGTCGATGATATTGCCGTCGGCAAGAGTTTGCTTCGTCTCCGTGACCGCCACCGCGCTATAAGGAGCGCCCGTCACGACTTTTCCGGGATGCATTTCGCCAAAGCCGAGAATCTCCATGCGTGGTCCTATGGGACCGCCCGGCATCGTGGCATCCGGAGGCGGTGGTGGCGGACCTGCGGGTGGTTCTTGCGCTTTTACTGAAAGCGTGGCTAACAGTAGCGCGGCACTCGCCAACAGATAAATCCGTTCATTCTTCATTGCAAACTCTCCCTCTTCTCTCCCGCTCTGCGGCAATTGCACCGCATGAAAATCAATTGCTCGTTTCCCCAGCTGTCGGTGGCAAACGCACAGCTTGCGGCAAACCATCATCGCCAACCAAAAGGTCGACCTCAATCCAGTCGCCGGCATGCTCTTCGTTCACGGTCAGGCCAAGCGCCCCGAGTGCCGCACGCTGCATTTGAACGTGGACCACGGTCGCATCTTCCGGGGCGGGGGGCATGCTGTCCGGCAGAAGAGTGAAACTGCCAGAACTGTTCGAAGCCAGGAGGACGTCGCCAAATTCTGAGCCCGGCGTGACGCTGCCCTGCGGTACCGGCGCCGCGTTGGCCTGTGAAGCGGCGGTGTGAACGGTATTCGATGGCATACTGGCCACAGTCCCCCCCCGGTGCATGCGCCAGTTCGCCCAGGTAATTGCCAAGACCAGTGCTGCCGCAGCCGCGAGACTCCAGCCGAGAATGACAGCAGCGCGCTGCCTCTTGACGGTTTTACGTCTGGTACGGAATTCCTGCCGCAAGCGCATTTCCACGCGCGAAGGAGCACCAGCGTCGAGAGTCTCTGCGCCCAGCGCTCGTAGATCCTCACGCAAGGCTAGCCAATTCTCGTGCAGCACCGCGCAATGAGGGCATGCCCGTAAGTGCTCCCGTGCCGCTTTCTGCAACTGCGTGTCCACCCCGGCCGAGCCGAGGTCAAGCCCCGCAGTGGCGAATTCTTCACAAGTCATTCCCATATCTCCAGCACAACTCATCAGCGTCCCGCATTGGCACGCTTCGGAACATCGCGCAACATTTCCAACCTGGCCAGCAAGAGGGCGCGCCCGCGATGTAAGCGCGAACGAATCGTCCCCACGGGACAATCCAGGGCGCAAGCTGCCTCGTCGTAGCTCATTTCTTCCAACTCACAAAGAACAACGGTTTCGCGAAACTCCAGCG
>DATERF010000023.1:0-2913 GCA_035271845.1 Candidatus Acidiferrum sp.
AAGCCGATGATCCTGCCTTTATCAATTGAACGGCCTTCGCAATGGCCAATCTCGTAGGCCAGAAAACATACAACATAAATGTTTTCAGTTTTCGTATTCGAAATTTCGTCACTCCAATCATCGAATCGGTGCGCACACCTGGACGAATCACACCGTACCCTACGGGACGGCTCTTTGGGGTGGCGCTGTCCCAGGCACTTCGTGCCAGGCTACGATCGCACCGTCCCTCCGGGACATTTCGCAACAGGCTCTGGCTAGGATTCGGGACGTCGGATTTCCAATAGGACGGTGACGGCATTCACCGCCAGATCCGCCTCAGGAAGCATTTGGGCCCACCAGTATTTCCCGGGTTACAAGTCGATTACGACGTCGCCCTTAGGTTGGGAGCAACAGATTAGCAGATTGCCCTGGGCGGGCGGCTCGAGCGGCTCGGGTTGGTAGTTGACACTGCCCGAGATTAAGCCGCTTTCGCAAGTGTGGCAGACCCCCGTACGGCAAGCCCAGCGCACCGGCACATCACAGGCTTCCGCGAATTCGAGAAGGCTCGAAAACTTTGCGTTCCAGCACACATTGAGGCCGCTGCGCACCAGCGACACTCGCGGGCCCGAACCCAAAGGCCCCCCCGGCGGGTGTGGAGGTGCATGCGACGGATCGACCACGCCGGGCGTGATCGGTTTTCCTGGGCCGAAAATCTCCGTGTGCACCCGGTCGTCTGAAACGCCCCAAGTCACCAGTCCGTCACTCAAATCACGCAGGAACGCAGCAGGCCCGCACAGATAGAAATCGGCATCGCGCGGCACACCAAGTTTTTCGAGCACTTCGACTGTGATACGTCCTGAAGCATCGAAGTCCACGCCCGGACGATCTCGGGGACCCGGGCGGCTGTAGGCAATGAAGCTTTTGCCGCGCCGTAGCGCTTTGACCAGATTGCGTGACTCCTCCGCAAAGGGGTGGTCCTCGCCGTTACGAGCTCCGAACAGCCACCAGACTTCGCGGGGCGAGATTTCGGAAGCTAGCGAATGCAGCATCGCCAGCACCGGAGTTGCTCCAACACCCGCGCTGAGTAACACCACTTGGTTGTCGCCCGGCTGCAGCGTGAAATTCCCCCTCGGCGCTGCCACATCGAGCAAATGGCCCACCCTGACTTGATTGTGCAAATAGGTGCTGGCGGCGCCATTCACCTCCAGCTTGATACTCACCCGGTAGTGGTCCGCACTGGGCAAATTGGAAAGCGAATAGTTGCGCAACAGAACTGGACCTTTGGGCTCCGGTTGCATACGCAAAATAATGAACTGGCCGGGCTGAGCAGCAACGAGTGGGCGACTATCTGCAGGCATCAGCGTCAGTGATACCACGCTGACGCTCTCCCGGTCGATACGTGACACTCTCAGCGGTCGGAATCCCGGCCACGCAGTCGGCGGACCGCTCGGCGGCGCGAGTCCTGGGTTTCCTGCCTCTGGGCTTTCACTCGTCTTCTGTTGCAGGATCGCCTGAAACGAACCCTGCCACCCCTTGCTCAATGCCGGAATGCGCAGCGCGCGCTCTAGTTGCTCGGGGATATGCCCGGGCAGATAAAGCAGTGCATCCAACTCGGCGACGCTCATCCGCTCCGGGCCATCTGCGACCTTTACAATTTCGTCGCCGGCTCCGACTTTCCCCTCTTCCAGTACACGAAAGTAAAAACCCGGTCGATGATGCGCGACCAACAGGGCTGCCATTTGCGGTTCGTCCATGCGGATGCCGACGCGGTAGCACGTGACGCGCGGCTGTGATACTTCGAATAAAGCGGTGCCGATCCGGTAGCGGTCGCCGATACACACTTCGACGTCAGGCAAGCCATCGACGGTGAAGTTTTCCCCAAATTGTCCGTACGAAAAATTAGTGCGGCCGAGTTCGCGCTCCCAATATCGGTAGGAATCCAGCTGGTAAACCATGACGGCGCGGTTCACGCCTCCATGGCCTCCCAAGTCTCCTTGGCCATCACCATCGATATTAAGCTTTCGGACGATGAGGCGACCCGGCACTGGACTCTTCCAGATGCTCGTGTGGACGGTTTTGCCGCGCCACGTGATATCGCGTGGCAAACCGATGTTAATAGACACAAGCCGTGCTGCCAATTCGCCTCCCAACGCTTTGCCAACGTGCCATAAACCGTTCGGAGCGCCCACAAAAACTTCTCGAATGCTGCAGGGCATGTCATCGGCGTAAGCAATTTCTCATTGTTTGAGCCGCAGACCTTTCGGGACGAAGACGCGGTCCAGTCCGTCGAAGAAGAACTGCACCAGCAATGCGAGCAAGGCAGCGGGAATTGCGCCCTGCAAAATCGTGCTGTAGTCATTCAGATTGAGTCCGCTGATAATTGGTTCTCCCAATCCACCAACCCCGATGAGTGCGGCCAGCGTAGCGGTACCGACGTCAATGATCGCGCTGGTTTTTACCCCTGCCAGAATCGTGCGTGAGGCAAGTGGAAAGAAAACTTTCCAAAGTTGTGCGTGTGGCTCTAATCCCAGCGCCGCAGCGGACTCACGGACCGCCGTTGGGATCTCCTGCAGACCGGTGGCGGTATTCCGAACGATCGGCAGCAGGCTATATAAAAACAGAGCGAAAATCGCCGTTACCGGGCTGATCCCGAAGAATGGGAGTGGCACAAGCAACGCGAGTAACGCAAGAGACGGGATAGTTTGGATCACGCTGGTGGTGGCGAGAATGAAGTTGCTGACCGGTCCGGGGCGACTCGCCCGAATGCCAAGCGGTATGCCGACAATAATTCCTAGGAAAAGCGAGGCCCCAACCAATTCCAAGTGTCGCAATGTCCAGCGCCCGATTTTTCCGATGAGGTTATTGGAAGGGGAGACGTACTTTTGGCCAAAGTAAAGCGCCGCGGCAAAAGTGTAATCTTTCGTCCGCTCAGCT
>DATERF010000024.1:0-4493 GCA_035271845.1 Candidatus Acidiferrum sp.
TTTTCATGGTTGGCTCCTCGAAATATCACCTTCAGTTTTGGCCGCTGCCGTACCCGGAATAGGCGTCCGGCAAGAAAATCTGATTTTTGGGATTGCGCGTTTCGCCCACGCTCGTGATGCGCACGCCGCGCTCGTCGCTGATGGGGCATTTGGTTTCGCAAATTCCGCAGCCGATGCAGAGGTCGGGATTCAGGCGTGGCTGTTTCAATGTGGCATAAGTTCCGTCCGGCGTCATCACCGGCACTTCCTGGAACCAAATCGCTTTCTTGGGCGTGGGGCAGTGTTCTTCGCACACGATGCAGGAACGCGCGGAAGCGTAGGGCAAGCAGCGGTTGCGATCGAAGAACGCCGTGCCGATCCGCAGCTTCTGCTTGTCCTCGACGATCAGCTTTTGAATGGCATGAGTCGGGCACGCCTGCGAACACAACGTACACTCGTAATCGCAGTAGCCGATTCTCATTTTCAGCACGGGGGTCCACAGGCCGGCCATCCCGCCTTCGCTCATGGCCGGATGGATGGCGTTCGTCGGGCAAACTTTCATGCACTCGCCGCAGCGAATGCACTTGGTGAGGAATTCGTCTTCGCCCACTGCACCGGGAGGCCGAATCAACGCGGGATTGAATTCGTGCCCTTCGCCCATCGCGCTGGTGCGCACCAGGAGCACAGCCCCAATGCCAGCGGCTCCCGAAACCAAAAGCGATCGGCGTTTCAAGTCCAATGGCATCGGGCGCGGCGAGCGGAAGAAATTGCGCAGCCACTGGAATGGCGCCGTGAATCCCCTCGCGCCGGGGATGTCCACGCGAAACGTTACGGCATGGAGCGGGCAGGAATCGTGGCAATTCCAGCAGTAGAAACATTCCGAGGGTTTCCACCCTTCGGCTATATCCGGATTCGCCCCGCCCTGACATTCCGTAACGCAAAGGCGGCATTTGTTGCAGATCTCGTCGTTGCGTTGCAGCCGGACGATGGGATTCTTGGCCGCAACGCCGAGCAGCGCGCCCAGGGGACAAATGTACCGGCACCAGAACCGCGCGCGATAGAGGTTGAGCAGAAGGATGGCGAAAAAGATCAGCGCGATGAGAAACGTTCCATAGAAGTGCGGCTGAGACGCAGCCAGGACGTGGCGCCGCAGCACTTCATAGATGGGCTCGGTCACCACGGTGAGCCGGGCTTTGCCGACGCCCGGATCAGCCTGATAAATCCAGGTGAAAAGAGATTTTATTCCATCATTCGCCGTGGGATAGAGCACGATGGCCATGCTGCGGTAAAAGAACGAAAACGGATCGAACCACCCAACCAGATTCAGCCCAAGCAGAGCAGATACCAGCAAGCCGCCAAGCAGATAGTATTTTGATTTTTGCCATTTCGTGTAGCCGCCGACGGTCAGGCGCGCTTTGGCGGACGATTTCCGCCAGGCGGTCATCATGTTGTGCAGCGTCCCGACGGGGCACACCCAGCCGCAGAACCAACGGCCGAAGATAATCGTTGCCCCGAGGGTGATCAGGGCGAGCAGCATGGATGAGGCAATCTGATGCGAAGCGATCCACGCGGAGAGAAACGCCAGCGGATCGAGATCAAAGAACAAAGTGACGCGGCCGCCGAGCCGGTTGATGGGATGGTAGGCCGCCTGAATAAACAAATAGAGGAACAGCAGCATGAACCCGGTCTGGCTCGCCCGGCGGAGCCACACTGGCCATGAAATGTGTTTTTTCTCCATTAGGATTGGCCCGGTTGCTAAGTCTGCGATTACAATTCCGCTCGCCGCGGTTTCAGGGATTCAAAATCCATCGTTCCGAGTTTGCGATTGCTGGCCTCCACGATGTAGCCGATTTCCTGAGGTTTCAGGCCCAGCAGGGTTGCGCCGAACGAATCCACCGCCACCTGATCCACTCCCGCGACCACTGTGTCCCGGCGCTGCACGTCCGCCAGGTTGCCGCCGGTTGGGCCGTTCGCCGTCAGCACGCGCACTCCATCCAGCACGACGAGGTTCGGGCGGAAAAACGCCGCCAGGTCCACCAGCGTATTGCCCAAGTCCTGATGGAAGCGGTTGCGCTCGCCTCCTACGACGCCCATCAGGTTCTTGATTCCCAGCGTCGCTTTGCAAAGCCCATGGTGCTTGGCGATAGGAATATTGATGAATTTATTCACGCCCAGCACATCGGCATACACATCCCAAGCTGGCAGGACCTTGCCGTTCAGCTTGGTGCTCTTGAATTTGCGATCGTCCATCACGAAGCAGTCCGCGCCCGCCTTCTGCGCCGCTTCCTGGATTCCACTGCGTGCAAAAGAAGTCACGGCGGGGTTACACGAGTTGTCGCTCACGATCACGTGCTTGGCGCCAGCCTGGTAGCACAGCGCAATCACGGTTGAGACAACGTCTGGATTGGTGGTGGCCGCTTGTTCCGGCTTGCGGTTCCAGCCGATGTTCGGTTTCACCCACACCGTGTCTCCGCGATTCACGAATCGCTGCATGCCGCCAAGCCCGGCGATCGCTTCACGCGTCAGGCGTTGCGATTCTTCGGAAATGCCGTCGGGCTCCTTCGGAGACGTGCGGTAGTGCGCGATGCTCAGCGCCGGGCCGGACGCCTCCGCGAGCGCATCCCACGCAAACGGTCCGAGTTTCAGCGCCGCGCCTCCCAGCGCCAGCGTCTTCAAGAATGTTCTGCGGGGGCAGTCTTTCATGGGTGCTCCTTGGTCTGCGATTCGACGAAAATCGAGCCACTTCCTCTCACTTCAAATCCTGTATCGTTTTCTTTAGCAACACCGCCGCATCGTTCGCCGGGTTCAGGATCACAATCAGGTAACGGCCCTGCGCAACGGCAATCACGTGTCCCTCGAATGAGTTGTCGGCCTGGATTGCGCCATCGCCCAAATCGGGGGCGGCTTCACACTTGCCGCTCTCGCGAAAGTATTTTGCAAGCGATTCCAGCTTGCTCTTCGCTTCCGCTGCATCCTTGGCCACGGAAATCAGCAGCTTGCTCTCCAACTCGCCTTGTCCATAGCTCACGACGTACGCCGGGCTAAGAAATGGGTGACCCAGCGGATCTTTCCGCGTGAACTGCTCCGAGTGTTTCACGCGATGTTCTTGCGGAATTCTCTCCAGCAGGGGAGGGAATTCCCGTGTCCCGGCAATCCTCTCCGAGAGGACGCGCGCAAACCGCTCCAGCAGATCGTCCGAGCCGGGGCCAAACCCCGCCAGTTTGATGTAGTAGCGATCCTGCAGAAAATTCAGAATGCCTTCGTTGCGGTAAGCCTCAATGCCAATGTCGAGAAAGTTGTAGCCTGGCGCGCGCTCCGCCGCATACATCCCGAACGCATCTTCGGCGTTACCCATGTCAAAGATGTCCACGGTCAGCTCGGCTTGTCCGCTCTTGAAGTCCTGGTGCAGCAGAACCTGAAAGTCGTAGAGAAGATAAACATCGGCGCCGCCGTCCATGTATTCATAAAGGTTATTTGGGCCGTAAAACGAGGGAGCGCCTTGCGCGGTGGGATTCCCGGGAAGCGGGGCGGCGACAAAAGTCAGCAAATGTTTTTGGGCAATATCGGTTGCTTGCGTGCGGGGAGCGCCGTCGCCGGATGGCGAACTCCGTGGCGGGAAGAATCCTGCTGCCAGCAAGCCACAGATCAGCCAGCTAGCCCTTCGGGCCCAAAACTCCATTGCAACATTCCCTCACCCGGCATCGGCGGGAGCGAAGCACCGAGGATGGGAACAGCGGACCAAAGCGAGTTACTTTGTCCGATCACATTATACAAGCTGCTGCGCATCAAGGGGCTGTGCGATTCGTCACAAAAATGAGCTGCACACGCGGAATCCCGACCAGAATGGTCCTGATAGACAAACATTTGAATGGCTGGGTCACTGAAGGGCAGTCAGTCGAGCAGCAGGGAACCGTTCGCGGCCTACGCAGCCAGTTGCGGATGAGGCGCAGGTTGAGTACGTTGAGTAAAGTCTGTAATCTGATGACCTTGCTGCAACGGGGGCGAAAGGGGTCCGGTGACCTTCCCGGCCTTCAAAGCCGGCGATCCGGCCCTTCGCGGGCCGAATGGTGGATTCGACTTCCACACGCCTCCGCCACAATGTCTTGTGTGGATGCCATTTAACCAACATTCGCGGGGGCATAAGTGGGCAGTAAGCTCTGCACGATGGTCGGTCATTGGTGAGTGACGAGATCATGCGGCGCGGATGGCGGGCCGACATCGTGTAAAGCAGACTGAATCTTCTTGGGAGGTTCGATCTTCACAACTACCTCTGCGGTGGCAGGCCACCAGCATTTGGTAACTTCTTGAAACTACGCGGATGGTGACCAAGGTCGCGTTTCGGAACCCTGAGGAACAGTTGTTGGACCATGAATGAACCAAGAAATGTGACTCTGCAATAAAACGGCAGACGCCACGGATGACAATCTTCCACTCTGGATCGCAACCTTGCAGACTCTGGATACATACTAAACTATGGCCTGGTCCTGTTTGTTGCGATTGGTTAGAGCAGGGGA
>DATERF010000025.1:0-2301 GCA_035271845.1 Candidatus Acidiferrum sp.
CTATCTCCCCGAGTTTGGGATTCGCACTGAAGTGGATGTGTACGTGGACGAGAACGACGCTCGCGTAACCGGAGCGGTGCAAACGGAGATTCTGGCCCTCCTCGCGTGAGGCCGGCACAAGGCAGGCATATGGCCGACGAAGTCATACAACAAACTCCGGAGGTAACGCCAGCGCCGCCTCCCCATGAAGGCACGGAGCGCAAACGCCTGGCTTGGGCGATTGGCATAGCAGGTTGGCTTGTGCCCGGGTTAGGCCATGCACTCCAACGCATGTGGGCTCGCGCCGTCGTCGTGTTTCTCGCCGTTGGTTTTCTGGTTGTTGCCGGGGCGACCATGCGCGGCACTGTGTTCAGTTCGAATGGGGGCGACGCTTTTGACACACTCGGCTATCTCGCCGATTTGGGCACCGGCAGCTTCTATCTAGCGGCGCGTGCCCTGGAGCGTGGCGGCGCCGATGTCTCCCATGCCGATGGAGACTACGGCACGCGTTTTCTAGCTACCGCCGGCGTGCTGAATCTTTTGGCCGCTTTGCACGCCTACGAAGCGGCGCGAGGACGCAAAGCGTGATCCCCGCGAATGGTTTTGCATTGACGCATTTCCAGGCCTTCCTGCTGTTCGCCGCGGTTATTTCCATTGCCTTCGGTTTCCTGGGACGCCGCCGCCCGAAGGACCGCATCAAGTACATCCTGTGGTCGTTTTTCCTGTTCCTGGTTGTGGGCATTGGCATCGCCTGGGCCATGTACCCGTTTTCGCGCTGACCCACTTTCTGGCACCATGGCGCGCGGCGAATTGACACGTATTTTCAGCGGATGCTATCGTGAACAGTAAGGCCGAGGTAGCTCAGTGGTAGAGCAGCCGATTCGTAATTTTGGCTTCCGGCTCCAGTACGCCGTAGAATCAATAGCTTACAGACACTTAGAGCAGTACTGAACCGCAAATTTCCTTGAATCAGCCCAGCAAATAGTAGCCAAATAGTAGCCAGCTTCACCCGAGTGCCCGCCCTGCCCTACAGACGTCCGCACAGCCCTGATCGCTCGCTAGAGGAGCGTTAGACGGGCGCGGCGGTCCACCCGGCGTCGGTGTTTCACCGTCCCCGGCGAGCCGGACATCCGCCGTACTATAACCAACTTCTCCGGTAACCGACTTATCGGGAGCTGAGGGGTGGGATTCGCATTCACCCACAACTCAAGCTACCGGGTTCCTCTACTAATTATTCTTCGATTAATTTGTGGGTCAACGGCCCCATCAAATCGTCGTCTTCGAAATTTATATCGCGTCCGACATAGCGAGTCTGCCCATCTTGTCCACTATGCGCGTATCGAGGATTCTTGGAACCGGAACCCCGCACTTACTCTTTCCTGCTTTTTATTCCTGTTTCCTTCGTTTGCGGATAGACTACTTGGGTGGCAATCCCACAATCTCAGGCGTACAATTTGCTTCATCTGCCTTTGTCGATCACGATCATCGAGGGATGCAAAAATGAACGTTCCCCGGAAATCAAGCAGCAACTATCTCTGGAAAAAGTTCGGCTTTCCCCTTCTTCTCACGTTCTCGCTCACTGCAGGGTTCTCCCGTTCACTTTCCGCCCAAGATATCAAATACACGCAGGATCCCGATGCGGCCAGACACATGACCTTGCTTTTGCGGGACTATGATCCCCATCCCATGCTGCACACCGCCGTTCACGAAGTGCCGCGCGCCAAGTTTCCCGTGATCGATGTGCACAACCACGTGAACGATGCTGGCGGGGTACACGGGGAAGAGATTCCCCCGGCCGAGGTAATCCGGCGCATGGACGCCGCTAATGTGAAGAAGGTCGTCATCCTTACCGGCATGTGGGGTGAAAAGCTGCAGGGCGTCATCGACAAAATGGTGAAGCCATATCCGGATCGTTTCATGGTTTTTGCGCAGATGGATTGGAGCAAGATCAACGATGCAAACTTCAGCCGGGAAATGGTCCAGCAACTCGATGACGCCGTGCGCCGCGGCGCACGCGGGCTGAAGATCCTCAAGGACCTCGGCCTCGGCGTGCGCGACAGTTCTGGCAAGCTCATCCCCGTCGACGATCCCCGCCTAGATCCCGTTTGGGAAGAGTGCGGCCGCCTGGGTATTCCGGTGGCGATTCACACCTCCGATCCGGAAGCCTTTTTTACTCCCACGGACAAGAACAACGAGCGCTACGAAGAGTTGATGTCCAATCCGAGCTGGAGTTTCTACGGTCCGAAATTCCCCAGTAAGCAGACTCTCCTCGACCAGGAACACCACGTATTCGCGAAGCATCCGCACACCACATTCATCGCG
>DATERF010000026.1:0-3437 GCA_035271845.1 Candidatus Acidiferrum sp.
ATCGCGGTCTTCCCGCCGCCGGAACAGAAACAGATTCGCTTGCAGATGGCCGCAACGTTGAAGGCCGTGATTTCGCAGCGCCTGGTGCGCCGCGCGGACGACAAGGGCCGCGTGCCGGCGGTGGAAGTCATGATTGCCACCGCCTACATCCGGGATTGCATCATCAACGCGGACAAGACGCGGCTCATCCACGACGCCATCGCCGCGGGCACTTCGCAATACGGCATGCAGACGTTTGACCAGTCGCTGTTCGAGCTTTATACCAAGGAACTCATTACGCTGGACGAAGCGCTGCTCCGCGCGTCCAACGCTGACGAGTTCAAGCTGCGCATCCAGGGTATCCGCTCGGCCTCCGACGCGGCGCGCGAGGAAATGGCCTCGCAGATGGCGGACTTCGAGAGGTTCTCCCGCAAGTAGTTTTTCCAATCAGATGCGGTGGAAAATGTTGCCCCCTCGCGTGCTGCGGGTGTATCATCCGCGCGTTCTCGCCGCAAGTGCTCATCCGATAGCCTTCGCCAACTGAGGTGGACGCCATGGATTGTTGCCGCATCATTCCGGGACGCCGGGATTTTCTGAAAGCTTCAGCGACGCTTACCGCGGGCATTGCCGGCTTCAGCCTTTTTGCTGAGCCGTCTTACTCCGAAGAAGCGGAACAGTTTATTGTCGGCCCGAAGAAGGGCTATTCGCCGCAGATTGGGACGCTGGTCTCCATGATGGCGTTCATGCGCTGGCAAGTCCTAAGCTCGGTGAAAGGAATGTCCACCAAGGATCTCGATTTTTTGCTGGACGAAAAAGCCAACCGAATCGGGGCGCTGCTTCTGCACCTGGTGGCAGTGGAGAAATTCTTTCAGGCGAATACATTCGAAGGGATAAACCCTGACAAACTCCCGGAAGCGTGGAAGGAAAAATGGGGGCCGGCGATGGAGTTGGGCGATCCCGGACGGAAGCAGATTCAAGGGAGCACTTTGGACTACTACCTGAACAATTTGAGTGAGACGCGCGAGAAGACGCTAGAAGAGTTTCGCAAGCGGGATGACGCGTGGCTACTGGCGGTCGACAAAACTTGGGGCTGGGGACCAACAAACAATTATTGCAAGTGGTTCCACGTGACCGAGCACGAAGCCAATCACAACGGACAAATCAAATTGCTGAAGACCCGTATTCCGGGGGCGAAGCCAGCGTCGGAGTAAGATAGCAGGTTGCCGGGAAACCCGGAAAAGACATCCTTCAGGGGCTGAAGGCCTCCTAAAAAAAAGACGAGCTCACCGCACAGCGGCGGTGAGCTCGGGGCAGGGCAGAAACTCGGCTCAGTTGAATTGTGCCGCGTTCTTATCGACGAAGGATTTGTACTCCTCCGGCAGTTCTTCGAGAACGAAGATCGAACCGGTGGGACAAACCGGGACGCAAGCGCCGCAATCAATGCATTCCCCGGGATTCACATAAAGCTGAGGGGCGGAGGCAAAGTCCGCTTCATCCTTGGTGGGATGAATGCAATTGACGGGGCAAGTCTCGATACAGTGTTCGTCCTTCGTACAGGTGTCAACAATGACGTAGGCCATGGTCCTTAGATCTCCCGGAGTGGTTGAGTGCAATTTGTGTGCCACAGAGGGACAGAGGCAAATTGCTTTGTTTTCAATCAGTCCGCTGAGAAAAGTGTAATATCAGACCAAATTGGGGTGCGCGATCTGGCGCACAGTGCGGGGGTTGCGTGACCAGAAGCCGTGGTCCGTGACTCGTGATCCGTGGAAGCCTGAGATCAGTAAGAAGAAAGAACCAGCGTCGCGACCGCGAAGTGCTCCTGCAGGAATGTCTGAGTGCAGAAGGCTCTTGCACTGGGCGGAACAAGGGAGCGCTTGTTTCGGCGGGTGCTTACTTCTATGCTCTTCGTATGTTTGGGAAACCACGCCAATTGGAGACAGAAGCGCAGCTTTACGAGGCAGGAATCAAGGCATTGATGCGGCGGGCGCATTCGGTGCACGAAATGAAGAAGGCACTGGCGCGGCGCTGTGAAGACGAAAAGCTGGTTAAGAGCGTGGTAGAACGTTTGAAGCGCGAAAAGCTGCTGGACGACGCGCGGTATGCGAAGCAGTTCACCAGGCACCGCACGGAATCGCGCAAGCAGGGAGAGTATCGCATTGCGCGGGATTTGCGGGCGCGGGGCGTGCCGGACCGTCACATCGAGGTGGCACTGAAGAATGCCAGCGAGGAGACGGACCCTGCGGCGGTGGTCCGGCAGAGGATTGAAAGAAAGCTGCGCGCGTTCCGGGGGGAAATTGACGAGAGGAAGATGGCTTCGCTGTACCGGTCGCTGCTGGCAGCGGGTTTCCCTTCCGAGCTGATCCGGCGTGAATTGCATCGCATCACGCATGAGGAAGTGCCAGAGGTCGAGCCCGCGGACGAATCGCAATGAGCGCCAGGATATCCCGCCTGAACAGGGTAAGGACAAATGGCCAACACCATTTCCTCAGGGGCTGAAGCCCATTGAAAGCCAAACACTTAATGTCGGAGCTAAAGCTCCGACCCCCTGACCAGCGGAATCTATCCGCAAGTCGCAATCCGTGGAACAATGCACGGCGATTGCCGGGTGGTTGGAGGCTCTGCGATAATCGGGTGTTCTGTGTATGTACAGAGGCGAGGCGGACGTGACGGAGAGCGTTAACAAGAAACCGAGCGGCAACGAGATTCGCGAGAGATTCCTGCAATTTTTCGAGAGCAAAGGGCACCGGCGCGTGCGTTCGTCTTCGCTGGTGCCGCATGGCGATCCGACGCTGCTGTTTACAAATGCGGGGATGAACCAGTTCAAGGATGTTTTCCTGGGGCTGGAGAAGCGGGAGTACACGCGGGCGACGACGGCCCAGAAATGCGTGCGCGCCGGTGGCAAACACAACGACCTGGAAAATGTAGGCTTCACGAAGCGGCATCACACGTTTTTTGAGATGATGGGGAATTTTTCGTTTGGGGACTATTTCAAGAAGGATGCGATTGCGTACGCGTGGGAGCTGATCACTTCGCCAGAGTGGTATGGGATCGACCCAAGTAGGCTGTATGTAACTGTGTTCGGCGCCACCGAAGTGTCGCCCGGTCAGCTACTAGGTTCCGATCACGAGGCAAAGGTCTTCTGGGTAAATGAGGGCGTACCGCAGGATCGCATCTTTGAGATACCTGGCTTAAAGGCAAATTTCTGGGCGATGGGAGACACCGGGCCGTGCGGGCCATGCAGCGAGATTCACTACGATATGGGACCGGGGGCTTCGGACGAAGGCCACGCGGACTGCAAGTTCCCCTGCGATTGCGGGCGGTACGTGGAGATTTGGAATTTGGTGTTCATGCAGTTCAACCGAGATGCGAGCGGGAAGCTCACGCCATTGCCAAAACCGTGCGTGGATACCGGCATGGGGCTGGAACGCGTCGCCGCGGTTTTGCAGGGTGTCATCTCC
>DATERF010000027.1:0-17330 GCA_035271845.1 Candidatus Acidiferrum sp.
TGGTGCAGCCGTCGAATCGCATCGCCGTAAGCCAACAACTGATTGTGGTAGCCCAACCCGGCTTGCAGCATCACACGCTCCGAGACCATTTCTGAGCCGGGCGCCATGGGCAGGCTTAATTCGACCAGGTTTTCCGAGGGAGCATCTTTCAGATCAAAATGCTTTTGGATTTCCGTGGTTCCCGTGAAGTCAACGCCATACGACGCAATCTTCGTTCCGGTCCCATCGCCCGCCGTCTGCAGATGCAAAATGGTCAGAAACCGGGCGGCGGTCAGTGCGCCGATGAAGAGACTCTGCTTGCTCTCCCGGTTGTAGACGAGTTGACTCCCCACACCCCGATGCATCCCGCCTGGCGCTTTCCCCAGGTCGTAGAGCCGCAACTGAGGCCAATCCTCGCTGAAGCTGTCGGAAAGGATACGATCGGCGAAGGCATGACCACCCAGATCAAGCAATGGCTCCCCAAGCGCATCGATGCCTCGGATGGCCTGCACCGTCACTTCCTTATCAGTATTGTTCCGGAGTGTCACTTGGAGAGTGCCGTAAGGACTTTGGTCGTAAAGCTGGAGGACATAGATGAGGTCAGCTTTCCCCGGGAGTCCCGAGTTCGTGACGGTTATTGCGTGGCCAGAGCCGAGTTCATCGCTGAACGTGGATTCGGACACCTGGTGACGCGGATAATCAGCGGAGCGCAGCCACTGGTGATTGACCTGAGCTGCCACACCGCTCGTAAAGATGGGCTGGCCGCCCCGCACCGCCAGTTGATACGCTCCATCTTTAGCGTTGAGGGTCAGGGAGAGCTTGTCGTTCGTCAATTGCTGAGCTGCACAGGGCGTGACGACAATCGGCGCCACAGCGATAATCGCGATTCCCACACTGCAGAGCCATCCGCAACTCATTTTCGACACGGTGTGATTCTCCCTTCAAAGCAGGTTGCCCACAAAAGAAGCCCATGCTTTTGCGGTGACGCGTATTACAGCCGGGATAGAGTCATGTGGACATTCAACGGGCTCACCGGAAACCGAAACCGGTTGGCTGCCCACGTGACTTACAGATGGAGCAAACCTTGACATTTTGACTTTACTTTATGGCCACCGCGATCCGCGGAGTGTTGTACCCCTCGAGCCGGACCCATGCGGGTGTTTTGCCGGGTTGCGGGATGACACCCTGAATCACGAGTGTTTCGCCGGGAAAAACTGTGACGTAATTATCGTCGTACTCGATCGGAAGAATCTCGTCGCCATCCCGGTCGGGCGTGATCTCCGCACGCTCGAAGAACGCGACGTGTTGGGTCGCGTTGCGCAGCCGAATAGCGACGCGCTTCGCACCGGCGACTGAGGTTTGTTTGGCGCTGAGCTCCAACGGGACTTGCGGCATGGAGTTCAGGGCCGTCATGTCGGCCCAACTCGCCTGTTGCAATGCAAATGCAGCGTCGTTCTTGCGATCGCCTAAATCATCGTCCTTCTGCGACTGCCAGTAGATGTTTTCCGCAAGGATCTTGCCAGCATGGTCAAACAACTGGCAGCGCACAAAGTAGACCGGAGAGCTATCCGGAAACCTGGGCAAAGTCATGGCTTCGACGGCCCCACCGGAAGCGACTTGGATCTTTGCCGCTTCGTGGTCGTCCAGCACCTTGCCTTGCAGGTCGTAAACGCGCACGCGCACACGCAAGCCCTGCTGCCCGGCCGGCATCTGGTTGACGACTGTGACCTTCGCCTGACTGTGATCACCGGTGGCGTAGGAATCAAAGACCACAGAGAGAGCCCGCAAGGCCTTCTTGGCGCCGTAATAAGCTCCGCCCGGGCGCAAGTAATAATCGAAAATATTCCCAAAGAAAGAAGGCCAGTGGCTGTTCAGCATCCAATAAATGGTCATTTTGTGATTCGCCCACCCGTTGGCGGCGAACGCCTCGAATTGCGCGCGGGTAGCTTCGTAATGAGCAAGTTGCGCCTTCCGCGCAAACTCCTGCGCGCTGTTGGAGGGCGCGTAGCGGCGATCCACGGCGCGCTGAATGTTGATCAGCGTGCTGTTTCCCGGGTTTGAGCCGGAATGGAAGTACCACGTGTCATTGATCGGCCAAAGTTTGTCGCTGGGAATGAACTTCTTCAGGCTCTCGAAGGGCGGGATATGTTCATTGTCGCCTTGCTCCGCGCAGGAGCCGCGCGAGGCTTCATACTGCCCGCTAAACCAATAGGTGGGCGGCCGCCAACTGTAGGGTCCGGCCATATGAATGCCGTCCCAGAGGCGCTCGCCTCGATCGTCCTTGGCGAACGATGAGACGGTGTCAACCGTGGCGTTCTGCCAGTGCAAGTCCGTCAAGATCCCGTGGTACACGCTGAGCATGGATTTCGGCGGCAGACCGTCGCTGCCGTTGGCCCAGATCCAGACCGAAGCATGGGGACGCAGCATCAGGATTTGCGACTGCAGACTCTCGGCCGCAACGCGATGATCCTCTTCATCCCACTGGCCCCACTTCTCCCACTGGTTGCAGCACATCCAACCGAACATGAGTGGGATGCCCTGCTCGTCCGCCAACTCCACAATGTGCTCACTCGAAATTTTCGATTCCCACCGCAGCATGTTGAGTCCAAGATCCTTCACGTAGCGGAGCACCGCGGCTTCCCGGTCCGGGTCGTACCGGTATAACAGGTCTGGCGTGTAGACCGCACCGCGGACCAGGAAGTCTCTGCCATTGACCTGCAGATAGAAGTTGCCCCCCTTGCCGAGGCCGGGGAACTGCTCATCCTGATCGCGATGTTGGGTGATGCTGCGGATGCCGAAGCGGATTTGCGTAACGCCGGAAAGTTCCCGATTCTCCAGAAACTCGAGGCGAAGATCGTAGAGGTTTGGCGTTCCCATCGTATAAGGCCACCAAAGGTCGGGATTCTGAACAACTAACCCGGGATATTTATCGGGTGTGAAGCTTGCGTGCTTCTCTTCGCCTGGTGAAAGACTGACCGATTGTTCGAACCGTATGGGGAGTTTGCCCGGACGCGAAATAGTTCCCCGGAGAATCCCACTCACTTGCCGGTTCGAGAAATTATGGAGGTCGGAGAAAACGGTCAGCCGGGCCGTGGTGGTTTTTGGCAGCGGAAGATCAGAGTTGACGAACGCATGCTCGAGTGTGACATCGCCCGAGACTTTCAAATAGACGGGCTTCCAGATCCCCGCATTGCGGTCCGCAACAAAAGAAATTCCGTTCTCGGAGTTCTTCCGGGGACCTTGATAGCCCAGGTACTTCCAGTTGATCCAGTCGAACCAGCTATCCGCCAGCTCCACGCCATTTACATCTTGCAGCGCCTGTTCGGGCGTCACTTTGACCGCAAGCGTGTTCAAATCTCCGCGCTTGATCCATCGCGTTACATTCAACTCGTGCGCGCTATACATGCCCACTACATGCTTACTGTCAGCAACCATCTGGCCGTTCAGCCAAATCTCCGCGCGATAGTTGATTCCCGGAAAATCCAGCAGGTAAACTGCATGGCCGTCCGGCGCTTTGAAGGTGGTGCGATACCACCAATCCTGCTTGTACAGTTCTTGCGGAACGCTCTCCAGCAAGTTTTTGCCAAAGTAGAGATTTGGGTACACGCCGTCTTCTTCGAGCGTCGCCAGAACGGTTGCAGGCATTCGATGGATCGCATACCAGCCGGTGTCCTTATAGTCGGGGAGGGAGATGGCCGCTCCACCGGTCTGCAAATCCTTTGCGGAAGTGAGCTTCCAGTTCTCGGCCAACTCGATGCTTCTTTGGGAGTCCGGTGCAGCCGAAGATGGGAGGACGCCCGCACACAATGACAAGAACAGCGAAACGATAAACTTGAACATGTTCCTTCGGCTCCTATCCATCGATCTGACTTTTTCTTTCGTGATATGGCCGTTGATTTCGCCGGATTCCATATTGACCTCGGACGCGAGACACGCAAAACTCGACTCACCAGGGAAGACACCCTAAGCGGACCTCTCCCTGCGGCCACAGCTTCGGACCAAGACATCTCACCATCGAAACAAGCGGCTGAACGATCGGTCCTTGCTGCTGCTCAACCCACACGGAACTTGAAACCTTCACCCAACCCAGGCCTTCATACCAGCATTGCAGTGCAGGCCTGCAAAAAAGCAGCATGAAGTCCACACCCATTTGGCTCGACGCAAAAGCTTCCGCCTCCTTCATCGCAATACGACCATATCCATGCCCCCTGCACTCGGACCGTGTCAGCACTCCTCCAATTCCGGCGATTGGAACCGGATGTCCCTCGACTGCGACGCTATGCTTCACCAGTCCCACATGACAAACCTTCCTTCCGCCTTCGAGGATCAAAACATGTTTTTCCGTGGGCCTCCATTGCAACTGGTACGCACCAGTCTGGCTGGGATCCTTTTCGCCACCCGCCAGGTCGCTGCGATCCGCCTCCGAGTAAAACTCCACCACACGAACTTCGATGGGCGCCGGTGGCATTGGTGATTGCGACTGCATATCGTTTTCCGGCAAGGTTCCGGCGGCTTCGGGAACCGCGCTGAAATCAGCTAATATCTTTCCCTTCGTGCAACTGAAATCGTTGCACGACGCGGGTAATCACACCATCCGGACTTGGATTATCCGGATCCAGATCCGAGGCCAGGCTCAGGTGATAGGCCAGCAGTTGAGGGAAGACAATTTCGAACGGTATACGCAAATGGTCCGGGAGGTCCGGCGCCACGGCAGGAATGAAGTCGTGGGCCAGATCGCTTGCGGCAGTGGGTGGTCCGACGACGATCAAGTGGCCAAGATTCTTCTGCCTGAGTTCCCGCAGCAGATCCTCTTCGTAACCATGCCGGTCGGCATCGGATGACAGCACGCACAGCACCAGTGAATCGGGCCGCAGAAAGCTCATCGGGCCGTGACGCAGACCCAGGAAAGTTTCGGGGAAAGGCGTGACGCGCCCAGCCGTCATCTCAAGAATCTTCAAGCAGGCCTCTCTTCCGAGAGGCGCCAAGTCCGCAAAGGTGAGGACCATCATTCGAGAAGGTTTTCGCGAAGCCAGGCGTTGCGCGGCCATTTCAAAGCCTGGAAGAGCGTTCTTGACTCTGGCAACGATGTGGGGGAGGCGCTCAGCCAAAACGCCGCCCTCGGCAATTCCGAGTCCCGCCAAAACGAGGTTCGAGAAGGAACTCGTCATCGCGAGACTCCGGTCATTGGTGCGGGGGTCGAGAACAATGGATTTGACGCGCGGCAAGCGGGCAAGTTGGCCATCCGGATTGCAGGTGAGGGCAAGATGCCGCGCGTCGGGAAACATCTTTTGTATACGTGCGATTACACCGGTGCTTTCAGGGCTCTCACCGGAACGTGCCAAGGAAACAAGAATGCCATTTGCAGCGAAGCCGGGTGCCAGGCGCGCTATTTCCTGCTTTGAATAAAGAAGCAGATCGGTGGTTGGGATCGCCAAGGCATTTGCCCAGCCTGCTGCCACGGCGGACGCCGCATACGCGGAGGTGCCGGCGCCAGAAATAATTGCAGCTCTTTCTCGTACCACGGATTGGAGGCTGCGATCGGTGACACGTTGGAGTGTTGTTGGCCAGAGTTCCGGTTGCTGCCGAATCTCGCCAAGAGTCAGCACGCCACGCTGCTGGCTGGTGCCAGAACACAGCTCAAGACCCTTAGTCACGAAAAGTTATGCCTTTCTGCGAGTCCTGTTGATCGCAAAGATTCCGATTTGCCTGGGCTGCCCAATTTCGCTAGCCTTCCCCTCCGCGGGCACGGTTTCTCTGCAAGCGTCAGCACGGGTCGCCACGCGATTCCTTTCTCCCAGGCTGTTTCTTCTGCAAACGAGCTAGCCGAAGCGGAACTCCCTGCTCCGCTTCGAGTTCAGTCTCGCCTAGTGTCCTCAAAAGTAGAATTTGAGCGCAAATTGAATCTCGCGCTGATCGTTTGAACCGTCCCGCGTCGAAGAAATCGTTCCGAAGGTACTTGGGTTGGTGTAGTTCAGCGAGCCGGGAGCAGCCACCACGCCATTACCCGAGAAGCCGGGAATGGAGAAGTTGGGATGGTTGGTCAGGTTGAAGAATTCGGCGCGGAACTCAAAGTGCGTGCGCTCCGTGGTGCGAAACTCCTTGAAGAGGGAAAAATCGAGGCGATGGAAACCCGGCCCACGGAACTGACTAGGGCCTCCACCCAGCGGGCTGTAGTCGGTTTGGCCGATCGTGGTGGCCACTGGAGGACTCGCAAATGCCGCCGCGTTGAGCCAGTCATTAACATTGTGAGGGCCGGCGTATATGTTCTGACCGGCAACTCGAACAGCGTTGCATCCGAACCCCGAGGTCGTCGGGCTAACGCAAGGAATCGTTCCCGGCTGCCCGTCCTGCATAGTCAGAATCCAGTTGGTGTCCCAACCTCCTATGAAGGCATCCACAACGCGGTTGGTATCCTTCAGGAAGTGTCTGCCCCGTCCGACCGGCAAGTCATAGGTGCCGCTCAGGTGAAATACTTTTTGCACGTCAAAATCACATTCTCCGAAGTCTTTGTGGATGCCAAATCCCGGCAAGTACGGCGCGCGGAACCCGGTCAAGGCAGTGCCGTTCAGAACGTCAACCGCATTGGTAAGGCACTTCGACCAGGTGAAATTCCCCAGAACGCTCAGGCCGTTGCCCAATCTACGTTCATAATTCGCCTGCAGGCTGTTGTAGTTGCTGTCAGCCGCAAAACTTGTGTAGGTGTCGTTGGAGGGAAAATCGGGGTAAGGAGAGTACAAGTACGAGTTCAATCCAGGTGGTAGCATCTCTGTGGGTGAATTCGGATTGAGATAGACCCCGAGGTGACGAACCGTATTGCCTACGTAACCTACCTGGACGGTATCACTCTGCGTGAGTTGATATTGAGCCGTCAGGTTGTAGCCCTGGGTATAGGGCGTCTTCAGGTGGTAGTCCTCACCGAGGAACACCACCCCGCCCGGCTCGACTGCTCCAGACGTGAGCGGAATGGCCGTTAGTCCCGTCGAGAGAGTGCCAATGGCGCCGTTGCTGAATGTGATGGGCGCATCGGGCGTCAAATTGGGAAAGTTCAGGTAGAATTGGAATGGAAAATCAACGTACGTCTCGACAACCGAGTTTTCAAAGCCGCCATAGAAAATACCGTATCCGCCACGAACGACGAACTTTTGCGTCAGTTGATACGCAAACCCTACGCGAGGCGCAAAATTGAGTTTTTGCGATACGCCGAGGCCTGGCTGATCGGAACACACGACGTTGATATTGTCAGCCTTGGCCGCCGCGTAAAAGTCCGGTGACAACGGGGTATTGCAGCGCTTCTGCGTCAACAGAAACGTGGAACTGCCATTCGCTCCGAATGGCAGAAAGTTGGATTGGTTCCCGTGATTCTCAATGAGCTGCCCGAAATATTCCCAGCGCAGCCCTAAGTTGAGAGTCAGCTTTGGAGTGACCTTAATGTCATCCTGAAAATACGTTGCGTAGTAATTGTGTTTCATAGACGTAGTCGCAAAGTTGGAGACATAGATATCGTCGGCACCGCCAACGTAGTCAGACGCACCCGTAACCGTCCCCGCAATCGGTGTCAATAACATTTGGGCCAGCCCGGTGTTGCCTCCCAATGTCGATGGCACTTCGGTGTAGTCGCCGCTGAAGCTCCACTGTCCTCGGCCGGCAAAAGGTTGCGTGATGGAGGCTCCCAGACGCTGAAAGGTGAATCCCATCTTGAACGATTGGCGTCCAACAGTCTTGGTCAGATTGTCTGTAATTTGAGTATTCGTGCTGAGCTCAATGGAGGGAAGGAAGCCATTACTTCCGAGCGTAGTCAGACCAGCAATGAAAAGGGATCCTAAACCGCCGTTCGTAGGATTCTGAGGAACTCCGGGAATGCCGTACTGAGCGGGAATACCAGAAGTGTTGGCATTGGGTTGCAGACGAGTGGCCGACAGTCGGCTGTAGCCCGCGCGCACTTCATTGACCAGAGATGTTGAAAACACATGCGTTTCGCTTAACACGGCGTTAAGGCTTTTGGCGGTCTGGCTACCGTCAGAAAACGACCCGCCATCCGCAATGCCTCCAAAGGGCCCGGGAATAAAGGAAGGGTTGTCAATATAACTGAATCTGCCAAAAATGTTGTCCTTTTCACTAAAGGTGTGGTCCACGCGCACGTCAAACTGGTCGGAGGTATTGCTGGAAACCGGGTTGGCCGCATAATTATTGAAAAGATTGGAGTTAGTTGGAGCAGGATACAGGTTGAGAAGCTTGATCGCATTTTGATCCAGGCGATTTGCCGGAATCATGTTGCCCTGGAAAGGCTCACGCACAAATCCGGCTAGCGGGTGCTGACCCGGCGGTGTATCTGGGGGGCAGGCGGGACCTGCCAGACCGGTGAAAGTGTCCGTAGTTCCGCAGAGTACCGACCGAGTGGTGGAGGGATCGAAAACCTGTCCGAGCCAGAAGTTGCGTTGTAGAACATCCGAGACGCAGTTCGGGTTGACTGTGGGATCGCAGCTCGCTGTCAGGCTGCCTCCTTGTCCGGTGATCAACTCCGATAGATTCGTGTAGCCGCTGCTGCGCTCCAGCGCCGTGGGAACCGTGTTCGTGGAGGTGAGCGCCTGGCGGATGCGCGTGCCTTCGTAATCCGCGAAGAAGAAAGTCTTGCCCCGCCGAATGGGACCGCCTATGGTGACTCCGAATTGGTTTTGTTGGTACCTGCCTTTTGGAATTCCACCCGCATTTTCAAAAAAATTGGCGGCGTCCAGATGATCGTTCCGGAAGAACTCCCAAGCAGATCCGTGGAACTGATTGGTTCCCGCCTTGATGGTGGCATTCAGGACAGCGCCGCCCGAACGTCCCATCTCAGCGCTATAGTCGTCGGTTTGGACCTTGAATTCCTGAATAGCATCCACCGGTGGACGGACGACATAAGCTGTCCCGTTCAGGAAATCGACGAGATTGGTGTTGTTGTCCATGCCGTCGAGCAAATAGTTATTCTGCGAGGGGCGCATACCATTCGCGGAAAAACTCCCGCTCGCGCCCAAGCCGCGGGTGTCCTGTTGGCCCTGCGTAACGCCCACCGAGAGTTGCGCGAGAAACGTAAAGTTGCGCCCATTCAGAGGGAGCGCGTTGATCGCTTGCTCCTCAATCACCTGTCCCACGGAAGCCTCTTGTGTTTGAAGAGCGGGCGGCGCTGCATCGACAACTACCGTCTCTATGGATTGGCCAACCGGCAAGGCAAAGTCGACAACCACTTTCTGCTGCACATCCACGGTGACGTTATTTTGCCGCACCTTTTGAAAGCCCTTGATTTCCGCGGACACGGAGTAATGACCGATCTTGACCGGCGAGAAGGTATATTCGCCAACAGATCCGCTGGTCGTCGATATTGACTGTGCAGAACCTTCATTGGTAAGCGTCACGGTAGCGCCGGGTATGACACCCCCGCTGGCGTCTTTGACTGTCCCGGAAATAGCACCCGCATCCACCTGGCTCAGCACTCTTGAGGGCAAAACCAACGCCAGCAAGAGCAGCGCGAAAATAGAGGAGAATTTGCGACACGAAATAGCGTTAAACATGGTGACTCTGTTCCATCCTTTCGCTAGGCTAGGACCCGGTCCAGGAATTGCATGACTACAGCTTTTGATAAGTCACTTCCCCAACCGCTTTTTCACCCCACTGCTAGAGAATCCCCGCAGGGGAACGGCTCACGAAGACCAAGCATCCCGTGGAAGTGAGGAAAACGTAGCACCGCATTTCCCCCTTCCTTCGCGCAGTGAATCGAGCAGATGCGATCTTTTGTGCCGATACCCTCGTCTTTTTGTCTCTTTCGTTTAGTATTGAATTCCTTCGTTTTCTTTTTATTAGGCTGAACGGTATTCCAGGGTGGATGGTTTGTCAAGCGAAAAATGGCCTCGTCGCAGAAAAGTGAAAATGCCCCCGTTCCATGGGGCTCCGAGGCATCCTGGAAACGAAGCGCATCGCTCTGCGCCAAGGGGCAAAGCGCCGGCGGTGAAAGCGGGGGGCCGGAACAAGGATATTGACGGGCAAACAAAAAAAGCATATAAGAACAGAAACGAAACCAATCGTAACCCGCGCAAGTCTCTTCGAAAATTGCACCAGGGCCTCCCGGGCGGGGCGGATGAAGCCGTGAACAAGAAGCTGGGGCAGTCACCGCCTGGCAGAAGAGCGGTCAGGCGGAGCGAGCGTAAGCAACCAGATGAGTGCAAAGGAACAAACACGGGACTCGAGCGGAAGCGCCACCACGGAGCTGAAACGCATCCTGGAGGCAAACCGGCGTGGCGAGCACACGGGGATCTACTCGGTGTGTTCGGCGAACCAAGCCGTGCTGGAAGCGGCGATGGCGCAGGCGCTGCGGGATGATAGCCTTCTGTGCATCGAGTCCACGTCCAATCAGGTCAACCAATACGGGGGGTACACGGGGCAGACAGCCAAGGATTTTGCGGCATTTGTGGGTGCAGTTGCACGGGGGATAAAGTTCCCTGCCGGGCGAATTGTGCTCGGCGGTGATCACCTGGGGCCGCATGCGTGGCGCTCGGAGAAAGCCAAAGAGGCGATGGCAAAGGCCCGCGAACTGGTGAAAAGCTGCGTGCGGGCCGGATACACGAAGATTCACCTGGATGCCAGCATGAGGTGCGCGGACGACGGCGGCGACAGGCGGCAGTCACTGGCAGACCGGATCGTCAGCGCGCGAGCAGCAGAATTATGCGCGGCGGCGGAAGAAGCGCACAAGGAAATGCCGCAGGGCTCGACGGCGCCACTCTACGTGATTGGAACGGACGTGCCCTTGCCGGGTGGCGAGCAACTCGAAGCACTGGCTCCGGAGATAACCAGCACAACCAACCTGGCCAGGACGATCGCAGTCACCAAGGAGGCGTTTGCCGCGCGCGGATTGCATGAGGCATGGGAGCGCGTGATTGCCGTCGTGGTACAGCCGGGAGCGGAGTTTGGGGACGCGACGGTGTTTCCCTATGATGCGTCGCGAGCAAGGAAATTGGCGGCGTTCGCAGGCGCCCGGGGGGGCCTCGTGTACGAGGCGCACTCGACGGATTACCAGACACCCGGAGCGCTGAGGGAGATGGTGCGAGACCACTTTGCCATCTTGAAGGTGGGACCATGGCTGACGTTTACTTACCGGGAAGCCGTGTTTGCGCTGGAGGCGGTGGAGAAGGAATGGCTGGGTGCAGCACGCGGCACCTCCCTTTCCGGCGTAAGCGACGCGCTGGAAGCGGCGATGCAGGAAGACCCCAGCCACTGGAAGAATTACCATCACGGCGACGAAGCCGCGCTGCGAATCGCGCGGAAATACAGCTACAGCGACCGGTCGAGATATTACTGGGGAGTCGAAAAGGTGCGCGCGGCGGTGGAAAAGTTGACACAGAACCTCGAGGAACAAACCGCGCCCGAGTCGCTGCTGAGCCAGTTCTTGCCGAACCAGGCAGCGCAGATAAGAGCCGGAGAGTTGGCAAATCGGCCGCGCGACCTGATACGGAGCAAGATTTGCGAGGTCACAAGCGTTTATTCTTTTGCATGTGGTAAGTCCTTGACAGAGAAGCCCCGGGGGCGCGCGAGCGGGAGGAAGACGACATGTTGAGGGAAGAACGGAGCAGGGCGATTCTGGAGATGCTGCAGGCGGATGGGCGGGTGCTCGTGCGCGACCTGGCGAAACGCTTGCGGACATCGCAAATCACGATCCGGAAGGATTTGGAGTACCTGCATCACGAAGGCAGTCTGGAGAGAACCCACGGGGGCGCGCTGCCAGTTCGCACGGGCTCGCTGAAGGACCGCTCGCTGCAGGAAAAGGAGCGTTCGCACCGGCAGGAGAAGATCCGGATTGGAGCGGCCGCGGCGCACATGATCCGGCCGGGACAAGCGGTCATTCTGGATTCCGGAACGACGACCATGGCCATTGCGAGGGCCTGCCGCAATATCAAAAACCTGACCGTTATCACGAATGCAACCAACATCGCGGCGGAACTGGCGGACACGCCGGTGGAAGTGATCCTGACGGGCGGGGTGCTGAGGAACAATTCCTATTCGCTGGTGGGGCCGCTGGCGGAGGAATCGCTGCGCATGCTGAGTGCGGACCTCTTTTTCCTGGGCGTGGACGGATTTGACCTGCACTACGGAGTCACAACGCCGAATTTGCTGGAAGCGCGGGTGAACCGGGTGATGGCGGAATCGGCGCGGCGTACCGTGGTGGTATGCGATTCGAGCAAATTCGGAAAGAGGAGTCTGTCGCTCATCCTTCCGACGGAAGCGGTGCATGAAACCATCACCGACAAGAACATTTCGCGCGGCGATTTGAAGGCGCTGCGGGAAGCGGACGTGGAAGTGACGCTGGTGTAGGAGCGGGCCGAGCACAGAAACGAGGAAGGCGCGGGATGACAATTCCCAAGTGGTTCCTCCTGGCAGTTTGCGTCCCGCTGTGTTGGGGCGTGTGGGGAGGACTGACGGAAATTCCGGAAAAATGGATTACCCCGCCCTTCCCCCCGACGCTGGGGTACGCCGTGTGGTCTTTGACCATGGTGCCGTTCGCATTGATCGCTTTGCGGGCGATCCACTGGAAACTGGAAATCGGCTATCGTTCTGTTCTCTATGGTTGCGCGGTAGGTTTTTCAGGTGCGCTTGGGCAGCTCTTGCTGTTTTGGGTGCTGCGGGAAGGCCCCGCTTACATTGTATTCCCAATTATTTGCTTGTCGCCGGTCGTTACGGTGCTCCTTTCAGCGGTTTTGCTTCGTGAAAGAACTTATACCTTGGCGGTAACGGGTATCGTCCTATCGGTGCCGGCCATCTTTTTTCTGTCGTTACAAGAAGCGACAAACGGCCCCGTCCATGGGCATGCATGGTTGGTGGCTACCATTGCCATATTTTGGATGTGGGGCCTGCAAGCCTATTTCATGAAATCGTCCGCCGGCTGCATCAGTTCCGAAGGTCTGTTTTTCTACATGACCCTTACTGGAATACTCTTGAGCCCTTTCGCGCTGCTCATGACAGACTTCTCGGCTCCTATCAACCGGGGACTGCGGGGCCCGTATCTGACAGCGCTGATTCAATCCTGCAACGCTCTCGGATGTCTGCTCTTTGTGTATGCAATTCGATACGGCAAAGCGATTATTGTCGTGCCGATGGTGAATGGATTGTTCCCGCTGGTCACCATTGTTGTGTCTCTGCTGTTGTATCGGCGCGTGCCCAGCAGTTACAACATTGTTGGCATGGTTTTAGCCCTGGTGGCTATTTTCTTAATGGCGTTCGACGAAGTTCGGCACACCCCCGGCGCAAGCCAGGGCAGCGATTCCGCAGATAAGGAGCGCGCGGCAGCGTGAAGATTGCGGAAGGCAAACCAAAAGGGCTGGAACGCCTCGCGAACGCGAGAGGCGTGATCGCCGCCCTGGCGATTGACCAGCGCAGCGCCCTTCGCAGCTTGTTCGCCAAAGCGAAAGGCGTGCAAGCAGACGCGGTGCCGGGCGAGTGGCTGGTGCAATTCAAGGAGGCCGTGAGCGACATCTTGACACCCCAGGCAAGCGCAATTCTGCTGGACCCAGAGTACGGCTTGCCCGCGGCAAAGCGGCGCGCGAAGAACGCGGGGCTGCTTTTGGCGTACGAGAAAACGGGCTACGACAAGAGGGTGCCGGGGCGGCTCCCGCAGTTGCTGGAGCATTGGTCGGTGCGGCGGCTGATCGAGGCGGGCGCGGATGGCGCGAAGATCCTGCTGTACTATGCGCCATCGAGTTCCGCGGAAGTGAATGACCAGAAGCATGCCTGGATAGAACGGATTGGAGCGGAGTGCGTTGCGGCGGACGTGCCCTTTTTCCTGGAATTGGTGAGTTACCAGGAAGGAATGGACGAGAAGGGGCGCGATTTTGCCAAGTGCAAGCCAGGAGTCGTGAAAGCGAGTGTGGAGGAGTTTTCCAAACCGCGCTATGCGGTGGACGTTCTCAAGGTCGGTGTCCCGGTGAATATGGCGTACGTGGAAGGCTCGCCGTCGGCGGCATCGGAGATTTTGTACAGCCGCGAACAGGCGAAGAAGTACTTCCGCGAGGCTGCCGCGGCGGCGCGCGTGCCGTTCATCTATCTCTCGGAAGGCGTGAGCAACGAGACATTTGAGGACGCGCTGGAACTTGCGGGAGAAGCTGGGGCGACTTTTTCGGGTGTGTTGTGCGGCCGCGCCACATGGAAGGATGGGGTCGCCGTTTTCGCGCAGCACGGGATGAGCGCGTTGGAAGAATGGCTGGGGAGCGAGGGAATCCGCAATATCCAGCGCGTGAATGCAAAATTGTCGGCAGCGAGGCCGTGGACGGAGAGCTACGCGAGAGGACCAGCTGCGGCACCCTCCGGGGAACAATCGTGACAGCACTTCCTCATCCGCGATTGCAGCAAGTGGACGCCGGCAATCACAGAAATCTTACGCGCGTGGTGATATTGGACTGAACTAAGACCAGGAGAAAAAACTGTGGCCACTTTTGACGTCAGTGTAATTGGTGAGTTGAATCTCGATCTGATCTTTTACGGATTACCGGAAAAGCTCGAACTCGAGCGGGAACATCTTGCAAATGACCTCAGCATCACGCTGGGGAGTTCCTCGGCAATCTTTGCGCACAATCTCACTCTACTGGGAAACAAAGTCGGATTCAGCTCCTCCATCGGGAGCGATCCGCTCGGTGAAATATGCCTGCAGAGGCTGGGGGAATGCGGCGTGGACCTCACCCACGTGCGAAAGTTCAAAGGAAAGATCACGGGGTTGACGGTGATCCTGCCGCAGCGGAAGCAGCGCTACATCCTGACGTATCCGGGAACCATGCATGAAATGAGCCTGAAGGATCTGGACTTGAGCTATGTTTTCAGCGCCAAGCATCTGCACCTCTCGTCCTACTTCCTGCAAAAGGCGCTGCGGCCGGACATGATCGAACTCTTCCGCCGGGCGAAAGAGGCGGGTCTGACGACTTCACTGGACACGAATGACGATCCGGAAGGGCGCTGGTCCACGGACATTCTGCTGCTTTTGAAGTATGTCGACATTCTCCTGCCCAACGAAAATGAGGCCTGCAAAATCGCGCATACGGACGACGTAAACCAGGCTGCGGAGACATTGTCACAAAAAGTGCCGCTGGTGGTAATCAAGCGGGGTTCGCAAGGGGCCGTCGTGCGCGAAGGTAAGAACAAACTTTCGGGATTCCCGCCGGTTGCGGACGTCGTGGACGTCGTGGGAGCGGGAGACAGCTTCGATGCCGGATTTATTCACCAGTTTATTCGCGGCGCCAAAATTGAGGATTGCCTGAAATTCGCGAATATCGTCGGGGCGCTTTCCGTGACGCGGGCGGGAGGGACGGAAGCGTTCCGTGACGCGAGACACCGAGAGAGTTTCCTGAACAAACATTGGCCCGCGGGATCGGGAGCAGCGCCTCGCAGCCCGCGAATGTGAGTCGAACTTGGCGCGATGGGACGCCTGAGATTTGGCCGGGTTGACGGGAAAGGGCCGCGCTGAGAGATGCCACAAGAGCGGCAACTGGATCGAATGCAAATCTCTTCGAGTCTCCTGAATCACTATCACTTTCTAAATATCGCAGCCCATCATGTCATTCCGAGGGTCCCGCGCTGCGCGGGGCGCGAGGAATCTGCTCTTGTTGCAAAACGCGGCAGAAAAAGCAGATTTATCGCACAAAAGGCGTGCGATGGAGAAGCGTGCCTCGCTTCGCTCGGAATGACACATTTAATTATTCAATGAATCTGCGACTCGGGACACTAGCGCTTGCCGGCTATTTTGCCGGTGTGGCCGGCACGGGCGTCGCTTCCAACAGCATGCTGTCCTGAATAGCCACTTTGAGTTTGGCGGCAGGCCCGGTGACCGTGCCGTAGTCCTTGTTGTTGACGTAGTCCACGACCTTGTAGGTCTTGGGGCTTAATCCTCGCAGTTCGATTTCGCCCGACCAGGTTCCCCCCGCATCGGGGGCCTGCTTGGCCGCCTTTGCGGGCTTCTCCGGGGCATAGAAGGCGTAATACATGCTGCCGTCTTTTTCGATGGCATAAGCCTCCGGCAGATCGTAGCCGTAAACGTAGAGGTTCCGGAAGTTGCCCTTGGAAAGCATTTTTTCGTTGTAGAGAGCGATCCATTTCTTCCAATGAGCTTCTTTCCGGGCATCGAGGTTGACGTTTTTGAACTTCGGCCCGTAATCGGGCCAGGTGAACTTGGTGCCGAGCACGCCGCCGGTGCCGAGTGTGGCGGCAAAGTCGTCGCCGATGTCCTGCTCGTTGTCCGTATTGTCACCCGTAAGGCGAGTGAGTTCGACGTGATCGCCATAGACGGCGCCGCGCGGCCCGAGGAGCGCTTTGTACATCTTGATGCGGCGGCGCACCTGAACGGAGCCGACGGGATCCGCGGTGACTGCCTGGTCCATGTAGCGGACCCAGGCCAGGCTTGGCGGAGTGCCGCAGGGGCAGCTCTGCGTGACGCTGTCCGGCTTCAGGGCGCGAGTAGTCTCAAAGATGACTTTATAGACGTCGCCCATGGCATAAATGGAATCGTTTGGTGATTTGTGGTGGTGCTTGGGGTTGTAGCAGGGCGGCACGCTGTAGATATTGTCGAGCTTGTGTCCATCGAAACCCCAATCGCGGATGAAACGTTCGGTGAGCTGCTTGTAGTAGGCCTGCACTTCGGGCAGAGCGGGGCAAAGCGTCGCCAGATTTCTGGCCATGCGCGCCGGCTTTCCCGATTTGTCGAGGACGAGCCAATCGGGGTGTTCTTTCACAATGTTGGAGACGACAAATTTGCGGCCGCCGTAACCATACCGGCCGTCTTCGACCGCGAGCGGCAGCCACCATAGCTGAACCTTGATGCCTTGCGCGTGGAAATCGTTCACCATTTTCTGCATCGCGTCGCCCGGAAAGGCCTTTTCGGTTGGCTGCCAGTCGCCGTAGTTATTGAACCAACCGTCGTCCAGCGTGGCCCAATGAATGCCCAATTCCTTCAGCTTGGGGATGGTGTCCAGCATTTGCTTGGGGGTAACGCCGAACTCGTAACCCCAGCCGCACCAGCTCACCGCATAGTTTTCTGGATTATTCACGGGCTTGGCCAAGCCTTCGCGCTCAACCGCGTCAGACCACATGCTGAGCGGTTCGTAGAAATCGCCCGCGTAGCCGGCCAGGAAAGTGCGCGGCGTGGCGAACGTTTCGCCGGGTTTGAGGATCACGTTCGCGGGGAAACGCACAGAGGCATCGACGTGGCCATCCGGCGCGGTTTGCACCGGAATGGAAAGGACGAGAGGGAGCGTTTCGAGATGGCCGATAGCCTCGCCAACGCTTTCCGTCCAGAAGGCCACAACGGGAGTGCCACCGCCGGCGCTGCCGAGGTCGCCCCCAACGGCGAC
>DATERF010000028.1:0-8752 GCA_035271845.1 Candidatus Acidiferrum sp.
TTTGCAAAAGCTGTTGCGCTATATCTGCGAGAACGGTTTCGAGCACCACGTCGCGGCGAATTTTTCCAGTGTCGCCCCGATGGTGCACGAAGCCGCCATTCGCTATTTCGGCTGGGACATGTACGCCCACACGGCGTAACCGTTCATCGGAGAGGAGCGAGCGGAACCATCCCATGGCAATTGTGGCTGGAGTCGATTTTGGCACCCTGAACGTGCGCGTTTCGGTTGTGGACAGCGACCGCGGCCTGCTCGCCACCGCCCTCGCAGATTACCCGCTGCACCGGAAGCGCGAAGACCCGGAATATGCCACGCAGTCGCATGACGACCAGATGAGCGCTTTGGCGAAGGCCACCCGTGAGGCAGTCGAAAAGGCGCATATTTCCGGCGACCAAGTGCAAGCGCTCGCGGTCGATACCACCGGCTCCAGCGTAATTCCGGTGGGAAAGAATCTCCAGCCGCTTGATGAGTATTATCTTTGGTGTGATCACCGGTCAAAAGCAGAAGCCGCAGAGATTACAGAAGCGGCCCATCGCGAAGGACTGCAAGCTATTCAGTGGTGCGGCGGGGTGTATTCGTCCGAATGGGGTTTCTCGAAGCTGCTGCACTGGCTGCGTCACAATCCCGCGAAGCGCGCCGAATTCGTTTCTGCCTTTGAGCACTGCGACATGGCCGCGGCCACGCTCTGCGGAATCACCGACCCGCGCAAGGTGAAGCGCAGCGTTTGCGCCATGGGGCACAAGTGGCTGTGGAATCCGGGCCTCGGTGGCCTGCCTTCCGAGGAATTCCTCGTCAAAGTGGATCCCTTGCTTGCCGGTGTGAGGGAGAAACTTCAGGGCGAATACGCCACCTCGGATCAAATCGCCGGCAGGCTTTCCGTCTTTTGGGCCGATAAACTCGGATTGAAGGCTGGTATTCCTATCCCCGTCGGGGCATTCGATGCGCATTGGGATGCCATCGGGGCGGGTTGTCGCACCGACGACATGGTGAACGTCATCGGCACTTCGACTTGCATCATCGGCATTACGCCCTCGCCGAACCTGGTGCCAGGCGTCTGCGGTGTTGTGCAGGGAAGCGTGCACCCGCAGCGCACTGGAATTGAAGCGGGGCTTTCGGCTGTGGGAGACATCTTTAACTCGATTGCCAACCGCGCCGGAACGGATGTCGCGACACTGAGCCAGGGACTTGAGAAGTACCGGGCAGGGCAAACCGGCCTGCTCCGCATGACCTGGGACAATGGGGACCGGACGGTACTCGTAAACCCGAATTTGCGCGGGATTACCCTAGGTTGGAATTTGCAGAGCACCGCTCAGGACGAACTATTTGCCGCCATCGAAGGAACGGCGTTCCACACGCGAATCATTCTGGATCGCATGGCCGAACATGGTGTGCCCATCAAGCGCGTGATCAATGCCGGCGGCATACCGCAAAAAAACAACGTACTCAATGAAGTCTATGCCAACGTACTCGGCCGACCGGTACTTGTGCCAAGCAAAAGCGTGGTTAGTCTGGGTTCCGCGATTTTCGCATTTCTCGCGGCCGGGACGTTCCGGACGGTGGAAGAGGCGCAGGACAAAATTTGTCCGGGGCACGCGCTGTTTACGCCGGAACCGAGCGCACAGAGAGTCTACAACTCACTTTACGCGCTCTATCAAAAACTCTATTTCGCATTTGGACAGCCGCACAAGGCACCGTTCGGCGATGTCCTGCCCACGTTGATCAAGCTAGCTCAGCACGACAGTTAGTACGCGGTGCAGGGCGAGTTGCGTGCTGGACTTCAGCCGGCCGCGGATGCAAAAGCGACCGCGTTGGGAGTTTTTGTCGGCAGGACGTGTAAACGTTTGCTCCATGCAGTTACAATGCCTGGCGACGAGCTCGAAGGTACGGATTTCAGGAGGTTGGTATGACAAAGCAATCACAGATTTCACGCCGGCAATTCGTCGGCACCGCCATTTCCGCGGCGGCGGTGGGTTCCCTGCCCATGCAGAATATCCTGGCCTCCTCGTGGGGTGACACTCCGACTACGTCCAGTCCTGACTGGAAAGACGAGGGAGTTCTGTTTGTCGACAAGTCTCCCTACGCCAAGCTGCATAACGTTCCCGTGTACGCGGTGACGATCACGCAAGGATTCTGGGGAGCGCGACGCGAGATCAATGTCGACAGCAGCATTCCGTCGATGGAGAAATTGCTGGAAGCCAACGGCCGGATGAATAATTTCCTGCGGCTTGTCGGCAAAAGCGATGCCCAACAGCACGGTCCGGTCTACTCGGATTCCGACGTATACAAATGGACGGAAGCCGTGGGCTTCGCGCTGCAGTCCGGCGATCGTCCTGAACTGCACGCACTGGCGGACAAGATCATCAAGGAAGTGGTCGCGGTTCAAGAGCCCAGCGGCTACCTGAATACGTACTATGTCGGGGACCACGCGAAAGATCGCATGGGGCCCGAGGTACAGCGTTGGGGCCATGAACTCTACAACCTCGGCCACATGATCCAGGGTGCGATTGCGTATTATCGCGGTACGGGCGACCGTACGTTGCTCGACGCCGGCATGCGCTTCATCGACGGTTACCTGCTGCCAAGTTTCGGCCCGGGATCCGACAAGAAGCCCATCTTCTCTGGGCATCCGGAAATTGAACTGGCGCTCATCGAGCTTTGCCGCACGACGGGAGACAAGCGTTATCTCGATTTTGCCGGGTATATCCTTCAGGGCGATAACCGCATTAAGGTCCCCCAACACGGTTATGTCTATCACTTCTGCGGAATTCCTTTCACCTCGCGGACGCATCTCGAAGGTCATGCCGTACGCGCCATGTACGCATGTTGCGGCGCCACCGACTACTACCTGGAAACCGGCGACCCTGCGTACTTGAAGACACTCAACGTGCTTTGGGACGACCTCATGTCAGCACAAATGTACATAACTGGAGGAGTCGGGGCGCGCAGCGAGGGAGAAGCCTTCGGTGATTCCTACGAGCTTCCTAACTTCACGGCGTATGGCGAGAGCTGCGCAGCCATCGGCAACATGATGTGGAACTGGCGCATGCTCACAGCCACGGGCGAGGCGAAATACGCTGATGTTATCGAGCGTGCATTGTATAACGGCGTCAATTCCGGGATGTCGCTCGACGGTACGCTTTATTGTTATCGCAATCCGTTGGCGTTCGACCCCTCGGGCGGCGACCATATTCGCAATCCTTGGTATGACACCACGTGCTGCCCCCCGAACCTGGAGCGCACCTTTGCGTCACTGCCTGGCTATTTTTACAGCACCAGCAAGGATAGCCTTTATTTGCACCTGTACGACAATTCGCAACTTGATTGGCATCTGGAGAACGGAACCGGCCTAAAGGTAGTGCAGAGGACAAACTATCCCTGGGATGGCAGCGCAGAAATTGCGGTCACGCCCGCCAAGCCCACGGAGTTTACATTTTATCTTCGTATTCCCGGTTGGTCTAACGGCACGCAGGTGGCGGTCAACGGCAAGCCGATCACTGGTGTGACTCCCGGGCAGTATCTCGCATTGCCGCGCCGCTGGTCGCCTGGCGACGAGATTCATGTGAAGTTCGGCATGACGCCGCAAGTGATCGAGGCAAACCGCCGCGTAGTGGAGGACTACGGCCGTGTGGCGGTGCAGCGCGGCCCACTGGTCTATTGCCTCGAACAACTGGATCAGCCGGAGGGCGTGGGGTTGTACGACGTTTCTTTGGACCTGCGCCATGAGTCCGCGTCGCCGTTCCAAGAGGAGTTCCAAAGCGATGTGCTCGGCGGAATCGTGATGTTAAAGCACATGGGGGCAGCCTACGAAAAGCCCAGTTCAGGCGGGGGGCTCTATCATTCGTACACAACGAATGCCCCCAAGGCCCACCAAGTCGAACTGAGATTTATTCCGTACTATGCCTGGGCGAATCGCGCGGGCACGCCAATGCAGGTTTGGACTCCGATTCTTCGAGCCTAGGGAAATCAAAACGTGCCAAGACGACGGGGTGGCCCTCCCAGCCCGGGGTGTTCAATCTTGTACGAAACGCATACTAGGGCGGCCATTTCATCGGGGTTTGCGCGGATGCCTGGAAGCGCAAATCATAGGCAGGCAATATCCTGGATGGCGCTAATATAACTGGATGTTCAGGGCGACCACGCACGCCGGTGGAAACTCAACCACAAGTGATCCTGCGTTCAAACTCAAGGGCTTGGTTTGAGAAATAACCGTGTCCGGCTGCTCGAACGTATTGTGCGCGTGAATGTCAGAGTGGCTCAATAAGGTCATGTTGGCGTTCTTAACGGTTGCCCCACGCAAAGCGATTTCCGCCAGACGCGATTCGGTGGTGCTGGGATTGACCGCGGTGATCGTTAACTCTTTATCGCGCACGGAGGCGGAACCCTGTAATCCCCACAACGAGGCGGGTTTCGCGTCACGGTCATAGTGCAAGTTGGGCGCGGAGAATACCGTGCGCAACGCCGCTCCTCCTTGATGGCTCGCATACAGTTCAAAGACACGGCCGACCGGAGTAATGACGAATCTGTCTTCATGCGCAAGGTACAGGCTGTTTAGGCAGTTGATAAGTTGCGCGCAATTCGCCATCGCAATCTTCTCCGGATGCCTGTTGAAGATGTCCAGCGTCATGCCGCTGAACACCGCGTCCCGCAACGTGGGCATCTGCTCAAGCAGGTCGCCCGGAGTGGCCTCGCTTCCGGGGCGATACCAGGGGCCCCATTCGTCCACAACCAGCTTCACACGATGCTCATGGTCAAATTCACTCAAGACTTGCCAGTGGCCGGTGACCAGGCCTTCCATTCGCTCTCCCTCGCGGAGCAACTCATACCAATCCACCGGGTCAAACTTCACCGCTTCTCCCTTGCCGGCCTCCCAGTTCTGCGTCTTTCCGCGGCTCAAGTTCCAGGCGTAGTGATGGAGAGCCATTCCATAAATGCGGCGCAATCCCCCTGGACCTTTGCGCAGAACCTCCGCCAGAAACTCGCGCGTCCAATTCCAGTCGTCCACGTTCGGCCCGGAGGCGATCAGGTGCAACTCGTCGCCGTATCTTGGCAGCCAGGTCGAATAGCGCCGGAATTCCACGGCATATTCCTGAGGAGTGAACTCTCCCCCGCACCCCCACGATTCGTTTCCGACTCCCCAATATTTCACATGAAAAGGCTCCGCATAGCCGGCGGCCGCGCGGGCATCGGCCAGCGTGGTGCTTCCCGCGGGGGAATTGCAGTACTCCACCCACTGATAGAAGGCCGAAGCGGGCAGGCTCTTCACGTTTGCGGCAAGATAGGGTTCAGCGCCGATGAGCTTGCAGAAGTGCACGAATTCGTTGGTTCCGACGGCATTCGGATCGTAACTGTGGCTTGCCGGCGCCTTCCCTGTTTCATCGTTTGCCCAGAAGTTTGTGCGGCGGGGGCGCTTTTCCGCGGGGCCGATGCCGTCGCGCCAATCGTAACCGTCTGCGAAGCATCCGCCTGGATAGCGGATCACCGGAGCCTTGATTTTGCGCATGTGCTCGATAAGTTCTTTTCGCAGCCCGCCGATATTCGCGACGCGCGATTTTTCCCCGACCCAAATGCCGTCGTACAACACGCCACCCAGATTTTCGGCAAAGTGGCCATAAATGTTCGGAGAGATTGTGCCCAGTGGCTCGTCGAAAAGGACCTCGATGCGAGAATCCGCCGTTCGTGAGTTAGGGGAAGCATGCCAGCCGGATTTTGGGGAAAAGACAATTGCCGCGGCCCCGAACGCCCCCTTTTGCAAGAAATCGCGACGCTTCATCATGTGAGTCTCCTCTCGGACTGTGGTTTCCCGCGCAATATTCACTAAGCGGGAAAGCAATCTATCTTACATTTCATGTCTGGAAGGTGGCCCGCTCCGCCTACTGCATTTCGCTTGGAGAATCACCGTCCAAAGCAGCGCGCAGCCAGCCGTCCAGGTGAGTGTTGAAATTTGTAGGGAGGGAATACCTGTCTTCGCATTGTTACCGCCCTAGGCGCCCCACTGAATCGCCGTATAGGAACGCGGTGGCACTTCGAACTTCGTGTGCCCGCCAGTAGATACCGGCTTTCCCAGATCTTGCGGAACCACTCGCCGCGGAGCATCGAAGCCATTGAAGGCCTTCAAGTCACTCCCCGTCAGCACCGCTGCCGTCAGAACGCGCCCGGGTTGCGCATCTTGCCAGAGCACATCAATTTCACGAGCCTTCGCAAGATCGCGATTCAGGATGAAGAGAGAGACATTGCCATTTTCCTTGGAAAAAGTCGCCGTCACGTCTAGATAAGGAACAGTTCCAATTCCAGGAACTTCATACGCCGGTGATTCCGACAAAACATTCAGGACGGCCCCACGCGCCATCTGCAGCCCCCAGCTATAGGGGTAATAGATTGTCTGGCGGAATAGGCCATTGGCATTTGTCATTATGGGCGCAATCACATTCACCAACTGTGCCAGGCACGCCAATTTCACGCGGTCGGCATTGCGAAGCAGCGTGTTGATGATGCCGCCCACCAGAAGCGCATCCTCCAAGTTGTAGATCTCCTCCAGCAAATGCGGAGCTTCCTTCTCGTGGCCGTTTACGGCGTCTCCGCTTCGGGCGCGATACCACACGTTCCATTCGTCAAACGAGAGCCATAGTTGCTTTGGAGAGCGCTTGCGGCCGCGCACGAGATCGCAGACCGCAACCGTTTCCGCGATCTGACGGTCCATGGTTAGATTCATGGCCAGGTATTTCGAAGTGTCGCCGCCCGTTTCTTCCTGCGTGTTTCCGATGTAGCGATGCAAAGAGAGCGCATCCACGTATTCGTAGCACTGCTCCAACACCTCGCGATCCCACTCCAGATAGGTAGGCATCAAGGGGCCGCTCGATCCGCAGGCCACCAGCTTCAGGGATGGGTCAACGTAGCGCATTTGCCGCGCCGCGTCCGCGGCTTTCAATCCATACTCCGTCGCGGTCATATGTCCGATTTGCCAAGGCCCGTCCATCTCGTTGCCCAGGCACCAGTGCTGCACATTGTAGGGCTCGGCAATGCCATGCTTGCGCCGCAGATCGCTCCAGCGTGTACCTTTCTCAACGTTGCAGTATTCCACCAGTGCGGCTGCCTGATCGGGAGTTCCGGTTCCCAGATTGAGTCCCATCAATGGCTGGGTACCTACAGCTTTGCACCACATCATGAATTCATCGGTGCCGAATTGATTGGTGTTGATGGAATTCCACGCCTTGTCCAGCACCCGGGGACGCTCCTGCTTCGGCCCGACACCGTCAAGCCAATCGTAGCCGGAGACAAAATTGCCGCCCGGGTACCGAATGATAGGCACACCAAGCGTACGAATTTCTTCCATCACATCTTTTCTTAATCCGTTCGCGTCGGCGAGCTTGGACCCCGGATCATAAATGCCTTCGTAGATGGCACGGCCCAAATGCTCCAAGAAAGAGCCAAAGAGATTGCGGTCAATGGGAGCAATCGTGCGCCTGGTATCAAGATAAATTCGCACTGCGGCCGCGGAATCGGGTGCCAGTGTTTGCCCTTTCAGTAATCGGCTGAGCAACAATTCCGCCGAACAACCTGCTCCAACTGCGAGAGACTGTTGCAAAAAACGTCGCCTTTCGATCGAAGCCATAAGAGCGAACCTCCCTGGGTGGATATTTTCCTGCAAAGATTTGCAGGAAGCATAGCACAACCTCCGGGCTTCCAAGCACCACTTTGTGAAAACGCTTGCTAAGGAATGACGGCACGGATTCTTTGGAGCCTACGTGAGGGATCCGATCAGGAGGATTATTCGCGCTCTTGTCCAAGCCCCAATATTCCACAATTATAAAGCTTATTTGTTAAGATTCAGGGTTAGTTCAGGCGCTTTTCCTGGATGTGTCCACAGGCATCGTTCCTTTTTGCTTGGCGCCATGCTGATGTCCGTGTGTCCAGCCACCATTCACAGCAATCGTTTGCGCAGCCAGGAATGGTATCCCTGGAGGTAGTCCACACCACATAGCCAAAGGGCACTACCTGATTTTTGGGACGGCGAAAGATAGCGATTAGCAGATGGAGAAAGAGGATATAACCTGGTCGACAGCCGCAGAATGCGGATTCAACATGGAACAAAGGCCGGCCGTCAACCTAGCTTCCTAGCTTCGCCGCTTCGCGGTCTTCGTTCTCTGCCCCCACGGTGATCCCGGGAGCCGCGCCTGCCGGGCAAAAGTGTTCGCAGATCCCGCATCCGGTGCACAAGTCCGCCGCGACGTACAATTCCCGCAACGTCCCCTTGTATCCCCGGATCTCCTGCTCCAGGACTTCCTCTCGCAAAGGTTTCCTGGGAACTGGACACTTTTCAATGCATACCCCGCAATTGCCGCCTTCCACGTAACGCAAGCATCGGCTGCGGTCGACCGTCGCGGTCCCCACCTTGAACGCCTTCTTTCGCACCAGGGTCAGAGGTTCGATCGCCCCGCTGGGGCATGCTTGGGAGCAGCGATTGCACTCGTAAATGCAGTATCCGGTCCGGGCATTCAGCACTGGAACCCATACTCCGCTCCACCATACCCCGCTCCGCCTGTTGTGGCAACGTGATTTTGTCACCTTAATGGCAACATGAAAGTGTCACCCCCCTGAGGCATCGGTGTGTTCGAGACGGGTATTGCCGTAGTAAAGCGATACCCTTCCATCGAGAGCCTGGTAGAGCTGCACTTTAGCCCCGGCGAAGCTGAAGCGGCGGTTTTGGGGCGGGATCTGGAAGCGCTGGCCTTCCCATTGCACGACGTTGTCGTTGCTG
>DATERF010000029.1:0-49959 GCA_035271845.1 Candidatus Acidiferrum sp.
CTGGAAGAAAGTATCGCCTCTTATGCAAGTTGGAAGTTGAGCGCGGCCTCAGCGGTGGTCGGATAAAACCCGACAATTTTGTTCACACTGGTCATTTCCAGTGTTTCTTCGACCATCTCTCGCGCTCCGGCGATACGTAAGACTCCGCCCGACTTCTTCAGTTTGGCATGGCACATCATCAGGATGCCGATACCAGAGCTATCCAGATACGTAACGTCCGTCAAATCGAAAATCACCTTCTTCTGGTTTTCCTTGAGCAACTCAGCGAGTCCCCATTCAATTTTCTGGCTGTCGCTACCCATGGTGATGCGCCCGGTCATTTCCAGCACGGCGATGTCCGGTTCGATCTTCTTGCGCTCTACGTTAAGAATCATGGATTCTCCGCAAACTGCTTCAGCCTGAAGTTGTCGGCCAGAATGTTGCGCCAAACATAAGCCAGCCGTTCGCCAGAGTCAAACTCTGCCCCTGACGGGAGTGGGCCCCACCTGTTCGCCGGGTCAATGTAACCGATTGCGCAGGACCGCCCACTTTGGTTCTTCGCGGCATCTGTGCTGTGGCCTACTGGTGTGGGCCCGGCCTGACAGTCTCCCGTTCAACGAAGGAGTAGGTATGAGAAAAACGCTCTGCATTGGGGCCCTGTTGTTCAGTGTTTCGCTTTCTTTAACGGTGAATGCGGATCGGGCTGCAGCACAAGGGCCTGCCGGGGCAGGCGCGTCCGCTGCCGCGCAGGATAGCCACTCCATGAATCCGATCAAGTGGATCAAGAAGGATTCCAATAATTCCACCAATGCCCCCGGAAGCCGAAGTGACGCAGAGAAAAAGCTCACCCCCAGCCTGCAAGCCCAGGGGGTATTGGCCGCTAACGCAACCGCTACCGACGCGTGCTCGCCATTCACGGTATTGGAGGGATGCCTCGCTGCCCTTCACGCCAGCCACAATCTCGGGGTGGATTTCAACTGCCTACGCGCCGAAGTCACGGGTGTGCACACCAGTGCGGATATGTCTGGCTGCAAGACCGCTGACGGAGAGAAAACGCTGGATCTAAGCAAGGCCATTCATCAGCTGAAGCCGGATGCCAACGCCAAGCAAGCCACAAAGGACGCGGAGCGGCAGGCCAAGGACGATCTGAAGGCAATCGCCGGATAGCGCTGAAGCCGCAGCCAAAGCTGACAACGCGCCCCTGAGTACACTTACAGGGGGACGGCATGGTCGGAGATGTAGCGCTCGAGCTGGGACTGGCGAGGTCCGATGTAGTGAAACGCCTCGGCCCACTCCAGACCGTACTTCCGGCCTAGTTCCTTATCTGACGGAACACCGCGCTGGTACAATGAGTCGTAATCCAGAACGATGTTCTTGATATACGCACGGTTTGCGGTGTCGTCATCGCCGCCGAGAAGCGGAAGCCGCAATTTTTGGCTGGCAAGTTTGGGGCGCAGGCGAGCGCCGTTTTCTCCGCAGGGCCCCTGAGTTTTGTTGGCGAGATTGGCTTCGACTTTGCGATCGATCCACGGAGAAATGTCGACCACGCGATTGACGATTTGTGGGCCACGCGCGAAATAGTATTTTTCCTGCACGGCGTGCGGTTGCAAACCCGCGGCGAGCTGTTCGGGATAATCAAGGTCCATGCCCGCCATCCAGCAAGACGCTTCCACCACTTGCGCGGTCACGTAATGGTCAGGATTCTCTTCGTAAATTCCCCAGGGATCGTAGCAAACGATGGTGTCGATCTTGAGAGAGCGAATGAGATGGATAAGCCGCGCCCGCAGTTCAACCCGTGAGATTTCATCCAACTGATGATTGCGATATTCCAGGTTGAAAACCTTTTGCAGGCCAAGTGCTTTTGCAACCCCTTCGGTATCCCGCTCATTATCTAAAACGCGTTGGCCCGTCGTGCCGGACCCGGCCATTTCATCGTTGGTCGTACGAATGAGATAGCCCGTGTAGCCTTCGCTGACAAGTTTGGCAACGGTGCCACCTGCAAAGATGGGGATATCATCAGTGTGGGGCTGAATAGCGGCGAGGACTTTACCCGCATGGGGCTTGCCCGAAGCGGGGCGCTCGATGAACACGTCTTCAGTCGTGGCCGATCGGGCACCTTGTGGCGGCGTGCCGGTCTGTCGCGCGATAGCCGATCCGCCAGTGCTGAGCACCGCTCCACCGACCAGAAGATCGTTGACGAAGTCTCGGCGTTTCATAGAGGGCCTCCGAAGCAAGCCGCGGCGGATCACCTAGAGTCAAGACAGTTCCGCGGATGCGGCACAGTTTTCGTAGGTTAGTCTAGAACCGAATGCCAACCGTCGACAAACACCAAGCAAACAGCTCTGGCGTTCGCCAAGAAGACTTCAATGCCGATTTTTGTGTTGTTGGAGGCTACTCGAGGCTACCGGTTACACCCTGCGCAACGCCGCCTCAAGCAGGCCGTTGGACAGAATACTCTCAGACAGACTGAAGCTCTCGAACGCGGACTTCCAGCTCGCGGGCGATCTCGTTCGGCTCCTGGTTGGCCCCAAAACGAATCGGCCTGCCAATTGTGACCTCCACGTGTCCGGGACGCGTGAAGATACGCTCGTCGCGTTTCAGATCATAAAGCCCATGCAAGTGGATCGGAACAACCGGAACATTCAGCTGCTTGGCCAGCAGGCCAACGCCGGAGCGGAAAGCCGACATATTTCCATCCTCACTTGTTTGGCCTTCTGGAAAAACCAAGACGTTCCAGCCACGATCAACAAGATTACCCGCAAAGGCAAAGCTCTGCAGAAATCCTGATTGTTGCGGCAGTGGAAAAACATTGAACAGACTTAATGCCAGAAAATACCGTAAGTGTTCCATGAACCGCTCAAAGAGGCTCAAGCTGCCTGAGGGGCGCCGCATTCTGGCGAGCCGCTCACCACCCATAGCGGTTGCAAGGCGGTTTCGGAATCTTGCAGGAAGCGCAGGCAGGATCCAAGCGATGTCGAGATACGTCACGTGATTGGAGACCACCAGAACTGGTCCATGTAGCCCGCGGAGATTCTCCCGGCCGCGAATGCGAGGAGCCGCCAGAAGATAGGTCGCAGGCCAGGCGAGAGAGTAGTAGATGACAAGCCGCACAGCAGTAGTGAGCCAATTCTGCGGCCAGGTGGGATAAACGTGCTGAACGGTGGGCGAGGCGCCTTGGGTGAGCAGTTTCTCCAGATCGCCCACCGTGGTGACGTCTTGAAACTGGGCGTCATTCAGTTCCACTTGATGGCGCTCTTCCAGAACGCTCATCAGTTCCACGCGATCGAGGGAAGTAAGGTGTAAATCGGCCTCAAGATTGGCGTTGTTGGACCCCAGTTGAACGGGCCGCCCGGTAATCCGCGAGATCAAGCCGGCGAGCGGGTTTGTGGCGGAAGTGTCTTCCGTCGCACCGCTCTTTGCATTTTGCACCGCATCACTAATGCGCGGAAGAACTGGCTTTTGCGTTGGGGTGCGTGGGAAATCGGACTCGGGCCAGACGAACCAGTGGTGCATCTTCTGGTACTCAGCCAGTGATTGATTTGCGGCGTCGACCAGCGCCGCGGGATTAGTGGCGGAGCCATTCAACACGAGTACGGCGCAAGGTTCAGCGTTACCGTCTTTTTCCAGTCCGACCACGACGCAATCACGAACGCCCGATTGTGCTCGGAGGGCTTTCTCCAAATCCTCCGGATAGACATTCATGCCCGCCGCAGTGACGATGACGTTCTTCCGGCGGCCCTTGAAATACAGGAGGCCACTCTCATCCGTTTCGGCGATATCGCCCGTTCGGAACCATCCATCCGCCTCAGCCATGGATAGTGTCTGGCCATTATGGCGATAAGCGGTAGCGACATTTTCTCCGCGTACGAGAAGCTCGCCCTTGTCGTCGACACGCACTTCCATCCCGGGAAACACTTTGCCGATTGATCCTTTGGCGGAATGGAATGGATGATTCAGACTGATCAGCGAAGTGGTTTCCGTCATTCCATATCCCTGGATTACGGCGTATCCCAATCGATTCCAGAAGGTTTCAGCCTGCTGCGACAAGGCGGCGCCCCCAGAGATGAAAGCCCAGAACTTCCAGCCGAGCCGCGCATGAATTCCGCGAAAGCGCCACCAGCGGCGAAGGAAGTGCTGCCCGTCTGCCAACGCGAAATCTTTGCGAAATCGCTCTAGCTTTCCATCGCGTTCCTGCTGGCGTTCAACCTCGCGTTGGAGGGATTCAATAAACCGTGGAACCGCGATAAGCACGGAGACCCGCTCCCGCCGAATTGTGTCGACTAACTCCGCGGGCCTGAGTGAATCCAAAAAAACTACTGTACCCGCAAGCATCTGAGGGATGAACACCCCGAGCATTTGGCCAAATACATGACTAAGCGGAAGCAGGTTCAAAAATCGTAGCGGGTGAACAAGCTTTTCGTAACGGAGATACTTCTTAATTTCGCTTTGCAGCGGCTCGATGTTCGCGAGCACGTTGCCGTGCGAGATCACCACCCCTCGCGGTTCGGCTGTCGTGCCGGAAGTAAAAATGATCTCCAACGTGTCCTGGCGCGAGAGAGGCGGTGAAGGGTAGGAGGAAGAATCATGGAGGGCCGTGACGGTATGAAGCGACTCCAGAAGAATGGACGGAACAGTTCCACATTCCTTGTGCGCACTAGCCCGAAAAATGAGTTTTGCATTTACCTCGCAAGAAACCCGGCAGGCAAACTCCAGCGACGAGGCATGATCGATGGGCACGATCACAACGCCACAAAGCAGACAACCGAGAAACGCGGTGATCCATTCCGCCGAGTTTTCGCCCCACAACAAAACTGCATCGCCCTTAGTTAAGCCGCGAACCTCGAGCTCCCGGGCGACTCGGTTTGCTCCTTCCGCTATCCGCCGATGCGTCCAGGTTTCCATCCGATAGCCGCGTCGCTGCCGTATCGCGATTTCATCGCCACACGCAGCGTAGTCCTTAACGAAATTAAGAAGTGATTCCACGATCGTCCCAGACATCTATTTTGTCAGAAATGGCAGAGCCTGGCGCGTTTCAGCAGGCCGTCGATTTTGATAAGCTTTGCGTGCTTTGGGATACACAGAGAAAGTCGTCGTTATTGGCCAGAAATCTCAGGGCTTGGCTTGCGCGTACCGCCTGAATCAATTGGGGATCCCTTGCAGCTCTGCAGGGAACAGCAATCATTGGACCATGCAGGAGGAACCAGACCTGGTGATACGCGCGATCGAGAAGGTCGTCAAACACTCGGGAAACGTCATGCCACATGCGCTGTGACTACGTTGAGCGCACTGTGATTTGGGCATCCCTAATTCGTGTTTGTTGGGAGAGAATGAGTGGATTCGGTGGAGGACTAGAATGCGGGAATTCAATGTGATCCTTTTCGCGATCGGGTTAGGATTGCTCGCTCAGGAGCGGACTGTCGAGCCCACGTGGTTGTATCGCGACGTCTCCGCTCTTCCGGAACGCCAGATTGACTTGTCGAGTGAGTCCTGCCATTACACACCGATCTTTGGCGACGGAGATGCTCAGTCTAAAGTGCCGAAGAGCGTCGTCCGCTTTGGAGAGCTGACTGTAGCTCCCCACGGCAACTGCCAGACGGTCGAGTATCCACGGCAGGAGGAGCTGTACTTCATTCTGGGCGGCAGCGGGATCCTGCACTACGGTAAGCAAGCGCATTCCTTGGCGCAAAATGATTTCACGTATGTGCCTCCGACGGTTCGGCACAGCGTTTCGAATCCGTCCGACCAACCGCTGCGACTCGTGGTCGCGACAGTTCGAATCCCTCAAGAAACCCCACTTTCGGCAGCGGGAGAATTGGCGGTCGCTAATTTGGCCGAGCTCAAGGAAGAGACAGTCGAAGGGCATCCGAATTCCGTGCTCTACAAACTTCTGATCGGACCGCGTACGGCCGCGCGTGACCGAATTAATGCGACCTATACTGTGGCTGATTTTTTCCTGATGGACTTTGCGCCCGCGGGAACAAATTTCCCCCACCACCACGAAGTGGCGGAAGAGATTTATCTGATCCTGGATGGAGAGGGGCAAATGGCCGCGGGAGGCGGGATGGATGGAGTTGAGGGCTTACACCACGCCAAAGCGGGAGACGCCTATTATTTTCGCCCGAATTGTACGGTCGGGTTCTATAACCAAAAGACTTCCTCGGCAAAGGCCCATATCCTGGCCGTGAGAGTATTCGTCCCGATGCCTAAGAATCCGGATTAGACCGAGCCCACCTGAGCGAGGAGCTACTCACAACGCAGCGCGACATTGGGTTCAATTTTCGTGGCGCGATGAGCAGGTATGTGACAAGCAAGAAGAGAAACAGCGGAGAGCAACAGCGCGACCGCAGCGAACGTGAAAGCGTCGGCGCTGCTGACGCCGTAGAGCTGGTTTCGCAGGAGACTGGTCAGCACCAGCGAAACGGCCGTGCCAATGACCAGGCCAGCGAGGGTCAAGACGAAGGCTTGCCTTAGCACGAGTTGATAGATCTGGCCCTTCTGCGCGCCGAGTGCCATGCGAATTCCAATCTCGCGCGTGCGCTGCCGCGTGGTGTAGGCGACCACTCCGTAGATGCCGACCGCAGCCAGCAACATGGCGAGGAAGCCAAAGGAGCCGGCGAAAACAGCGGCCACGCGCTCCAAGATGGAGCCAAGTTTCATAGTGACTTTGAGAGGGTTCACATTGAACACCGGCAACTCCGGATTCAGCTCGTGCACAGCTTGCTCGACAGAAAGGCCGAAAGCTTTGGGGTCGCCCAAAACGCGTAAATGAATGGTGGTGTCTTGCGTTGCGCGGTAGGTCTGGAACAGCGGCATATAAATGACGGGCTCGGGCGCGTAAGTCAGAAGACGGTATTTGGCATTACGAGCTAAGCCCACGACGGTAAACCTCTGGTCTCCGTCGAAGATTTGCTTACCAATCACATCCTGGCCCGGCCAATAACGATCGGCGAGAACTTGATTGACGATGGCGACGGGCTGCGATTCGCGGGCATCCTGCTCCGTGAAATCGCGACCGGAGATGAGCGTGGTGCGCAAAGCGTGAAAGTAGCTGGGACCGACAAGCGCGTCGCTGATCTCCATGGACTCGTGTGGCTGAGGCACATACCCCTCCAACTGGAAGTACTCGGAGTGGATGCTGAAGCTGAGCGGTGAGAAATCGGCGAGCGTCACCGTCTCGATGCCCGGCAATGCCGCGAGTTTGACGAGGACTTGGCGGTTGAAGGCAATACCAGAATCGCGCGTATAGCCGGCGGGCGCGAGCTCATAAGAAGCAAGTAGAACGTGCTCCGCATCGAAGCCCGGGTCGGACTGTTGTGCTTTCTGCAGGCTGCGAGTAAACAGTCCAGCGCAAACCAGCAGGACTAGGGAGAGGGCGATCTGGGCCACGACGAGGCTGCTCGAAAGGCGGCTTTTGTGGAAGGCGAGAGACGCGCTGCTTGCTTCTTCCTTCAGGACTGCTTGCACCGGCATATTCGAAGAGCGCAGTGCTGGCAGTATACCGAAGACGAGCGCGGCGAGGATCGAGATAGCCGTGGTGGCCAGCAGCACCCGCTGATCGAGACGGGCGTTGTGCGACAAGGGAAGCGTGGAGGGAGGAAACAAAGCACCCAGGCTGTGCGCCGTCCAAATCGTGATTAACACCGCGACAACGCCTCCGGCCATGCTGAGCATGAGACTCTCCACCAGGAGTTGCCGTATCAATTGTCCTCGCGAAGCGCCCAGCGCCAAACGGATGGCAATCTCGCGTCGCCGCGCAACGGAGCGCACGAGCAGCAGATTGGCTACGTTGGCACAAGCCAGCAGCAGCAATACGGCGGCAAGCCCTAGCAGCATCGGTAGCGTCTTGTAGAGGTAAACGTTTATGCCGAACGGAGAGCGCCACAGAGGATCGAGTGTGATCTGGTTGGGGCTATCGCGATGTTCGTCAGGGAAATGTTCCGCGATCTCCTGCATAAGCAGGTTGAGTTCGACCTGCGCCTGCCGTTCTGTGATACCAGGTCGCACCTTTCCCAGGACGTTGAGCCAGAAGTTGCTTCGATCCTCGGGACGACTGGAACCCCAAACGGGACGGTCCATCGTCAGAGGGATCCAGATGTCCGTGCGCAGCCCAGTCTTGCATCCTTGGAATTCCCGGGGCGTCACTCCGATGATCGTGTAAGGGTGACGGTTGATTTGAAGGGTCTTGCCTACGACCAAGGGGTCTCGTGCGAAGTGATTCTCCCAGACGCTGTAGCTAATGAGTGCAACCGCCGCGCCAGTCCGCAGTCGCTCTTCCTCGGGCAGGAAACCACGCCCGATGATTGGGCGCAGACCCAGCACGTCGAAATAATTGGCCGTGGTCAAGGCGCCGTAAATGCGCTCAGGTTTTCCGGCGCCGGTGAGGGACATGTAATCATCATGGTAGCCGAGCAGTCCCGAGAAGCTTCGGCTGCGGTCCTGCAGGTCTCGAAGATCAAGATAGGAGAATGGCGGACTGGGATGATCGCTGCGTTCGCCCCGGTTCACGGTGACGAGGTCGCTGGTGTGTGGCACGCCAGGAATGGGGTTGAGCAGAGTCGAACTGATCCAACTAAAGATGGTGCTATTGGCGGCGATGCCGAGCGCTAGCGTCAGCACCGCTACCAGCGTGAAGCCGGGCGTCTTCGCGAGCATGCGGAATGCGTAACGGATGTCGTGGATCAAGGGACAGTCTCTCGCACCGAGTGGTCAGATCGTTTGAGCTAGCTAACTGGTATTGGGCCTGAGAAAGCGAGTGGTGGTCAGTGCCGTTCATCACATGCGAAACGGCAGGATTTCTTGCTACCTTTGTTTCAGTAGGAACAGAAAAAACTGCGCGGAGAAGCGATAGAGTGTTGGAAGAGAAGAAGCGAAGGAAATCACCAAGAATGAAGAATACCTGTATAGCGGTTCTAGTTGTTTGTGCGACTCTGGCGCCGGGGCTATTTGGAGACGGACAGTCCACGCAGCCGACGGATTCCGTCTCCTTTGGACTCGAAGTTGGAGAAAAAGCGCCGCCATTCACACTGAAGGACCAGTTCGGAAACAAACAGTCGAACGAAACCCTACAAGGAACGACCGGAACGGTCCTGCTTTTTGTGCGTTCAGCGGATTTGTGACCGTTCTGCAAGGCGCAGCTCGTGCAGCTGCAAAAAGCTAAAGAACGGTTCGAAGCGCAAGGGCTCAAGCTTGCCGCCATCAGCTATGACAGCCGAGCGATTCTGAAGGAGTTCGCCGAGAGGATGAAGATCGATTATCCGCTCCTGAGCGATCCCGAGTCTGCGGTCATTCGGAGATTCCATGTTCTAAACGAAAAAGCAGTCGGGATAAACAAGGGCATGGCGCTCCCTGGGTTCTTTTATATCGACAGAAGTGGTGTGATCCGCGAGAAATACTTTGAAGTAAGTTACGCGGATCGCTTTACTCCGAATAATGTAATTGCCAAGCTCTTTCCTGAACTCACCGTGGAAGTTAGCCAGAACGTAGATGCGCCCCATCTCGAAGTGGAATTGGCGCAGTCAGACCGAACAGTGATACCGGGCAATCGACTCAGCCTGACGGTTGAAGTTCAACTTCCGCCGAACATGCATGTGTACGCACCGGGGGTGAAAGGTTACAAACCCATTCAGCTCACCGTGCAACCCTCACCCGAAATCAGGTTGGCGTCGTTGAGCTATCCAGTCGAGAAGACGCTGTACCTGGAGGCCATCAAGGAGCAAGTGCCGGTGTTCACGGACGAATTCCGCATCGTGCAAGACATCCGGATCACCGCTAGCAGAGCTATGACCGAATGGCTCGGTACCATGGGCAAACGAATTCAGGTAAACGGCGAACTCAGATACCAGGCTTGCGACAACGTGATTTGCTATCCGCCAGCGTCCGTGCCCGTGAGTTGGCAGTTGCAGGTGCTGCCGCCAGATGAGGAGCGGTCGCCGGAAGCCATACGCCATAAGTAGTGATTAAGCCGGAATCGCGTCTTATTTCCTTCGCACCGTTTTCGAATTAGAATTCGCAGCAGGCTTGCCCCCTAGCCAGAGGCAGCCTGAGGTAGAAACAATGGAGTTAGTCTGGTTGACTGCATTGATCTTGGGCTCCGGGTTTGCCATTGCTGGTGGTCAGAAACTGAAGTGGAAATTACTCAACCTGCTTATCATCCTGGGTTGCATGGGACTGGGTTTCGGTATCGGCTATGCCGCTGGTTTGGGGAGTGGAAATATGGGGAGGGTGCCCGACGCGGCGTTGCCGTTCTCGATGATGTTCGGAATCGTAGCAGCGCTTGGGTGCGTACGGTTGAACAACTGGCGCGCGAAGTGAAATGGCCAAGCCGAGGGCGGTTTTGCGTCATGGCCTCTAGGTTTTCGGGATAGAACAAAATTTCAATCGCTGAGGGTGAATCGCAAGCAAGCGATAAGCACGCGTGGGGATGAACTTTGGGCTTTGGGTGCTGCAAAGGGTATAATCCCCGGCACTTATGCATTTCGGGTGTAAAGCTTGGACTTGTATCATCCAGTCACAACTGGGTGGGGACGTGGTTTCATAAGTGCAACGCCACTGATCTTTAAGGACACAGAACCCCTCGATGGCCCGATGGCAAAAATGCATCTTATGTTTTTCGCTTCTTGGCTTGAATACTGTGGTGCTGTACGCCCAGAGTGATGGGACTAGCGCCACCAGTACACGCATCGACGTTCAGCCCTCCGAATTGCTCACAATGCCCGCCAGCGCGAATTGGTTTTCTTACAACGGCGATTATAGTGGCCGCCGCTACAGTGGTCTTCGTGAAATCAATGCCGCTAACGTCTCACAACTCCGGGCACAGTGGGTTTTTCACGCGCCGAACTCCAGCCACCTCGAAGTTACGCCCGTAGTGGCGGGTGGAATTATGTTCGTCACCGCCGCCAACGATGCTTACGCGCTAGATGCACAAACAGGGCGAGCGCTCTGGCACTACTCACGTCCCATCACGGAAGGACTCATCGACGATGCCTCGCAACATCACAATCGTGGCGTCGGCATTTGGCGCGACCGAGTCTACATGGAAACTGACAATGCACATTTACTTTGCCTGGATGCTCGCTCGGGTCACCTGATCTGGGACGTCGCCTACACCGACGGAAACAGGAATTACGGTGCAACCAGCGCGCCCCTGGTGGTCAAGGACAAAGTCATCGTGGGAACTTCTGGTGGCGATGATGGTGTGCGTGGCTTTGTGGCGGCTTACGATGCCGCAACTGGCAAGGAGGCTTGGCGTTTCTGGACGATTCCAGGCCCAGGTGAGTTCGGCTCCTCCAGCTGGCCCGGCGAAAGCTACAAACTCGGGGGCGGCACAACCTGGATGCCCGGCACCTTTGATCCCGAACTCAACACCATTTTCTGGGGCACAAGCAATCCCGCGCCCGATTTTGACGGAGATGGGCGTCCTGGCGATGACCTCTATACGGACTGCCTCCTGGCTCTGGATCCCGACGACGGGAAGCTGAAGTGGTATTTCCAGTTCACGCCGCACGATCTTTTCGATTACGACGCGGTTGAAACGCCCATTCTCGTTGACGCGGTTTTCAAAAGTCAGGCTAGAAAGCTCATTGTGGAAGCCAACCGAAATGGTTTTCTTTACGTTCTTGATCGCAGGGACGGCAAATTTCTGTCGGCCACGCGTTTTGCCGAGAAGATGAACTGGGCCACCGGTATTGACGCAGCAGGCCGTCCTATTCGAACAGAACTCAAACCAACGGAAGCCGGCACCCGCATCTGTCCGGGAATGGTCGGAGCCACGAACTGGCACTCACCCGCTTTCAATCCGGAAACATCCCTGTTTTATTTCATGGCACTGGAGAGTTGCGATATCTACATGGCCAAAGCCCAAAAATTCGTGCCCGGGCAGACTTACTATGCTACTGGAGTGCGCCGGAGCGAGAGCGACCAGAACCAGAAGATTTTGCTGGCTTACTCGATGGAAGGTGAAAAACCTGCATGGCGCTACGTTCAGTCCGGCGAGGGACACTCGTCGGCTGGCGTCATGACTACTGCCGGTGGGCTGGTGTTTTTCGGCGACGACGCGCGATCGTTCGAAGCTGTCGACGCAACGACTGGAAAACCATTATGGCATTTTAATACCGGGCAGAACATCAGCGCGTCCCCGATGACGTACGCGGTCAAGTCAAAACAGTACGTTGCCATTGCCGCCGGCAGCGACATTTTCAGCTTTGGCCTGCCATAGCCAGGGCAAACATTTCGAAAGATTTCGCTACAATTCGTAACATCTCTTTTTCGAATAGCTTACGGGTGGGCTTTCTGATGCTGACGCTGACGAATTCCCATGGATAGAAACGTAATTTCTGCCACACATCGCTTCAGATTGTCTTGACTCCCGCCAAATTTCGTCCTAAACTCCGCGCCAATTGGGGGGGTGTTCCGTGCTGAATCGCTCTAGGCATGTCATTTCGGTAACTTCAATCGTTTTAATACTACTACTCAGTAACGCTGCCATTATTTACGCCGATGTAACTGGTTCGATCCAAGGTGTCGTGCGCGACCGTACTCAAGGAGCGATCGCCGGCGCAAAACTTGCGATCGTCAATGTACAAACCAATCTTGAATATGAAACGACCACCGGTCCGGACGGCTCGTATCACGTCCTGGCTTTGCCGGCGGGTACCTACAAGCTCACGGTTACGGCCAATGGATTCCGCCCGTTCACCGAGACGGACATCGAAGTGAAAGTGAACGACCAGCTGCATGTCGATGTGACCCTGGATGTCGGATCTGTTTCAGAAACCATCAGCGTTGAAGCCAATTCCGTGCAAGTACAGACGGAAAGCACGCAACTTGGAGACGTAATCGACTCGAGGAAGATGCTGGCGCTGCCACTGAACGGACGCAGCTACATTGATCTTCTGGGACTGCAGGCGGGCGTTGCGCCGGGCACGGCCGGAACCATCCAACAGGACCGTCCGGTATCCGGCACTTTGAATCCGGGCAATATCTCCGTGAACGGGCAGCGCGAGACGGCGAATGCATTTTTGGTGAACGGCGGAGACGTCAGTGAGGGACGGAACCTGGGCGCCGGGTTAGTGCCCAATCTGGACGCGGTCGAGGAGTTTCGTTTAATCACGAATAGTTTCGATGCGGAGTACGGAAAGTTCAGTGGCGCGGTGATGAACGCGATCACCAAGTCCGGATCCAACGATTTCCACGGGGACGCTTTCTGGTTCTTCCGCAATGATGCGATGGATGCCAACGGATACTTCGCGAATGCGGCGGGGCTGCCGAAGACCGCACTGCAGCGCAATCAATTTGGCGCTGTCGGGGGTGGGCCGATCTTGAAGAACCGCCTCTTCTGGTTCGCTGACTACCAAGGCACCCGGCAGACCCAAGGCGCGGAAACCACGACGTCGCTGCCAACGACAGACCAACGGGCAGGCAACTTTGACCCAGCGATATTCACCACGACCGACGCCAATGGAAACCCTATACCGACGACGGTCGACGGACCGCCCACCGGCACTGGTGGTGCGCTGAGTTGGGCGCAAGTGCTTTCGCAGCGTCTCAACGGCCAACCCGTAGCGCCGGGGGAACCGTACAGTTTCGCGGGTTGTAACAGCACCGACCCAGTTACAGGCTGCGTTTTCCCGGTCAATCCGGCGACCGGACTTGCGAATATTCCTCAGTCTGCCTGGTCCAAGCCGGCCATTGGGATGCTTCCTTACATTCCCGCGCCGACTACCTCTGGAATCGTAAACAACTATACGAACAACAGTCAGACCAATACCTGGAACGACGACAAGTATGGCCTGAAGATCGATTTCATCAACAAGTTGACCGGAAACTGGTCGTTTTATTACACGATTGACGATGCCACCGTTGACTCCGCGCTTCCGCTGGCCACGGTGCCCGGGTTCCCCACCGCCAACCCTTCTCGGGCCCAACAGTTCGTCATGAGCGACGCCAAGAACTTCGGATCCACCGCAGTCAACGAGGCCCGGTTCAGCTTCTTCCGCACGGCCGCCCACTTCGGCAATCCGCTCGGGAGTTTCGCCAGCCTGTCGTCCCTTGGTTTCGTGAGTGGTGCCGGCACCAACGGTATTGTGCCGCTAAACAATTACCCACAGTACGTGCCTGCGACTTACTTTAACCAAACTGGTTTCATACTTGGCGTCGGAACCTCGGGCCAGTCCCTCAATACATACCAGCCCAATAACACCTTCATGGTGAGCGACGTATTCTCGAAAATCAGGGGCAAACACACGTGGAAATTCGGCGGCGAATTCCGCTACCTGCAAGTCAACGAACGGAATTACGCTGCTCCGAATGGAAACTTCGTTTTTGATGGTAGTGTGACAGGCAGCGATTTTGCGGATTTCCTGCTTGGCGCACCGGCAAGCTCGAGCGGTTACACGCAGGCCGCCGAGCAGTTCCTCGACTCCCGTACTCGCTATGGGGGGGCTTTCGTGCAGGACTCTTGGAAGGTGAAGCCCAACCTTACTCTGAACCTCGGACTACGCTGGGAAGTCAGCATGCCGTGGTACGACACTCAAGGCAAGATTCAGACCTTTGTTCCGGGGTTGCAGTCGCAGGTCTTTCCGCTTTCACCCCAGGGTCTGGTATTCCCGGGTGACCCCGGCATCCCTAAGACGCTAGCACCAACGAAATACGATAACTTCGGTCCGCGGCTTGGTTTGGCGTACTCTCCGGGATTTACGGATGGAGTGTTGGGTAAAATCTTTGGCGGTCCGGGGAAGAGCAGCATCCGTGCGGCGTACGGGCTTTATTACACTTCGGTGGAGGACTTGAACCTGTTCTACGAAGTGGGTGACGCCCCGTTCGGTTTGTATTTTACTACGCCGGCACCCGTGATGTTTGACCAGCCCTTCCTCCTTCGCCAAACCGGACAATCTCTCGGCCAGCGTTTTCCGTTCACCGCACCTCGTCCAGGCGACCCGGCCAATAAGACCCTGAGTTTTGCTATCTACGAACCCATGACCTACTTTCCGGGCTACGACATCCACAACGTGCTCCCCTATGCAGAGCACTTCAATCTCTCGATCCAACGTGAGCTCACCAGATCAACGGTGCTCACCGTCGCTTACGTCGGCACTGAGGGCCATAAGCTGATTACCCAGCAGGAGGCCAACCCGGGCAATGCTACTTTGTGCCAGCAACTCACGGCAGCAGGGGCGATTGACGTGACGGCCGGCGGGTCGGTGGGTTGCGGACCCTTCGCTGAGAACGACGTGTTCCAGCTCCCGACGGCTACCGTTCCATGTAGTACGGTAAGTGCTACGCCACTCCCGGGGTGCGTCTATGGCACGCGCCACGGGATAAATTCTCCTAATTACTGTCCAGAGTCGGCTACATTGGTTTGCTTTGGCAATAACAATACCAACACACTGACCACAGCCAACTCCATCTACAACTCCGGCCAGATTAGCGTGGAGCGCAAAGCGAACGACGTTACATTTCTTGTGGCCTACACCTTCGCCAAAGGCCTGGACGATTCTTCGGCCTTCAATGACTTAGTGAATTTCGTAAATCCTAAGTACAGCCGAGGGCTATCGTCAACCGACATCACTCACAATTTCGTAGCCAGCTACGTCTGGGCAATCCCGTTCGACCGGGCCTTCGGCAATGCGCCCAAGCGCTTGACCCAAGGCTGGCAGATTCAGGGAATCACCCGCTTTTCCACAGGTTTTCCGATACAGTTGAACCAAGGCAACGGTGACTATACTCTGTGGGGTAGCTCGTCCACGGATATGCCGAATCGCGTGGGTCCGGTGGAGACTGTAAATCCACGCAAACCGAATCCGAATTGCCCAACAACCGACGGCACGGGATGTTATTTCTTGCCCGGCGCGTTCGCGGTGAATACCGAACCCGGTACCTTTGGCACCGCCAACCGCCGCTTTTTCCACGGTCCCGGTTTCAACAACACCGATTTCGGCCTGTTAAAGCACACCGTGATCAAAGAGAATCTGGCCTTTGATGTTCGTATGGAGTTTTTCAATATCTTCAACCACGCGCAATTTATGAATCCTGGGGGAAACATCTCTAATCCGTCGTTTGGGATAATTAGCAGTGCCCGTGATCCCCGGATTGGACAGTTCAGCCTTAAATTCTACTGGTGATTTGACAACAACACTCGTTCTCCGCAGGGACCGCATCTTACCGGGGTTCTGCGCGCGTGTTAGGCTGTCCCCATGAAATGCCGCTGGTTGGATTCGTTGCGTTACCTACAAAGGCGAATGCACATCGTGTCCGCGTTGGCACTCAGTTTCGGCGTAAGTTTCCCCGTGCTGTCGCAAGCGCAGACGGCCCAGAGTTACCGCCAGCAGGCTACCGAATTGGCGCGTGCCAAATCATGGGACGACGCCATCGCCGCTTACCGGAAGGCCTTAGAACTTGAGCCTGACGACGGCTTAACCCACTACGATCTGGCACTAGCCTTAAATTATAAGGGCGAGACGAAGCAAGCTGTTGAAGAGTTCGAGACCGCGATTCGCCTGAAGCCACGATGGGGCCAGGCGCACTATGCTTTGGGCGCATCTCTGTATGACCTCCATGATCAGGCCGGTGCGCTGAAGGAGCTACGCAAAGCGGTGGAATGCGAGCCCTCCAATGCTGCCGCACATCGTTTGCTCGCGCGTGTTTATTCGGAGCAGAATGATTTTTCCGCCGCGGAACGCGAACTCAACCGTGCGGTAGCGCTGAAGCCCTCACCGGAAACCCATTTCGAGTTGGGAGAAGCCGAAGGCCAGCTCGGTAAGTTGGATGCTGCGGCGGCTCAGTTTCGCGCCGCACTTCGTCTCGACCCGAAGCTGGTGCGAGCTTACGTGATGCTCGGCGTGACCCTGCGGCGTCAGGGTGATCACAGCGGGGCGCTTGCCAACTTCCGCAAGGCTGTCGAACTTGATCCCGCGGATCCGAATGCCCAATACAACCTCGGCATGGAACTTAAAGCGGAAGGTGATCTCCCGGGCGCCATCGCCGCGTTCCGACAAGCCATCGAACTGAAGCCCGATTTCGAGAAGGCCCATTACAATCTAGGCATCGCCCTCCGTTCCCAAGGAGATGCGGCTGCGGCCCACGAGGAACTGGATCAGCTGAACCAGTTGCACCAGTTTCGTGCCCGCCTCGCGCAGGCGAAACTCCTTATCCTCCAGGGGGTGGACGCCCTGAAGAAGCAACAACTGGATGAAGCCCTTAACGACTTTCAGAAGGCGATCGAAGAGAGTCCGCAGTTGCCGACCGGCTACTACTATCTTGGAGTCACGTGGGAGCGCAAACAGGACTACGCACGCGCCAAGGAAGCTTACGACAAGGCTTTGCAATTGAAACCCGACTATGCGCAAGTCCACACCAGCCTTGGCCTGCTGTACTGGCGCGAAGACGACCATGCTCGCGCTGTTCAAGAGTTCCACCAAGCGGTAATGTCGGATGCCGATCTTCCGGAGGCGCACTATAATCTCGGTCTGGCCCTGGCGCAATCGGGGCAACTTGATGAAGCAGTTCGCGAACTGAACGAAGCCCTGAGCCTCGATCCCAAGTACACGGACGCGCGCATTCAATTGGGCTTGGTTTTGAGTCAGAAGAACGACACGGCAGGCGCCATCAGCGTTTTCCGGGAGCTTGTGCATCGCGATCCAAATTTTGCAGAGGCTCACAACAATCTCGGATTGGCGCTGCTGCAAGCAGGTGAGAACGGCGCCGCTAAATCGGAGTTTCTGGAGGCTGTTCGCCTCAAGCCTGCCTACGCGGAGGCCCACTATAACCTTGGATTAGCGCTGCAGAAACAAGGAAAGGAGGCAGAGTCGCGCGCGGAGTTCGAGAAAGCCTTCGAAATTGCGCCCGAGTTAAGAAACGCGGCTCGCCCTTAAATGATGTTGTCATCCAGAAATAGTCTCCTGGCGTTTGTTGCGGCACTTGCCGCTGCTATGTTGTGCATTTGTGGAGCTGAATTCCCTGCGGTTGGCCATTTGGCGTCGAAGTCGGCACAGGACAATTCTTCCGCGAAAGTCTGCGAGTTCTCTCCGCCTGGAGCCTCTTTTTCCATTCCCTATATTTCGAAAGCCCCGGAGTTGAACACCAATCCCGACTCTCCAACCTGGGCGCACGCGGCCTCCACGTTTGTCGAGAAAGATTGTTCTCATCAAATCGACTATCCCAAGCTGAAGACCGAAGTCCGGGGATTTTGGACTGACTCCGATTTGTACCTATTGTTCATTTCCCCTTACACCGAACTGAATCTCTGGTTGCCCGCCGATAACACCAAGGATCGTCTGAAACTATGGGACCGCGACGTTGTCGAGTTTTTTCTCGGTGATGATTGGCAGGACATCAAGCGTTACCGCGAGTTCGAAATCGCCCCGACCGGCGATTGGGTCGATCTAGCCATCGATCTCAATAAAGACACCTACGACGCCAAGTGGGATTCCGGCTGGCAGCGTCAGGGGCGCATCGATGAAAAGAACCATATCTGGTACGCCGCCGCGCGTGTGCCGCTGCGCTCTGTCAGCGAGAAACATGTGCAAGCGGGCACCAAGTGGCGCGTCAACCTCTACCGCATCGACGGGTTGGGCGAGGATCCGGTGCGCCATTTCATGTGCTGGCAGCCCACCTGTGTTGTCAATCGCGATCCGAATCACGTACCCGAACATTTCGGAACTTTGATTTTTGCAGACTGAATCTTTTCTGAGAGGAATCACATGGCCCTAGCAAAAGAACCAAGCCGTCGCGGATTCATGAAAATGCTGGCGGCCTCGCCGCTATTAGCTCAAATCGCCGCTCAGGGACTTTATGTAAAATCCGCTGCCGCGATCGGGCTGAACCCGAATAGCAATGTCTACAGCAAACTCGGTGTCAAGACCGTCATCAATTGCCGCGGAACATGGACCTACCTCAGCGGATCCCTGCAATTTCCAGAAGCGCGCCAGGCCCAAGAAGAAGCCGGGAAATATTTTGTGAATATGGTGGAGCTGCATAAAGCGGTGGGGCGGCGGCTGGCGGAGTTAACAGGAGCGGAATCTGGAATCATCACTTCGGGCGCCGCGGGAGCTATGGCCGCAGCAACCGCAGCTTGCATCGCCGGAAACGATCCCAAGTTAATCTGGCAACTCCCAGACACCACAGGCTTGAAGCACGAAGTCATCATGGTTGGTGGTCGCAGCGCGTTTGATAGCGCCATCCGCCTCACCGGCGCCAAACTCGTCCTCGTCGAAAAGCCCGACGACATCGCGAACGCAATCAACTCCAACACCGCCATGATTTACACCACGGATCTGAAAGAAAAGCTCGAACGCGAAGCGGCCATCGCAAAAGAGCATAACGTGCCGCTGTTACTCGACGACGCAGCAGGTATCCCACCGATCGATAACATCAAGCTTTACGCAAAAATGAAGCTGGATCTCTACACTTTCTCCGGCGGCAAGGGTTTGCGAGGTCCGCAATGCAGCGGCGTGCTCCTTGGTCGCAAGGACCTGATCGAGGCAGCCCTGCGAAATTCCTGTCCCTATGAAGGCGCTGTGTGCCGCCCCATGAAAGTGGGAAAAGAAGAGGTAATTGGCTGCCTGACTGCCATCGAAACTTGGCTGAATGCCGATTCCAAGAAATTTTACGAGGAATGGAACGCCCGCGTCGATCGTATCGCCAAGCTCGTCGAGACCGTTCCCGGCGTGCAAACGCAAATCTACATTCCGGACGATGGCAATCGCTATCCAACCTTGCGCGTCTCCTGGGACCAGGAGGCTTGGGGGTTTGGCATTACCGATTGCGTCCAGAAGCTCCGTGAAGGTGATCCAGTCATCGAAGTCCTCGGCGTGGACAACCCCAGTCTGGTGTCCGCCGTGCATGAAGGGATAGAGAAACCAAAACCAAACGCCAAGGAACTCAAGCAACAAAATCACATTGAGCTCGTCTCCATGACCATTCAACCCGGTGAAGAAATGATCGTCGGTCAGCGCCTTCGTTCGATCCTGGGTGCCGCTCGTAAGGCCAAGGCGGCATGAAACGTCTTCTCTGCTCCGCTCTTTTGGTGCTAGCCTCCGCCTGCTCTGTGTTAGCGCAGCAACCGAATGCCGCCGCAACTTCGATTGATTTAGGCCCGAACGGTTTCGACGCCGGCGACTACGTTTATGTCTCGGGGCAGGGTCCGCATGGTCCCGACGGCGCCACTCCGACAAATTTCCGCGATCAGGTTCGCCAGTCTCTTGACAACGTAAAAAAGGTACTCGAAACCGCCGGTCTCTCTATCGATCACGTCGTCTACGTCCAGGTCTATCTGGAGGACACTAATCACTACCGCGAACTGAACGATGTCTTCGCGAGTTACTTTCCCAAGGACCCACCCGCGCGTGGCGTCTTGGGGGTGGCCCGCGTCCCAGAATCCCCGGTGCAAATCACAGCCGTGGCCGTGCGCGATCTTCATGGAAAGCAGCCAGTGGTCCTGCCCAATCTCCCAGCAAACAAAGCCTACTCTTCCGCGATGCTTACTCACGACCGCCTCTTCGTATCCACTATGCAAGGCATCGACTCCGCTACCGGGAAAATCCCGCAAGATCCCGCGGCACAGGTCAACCTCGCGCTCGACCAACTCAAGGCGGTGCTCCAGGCCGCCGGGCTTACCCTCGCCAACATGGTGTTCGTGAATCCCTATCTGACCTCAGAAATCTCCTACCGCGTCATGAACGAGCAATACGCCCCGCGCTTCGAGTTCGGCAACACTCCCGCGCGCGCCACCATCGAGGTTTCCAGCCTTCCCGAAGGCGCACACATCGCCTTCACGGGCGTAGCCGTCCGCGATCTCGCCAAACGCAAATCCATCCGCCCGAAGAATATGCCTCCCAGTCCCACAGCCAGTCCCTGCGCCTTCGCTGGCGACACTTTGTATTGTTCGGCGAAGAGCGGCTTCATCCCTGGACCTAATGGTGGGGTCTACACCGCCTCGACCGCTGACCAGACCCGACAGACCATGCGCAATCTCCTCGACAATCTTGAAGAAGCAGACATGTCCTTCGATCAAGTCGTTTCCACCACCATTTACCTCGACGACTTAAAGGACACACCCCAATTCGCCAAGGTCTACAAGAAATACTTCAAAGGCCCACTGCCCTCCCAAACCACCGTTCAGCAACTCCCACCCGCCGAACGCAAACCCGACAAAGACGAGCACTACCCGGACTTGGAGCAAGTCTCGCTGATTGCCGTGCGCGCCGGACACAACGCGAACATGCGGCCTTTGCCGTGAGCGTTGAACTCGGGTAAGTCTATAAGATTCTTCTAGTTGACCTTTTTAGCTTGTGGGGATCTGGTCCTTATTATCGAGGCAATGTAGGGAATCGACGGAAGGAAAGTCCGTCCTCAGGTAACGATCCGAGTGCGTTCCGGAATTGGCACTATCCTGCTCCTGGCTCCGATAATTGCGGTAATTCGAGGATGCCAGGACTGTCCTCAACTGTTCGGCGTGGACGCAACTTTTGATGACAGTTTACGTATCCTAAAGGGACACGATGCGACGATTCTCGGCATTTTTGTGGCTATGCGGACTTGCGTTGTTCTGTGCCTGCGTTTCGCAAGCGCAGGACGCTGCGAAGATCATCGAGCAATCCGTGAAAGCGGCGGGTGGCGCGAAGAATTTGGCGAAAGTCCAGACTGTTTTGATCGATGGATCAATTCAGGGTACGGGAGACACAACGCCGGGCACATATAGTTTTCGTGTAAAACTGCCGAACCGCTATTACACGGAAGTGAGAAATGGCGGAAAGACAGTCATCGAGGCGTATAACGGCAAGTCCGCCTGGCACGAGGCGGAAGCGGGCCAAATCGCCACGCTACTGGGCGAGCAGGCGCTGGAAATGGAGGCGGCGGCGCAATATTACAATTCGCACCTGCTGAGCCTTTCGAAGAAGAAAATTGGAGTGGCATTCAAGGGAACAGTTTCTGTGCGTGGGCATGAAACTTATCAAGTTGAGTTGACTTATCCCACCGGTATTCAGTGGGAAGTTTTTTTCGACCAGCTAAGTCATCTGGTTGTGGGGGAAAAGGCGACGCTGGCGGGTATTCCACGGGAGATTTACTACGACGACTACCGGACGACGAATGGAGTGAAACTTCCGCACAAACTCGAAATTCATCGCGGCAGTGAAGTATACGTCGTCAACGTGACGCGAGCGGACACTAATGAAACGATCGGAGAACGTGTATTCGATTTTCCCATTCAGTCTCAGGTAAAGCTTCCCGACCTGAAAAAGCTATTCGAGGAAATTGACGCCAATCAAAAGGAAATCGACAAGGTCAAAGAAAATTACGCAGGGACACAGGTCGAAGAAGAGACGGAGTACGATAAGACGGGGAAGGTCACCAAGAAGGAACTGAATGAGTACACATTCTTTTATCTGAATGGCGACGAGATCACCACCCTGGTGAAAAAGGATGGGAAGGCACTAAGCGACGAGGAACAGAAAAAAGAAAGCGAGAAGACGCAAAAGCGAATCGCGGAAGAACAGAAGAAGGAAAAGAAAAAAGAAGAGAAGGATGAAAAGGCAAAGGAGGAAGGGAAAGATTCGAAGGACAAGGACGACCCGGGCATCGAGGTGTTTTTGCGGGTTTGCCAGTTCGTGAATCCGAGAAGGGAACGATTCCGGGGACAGGATGTGCTGGTTTTTGATTTTGAGCCGAATCCCGAATACAAGCCAAAAAATCTGGAAGAACGCGTTGTGAAGGAATTGGCGGGCGTGGTTTGGATTGATGAAAAAGCAAAGGACGTGGTGCGGCTAGAGGCCTATTTTGTGGGCGACGTGCATATCGGTGGTGGGGTTTTAGCCAATTTGCAAAAAGGCACCAGTTTTGTTTTCGAGCAGGCGTATATCAACAACGAGGTTTGGCTGCCGACGTATGTGGAGGCACACGTAGGGGTGCGGCTGCTGCTCGTGAAGGGTATCAAAGTGAATGTGACGACGAAATACTCCGACTACAAGCGTTTCAATGTGGAGACGCTGAGTACGATCAACAAGCCGAAGGATGCAACGGGAACACCCGCGAAGCCTTGAACTGATCCTGGCTCAGCTGAGCGAACTGCGTTCAGAATGATGAGAGGGCCGTGTTCAGCGGCCTTCGAAGGGATAGCGGTCTTGAGCCTGAATGGCGGCGGCGACACGACGGCGGATGGCGATGGTGTCAACGACAGGCCGTTTACCGAAGCGCCTTAACACCGCCAACTGGGTGGTGAGCATATCGCCTTCGTGGACGGCAGCAATGGCGCGTTTGGCTTCGTGGTCAACGCGCTCGGCAGCGTCAGCGATGAAAACACGCACGGCGTCAATCATCACTGCTGCGGCGGTCTCACCTTTAGCGGCTGCAGCCTTTTGTGCGCGCAGGAGGCTGGATTCCATCGCGTAAATTTCCATGACGATGTTAGCCAATGCAGCTATCAGTTCCTGCTCTTCGGCCAGCTTTTCGCGGTACTTTTGCATCGCGCCGCCGGAGGCCTGCAAGAACATTTTCTTGGCGTTGGCAATGATGCGAGCTTCTTCGGCGAGGACGCCTTCCGGGGTTTCTTCGAATGAAGGACCGGCGAGAATTTCATCGGCCAGCTTCATGGCCGCAGGAATGAGGGGGAGCTGTCCGCCCAAGGCACGCTTCATCAACATCTGGATGATGAGCATGCGGTTGATTTCGTTGGTGCCTTCGAAGATGCGATTGATGCGGGAATCGCGATAAGCCCGGCAAACGGGATAGTCTTCATGGAAGCCGTAGCCGCCGAAAACCTGCACGGCTTCATCGACCACGAAGTCCAACATTTCGCTGCCGTAAACCTTGGCAATGGAACTCTCGATGGCGTATTCCTCAAGCGCCTTCATGGTGTTCTGCGCTTTGTTGCCGGAGCCAGCCGCCGCGGCCATGGCGGCTTCCATGTAGCCAGCGCTGCGATAGATCATGGATTCGACGGCGAAAATCCGGATGGCCATTTCGGCGAGTTTTTCCTTGATCAGTCCAAAATCGCCGATTTGCTTGCCAAAGGCCTTGCGTTCCTTGGAATATTTGGAGGCAGTCATCAGGACGTATTTGGAACCACCGACGCAAGAGGCGCCGAGAGTAAAGCGGCCGGCATTCAACACATTGAAGGCAACGATGTGGCCGCGACCAATTTCGTGCAGGACATTTTCTTTTGGCACGAGGCAATTTTCGAGGAACACCGGAGTGGTGGAACTGCCGTGGATACCCATTTTATGCTCTTCATTGCCCGGCTTGCAGCCCGGGAAAGTGCGCTCGACGATGAAGGCGGTTAGTTTTTCGCCATCCACCTTCGCGAACACGATAAAGAGGTCAGCAAAGCCGCCGTTGGTGATCCACATTTTCTGGCCGTTCAGGATGTAGTGCGTGCCTTCCTTGTTCAATTCCGCGCGGGTCAGCAGATTCTGGGCGTCGCTGCCGGCCTGCGGCTCGGAGAGGCAATACGCGCCAATGAATTCGCCGCTGGCCAGCTTCGGCAGGTATTTTTTCTTCTGTTCTTCGGTGCCGAAATAGACCAGGGGCAGGGTGCCGATTCCAGCGTGGGCGCCATGGGTCACCGCGAAGCCGCCGTACATGGCGATCTTCTCGGTCAGCATGGTGGCCGCCACTTTATCCAGGCCCGCGCCGCCGTATTCTTCGGGCGTGCCGCCACTCATCAGGCCAAGTTCGGCGGCTTTTCGGGTGAGTTCCGCCATCAGGCCAGGCTTCTTTGCTTCCAGCTCTTTTGCGAGCGGTAGGACTTCCTTGAGCACAAATTCTTCAGCGGTCTGGCCGATCAGTTTTTGATCATCGGACAGGTCGGCCGGTGTGAAGACGTCTTGGGGGGAAGGGGATTCCAGTAAAAAGCTACCGCCTTTTGCCGCGGTTTTGGTGAGAACGGAGGTCGCCATAGGTCTTACTCCTTGCCAGTTTGATGCCGCAATAATTCAAACGACCGTTTGAATTATCCAATCCCGGGATTTTACCCTCAGGGATAGCCATTCTGCAATAGGACTGATTCGCTCCAATTCGGGCGGGGGATAGGTGCAAAATCCGGACTGCTGTGGCAGACTCTTGCGCCTAAGCGCGTCTGCTTAAACCAGGAGGAAATGGCATGGGAAGACCAGTTGTGCACTTTGAGATTGGATGCCGCGATATGGCGAAAACGAAGGAGTTTTACTCCAAGTTATTCGAATGGAAGATCGATGCCATGGGACCGGCGGCGATGATTGCTCCGGAGGCACCCGGAATCGGCGGGCATATCACTGCGCTGGGCCACGAGCCGCACCATTACACTATTTTCTACGTGGACGTGGACGACGTGGCGGGCTACCTGAAGAAAGCGGAGGCACTTGGAGGGAAGACTCTAGTGCCACCCGTGAATATTCCCACCGGCACGTTCGCATGGATGCAGGACCCGGAAGGCAACACGGTGGGCTTGTGGAAAGCGAAAGTATAGTTGCTAGTCAACCTGTGGGGCACTCGCAGGTGAGTTATAGGCGTTCGAAGATGCCGGCGGCGCCCATGCCTCCGCCGATGCACATGGTGACCATGCCGTAGCGGGCGTTGCGGCGGTGGAGTTCGCGTATCAGCGAGGCGGTCAGCTTGGAGCCAGTGCAGCCCAAGGGATGACCCAGGGCGATCGCGCCACCATTGGGATTAACGCGCCCGGCATCGAGATTGGCCTGCTGGATCACGGCTAAGGATTGTGCGGCGAAAGCTTCGTTCAACTCAATTACCGCAAGATCATTGAGAGAAAGGCCAGCCAGATCCAAGGCTTTTGGAATGGCGTAGACCGGGCCGATACCGAACTCTTCCGGGGGGCAGCCTGCGGTAGCATAGGAAACGAATCGCGCTTGCGGCTTCAGTCCGAGTTGAGCGGCTTTTTCGTCGCTCATTACCACAACGGCTGCCGCGCCGTCGCTCATGGGCGAGCTGTTGCCGGCGGTCACAGTGCCCTTGATGTGGAAGGCCGGCTTTAATCCGCTGAGAACTTCCATGGAAGTGTCTGGCCGCGGCATCTCGTCCTTGTCAAAGACAAAGGATTGCGTCGCTGGCTTGGGCGCAGGCTTTCCTTTTGCGCCGTTGCCATTGGGCAGGGCGGTAATCTTTACTTCGACGGGAACGGTTTCGTCTTTGAACTTCCCGGCGGCGAGAGCGGCGACGGCTTTCTTGTGGGAATCGACGGCGAACTGGTCAGCCTGCTCGCGAGTGATGCCAAATTTACGTGCAAGATTCTCCGTGCCCAGACCCATGTTGATGTAGGCATCGGGATAGTGATCCACGAGCCAGGGATTTGGCGAGATTTTGTTGCCGCCCATGGGAACCAACGACATCGATTCGGTGCCGCCGGCGACGATGACCTGAGCCGAGCCGCCGCGAATTCGTTCCGCGGCAAGGGCAATGGCCTGCAGGCCGCTGGCGCAGAAACGATTCACGGTCATGGCGGAGGTTTCGACGGGCAGGCCCGCACGCAGAGCGGCTATGCGGGCGACGTTCATTCCTTGCTCGCCTTCGGGCATAGCGCAGCCGAGGATAACGTCGTCAATTTCTTTGGGATTTAGCCCAGGAACGCGCGCAAGAGCTTCTTTGATGACCAGCGCTGCGAGATCATCGGGCCTGCTGGTGCGCAGGGCACCTTTGTAGCCCCGTCCGACAGGAGTTCTTACAGACGAAACAATAACGGCTCCGGCCATGGCAACCCTCTTTTCCGAGTAATCTCCCCGATTTTCGGCTGGTCGTTGGAAAAAAGCAAATGTGGGGAGATTTTTGGAGATGGCTCCCTCGCGCACTGATGCGCAACAGACGCTGGCATAAAAGCCAGCGCTGCAGCAGAACCCCCGGATGACAATCTTAGCGTTATGTGGTGGATCGAAATATGGCGAAGGAGGAATTCCTCACTGCGTTCGGAATGACGGTAGTGTGTGGGCGGAAAATGGCGAAGAGCTGGCCGGAAACCAGCTCTTCGCGGACAAGTTTGTACTGAAAAACTAGAACTGGAGGCGAAGGCCGAATTGCATGACGCGGGGACCGCCGCCGCCGAGGCCTGGGTTTCCTTGTGCTACGTCTGGCGTTTGCGTGATCAGGCCGGCGGTTGAACTGCCGGGCGAGACGACGTTAGAAGGCAAGGCAAAGTTCGGGTGGTTAAAAATGTTGAAGAATTCCGCGCGGAACTGGAGCTGAAAGCGCTCCCGAAACTGGAAGTTCTTGGTGGTCGAGAAGTCGTAGTTCCAGAAACCGGGGCCAAAGATTTGATCGCGTCCCAAATTACCGAAATAGCCGTTGGGGTCCGCGGCGGTCACGGCAGGATAGGCGAAGGCGTTCGGATTGAGATAGCCCGTTGTTGGCGTCCAGTTCGGAAGGATTGGACTGACGCCAGGAACGACATCGGGACGCTGCACGAAGTTTGAATTCACACCACCAGCATCGGTGATGATGTTGATGGGCCGTCCGGATTGCACGGTGATGATGGAGTTGAGTTGCCAACCCGCGCCGAGCAGGTGAGGCAGGTGGTGAATGTCGGGGACGGCGTAATTAAACAGCGTGGTCCAACGGTGGCGGGTGTCAAACGTGGACGGTCCCTTCTCCGCAGCCAAATTCGTGGAGTCCTGTGGGAAGGCGGCGTTGGCGAAGTTGAAGTTGATGCCGTCGGACGCGCCATCGAGCGACTTGGAAAAGGTGTAGGTGGAAAAGCCGGAGAAGCCATGAAATTGCTGAAAGCGCACGGTAGTTTGCAGGCCGTGGTAAGTGGAATTCGCGCTGCCCGAAAAAACGTCGACAGCGGCGTACTGCGGGTAAGCCGGGGTATTGATGTTGGGGTCGCGGCCCTGGTTGGCGTCGTACAGTCGTGTTAAGCGAGTGCCCTTGCTGCCCACATAGCCGATTTCGAATGCCAACGCGTGGGTTACTTCGCGCTGAATGTTCAGATTCCAACTCTGCACATAGGGAGTACGCAAGCCGGGATCAGTCACGAAAATAGATTGCGGGAAAACCGTTGGAGTAAACACCGGACCGGTGGCCGTGCCGTTCCATGGGCCGGAATTGAAGTCTTGCGCGCCGACGAAATAGGGGCTGCTGGAAAGGGAAGGAACAGGATTAGTAGCCACGCCAGCGGAATTCGTGTAGTTCGCGATCATGTTGTTTTGCGGAGTGTAGTCGTAATAGATGCCATAGGCGGCGCGTACCACAGTTCTGCCGCGCGGACTCCAGGAGATTCCGAGCCTGGGGCCGAAATTGTTAAGGTCCCGGTGATAGAGCAGCGGCAGGGTGGGCGAACCAACCTGAACCAAATTTCCGCTGGCATCAAAGTTGGAGAGCAAGTTGTGTTTTTCGGACAGTGGAGAGAAATATTCCCAGCGCAATCCGGCGGTGATGGTGAGGTTAGGGCGAACGCGAATTTCATCCTGGGCAAAGAAACCGAGATTGTTGTTGAAGGTGAAGCGCTGGGTGTTGCCGATATTTCCGATGGCGAAGATATTGCCGATATAAAAATTGGCCAACTCATTCACGATGGCGTCGTTGGAGTCCAGTTGCGGGCAAGAACCATCCGGGAGAGAGAAGCAAGTGTTTACATCTAAAAGCCCGCGTTCCAGGTTGTCGTTAAAGCTTTGGACGTCGTAGCGATGGAATTCGCCGCCAAACTTGAAGGTATTATGGCCGTGAGTAAGGGTGAAATTATCCAGTACCTGGAAGGTTTCGCTGACGCGGCCGCGAGGGACGCTGTAGGCGGTGGCACCGAGATTTTCCAAATCGCCGTTGAAATCGATTTCCGGCAAGCCCACGTGACCGGTGCCCATATCGAGGCCTAGCGCGGCAGGGTCGATAAAATTGGGATTACCGGGTGTGGCGTCGGCCGAATTGAAACTGGTGCGAAAGCGCGAGTAGCCAAAACGAACTTCGTTGATTTCTGTGGGTGAAAAGGTGGTGAGCCAATTCACGGAGACAACTTGGACGCGCGTGGGAGATATTTGTTCGAAGGTAGAGAGGCGCGAACCGCTACCGTAACCGCCGAGGGAGCCAAGAGGAAACACCTGATTGCTCTGCCCAAAGGCATAACGCGCGCTGAGGGAATTATTCTGATTCAGGCGGTAATCGACTTTGCCGATGAGGTTGTCGCCGTCATTCTTGTCGCGGACGGAGTAGGCGAGAGAATTCGAATCACTGGTGGGGAACAGGTTGGTGATCTTGATGAGCGCCGGATTGACCGAGGGCACGGCGGCGCCGGGAACGGTGGTAGTGACGGCGAGATTCTGGGCCGCGGCGATCTGAGCCTGAGAGGGAACGGTCAAAGCGAAGTCTGAGCCGACGCGCTCGCGTTGCCCTTCGTAAGCAAAGAAGAAAAAGAGCTTGTCCTTTACGACTGGCCCACCGAGGGAACCACCGAAATTGTTGTTGTTAAAGCGCGATTGAGGATTGGGCGTGGTTCCATCAGACTGAAATTTGGTATTGAAGTAATTGCGGGCGTCAAAGGCGGAATTGCGGTTGAATTCGTAGAGCGAGCCGTGAAATTCGTTGGTGCCGGAACGCGTGACGATGTTCACGACCGAGCCGGAGTTGCGGCCGTATTCGGCGCCAAATTGGGATTGCAGGTTGAATTCCTGAATGGCGTCGAGCGGAAGGAGCGTCGCGGGCGCGCCGGTGATGCCGACCTGGTTCAAGGCGGAATTGTTGAAGAACGGGTCGTTGTTGTCTGTGCCATCCAGATTGTAGTTGTTGGAGCGGTCACGATTGCCGTCGATATTGAACTGGCCAGCGCTCTTTTCAGAACCAGCCACTCCGGAGCCTTCCACTGTGACGCCAGGAGTGAGCGCGACGAGCTTGCCAAAATCGCGACCGTTCAGGGGCAACTCTTGAACGAGTTGCCGGTCGACCACTTGGGATAGCGTTGTGCTTGCTGTTTCCACCAGCGGTACGCTCTCTACGACTTCCACCTGCTCTTGTCGACCTTTGACCTTGGAGAGAGCGAGGTTTGCCAGCGTTTCCACGCCCACCTCCACGCGGACCTTAGGAACATGTACTTCTTCAAAACCAGTAGCCATTGCGGAAACTTCGTAATCACCCGCAGGTAATTCCAGGAAGCGGTATTCGCCCATGTCGTCGGCGGTGACTTCGCGAGTTTCGCTGGTGCCCAGGTTGCGGGCTACCACCTTCGCTGCTGCCACGTGCAGGCCGTGCGCGTCCGTGACTTCTCCGCGGATTGCGCCGCGGAACGATTGCGCCGACAGGAGCGCAGCTGATCCGGACAAAAGCAAAGCCAACAGAAAAAGGAAGAGCAATCGTAATCCCAAAGAAAATGTATTTCGCGAGTTCATGACCTGAGTCCTTTATAAGTGGGAGCCATCCCCGATGGCTCCCTATGCACTGGTGGAGTACCGATGCAGTTGAAGTTTTTTGTTAGATTCCGTGGCCGGAGACTTACTCCTGGAAACCATGCAGGCAGCGACATCGGACCGTCTTGGCACATCGCCGGCTTTTGCGGTTCGCAGCATGCGGCTTACGCTTCATTACTTGCCTTTCACCGGCGTTCCCTTTTTCGGGATGAACAATGCAACGGGCGGAGTGATTTTGTGAATCTGCGAAAAATTGCGCTCGTTCAATGCCAGACCCATGCGGCCGCGAGAATCCTGGTAGAGCAATGGCTCGCCAACAGGGACGTCCATGAAAGTTCTTGAATAAGGAAGCGTGAAAGGCTTTTTGTCCAATTGAACGGTGATTTTGTCGCCGAAGGTGTAGCCGAGTTTCTTGAAGTCATCACCCGGAATGTTGGTGATTAGGGAGCCAAACGGATCGTCGAGGGCAATCACCTGGCCTTCAATGCCCTTGTCGGTGACCGTGGCCACTTTGGGGATGAGGCGCACGAGTTGCTGAACTTCCGGGCCGGCGAGCGTGTAATCCCAACCGGCGGCGAGATGCGCACCCGCGGGCGAGAAAATATCGCGGCCGTGGAAGGTGGAAGAGACCGCGTCGCCAATCATCCAGCTAGTGTTGGTAATTTCCCGAGCAGATTCCAAACCATCGCGGTCGATGACCGGAGAAACGAGTCCGTTGTCGGGCAGTACGAAGTATTGGCCCTTCCTGGTTTTCACAATCACGGCTTTGCGGGAGGTGCCTACCCCGGGATCAACGACAACAACAAAGACGGTGCCTGCAGGGTAATAGGGAGTCACTCCGCTTAAGAAGCGCGCGCCTTCTTCGATGGAGAACGGCGTTACCTGATGCGTGATATCCATGATGCGGGCGTCCGGGGTGATTCCGATCATGACGGCCTTGCAGATGGCCACGGCATCGTTCGCAGTGCCGAAGTCGGTCATGAAGACGATGCTGGGTCGTGCAGTGGCATTGCTTACTGCAGTATGGACGTCCTGCTGCGGCTTGGAGCAACCAAAGAGAAAAGTGCCAAGAACCAGCAATGTGTGAAAAACACCAATCCTCGTTATCCGTTTCAACGCGAGCCTCACTTCACTTGGTCTGCCGGCTACCTGATGGAGTTCAGGAACACAGCGAGCGGAAATCCCGGACGGCTATCGATGGGTTCCCGCAAAATTGGACTTCAAATTGTGCGCGCTGGGATGCCGCGCGGAGCTTCACCCCTGTCGTGTTATTTATTATAGGCGATGCCCTGCGGTGAAGGTCAACCTTCGTTTGACCGCGGCAGGAAGATGATTGCCATGAGTACCGGGATTCACTAGAATACCGAGACCTGTTTCGCTGACAGATTTAGATTTAGGTTAAGGGTAACTTCCCGTTCGCCCGCGTGAAGTCCGGCTCCGCCCAATTTTGAATGGAAACCGTAAGGAGGACGCTCATGCGTCGCAGTTTCTTGTGTGCATTGGTATTGGCAGGGATGACGTCGGCGGCCGTTGCCGACCAAGTTACGTTGAAAAATGGAGACCGCCTGAGCGGCAATATTGTAACCGGGGACGGCAAGACGCTGCTGTTGAAGACGGAATTTGCCGGCGACGTGACCATGCAGTGGGACGCAATCGTGGGGATCGAGTCCACGGAACATCTGAACCTGACGCTGAAGGATGGCACGAAGCTTTCCGGCAAGATCACGACAGCGGATGGAAAATTCGTGGTGGCTGGCGCGCCTACAACGGCAGCACCGGCGGCGAAAGACACGATTGTTGCGGTGCGCAACGATGCGGAGCAGAAGGCCTACGACGTGGCGGCCGAGAAGATGGCGCATCCAAAATTTACGTACTTTTGGGGCGGTTTGTTTGATACGGGCTTGGCGCTGACACGAGGAAATTCCTCGACGGCTAGCTTCACGCTTAACGCCAAGGCCGTGCGAGAGACTCCGCGCGACAAACTCACGCTCTATTCCAATTATATTTATGCCAACAATGACACCACGCCGCCTACCAGCACGACCGCCAACCAGTTCCAGGCCGGCGCCCGTGGTGACCTGAATATTGGTCCGCGGATGTTTGTGTTCGCGTTTACGGATTTCGAAACCAACGAGCTGCAACACTTGAATCTTCGCCAGAATTACGGCGGTGGCGTTGGCTACCACGTAATCAAGACGAAGCGCACGGTTTTCGATGTCTTTGGAGGCTTTGATTACGACCGTGACGCGTTCAATAGTTATTCCTACACAAACCCTGCCCCTCCGCCACCGCTGCTGTTTGTTGCGGCGTATAACCAAAACAGCGCGGAAGGTGTGGTAGGCGAAGAATTCGACTCTCATCTTTCCAGTCGCACGATGCTGACGGAGCGCTTTTCGTTCTTCCCGAACCTTAGTCATACCGGCGACTACCGCATCCAGTTTGACACTACACTTGCGGTGCGAATGAAGGCTTGGTTGAGCTGGCAGACCACCTTCAGCGACCGGTATATTAGCTATCCCCCAGTAGGGCTCAAGGGCAACGACGTGGTGCTGTCCACGGGCCTTCGCGTGGCGTGGGGCAAGGCCAAGCTGTGATAACGTTCGTCTAGATTCGACTCTCTCAGGGAGATAAGGAGGCAACACTGATGGGTTTTCTCACTTGGATTCTTGTGGGTCTAATCGCGGGTTGGTTGGCTGGTCAGGTGATGAAGGGCGGCGGGTATGGCGTCCTGGTGGACATCATCCTTGGCATGTTGGGCGGAATTGTGGGTGGCTGGGTGTTTGGCTTGCTCCATCTCTCGCTAGGAGGTGGAGTGATCGGGTCCATTATTGTGGCATTTGTAGGGGCCGTGATCTTGGTATGGATCAGCCGTTTGATCAAAAGGGCCTGAGCAGCAAAAGGTCGGAGAATAAGAGCCGCGCCGGAGCTCAAAAGGGAGCCCGGCGCGGTTCCATTTTGGGTCAAAATCTTGACCTGTACCCTGTACGAAAGGGCAAGTTTTCCACAGGACGACTACAGGATCCCCACCCGCGGATTAGGTAATTCATGGTGTTGTCTAACCTTAGTTAATTCAGTAGATTGCAGGCGATTTGTCGTCCCCGCAAGTACTAGGATACTGGTTTAAAACGCAATTTAGTGCTCCTGTACCATAGGTTTTACTGCTGACCACCTGTCTAATAGGGCAGGTAGAGAATCTAAGTAGGGCAAGTCGAGAAGCTGTCCCGTTCGGGCGGGAGTTCCTAAGGCTTCTCGAGCGAAGACGAGGTTCTTGGGAAAGAGAGTAGATCCAGAAATGGGCATGAAAGACAACCTCCGGAAGTGGATGTGGCTGTTCCTGGTAGTCCTAGCCGCCCTGCAGCTTTATGTCGTCCGCGAACTGCTCGCGGCTTTTGCGATTTTTATCGTCGGATTTGGGGCTATTGCCTTGTGCATTGGAACGCTCTACTTCGTCCATAAATCCTGGGAGGCGGGGGTTCGCTGGGCGATTGCCAGCAAGCATCCGGTGTTTTTCACGGCGCGCCGCAGCGTGGCGATGGTGGAGAATTGGGCAAGGACGGGGATCCGGCGACCAGAGTCGCAGCCTGCCCGTGAGATTGTTTCTGCTTCGTAGGTGTTAGCCAGAGCATGCTGGTTTGGGTCTGCTAGACGGGAAGGGATTCTGATCCAGCATCGAAAGTGAAGGCCAGCCGTCCTGAGAGAGCGGCTGGCCTTTTTCTTGACGCGGAGCGAAGGATTGCCTGGCGATTCTTGAGTAAGAGGCGGTTTAGAAAAAGGCGGCGCCGCCGTCTACGTTGATGGATTGGCCGACCATGGCGCTGGACATGTCTGAGCAGAGGAAGAGGGCGCCTTGGGCGATCTCCATGGCGGTTTGGCCTCGGCCCTGGAGCAGGGAGCTGAGGAAGCCCTTCAGTTGTTCTTCGGGCGTGACACCCAATCTTTCTGCCAGCGTTTTTCCAAGCTGCTTGCTCATTTCCGTTTCGGTGACGGGACCGGGGCAAATGCCGTTGACGCGGACGCCTTGACGCGAAGCTTCGGCGGCCATGACGCGGGTCAGTCCAAGTAGGCCAGCCTTCGCGGCAGCGTAGGCGGAGCCCCAGCCAAAGGCGGACTTGGCGGAGAGGCTAGAAATGTTCAGGATGATGCCGGATTTGCGTGCATACATTCCCGGCAAAACCAGCTTGCTCAAGATAAATGCAGCACGCAAATGCACCGCGAGCACCTTGTCGAATTCTTCGAGCGGGTACTCTTCAACGGGCACGACCGGCCCATAGTGCCCGGCATTGTTTACCAGAATATCGATGCGACCAAATTTTTCGTGTGCGACAGACACCAACCGGGAGCAATCCGCCTCGCGGGTAAGATCTGCTGTAATGTAGGCGGCGATTCCGTTTTCCGAGGCAATTTCCTCCGCTGTGGCGGCCAATTCACTTTCGGTGCGGGCCGACAAAAAGACAGTGGCGCCCTCCTGAGCGAAGAGCTTGGCAATAGCTCGGCCAATGCCGCGACCTGAACCCGTGATTAAGGCAATCTTGTTGGGCAATAGCATGATTCTGAGACGATACCAATTATTGGGTCTGCTCGAGTGAATCGGATCTCAGCAGGCCTCTCTTTCGGTTCGCGTCGAACCTTTCCATGGCCAGCACACACTCGGCTTCACACTTGTCTGCCGTGAAAGGATCTCCGGACTCCAGAGCTCGGACCCACGCTTGCGACATACGGATCACTTCTCCCAACAACCCCAAGAGCCTTTGGTCCATTTCTTCCTGGGTTTCGGTCTTCGTAACAGGAGAGGACTTGAATTCGCCTTGCGCGACAAGTTGTTTGTTCTTGCTGGGGCTCAGGTTCTTGGCACCGGGTTGCATCGACGGCCACCTCCGCGCGAAGGCTACAACACAACCAAGTATGGCGCAACGGTACCACTTGGTCTGCTGATTGCAATGCGCGAGACCCGGAAGTGCCAACCCGACCGGAAGATACCCGCTCAGTTACGACACTTCAGCTTCTCGAGGGGATACGATGTGACAGGGCTCTTCCAAACGAGTACACTTCGTTGACAAAGGCACCCTCAGCCTCTAAACTTACATTTTGTCTTTATAGGGAAAGGTGTGACTGATTGCAATGAGGACGTACGTAGCCAAGGGTGAAGAAGCAGAAGCGCTGAAAGTGGGCGCACAGTGGTTCGTTTTAGATGCGGCAGACAAGGCGCTGGGCCGCGTGGCGACGAAAGCCGCGCGAATCCTGATCGGAAAAGACAAGGCCAGCTTTACGCCTTATTTGGATTCCGGCGATCACGTGGTGGTGATCAACGCCGACAAGATCAAGATGACCGGGAACAAAGTGGAGCAGAAAGTGTATTACTCCCACAGTGGGTACCCCGGCGGTTTGAAGGCGGTGCCGGCGAAGCGCGTTCGTGAGGCGAAGCCGGAGTGGGTAGTTCGCGAAGCGATTGTGGGGATGTTGCCGAAGAACAAGCTGCGCGCGCGCCGCGCGAAGAAGTTGCGCGTATATCGCGATGCGGCCGGTTTGGCGCGCCACGCAGGACAGAAGCCGCAGCACGTTTCGCTTTAAGAGTTTCCCGGCGACGCCGGGTTGGCACGAGAGTTTCCGCACGTTGGCCGTTCCTTTCTAAGTGGTGTCTTAGCAGGGAGCCTTCCGAGCGTGAAGTTCAAGAGAGCAGCGGACTGGTCTCGTCAATTTGTGGGAATTTGAGGAGGATCATTGAGTACTGCGAATACGCCCGCATTGGGCAACAAAACATGGTTTCACGGCACAGGCCGCCGCAAGGAATCGATTGCGCGTGTGTTCTTGCGCGCCGGCAGCGGCAAGTTCACGGTGAACGGCCGGACGACCAAGGAATATTTTCCAAATCATGCGTGGGAGCATGACGCGACGGAGCCACTGAAGTTCACCAGCCTGGTGGACCAGGTGGACGTGGTGTGCACCGCCAAGGGCGGTGGAGTCGGCGGACAATCCGGAGCGGTGCGCATGGGATTGTCGCGGGCGATCAGCCGCTTCAACCCGGAACTGCGGCCAGCGCTGCGCAAGAACGGATTTTTGACGCGCGATTCCCGTATGAAGGAACGCAAGAAGTATGGACAGAAGGGCGCCCGGAAGCGCTTCCAGTTCACCAAGCGGTAAAGAACTGGGTGAGAAAAGTTTGGTGCGGAATTCACTCCGCACGCATGGACTCTGGAGTTTTGGGTCGCTTTAACGGGCGGCTGGAACTCCAAGATCATGGCCGGCAAGAGGCCGGCAAGAAGGCTGCTGCGTGATTCTTCACCGAATCCGAAAAGCAGCTATCTACTAAGGAGGAATAGTGGCAGTAGAAATCACCATGAAGGAGCTGCTGGAGGCCGGCGTGCATTTCGGTCATCAGACGCGCCGTTGGAACCCCAAGATGAAGGAATATATTTTCGGGGAGCGCAACGGCATTCACATCATTGATTTGCAGAAAACACTGAAGATGTTCCGCGAAGCGAGCCGCTTCGTCAGTGAAATCTCCAGTCACGGGCGAACGGTTTTGTTTGTCGGCACCAAGCGTCAGGCACAGGAAGCGATTGCGGAAGAAGCAAAGCGCGCCGGTGCATACTTTGTGAATCACCGGTGGCTGGGTGGCACGCTGACCAATTGGGCGACGCTGCAGAAGTCCATCAAGCGCCTGAAACTGCTGAAGGCCATGACCGAAGACGGCCGAATGGAGCAACTCTCGAAGAAAGAGCGCGCGCGGCTGGACCGCGAAATGAAGCACCTCTTCCAGAATCTCGAGGGCATTGAGAATATGGCGCAGCTGCCGGATGCGCTGTTCGTGATCGATTCGAATGCCGAGGAAATTGCTGTCAAAGAAGCGCGCCGCATGGGCATTCCGGTTGTCAGCGTGGTGGACACCAACTGCGACCCCGACATGGTGGACTGGATTATCCCGGGTAACGATGACGCGCTGCGCGCCATCCGCCTGTTTACCACCAAGATTGCGGATTCGGTCGCTGAAGGCCGCACGATTTACGAGCAGTCTCAGGTGGCCGACCAGAAGGTTGCCGCGGATCAGGCGCAGGAAGCCGGCGTGGACTACGTCGATACCAGTGCCTACGAGCAGTACGAAAAGCAGGAAGGCGACTTCGTCGATGGTTCGGAAGCCTTTATCGAGGCGGCCGAAACCACCGTTCCTCCCGACGAGGAAAAGCGCTAACTTTCGCGCAAGGCTTCAAAGATTCCCCGGCCCGGCGCAGCGATCACGTCTTACGCCGGGCCATTTTTCTAGGATGTATGCAGACGAATTTCACAACACAGAGAGAAAAGGATGAGTACAAGTAAACCAGTCATGGAAATTCCCGCAAAGCTCGTGAAGGAACTCAGAGAGAGAACCAACGCCGGCTTCAGTGATTGCCGCGCCGCGCTCGTGGAAGCCAATGGCGATATCGAAAAGGCTATCGACATCCTGCGCAAGAAGGGCCAGGCCGCCGCAGCCAAGAAGGCCACGCGCGAAGCGTCCGAAGGACTGATCGGCCACTACATTCATGCCGGTGGAAAGATTGGCGTGATTGTCGAAATTAACTGCGAAAGTGATTTCGTGGCGCGCACCGAGGCTTTCCAGCAGCTTTGCCACGACCTGGCCATGCACATTGCCGCCGTCGATCCGCGGTACGTACGGCGCGAGGACGTTACGTCCGAAATGCTGGAGCGCGAGCGCGAGATTTACATGGCGCAGGCGCGTGCTACCGGCAAGCCTGAGCAGGTGATTCAGAAGATCGTGCAGGGGAAGATGGAGAAGTTCTACGAGGAGACTTGCCTGTACGAACAGCACTACATCAAGGACGAGACGCAGACGATCGGCGAGATGATCAACGCGGCGATCGCCAAACTCGGCGAAAATATCACCATTCGCCGCTTCGCACGGTTCAAGGTCGGCGAAGGCAGCGGACCCAGTGCCGCAGGTACGCCGGAGTCCGTGCCCGTTCCTGCACCCGTGAGCGAGTAAATACGTCACAGTTGTTTCGGCTATTGCGCGCCAAACCTAGTAACGCCCCGCCCACCCCGGGGCGTTTTTTTTTTTGCCCGTGATGGGGTGGTCAGTTTCCGATTTCGGCGTCAATCCATCCCGCAGGTGAAAGCGATAGCGTTAGTGATCCAATTGGATCAGGACGGAGCAGACGCCTTTCCGAGTTTTGACTTTGACTCGATCTACGTACTGGCGAATCATGAACGTCGAGAGCGCCGCAATGCCTTGGTCTGTGCCCAATTCTTCGATCGAAGGTGCCGACTCGACAATCTGGATCGGTGTGCCTTCATAATCGATCGTGGCATCCAGCTTTAATTCGTTGAAGGCCAAAGTAACGTCGAGAGCTTTCAATCCCGGATTTAGTACGTACGCGCTATTCGCAACTTCGTTCATAGCATGCTCGGCGCGCATAGCCACCTCGCGCCGCATGCCCCAAGCCGCGCCCTGCTCTTCCATGAAGAAGTGAATAGTGTCAAAAGCGGTGGGACCGGGCTGAACCTGGAATTTGATCTTGCTGGCGATTCCCAGGCGAAACAAAAGGCTAAGCGAAATCACCAGAATGGTCGCAAATGCCACGGAAGAGCTGAACACCGGCCGCAGAAACTCCGGGACCTCTCGATAGAGATCCGGAGAAATGTCGACGCTGAGTCCGAAGATGAAAGAGATTCCGACAGCGAAAATGCGCCGGGCATCCAACATGCGGGAGGTCAACAACTGCAACCCCCCAATCACAATGAAGCACGCGGAATAGATCAGCATGGCGCCGACAACCGGCGCAGGCATGGCTACCAGGACTGCCGCGATCTTGGGGAAGAACGCAAGTGCGATGACGGCCAGACCGGCGGGCAAGGCGATGGACCTGCTGGTGGTACCCGTCGCGAGGGACAAACCGATGCTGCTCGAAACGGTGTTCTGTGCGACGCCTCCGGACAAACCGGAAAAGAAAGTGCCGAATCCACTGGCGAGGAGGCCGCCACTGATGGACTTCATGTCCGTACGCTTCCAATCGGCATCGTTGATTTTTTGGCAGAGGGTTAGATCACCCACGGTTTTGAGATTGGCGGTCACGCACGCGATCAGGAAGGGTACCACTAGGGAAAACCGGAAAGAGAGGCCAGACGTAACCCGATGGGGCAGGCTCACCCATGGCTCACTGAGTTCACGGAGGAATTGATTCCAGGGAAGATTACCGAAGGCAAGGGAAAGCCCATAGCCAAAAATTAGTCCGACCAGCAGCGGCAAGACATGAAGTTTCCCACGGTTCCATACCGTCGCGGCCACCATGGCGACGAGTGTGACCATACCAATGAGAACTGTTCGGAAATGCGGGACTGAACCCGGGCCCACATACCCAACGAAACGAGGGCAGCCGATCGCGATGAGTTGCAGCCCCGACATGCAAACCATGAGCCCGGTCACTTCCGGGGGGAAAAGAATGCGCAGGTGTCTCGTCATGCGGGACAGGATGCCGGTCGTGGCTCCCGCAAAAGCAACCATCCCGAGCAGCAGGGAAAATCCGGCGGTCCTCACGGCGAGAATGGAAGATGGCAAGTAGGTAAGGCTACTGGAGAGAGGGCAAAGGTAACCGCTCCCGAGAATCCCTCGTGTGCCCTGTAGGATCGTCGCAAGGCCAGCTGCGATCATCGACATGCGCATGAGATCCTGGGCCTGAGCCTCGGTGCCGCCCGCAGCGTTCACGATAACGACGATGTACAGCCAACCGACGGACATGAGGAGAACGTGTTGAATCGATGCGCCCAGCCGCACGAGCAGCGGAGGATTGTCGTCCACGTCATAGAGTAACGAGGTCGGCTTTTTGCGCGGATGCGGTGGATCGTCGGAATCCGAACGGCGAACGAGCACGGAAAGGCGCTCAAATACGGAAAGATGAACCAGCTTCGGAAAACCCTCAGAAGCCATATCCTAAAACCCCAGGTGAAAAGGAAAATAGAGCGCGAGACCGGGTCCCTGAAACGCGAGTCAGTATACGCGCACTGTGTATTGCAAGGATGTAAATTTCGAAAAAAACCGCCTGGAAGCGAACGAAGGGAAGCAACGCCGGAAACTGAGCAACTTCCCCCAGTGCGCCGCGACACACGCCATATCCCCCATTGTTTGTTACAATCGGCAGGGTTTCGCCCACAGTAATGGAGAGACATGCCACCCAAATCGAAGGGTCTGACGAAGAGTACGAAGAAAAAACCCGCGTATCACCGGTTGTTGCTGAAATTGTCCGGAGAATCGTTGCAGGGACCGCAAGGTTTCGGTATTGATGGCGAAACGATTTATGAGATCGCCAAGGAATTACGGGATGTGCACAGACTTGGCGTTCAGATTGCCATCATGGTCGGCGGCGGCAATATTTTCCGCGGGGCACGCCAAAAAGGTTTCGAGATTGACCGGGCTACCGGCGATTACATGGGCATGCTGGCCACGGTGCTAAACGCGCTGGCGCTGCAGGACGCGCTTGAAAAAGTGGGTGTTCATACACGCGTGCAAAGCGCCATCGAGATGCACCAGGTTTGCGAGCCGTTCATCCGTCGCCGCGCCACGCGCCATTTGGAAAAAGGCCGTGTCGTCATTTTTGCCGCGGGCACGGGGAATCCTTACTTTTCGACGGACACTGCCGCCGCGCTGCGTGCGATGGAAATCAAGGCGGACGTGATTTTGAAGGCCACGCGAGTGGATGGGATTTATGATGCGGATCCGGAGAAGGTCGACAATGCGAAATTCTTCGCGGAAATTACCTATCGTGAAGTGTTGCACCAGAACCTGCGAGTGATGGATGCCACGGCTATTTCCTTGTGCATGGACAATGGCATGCCCATCGTTATATTCAATATGCACAAGCCCGGCAACATTCGCCGCGCGGTTCTTGGGGAACGCGTGGGCTCAACGGTCCGGCCGGCGTAGGAAAGTGTTGCGGCCGATGTTAGTGAGAATTTCGCCGCGCAAATTTGCTTGAACTTAATCTGATATCCGAATAGTTGCACCAACTTTTGAGGATTAACACGATGACTACGATTGGCAATACAAAAGAAGCGCAAGCAGCCGCAAAGATCCGCATGGAAAAAGCCGTGGATGACTTTCGCAAGGAGCTGGCTTCCGTTCGCACCGGGCGCGCCAATGCCGCCATCCTCGATCAGGTGCGCGTGGATTATCACGGCACGCCTATGCCTGTGAACCAGCTTGGCAGCGTGACGATTCCCGATGCCAGCATGCTGGTTATTTCTCCCTGGGATCCCAGTGCGGTTGCGTTGATTGACAAAGCCATCCGCGCGTCCGATTTGGGATTGAATCCCACGAATGACGGCAAAGTTGTGCGCATTCCGATTCCTTCACCGACCGAAGAGCGCCGCAGGGACCTGGTCAAGCACATTCACAAAGCGCTCGAAAATCACCGCACCGCCATCCGCAATATTCGCCGCGACCTGAAGGAAGCTATCGACAAGCTGGAGAAGGAAAAAAAGATCAGCCAGGATGAACAAAAGCGTGCGCTCGAAGAACTTGACAAGCTGTCGCAGTCCGAGACCAAGAAGGTTGAGGAACTTTCCGCGACTAAAGAACGAGAAGTGATGGAAATTCGCTGAGCCAGATACCAGCGATCAGATATCAGGGAACAACAAAGTACGCATTCAACTGGGAGATGCTGCGATTACGGCTTCGAAGCCGGAGGAGTTGGCTCCGCACTTTGCGCAGGTCCAGCTACCAAGACGAAGCGCTGGGTTTGGTCGTTCTGGACTGAATGTAGGAAGGCGTTGTAGTCGAGAGCGCGGTCAGCGGGAATTTCGCGCTTCAGGAAATCAATTCGGCGCGAAGCAACTGCAGTGCTTGCCGTGGCGGAATATTTGGAATTGTAGGTGGCGTAGTCTCGCGCTACTGAAGTGCCTGCTGGAGTTTGTACCGTGGTTCCTTCGGGCAACTGCAGGGTCATGGAAGTTTGCACATCGAGGGGCGTGCCTAGCTCGATTTTTGGTGCCATCTTGCCTTGAGCTTGCGGCGGCGGAAGGTCTGGCAAACCGATTTGCGGCAAAAGCGTGGGGATGCGCACCGGCTTTTTGGACCAGTCCACGAATTTCAGTTGTGTCAATTGGTATTCCACGGTGAAAGGATCCTCGGTCGCCAGAGGATCGGAAGCTTGCGCGTTGGTCACCTGCCCGCGGAAACCATCGGAAATCGCCAGCAACGTGGCGATGTCCTTCCACTTTTCCTTCGGCGCTTGATGGAATGCCACGCGTAGCAGCAATTCGTTTGCCCCGCGCAAAACATATTTGACTTTGGCGTTCAGTTGGCCTGAGTCGGTGATGGTGGCGTCCACGCTGACCTTTTGGAACGCGGCGAAGGGTAGCGTCGTGGGCGTGTTGACCCACTCTTGTCCGGCGGCATTGGTCAAGGAGAAATCACGGCGCAGCACAAACGCGCATTTCGCTTCAGTCGGCGAGATCATGCCGAAGGGAGCCACTTCGACCGCGGGATCCAGCCAGTATTGGCGGTCCTTGGTAGAGCCGAGAACCACCAAATGCTTGAACGCGGTGGGAATAGCTACTGCTTGCTTGTCGCAGAATCCCGTCAACACCGCATCCACACGCAAATTCAGGGCAGCAGCCAACGCGGCGAACAGTGCGTACTTGTCTTCCCCGATAGCGTAAGCGGAGTTCAGGATGTCGACAGCAGGCCGCGCGCGAAACCCTGTTGAGCCCAGAGGCAAATCGACCGTGCCTACTTGTGTGGAGACGAATTGGTAGATGGCCTTCATGCGCTCCAGGTCGGTTTTGGAATCCTGTGTCAGTGAAAGCGCTTTTTCTCGCATTACCGGGGTAACTTCCGGCCGGCGCGCGATCTCCTTCATCGCTTCTTCGCGAACTTTTATTTCTTGTAGAGGCTTAGAGCCGGGAAGCAGCAACTCGGCAAGGCGCACCGACAATCGTTCCCACGTGAAGGTCGAAAGACTGACGTCCGTAGCGGTGGAACCATCGGGAACGGCCTCGTCGCTCACTGAGTCTTCCTTGGGAAGGGCGTAGGTTCGCCTCCATCGGTAAATCGTGAAGTTCTCTTCTCCGAATGTCGTGTTTTCTTTCGACGTGGTGGGTGTTGCTGAACTGATGTGAGGTGCGACTTTGCGAGAGGTGGGCAAGTCCAGCTCGTAGTGTTCCTCGAGCACCTGCCCAGAACGGTCGAAACTGTGTTCGAGCCAGAAATCGGGCGCGAGCGGATGCTTTGTGGTTGTGGTTACAACGCGATACTCGACGGTATCGCCTTCCTGCAAGCCGAGAATGCGCACAGATTTCACGCGCACATCCTGATACACCGGGAACTGTTCGACTGCTGGATTTGGCACGTCGGTCACGGCGCTGGGAAGCACTTCCGATGTGCCGCCATTGGCGTGGTTCACGCGGACTAGAGGAATTTCAACCTGCTGAAAGGAGCGGTTGTAATCGAAGGCGATGCGCGCAAATTGCTGCGCACCCAAGACGTTGATGATCTTGACGACCGTGTGAACTTCTTTGCGGCAATCGCCATTGGCCTTGAAGCGGACCTGGGTTTCGAGAAGCTGGATTTGAAACGGGAGTTGCGGTTTCTCGGCGGGCTTTTCTTTCTGCGAAGGAGTTTGTTCGGCAGGTTTGTCCGCGGGCTTGCCTGCTGGCTCTTGACCATAAGCAGCAACCGCGGCAGTCGCCATTATTACTAACGGAGGAAGCGTGAACGAAACTATGCGCCTGAGAAGAGTCACGTTGGAAGTTTAGGCGCGACCCCACTCAACGGTAAAGCGGCGCGTGCGGTGTTGTGCTTCAAGGATGAGTGGCCAGGGAGGTTCCAGCTTGCGGCCAGAGACCTCTGCGATCGATAGACTCCTCTGGGGAAGCCAGCGAGAGCCTATACCCGCCTGCCGCTCGGTTCAATCCCTATCCACTGTCCCCGGTAGTCCTACGATACGCGGGTAGTGAGAACTGCGTTTAAGGCCGTGGTAAAATTAGAGTTTGCGTTTTCTCCATTATTTCGAATAGGGGGAGCGGGCATGAAGGAACGGCTGCTGGGGTTTGCCTTTGCATTTGCGTTGACGGGCTGTGCCGCATGGGCCAAGGATTCGGTGAAGCCGAAAGGTCCGGACGAAGACGGCACCAAACCGGCGCTCACCAGCATTGCCGGGGAAGGCTTTTACAATTCGCGCGCGTTCACCTATTTGACGGAGCTCAGCGACGATGTTGGTGGACGGGTCACGGGTACGCCCGCGGGCCAAAAGGCTATCGATTGGAGCGTGGCCAAGATGAAAACCATCGGGCTCGCCAATGTGCGCGCGGAGAAGTGGTCGATGTGGAAGGGCTGGACACGGGGCAGTTCCTCTGCGGAGCTGCTCGCGCCGCTCCACCGCACTTTGACGGTGGACTCGATGGGCTGGACCGGATCCACTCCACCGCAGGGCGTTGAAGCGGAAGTCGTGACGGCGAACTTGTTCGACATGGACGACGAAATCGCGCACATCTCCCGCTTCCGGGGAAAAATCGTGATGATGAAGCCGGAAGGGGTGCCCAAGAAAAATTTCTGGATGCTGTTTGCGCAGTATGGCGATTTTCTGAAAGCGTTGCACGAAGCCGGGGCTGTCGCGGTCATCGGGGGCCAGGGCGGATTCAAAGCCGAAGGCATGCACCTGACGCACACGGGAATCATCGGTTTTGCCCAGGATTTTGCGATTCCTGTCGTCGACATGGCCATGGAAGATGAGGGCCAACTCGAACGTTTCCTTGCTGCGGGAAAAACCGTGCGGGTGCGCATAAACGTGCAAAATACTCTTACGGGCGGTCCGGTTGAGTCCGCGAATGTCGTCGGGGACATTGTTGGCCGCGAACATCCTGAAGAAATCGTGGTTGTTGGCGCTCATCTCGATTCCTGGGACTTGAGTGAAGGCGCGACAGACGATGGCACAGGCGCTGCCAGCGTTCTGGCGGCTGCGGACGCCATACTGAAAAGCGGCCAGCGCCCGCGCCGCACGATTCGTTTCGTATTGTTCACGGGAGAAGAGCAAGGCTTATTGGGCTCGCTCGCGTACGTGAAACAACACGCCGCTGAAATGAAGAATCACCTGGGGTGCATTGTCCTCGACGATGGGCAGGGACCAATCAAAGAATTCCAACTTGGCGGACGGTACGACCTGATGGATTCGATGAAGGCCTTCGCGGAGTCGCTCGGCAACATCCGTGAAATCAGCGTCAGCGACAAGCGCGAATTCGGCATGGACACAGGACCATTTATCCTCGCGGGCCTGCCTGGGATCAACATGGAGCAAGATTCACCGGATTATAAGTACACGCACCACTCGGCAGCCGATTCGCTCGAGGAGGTGAAGCCCGACGTGCTGACCCAGGACGCTACGATCATGGCACTGACGGCGTTTTGGCTGGCGGACCGGCCGGAGCGTTTTGCCACCCGTTGGCCGGCGGAAAAGACAGCTAAAATGCTACGGGAGAAAGGTGACTACGACATGTTGAAATCGTTCAATTTATGGCCATTCGGGGATTTGGGTGTGGATCAGCCTTGACTGTCTAACTAGCTGTTGTTAATGGAGTTAGATGTAGTGAACGGAGGAGTTAATGCCAATTCGGAACCCAATGCCGAGCAGCCGACGTGCCAATCCCTACTTTTCCACATTTTTTTCCACTGCGATGTATCGAAAGAAGTTTGACAGTTAGGCTTAACTTCTTTATACTTTGTGTTTTGTCAGGGGTAATTCCCCGCGTAGTACGGCCTTCTGCTAAGTGGGGGTAGGCTGGTTGGAAGGAAATTCTTCGGTCCCAGAACAAAGAACGATGGAATGGGACGGAAGAGCGGCCGGAATGGGGCGCCAGCCCCGAAAAGCCGAGTAAGCCTCTCCGATTCGATACCGGGAGCGAAAGTCTGTCTCTTGGATTGTGCACGGAGTCTCTTGCTGGTTCTCTCCGGATTCGCAGTACCTTTCAGCGTTAGTGTGTGCTCTCGCGTTTTTTGTCTGCGCGCAGTGTGAGAGCTCGCCAATATGTGTCTGCGCGCGATGCGCGGCGGACTTGTGAGGGGAATTTTTTTCGCGAGCTGCCGAAGGAAAAAGAGGAACGACTGTGCCGACGTTTTCGCAACTTGTACGCATGGGAAGAGAAGGGGTCATCTCGAAGACCAAGTCGCCTGCGCTGATGGGCTGCCCTGAAAAGCGCGGGGTGTGCATTCGCGTGTACACGCAGACCCCGAAGAAACCGAACTCCGCACTGCGCAAAGTCGCACGCGTGCGTTTGACCAACGCCGTGGAAGTGACCACGTATATTCCGGGCATCGGCCACAACCTGCAGGAGCACTCGATCGTGCTGGTGCGCGGCGGCCGCGTGAAGGATCTACCTGGCGTGCGTTATCACATTGTTCGCGGAACGCTGGATGCGGCGGGCGTGGAAAACCGCAAGCAGGGACGCTCGAAGTACGGCGCCAAGAGGCCCAAGGCCGGCGCGGCGGCGAAGTAATGATTTTTGGCTTTCGTCAGGGCACGGCTTTAGCCGTGCCGCAGACGATGCAAAGTTAGATCGGCTTTAGCCCGAGCGATTTGAAGGAGCGATGAAAAGCGATGCCTCGTAAAGGATTAGTCAGCCGGCGCGTACAAGCGACCGACCCGGTTTATGGTGAAGCGCTCGTCGAGAAGTTCATCTGCTCGATGATGTGGGAAGGCAAGAAGAGTACCGCGCAGCGCGTGTTCTACGGCGCCATGGATCAGGTGGCCAAGAAGACGAACGATGATGCGCTGAAGATTTTCAAGAAGGCCGTGGAGAATCTGAAGCCCCTCGTCGAAGTGAAGACCCGGCGCGTGGGTGGCGCGAACTACCAGGTGCCCGTGGAAGTGAATCCCTTCCGCCGGCAGTCGCTGGCGATTCGCTGGCTGTTGCAGTATTCGCGGGAACGCGCGGGAAAGACCATGGTCGACAAGCTCGCCGACGAGTTGATCGACGCAGCGAATTCGCGCGGCGGCGCTATCAAGAAGAAGGAAGATGTGCATCGCATGGCAGAAGCCAATAAGGCGTTTGCGCACTACCGCTGGTAAGGAATTGGAGAGTTTGTGAGTGAAGCTGTTGCAACACGTTCAGGGGAGAAAAGAGTCGTTCAAGGACCAATGAGTCGCGTATTCAAACTCGAAGATACTCGCAACATCGGGATCATGGCGCACATCGACGCCGGAAAGACCACGTCGACCGAGCGCATCCTGTACTACACGGGTGTGACGTATAAGATCGGTTCGGTGGATGAGGGCACGGCCACCATGGACTGGATGGAACAAGAGCGCGAGCGTGGCATTACCATTACCAGCGCCGCGACTACCGCCAGTTGGGACCGCTTCGGCAAGAAATACCGCGTCAACATCATTGATACCCCTGGTCACGTAGATTTCACGGTGGAAGTGGAGCGTTCACTGCGCGTGCTTGACGGTGCGGTTTGCGTGTTCGACTCCGTTGCTGGCGTGCAGCCGCAGTCGGAAACGGTGTGGCGCCAGGCGGACAAATACCGCGTGCCGCGCATTTGCTTTGTGAACAAAATGGACCGCATGGGCGCGGATTTTGACCATGTGATCCGCACGATTCGCCAGCGCCTGGGCGCGCATCCGGTGCCACTGCAGTTTCCCCTGGGCCGGGAAGATAATTTCATCGGCATCATCGATTTCATCGAAGAGAAAGTCGTGGTGTGGCTCGAGGAAACTCTCGGCGCCAAGTTCGAAATCTTCGAAGTCGCCAAGTTGTGGGATCCCGCGTTTGTTGCCAACCGGCCGGATGTGGCTGCGGCGCTAAAGGGTTCGGCGATCGACAAAGCATTTTATGACGAGCACCGCAACAAGACCGTGGAATACATTGCGGAGCACGACGACGCCGTTCTCGATAAGTATTTGACCGAAGGCACGCTGAGCGTCGAGGAGATGCGCAAGTCGCTTCGAAAATCGACGCTGGCGCTGAAAATCGTTCCGGTGCTCGCGGGTTCTGCGTTCAAGAACAAGGGCATTCAGCCGCTGCTTGATGCCGTGGTTGATTATCTTCCTTCTCCGATTGATGTTCCGCCAGTCGAAGGCGTCAATCCCGAAGATGATGAGCCGATTCTCCGCCGCGCTTCTGACGAGCAGCCGTTTGCCGCTCTCGCATTCAAGATTATGTCCGACCCATTCGTCGGCCACGTCACGTACATTCGTGTCTATTCCGGCGTCCTGAAATCCGGTAGCTACGTGTTGAACGCCGCGAAGGGTTCTCGCGAACGCATTTCCCGCCTGTTGCAGATGCATGCCAACAAGCGCGAGGAAATCGAAGAAGTGTGCGCGGGCGATATTTGCGCGTGCGTAGGATTGAAGAACGTCAATACCGGCGACACGTTGTGCGACGAAAACAAGCCGATCATCCTCGAATCCATCGAATTTCCCACGCCTGTAATTTCTGTTGCGATTGAGCCGAAAACCAAGGCCGACCAGGACAAGCTGGGTGTGGCGCTTCAGCGGTTGGCGCAGGAAGATCCGACGTTCCGCGTTTCCACTGAGCCCGACACCGGCCAGACCCTAATCTCCGGCATGGGCGAACTGCACCTGGAAATCATCGTCGACCGCATGCTGCGCGAATACAACGTGCAGGCGAATGTGGGCCGTCCTCAGGTGGCGTATCGCGAAACGATTCGCAAGAAGGCGCTTGCCGAAGGCAAATACATCAAGCAGACCGGTGGTAAGGGTCAGTACGGGCACTGCAAGATTGAGTTGCACCCGCTGCCGAGTTCCGATCACGAGAACATGAAGGAACTTTCCACGGACGATTTGGATGCGCTGGCCAAGTCCGTGACCGGCGGCACGCCCGGCAAGTGGAAATTCGACAAGGAACACCGGTTCCTGTTCATCGACAAGATTGTTGGTGGATCGATTCCGCGTGAATTTATTCCGCCGATCGAGGCGGGGATCCGCGAAGCACTTGATAACGGCGTGCTGGCGGGATTTACGATGGTGGATGTCGCGGTGGTGCTGATTGATGGCAGCTACCACGATGTCGACAGCAATGAAATGGCGTTTAAAATCGCGGGCTCGATGGCGTTCAAAGAAGCGTGCGCCAAGGCCAAGGCCGTGCTGCTGGAACCGATCATGAAGGTGGAAGTGGTGGTTCCGGAAGAATACATGGCGCAAGTCTTTGGCGACCTGAACTCGCGGCGCTCCGCGATTCAAGGCACGGAAAACCGCGCGGGCAGCAATGTGATTCGCGTGGAAGTGCCGCTGGCGCAGATGTTCGGCTACGCCACGGATTTGCGCAGCCGCACGCAAGGCCGCGCTACGTTCACCATGCATTTCTCGCACTATGCGGAATTGCCCGCGGCACTTGCGGAAGAAGTCATCAAGAAGTATCGCGGCGAGAAGTAAACCGAGTTTTGATTTTGCACGATTTCGATTGAGGAGCAGAAGAAGCAATGGCGAAAGAGAAATTTGAGCGCAGTAAGCCACACGTGAACATTGGGACCATTGGTCACATTGATCATGGCAAGACGACGTTGACGGCGGCGATCACCAAGGTGTTGTCGAAGCACAACCCGAAGGTGGCCTTCCGCGCGTTTGATTCGATTGACAATGCGCCGGAAGAGCGCGAGCGCGGCATTACCATTGCGGTTTCGCACGTGGAGTATGAGACCGCGAACCGGCACTACGCGCACATGGATTGCCCGGGG
>DATERF010000030.1:0-2948 GCA_035271845.1 Candidatus Acidiferrum sp.
TTTGAATCCCTGTTCTTCCGCCCAGGCCGACATGATGAAGTCGGAGTACCGGACCGGAATGTACCCAAGTTGATTCTGGCTGCCGTTGCCGAAACCTTTCCCCCAGAAACCGCCCGAGCCCACCGCTATCTTCGACTGCAATACCTGATAGCCGGAGCCTTTCGCGTCTTCCTCGGGATGCAAGAACGACGTAACCCTTTCCTTCTGGTACGGCTTCAAGAAATGCCACCCGGCGGGTAACATCAAGACGCCGATTAATACAATAGCCGCGGCGTGTTTCCATTGCAGCCCCGCCAAAAATGCGCCGACGACCAACATGGGCATCAGTACAAGAGCGGTGCCCAAATCGGGCTGCTTCAAAATCAACACCAACGGCAAACCAACTATTAACCCTGCTTTGATCAAATCCTGCAGGGAGAGCTCATCCGTGCGCACCTCCGCGAAGAAGCGCGCCAACACTATGATTATAATCAATTTGACCAATTCTGACACCTGGAGAAATTCCCCCATCACGGGAATCCACCGTTTGGCCCCAAACCGCGTGTGCCCCACCAATAAAACCGCCAATAACGCCACAATTCCTATCGTGTACAAAATGGGCGCCTGGTCCATGATCACGTGATAGTCCACTCGGGACAACGCGAACATCAGCACCACTCCCACCACCAGCCAGCGGATCTGTTTCATATGCATCCCCGCCAGCGCGCTGCCGTGTGTCGCCGAATAAATCTCGATTACGCCCAGCGCGCAAATCGCCGCCAGGATGGCCACCAGCCACCAATCGTAATCTCGTGTCCCCGGTGCATCCTTCATCTTTTCCCTGCCTCACAACTTGCCGAACTTTTTCCACTCATGGCTGCTGAGTCTGTTGAGCAGCCGCCGTCTGCAGCGGGCGCCTTTGTTCTATACCCACAACACAACCCGTCATTCCGAACGGAGTCTGCGAAGCGGGCTACGGTTTTGCATCGCACGTCTTTTGTGCGATGAATCCCTCTTGGATTTTAGAAATAACCTCGAACAGCCTCATATCCCGCAGAACACCAATCCTTCACTCCGGCCGCGCCTTCTTCTTCTCGCTTGCCGGCACCACCGCTGCCGTTTCTTCCGGCTTCAACATTGCCTTCCGAGCTTCCGCCGCCGGGCTCGCTTCGTTCTTTTGCAACTGCGGCGGCTGATTTCCCGCTGTCACTTGCCCCTGCGTCTTCTTATTCTTTTTGTCGTAGTAGGCCTTAACGATATCGCGGACGATCGGACCGGAGGTCTGCGCTCCGTGCTCGCCCCCTTCCACCAACACGGTGACCACAATCTCGGGATTCCTTCTCGGAGCGTAGCCTACGAACCAGGCATTGTCCTTGTTCTGGCTCAAGCCTTTCCCAAGACGGCTTCTTTCTGTGTTACTCATGATTTGCGCGCTCCCGGATTTGCCGCAAAATTCAATGCCTTGCAATTTGATAGCGCCCCCCGTGCCCCCTTCGTTTACTACCCCATACATTCCCTGTGTGACCTGTTCGACGGTGTCCTCAGCCAAATCCACACGCATTTCACCCACGTGCGCCGCATCCTTCAGCAAGTGCGGTTGTTTGAAAACTCCGCCCGAGGCGATGCCGCCGATCGCGTAGGCGATTTGCAGCGGAGTCACGGTAACAGAGCCCTGCCCGATAGCAACCGAAATTGTGGATCCGGGATACCACTTGTGATGAAATACCCGCTGCACCCACTCCTCCGAAGGCACCAGCCCTGGCTCTTCGGAAGGCAAATCAATCCCCGTTTTTGATCCCAGCCCCAGCATCTTCGCGTATTTCGAAATCCGGTCGATCCCCATGCGCATGCCCACGTTGTAAAAAAACACGTCGCAGGAATGCACAATGGCGGCGTGCAGATTCACAACGCCATGGCCCCCTTTGCCATACACCCAACATTTGAATTGCCGCCCATAAAAAACCGCCGATCCCGGGCAAAACGCCGTGAAGTTTTCCGCCGGTACCTTCGATTCCAACATCGCCGTCGCCATCACGATCTTGAACACCGAGCCCGGCGCCAATTGTGCCTGCGTCACCCGGTTCATCAGCGGATGATCCGGATCCTGATTCAAGGCTTGCCATTCTTCTTTCGAGATTCGCACCGCAAAATCGTTCGGGTCCGGCGCCGGCCGGCTCACAAACGCCAGCACTTCTCCCGTTCGCGGATCCAGCGCAACCACCGCCCCCTTCTTCCCCGCCATGTCTTCTTCCGCAACTTGCTGCAGGTCGTAATCGATCGTCAACTGGATCTGTTTTCCCGGTATCGCCTCCTGCTGCTCCAGGTGGCCCATTTCTTTCCCGACGCTGTTCACAATCACGCGCCGCATCCCGTCCGTGCCCACCAGCAGATCGTTGTATTCCCGCTCCAGTCCGCTCTTTCCCGCAACGTCTCCGGGGCGAAATTTCCCGTTGCCTGCCTCAATTTGTTGCTCGCTGACTTCTCCCACATAACCGCTGGCGTGCGACATGAATCCGCCCGGCAAGTACCTTCGCCGGTGCACCATCAACATTTCCAGCAACGGAACGTCCGCGCGGTGCGATTCAATGAACGCCACGTCCGCCGGCGTCGCCTCCGGCTTGATCACGATCGGCTGGAATTTCGGCAGGTTTACCGTGTTGTTCAACTGCTCCTTCAATTCATCCAGCGACAACCCCAGCCCCTCGGCAATCGTGGGAAGATTCTTGTCCACGGCCGCGCTATCGTCCCGCAGCAACAGCACGCTGAAGGAGGGATAGTTGTCCACCAGCACGCGCCCATCGCGGTCCAGCATGCGTCCCCGCGGTGCAATAATGGGAATCGAGCGCACCCGGTTGCGCTCCGCCAGTTGGCCATACTTATCGGAGTCAATGACTTGGAGCTTCCAGAAGCCGAGGAGCAGCAATGTGATCATGCCCACGATCACGTAGGAAGCAGCCGCCAGACGTTCC
>DATERF010000031.1:0-3360 GCA_035271845.1 Candidatus Acidiferrum sp.
ACTTGGAAGAGTTGCGTGAACCCTTGACGCTGGAGGTTGAACTGCGCGATGGGAAGCAGGTGCTTGCTAAGGCCACGGGCCAGGTTGCGGCGTCGGCGGCCACGACAGAGAGCGTGGCGCACAGCGTGGTGCTGGAAAACCTGGGCACGGTCAAATTGTGGGACCTGACTAACCCCGATCTCTATACCGTGCACGCGCGTTTGGTGCGCGGGACGCAAGTGGTGGACCAGGATTCGCGGCGGATTGGTTTTCGGCAGGCGGAGTTCACCGACCATGGCTTCGAGTTGAACGGCAAGGTTATCAAGCTGCGAGGTCTCGACCGTCATCAAACATTCCCGTTTGTCGGGCAAGCCATGCCGGCCAAGCCGCAGCGGCGCGACGCGGAAATTCTGCGCAAGAAGCTGAAGTGCAACATCGTCCGCACTTCGCACTATCCGCAATCCAGGCATTTCCTGGATGCCTGCGATGAAATGGGCCTGCTGGTCCTGGAAGAAATCCCCGGCTGGCAACACATCGGGGATGAACCCTGGAAGCTGATTTCCATCGACAACGTGGGGCGCATGATCGAGCGCGATTGGAATCATCCCAGCATCGTTTTGTGGGGCGTGCGCATCAACGAATCACTGGACGATCATGACTTCTACGTGCGCACCAATGCGGCCGCGCACAAGCTCGATCCCACGCGGCAAACCGGAGGCATACGTTATTTCCAGGACTCCGAATTCCTGGAAGACGTTTTCACGATGAACGACTTCGGTTTCCCCTTGAAACCTCCCAATCATCCGCGCTATCTGAACACCGAATTTGTCGGCCATACCTATCCGACAAAGACCATTGACGACAAAGAGCGGCTGATGGAGCACACCATCCGCCACGCGCGCGTCCACGATCAGCTCGCTTCCAATCCGCAATATGCCGGCGGCATCGGCTGGTGCGCCTTCGACTACAACACGCATAGCGATTTCGGCAGCGGCGACCGCATTTGTTACCACGGCGTGACCGACATCTTTCGCGAGCCGAAGCCCGCGGCAGGCTTCTACAAGTCGCAGTGTGATCCCGCGGAAGAAATTGTTCTGGAGCCCGCGTTCCACTGGGCCCGTGGCGATGAATCGATCGGATTCACAAAGGCCATGGTGTGTTCCAACTGCGACCATCTGAAATTTTATGTGAATGACAAGCTGGTGGCGGAAGCCGATCCGGACAAGGAACAGTTCCAATACCTTCGCTATGCGCCGTTCACAGCGGATTTCAGGCATTCCGTGCATGAGTGGGGAGACTTGCGGATCGAAGGATACATCGAGGGCAAGCAGGTGATCGTCAAGACGCTATCCGGCAAGGGGCTTGATCAAAAGTTTTCTCTGCTGCCAGACGACACAAAGCTGGATGCAGACGGCGCCGACACGACGCGCGTGGTTCTTCGCGTGACGGATGAATTTGGCGCCATCCGGCCGTTCGCCAACGACGCCATCAAGTTGAAACTGGAAGGACCCGCGGAAATCATCGGCGACAATCCATTCGCGCTGATTGGCGGTACCGGGGCTATTTGGATCCGGGCGAAGGAACAACCAGGAACCGTGCGGCTGACGGCGACTCACCCGGTCCTCGGAACACAGCAAGTTCAGTTTGATCTTGTGAGCGCCGCTCCGGAAACGGCCTAGCCTGAGACGGATGGGCCGCATCCGATCGAGATTTCGCAAAAGCAGGATGAAAGAGGGAACCGCACCATGAAGAACATATTGTGGAAGTCTGTGTTAATGGTAATTCCTCTGTTCGGGCTCGCGGTGGATGGCAGGGCACAAGGAAGCTACGACTTGCGCTCACCGGACAAAAGAATCGAAGTGAGAATCCGCACGGCGCAAGGCGTTCGTTACGATGTGGTCATGAAGGGCGTGGCGCTCCTGCAGGACAGCTCCCTCTCGATGGACGTTGACCATAAGGTGCTGGGACACGACGCCAAGGTCACGGGATCGAAGGAACGCCACAGCGACCAGGTGCTTGAGCCCGTGGTGCGGCAGAAATTCGCGAAAATTCGCGACAACTACAATGAACTCCGCTTGGACATGGAAGGCGGGTATGCCGTGGTCTTCCGCGCGTATAACGAAGGTGTGGCTTACCGGTTCGAGACTGCGCTCCCCGCGGAGCAGGTGAAAATTTACGGCGAGGAAGCGAACTTCCGCTTCACCTCCAATTTCGTGGTGTTCTATCCGCAGGAAGACAGCTTCTTCTCTCACAACGAGCGCAAATATTTGCCGCAACACTTGTCCGAGATCAATGCGGCATTTATAGCCACCCTTCCCGCGGTCGTGGATGCGGAAGGCGGCGCAAAAGTAGCCATCGCGGAATCGGATGTGGAGGAATACCCGGGACTTTGGCTGCACGGCACTGGCGCAAACGGACTTTCCGCGATTTTTCCGCCCTATCCGTTGAAAGAAGAACTCACCCGCGATCGTGATTTCAGAGTCGTCGAAAGCGCCGATTATATTGCCGTGACGACGGGGAAGCGCACCTTTCCCTGGCGCGTGCTGGGCATCACGGACCGGGATGCGGACCTCCTGACGAATCCATTGGTGTGGCTGTTGGAGAAACCTTCGCAGTTGCAGGACACGAACTGGATCAAGCCGGGCAAGGTCGCCTGGGACTGGTGGAATGACAACAATGTGTACGGCGTGGACTTCAAGGCCGGGGTCAACACGCAAACGTACAAGTACTACATCGATTTCGCGGCCAAGTACGGCATTCCGTACATCATCCTGGACGAAGGCTGGTACAAGCTGGGCAACGTGCTGGAGGTGGTCCCGGAAATCAACATGGAAGAATTGACGGCCTACGCCAAGCAGAAAAACGTGGGAGTCATCTTGTGGGTAATTTGGAAAACGCTGGACGATCAGCTCATACCGGCGCTGGATCAATACCAGAAATGGGGCATCAAGGGAATCAAAGTGGATTTCATGCAGCGCAGCGATCAATTGTTGATCAACTACTATCACAAGGTCAGTCGCGAAACCGCCAAGCGCCACATGCTGGTGGATTTTCACGGGGACCAGAAACCCGCGACGATGACCCGCACCTGGCCCAACCTGATCAGCACGGAAGGCGTCCGCGGCATGGAGTGGAGCAAGTGGAGCGCGGAGACGGATCCGGACCATACAACCACGCTGCCGTTCACGCGGATGTTCCTGGGGCCGATGGACTTCACGCCGGGAGCGATGCTGAACGCGCAGAAAGCCAGCTTCAGGCCGGTGTTCAGCCGCCCCATGAGCGAGGGCACACGTTGCCATCAATTGGCCATGTACGTGGTGTTCGAGAGCCCCTTGCAGATGCTCTCGGACAGCCCGTCCAATTATCTGCGCGAGCCGGAAG
>DATERF010000032.1:0-102934 GCA_035271845.1 Candidatus Acidiferrum sp.
GGCTTCAAAGGGCAGGGGTTAGCAGGGTGATCCGTCGGGCATCACCGCCGAGGTGTTCCAGCCGTAGCCGCAGCAGCGGCCATGGCGTTTTCAGAGGGAATTTCTCGCTCCACTCCAGAATGACAATTGCGGGTTGCGCGAACACGTCTTCCAGACCTAAGGTCTCAAAGTCGTGAAAGCTCTCGATTCGGTACAAGTCTCCGTGAAAGACCTTTTTTCCACTCCCATATTCATGGAGCAGCGTAAAGGTCGGGCTGGTAACTTCGTCCTCCGGCGCCGCGTGCAGTCCCGCTACAATCCCCTTGGTCAGGGTTGTTTTGCCAGTACCGAGTTCTCCGGAGAGCAGGACCAACACGGGCGCCTGAAGCTTTTCTGCCAGCTTTCTTCCCCACGCGATAGTCTCTTCGGCGGAATGTGTGATGACCTCTTCAGTCACGCCCTTGCAGCTCCTGCAGCAATTTGCGTCGCGCGAAGGGGATGGCGTGCGCGACTTCGCCGGCGAGAACGCCTGAGGCATCCGACTGTTCGCTCAGCAAGTCTGCGGCCCGTCCATGCAAATAGACCCCCAGGGCGACGACACGGACGAAATCCTCGGTCCCGAATTGCGCGATGAGCGCTCCCAGCAAACCGGTCAAAACATCACCTGACCCGCCCTTTGCCAAAGCCGGATTACCGGTTGTGTTCACGAACACCTGGCCGCCGGGACCTGCAATGATGGTGTGAAAGCCTTTCAGCACCACAACCGTGTTCCACTTTTTTGCTGCTCCCGACGCGGTCTTCACGCGGTCTTGCTGTACCTGTGCGATGGAGGTGCCCAACAGGCGTGCCATTTCTCCCGGGTGCGGCGTCACCACCAGGAACTTTGTTTTCTTTTTCTGGAACAAATCTCCTTGCCCTGCGAATGCGTTCAACCCATCGGCATCCAACACCATCGGCAAGGCCGTTTCTGCGACCACGCTGCGAATGAATTCCTGCGTTTCAGCGGGCTGGCCAATTCCCGGTCCGACGGCGACCACGGTTATGCCTTTGAGAATTTCTGGCAACCTGCCGGATCGAATTCCCGCCATCGCCAGCGTCCCTTCGGACGTCGCTGGCAGAGCCTCCGTCATGTACTCCGGGTGCACTCCTGCAATGATCGGCTGCGCCGGCTCGGGTGCGGCAATGGTCACCAGGCCTGCACCACCACGCAAGGCCGATTGGCCGGCCAATACCGCCGCTCCGGTCTTCCCGAGCGATCCCGCCACCAGTAACAGATGCCCGTACGAGTTCTTATAAGCTTCCGCAGCTCTTATTAGCGGCATGCCCGCGAACTCATCAGCCCCCGCCCAACGCAGACTTCCCTTCCCAATTTCTTCGACCAGCGCGGCAGGGGAACCAATCTCGCGCACCACCAACTGCCCACAGCAGCCCGCTTGGGGGGAAATCAATTGCCCGATCTTCGGAGCCGTGAATGTCACCGTCCAGTGCGCCTGGATCACTGGCCCCACTGCCGCTTCGCCATCGGAGGGCAATCCGGATGGTGTATCTACCGCGACAATCCAACCAGGACGCGCTGCGGTCGCGCCACGCGATAGCCTGTTCACATCTTCAATCGCGGGGCCGATCAAACCCGTTGCGGCGCCGCGAACGCCCGTACCCAACAAGGCGTCCACGATCACTTCTGCACTAGACACTTCGGCCCACGCCTTATCCCAATCGGCCGCGCTCTGCACCATGGCCACTTCGCCGCCTTGTTCCTGCCAGCGCCGGAAATTCTTGGCGGCATCACCGCGCAGTTCTTCCGGCTTGGCAAACAGGTACACGCGTACCTGTTCGGCTTCTTCCTTCAGATAGCGCGCCACCACAAATCCATCACCGCCATTGTTCCCTTTTCCGCAGAGCACCGCCACGCGTCCCGGAGGATCGGACATTTTGTGCGTGTACTGTTCCAGGAAAACTTCGGCGACGCTTTTCCCCGCATTCTCCATCAACTGGTGACTCGGCACAGCAAACCGCTCCGTCGTCAGGCGGTCCACTTCCTGCATTTCCGCAGCCGTCAGTGCTTTCATGTCAGTTTCCGGGGAGGCTCAGAGCATCCAGCCGCCGCTCACATTCACAACCTGGCCAGTAACGTATTCCGCCTCTTCCGAGGCAAAAAACGAAACAGCCGCCGCAACGTCATCCACCGTAGGAGGCCGCCCGATGGGATAGCGCGCATCTTTCAGTTTCCTGGCTTCCTCTAGCGTCAAATCCTTCTCATCGATGCTGGAAGGATTCACTACATTGACGGTGATGCCGTTCTTCGCCTCTTCCAGCGCCAGCGAGCGCGACATCGCGACTACCGCTGCTTTCGCCGCCGCATAGGCGGAGATTTTGGCTTGCCCGAATGCGCGCTCTGCTCCCACCGCCCCCAGGTTGACGATGCGGCCCCAGCGTCCTTTGCGCATAAGCGGAAGAGCCGCTCGGCACATGTAAAAAACCGTGGTCACATTCGAAGTAAAGATGCTGGTCCATTCGTCCACCGGAGATTCGGCCAATGTGCCCCAACGGAAATCGCCCACATTATTGACCAGCACGTCGATGCGCCCATAGCGGTCGGCTACGGTCTTGACCAACTGCTCCGCTCGCGCGTGCTGAGTAATGTCTGTCTCCACGGCCACACAGTCGGCACCCACGGCTTGCAATTCACGCAACGCCATTTGTGCAGCAGCTTTATTGGCGCGATAGACCAGAGCAATTTTTGCCCCGTCGCGCGCCAGCCCCAGTGCGATTCCCCTGCCGATTCCTCGTGTACCGCCGGTTACCACCGCCACACGGTTTCTCAACGACATTCGCCATCCTCGCAAAACGTGTCAGTATAGCCCACTCCGTCCCCACTACCTTATCTCAATTTCCTCAGTGGGTCAGTTTCCAAGACAACACCAGCTTTTGACCAGGCATATGGCTACTCTCGACGAACGAAACGAATGAACAGGGCTTCTGCGCAACGGCTCAACAGATACCACCACAACGTACCAGCCACGAGCGTCCACAAGTAAGCGAGCACGCTGTATTTCCAAGCCAACCCATAGGCCACAATTGAAACGGGGAGATCGGCTAAGAGCACCAAAGAAAACAGTATCCCAAGATGCTGAAGAGGTATGGCAAGACCGATATAGCTAATCAAACAAATGAAAACGTGAAAGATAGGCAATACATAGACCCAATAGCCATGCTTTTTCCAGGCGATCATTCCCTCTAGCACTTCACACCTGCAAATTGCGAAGGTAGGGAACGCTCGCTTTCATCATGTCCAGATTCATTTCAACGAAGTAATTCTTGATGCCGCCGGTTTTCGCCGCAGTGAAGATCTTGTTCCAATCCAATGTGCCCTGACCCACCGGCACAATCTTCTTTGTTTCCGCGGACCAGCCTTGTACGTGCATGGAGATGAAGCGGCCGGGGTATTTCGTGAAATACTCTGCGGCATCGTAGCCGCGGCTGATGGTGGATACCTGGAACTGAAACTTGACCAGCTTGGGATCAAGGAGGTCGAACAGTAGGTCATAGGTGCGCTTGCCATCGACCGTGGACAGCTCGAAGTCTTCGTTGTGAAGCCCCTGCTGGATGCCGGCCTTGGCAGCCTGTTCGCCCATCTTGTTGTACTCGTCCGCCGTGTGCTTCACATCATCCATGGTGGGCTTGGCGGGCCCACTGAGGGTCGGCACAAGCATCTGTGTCAGGCCGACATCTTTTGCCCAAGCAATTCGCGCAGCCTGATTTTCCCGCAGCTCACTCATCGTGAAGTGAGAACTCACGCAGGTGACACCGGCGTCGCCCAGAATCTTACGCAACTCCGGCCCCGAGTATTTGGCGAGGCCAGCGAAACCGTTGTCGGCGTAACCTGCCGGCGAGCAAAGCTCAATGGTCTGAAATCCAGCATCGGCGAGCTGTTTGATTGTCCCGGGAAAATCCTTGGCGATCATTGACCTGACAGGCCAGGTTTGACATCCGATCGGCAGGCCCAGCGGATTGGCGCGAAGTTCCATTCCGGACACGGCAAGAAAGCTGACGGCCGCGGCGTTCGCCGCGGCACTCTTAAGAAATTCTCTTCTCGAACTCACATACATTGTATTGCCTCCCTGTGAACCTCTACGAGCAAAGTGTTCCACGCACTATCGACTTCCTACTCACAACGGACTTGCTAGAGTTCCCACCCGCTCCGGCGATCCGGACGGATGTACTTTTGAGCCACATCCGAGTTCGTGACTTTCATGCTGGAGCGATCCCAATTGAGTTTTTGACCCGCGCGAACTGCAACGTTTCCAAGAAGCAGAGTCTCCGTGACCATGCCGGAGAATTCGAAATTGGCACCAGGCTTGTCTTTGCTGCCCTTACAGGCATCCAGCCATTCGCGTTCGTTTCCCGGTGATCTCGGCAACGTTTTCGGCGGCTGTTTGTAGCTTTTCATCTTCGCTTCGGGAATCAGTCTTGGATTCGCGCCACTGAATTCGCAGAGGATTTTTCCACGGTCCCCCGCGAAGAGAAGCCCTTCGTCCATTCCTTCGCCTTCCTTGAGGGGGTGATCTTCGTCCAGTTCCTCGGGCCGTGAAGGCTTGAGACCACCGTCGTACCAGGTGAACTTCACGGGCGGCATGTCGCCACGCGAAGCAAAGTTGTAGCGAACGATCGAAGCCTCCGGATAAGTCTCGTCGTAACGCGCGGTCGAGCTTGCTTCCACGCTCACCGGCGCGTCTAGCTTGAGAACGCGAAAAATCGTGTCGAAACTGTAGGAACCCATATCGCCGAGCGCACCACAACCGAAGTCGTACCAACCCCGCCAGACAAAAGGCAAATACACGTTGTTGAACGCGCGTTCTGTCGCGGGTCCCAGCCACAGGTTCCAATCCAAGCCTTCCGGCACAGCTTCCGTGTCTTTCGGGCGCTCGATACCTTGAGGCCACAACGGCCGGTTCGACCAGTTTGTGACTTCGCGCACCGGCCCGATCGCTCCATCCCAAATCCATTCACAGAGCAAGCGCGTGTTTTCCGATGCTTGGTTGCCGACGGCAATCTGGGTTGCCGCGCCCGTTTCCCGTGCGACTTCAGCCATACGCCGCGCTTCGTAGATCGTGTGGGTCAAGGGCTTCTGGCAAAACACATGCTTGCCCTTCTTCATCGCCGCAATGGACACGGCTGCGTGCAGATTGTCCGTGGTGCACACCACAACGGCGTCCACGTCCTTCTGCTTCGCGAGTAGCTCGCGGAAATCACTGTAAGCCGCGCAACCGTGATACTGGCCAGAGCGCTGTTGCGTGCCGTAGTAGGCATCCACAATCTTCTGGCAAGGTTCCCAGCCCGCCACGCCACTCGTGACCCGTAGAGTATGGTTCAACTGAATGGGTTGATCGGGGCTGAGCCATTCCCAGCCGCTATCGACACCCAGCAACTTGCGCACGGAGTGACAAAACTCCTGGGTGTCCCATTGTGGATAATTCGCGCTGGATTTGTTGCAGTCGCATACCGCCACGCCCTGCACGTCGGGTTCGCGCAAAAAATGAAGCATTACGCGCAAACCTTGGGAACCGACGCCGACGAACGCGATGTTCACCTTGTCACTGGGTGGCACATAGCCTGCGCCACCCAACACCCGGCGCGGAACGATGGAAACTCCGATAGCCGCTGCAGCGCTTTGCGCCAAGAACTTGCGTCGCGAAACTGAAGCCTGCGAAAGATTGCGAGGTTCAAGTCGATTCTTCACTGTCCCTCCGTGACCACCGTCCTCAGATGCCGAATGATATACGCCACTAACCGAATCTTGCTGTGATTTGGCACCAGCACTTCCAAGCCTGATGCCGTCAACGAATCGCTGCCCATTGCTGTCTTCCTGAACGAATAACTCTGGCCCGTTACCTCAACTTCGCCACAATCACGGTCATGTCGTCAGCCTGTTCTGGGCTGCCGGACCACTCTTCCGCTGCGGTCATGAGCGACTCCGCGATTTTGCGCGGCGACGCGTGGCGCACTCTATGTGCCGCCGCCTCCAGTCGCGAGACGCCGAACTCTTCGCCGTAGGCATTCTCGGGCTCGACTAGTCCGTCACTGTAGCCGATCACGACGGCGTCGGGCGGCACATCCACATAGCCTTCCTTGAACTCGTAATCGTCCACAATGCCTAGCACAATCCCACCCACATCGAGGTGTTGCGGCTTTCCTTCGGACAAGCAGAAGCCCGGCAGGTGGCCTGCATTGGTATAGCGCAATTTGCGCGCGGTGAGGTCATAAATTGCAATCAGAAACGTGGCAAACCGGTCGTCGCCCGTGTTGCGCACCAGGTGTTTGTTCAAGCGCGACACCAGTTCCGCGGTGCTCAGGTTTTCGCTCCCCGACGTCAGCAACTGGCTTCGCAATGCCGCCTGCAAGCTGGCCATCAACAACGCGGCGGAGATTCCTTTGCCCGAAATATCCGCAATCGCAATGGCCACCTGTGTGGGACTGAGTTGAATGAAATCGTAATAGTCGCCACTTACACTGCGCGCGGCCTTGCAGATGGCCTCAATCTCCACGCCTTCCACGTGCGGCAGATTCTCCGGGAAAAGCTGATCCTGCACTTCGCGCGCGATGGAGATCTCATTTTCCAGACGCTGTAACTGTTTCTGTTCGTTGATCAGCCGCCCAATCGAACCGGTCATGGAATTGAAGGATTCTCCCAGCATCCCAAGCTGATCGCGCCGCTCGACCGGCACGCGCGCTGCCAGGTTTCCCTCCTGGACCGCCTGAGTCGCGCGGGACAAATCCGAAATCGTGCGCGTGATTGCGCGAGTCAGGCGCACACCAATGACCAGTGCCGCCAGCTCAATCAACAGGAAGATGGCCCCTATCAATCGCAGCTCAAATCCCTTTGCACCGCTCAATTCTCCCATCGAGGCGAAGATCCGGTGGTTCAGTTGAGAACGTCTCGCTTTGAAGAAGGCAAAGACCGGGTGATCCCGCCCAAGGACCTGATCTCCTGCCAGAAATGTGGCGTTCAGTTGCGTGAAACCGTCCACCACCGGGTCCATCCACGTTTGCGCGGGCAATAAGGGTCTGTTCTTTGTCATCACCCGGGAGATCGCGCGGTAACGCTTGCCTCCAATCGGCACCGCTGATTGGCCGGGATCGTCCCCAACGGTTTGCCACAGCGTAAAATCCACTGGCCCGAGGTCCGGGGCGAGCCCCTCCAAAAACTCTGGCCTGACCGGAACACTTAATTCAATGATCTGCCTGCCCCGGGGGGAATCCACTTCTCTCATCGCGATCAGCTGGAGCTGCATTCCTTCCTGCACGAGCCCCGCGTACGCCCCCGCGTCTCTTCCTGCGACTTCTCGAAAATATTCAGGATCACCGCCAAAATTCACAATTAACCCCGGCAATTGCTTTTCTTCCGCCAGCAACACCTGCCCAGCCAGCGCGCGATCCATCGTCAACTGGTCCATCTTCGCTGGGAGAGTGGATTCTGCCGCGGCGATGGCTTCCGCGGAATTCCTCAGCATCTCCAGGCGGTCTTCCACATCGTGATAGAGGAGATAGGCACCCAATTGCGAATAAATGATTTGCCCCAAGAGGCTGGAGAAGATCAGCAGCAGGATTATCGGCACAACCGCGATGAACAGATAGGCCACAATCAGCCGGTTCCGCAAACTCCACAGGACCTGGCTGCGCCAGCGCGTCCAAAAACGGTAGAAGAGATAGAACGCAGCGAGTATGGCAACAACCTGTACCAAACCTAACCCAGGAACTCCCTGCAGGTATTCGCGGTCCCACATGACCAACAGACCAAGCAGGCACAAAACCGCGGCCAGCCAATCCAGAACGGACAGGCCCTTCCAAAACGAATTCTGCTGGTTTTCTCTCCCGGCCATGGCAGATAGGGTTAAGGGCTACAGGAACACTCTACCCGATTCGCAGCGACGGCACGAGTCTTGCCCTTCGCTCCCGGCAGGTGGCCAAACAGCACTAAAGTTTTTGTTCTGGTAACTGTGGGTTTCTGACGCGGCTGTGATGCCGGCCATATGTGAAGTACACGACGAGACCAATGATCAGCCAGATGATGAGCCGTGCCCAATTGACCCATCCCAACTTGTACATCATGTAGCCGTTGAAGCAAATCCCCAGTATGGGCACGAGGGGCACGAGTGGCGTGCGGAATGGCCGGGACTGCTCCGGATTCGTGTTTCGCAAAACCATTACCGCGATGCAGACAATCACGAATGCCAGTAATGTTCCGATGTTCACCATCTTCCCGATGTCGTCAATTGGTGTAACGCTGCCGACGACCGCCGCCAGCAAGCCGACCAAGATGGTGTTCTTATAGGGCGTGCGGAATTTCGGATGAATCGCGGCAAAAAACTTGCGTGGAAGAAGACCGTCATTGGCCATGGAATAGAGCACGCGCGTCTGGCCAAGCAGCATGACGAGCATAACGCTCGTCAGACCTGCCAGCGCTCCCAGGGTAATGATATGCGACGCCGTGGAAAGGCCTCGGTCCAGAAATGCCCGTGCTACCGGAGCCTCAATATTCACGTCTTGCCAGTGAACCATTCCGGTGAGCACGCCGGCGACCGCGATGTACAGGACGGTGCACACCAGAAGTGAAACGATAATCCCGATGGGCAGGTCTCGTTGCGGATTCTTGGCTTCTTGCGCCGTGGTGGAAACGGCATCGAAACCGATGTAGGCGAAGAAAATGTACGCCGCGCCGGCTCCAATTCCGCTGAAACCCATGGGCGCGAAAGAATGCCAGTCAGTGCCCCAGTTGGCGAAGTTGATATAGCGGAAGCCGAGCACAATCACGAAGAGGACCACTGACACCTTAATCACCACGATAGAGGTGTTAAAGCGCGCGCTTTCCCTGATCCCTATCACTAGAATCGTCGTAATGACGAGAGCAACCAAAAATGCGGGCAGGTTGAAACCGATTTCCACGCCGAAGATTCTCGGCGCGTTCACCAGTTCGTGCGCGCGTTGCATGAGCTCGGCAGAGTGGCCACCTAAAATTGCATCCACTTTATCGAGGAAGGCTTGCGTTCCTGGAACCAAGGATGGGTCTGCCGCTCTGGCCATTTGACGGGCCACGATTTTCTGCGCTTCCCCTAATCCCGTCCAGTGGTCGTAGGCCAGCCACAAGGGCATCTTGATGCGAAATATGTTCAGCAGCTCAATAAAATGGTTGGACCAACCTGAAGAGACGGTGCTCGCACCCATGGCATACTCCAGCGTCAGGTCCCAACCGATAATCCAAGCGAAGAGTTCGCCGAGCGTGGCGTACGCGTACGTATAGGCGCTCCCCGCCAGGGGAATCATCGCGGCAAACTCGGCATAACACAGTGCCGCGAAGGCGCAGCCCAGCCCGGAGAGTACGAACGAAAGCATCAAGCCCGGTCCGGCATAGTGCGCGCCCAGCCCGGAAAACACGAAAATGCCGGCACCAATCACCGCGCCGACACCGAGTGCCGTCAACTGAAACGGCCCGAGTGTTTTCTTCAAGCTGTGCTCGCCGCTCTCTTTTGATTCCGAGAGCAGCGCGGCCATTGTTTTCTTTGCAAACAAGGGGTTGCCCATGCAACTCCTCCTTCGTTTGTCGCCATTCATGAAACTACGAATCTATTCGCGAACTCACCGAAGACCTGCTCCGCCTGTGCCACAGCCAGTACACCGGCACCCCGAGGAGGACAATAACCATGCCCATGCCCGCCGTCTGGGTCTCATACAGCAGCAACACGCCCATGATTCCGGTGGCTGCCACTATATAGAAGAGCGGCAGCAAGGGATACCCAAATGCTTTGTAAGGCCGCTCCGCATCTGGCCGCCGGATGCGCAGCAGGAAAATTCCCGCGATCGTCAACACGTAGAACAGCAGCGCCGCGAAGACCACGTAGTCCAGGAGATTGCTGTACAAGTTGCCGTAGGTACCGTCTGGCTTTCGCGTGCGCAACAAGATCAGGATGGCAATCCAGATGCCTTGATAGCCAAGCGCCACTCCTGGAACTCCGTGATTGTTTAATTTTCCAGTGGCTTTGAAGAACAGTCCGTCTTTGGCCATGGCGTAGGCTACGCGGGAACCCGCCAAAATCAGCCCATTGTTGCAGCCAAATGTGGAGATGATGATCGCCACCGCCATCATCGCCGCGCCTTTGGCACCGAAAATCGCCGAGAGGGCCGCCGTGGCCACCCGATCGTCAGGTGCGTTCTGGATTTGGTTCAAGGGCAAGGCGCATAAATAGGCGAGATTTGCCAGGCAATACAACGTGATAACAATGATGGTTCCAAACGCCATGGACAGCGCGACGTCACGCTTCGGGTTTTTCACTTCAGCCGCGGTGAAACCAATATTGTTCCAGGCGTCCGCGGAGAAGAGCGAACCTACCTGCGCAACAGCAAGCGCCAACAGCAAGCCGTACCAGCCGCTCCCGGCAGTTACCGTCGGCATAATCCCACGGAGGAAGCCCACCCCTGGAGCAATCGTGTTCGCGCCACGAATGGCCCAGAAATGAGAAAAATTATCCGCAATCGCCGAAGCGTTTCTAGCCACGAAGATGCACAAAAAAATCACCCCGAGCAGCGAGAGCATCTTCGCCGATGTAAAAATATTCTGAATCCATTTTCCCAGCCGCACGCCTCGGGTATTCAGGAAGGTCAGAAACACGATCATCAGCACGGCGACGAGTTGCTGTACGGACAAGCTGATCGCAAATTTCGAAGAGAAGTTAATGGGAGGAATGATCCAGGTGTTTGGCGAGATCGAAGGGAACAGAACTCCCAAATAGCGAGCGAACCCAATGGCGACTGCCGCGATAGTTCCGGTCTGAATCACTAGGAACAGCGTCCAGCCGTATAAAAATCCCCACAGCGGCGAAAATGCTTCGCGCAAATAAACATACTGCCCGCCAGCATGCGGGAACAGCGCCGCCAATTCCCCGTAGGACAGTGCCGCGGCAATGGTCAAGATTCCTGTCAGCACCCAGGTCAGCAACAAACCGCCCGCCGAACCTGTCTGCCTGCTGATATCCGCAGCCACAATGAAGATGCCGGAGCCGATCATCGAGCCAACAACGATCATGGTGCCATCGAACAAACCGATGGCGCGCACGAAGTGATGTTCTGTTTTGTTTGCTGCCGGCGGCTGAAGGCTGGTGGATTCTGGCATTCTTCCCTGGCCTCAGGCGTTCGCCGCAGGTTTAGCGGCTTCCAGTCGTTGGAGAAATAGTCTGGCCTGCTGCACGGGATCCTCTGCCCGCAGGATGTCGCTGATTACCGCCACGGAGTTGGCCCCGGCTTCAATCAATTCTGCGGCGCGTTCCAAGCGGATTCCCCCTATGGCCACGATGGGCTTTTTCGTCAACGGCCGTAATTCGCGAAGAAGTCCCGTTCCCACCACGGGATCGGGATTCGCCTTGCTGGTCGTCTGAAAGATAGGACCGATGGCAATATAATCCGCCGAAGTGGCCGCTGCCGCCTCAAATTGCTCTCGATTGTGTGTCGAAACCCCTACCCAGCGATCTTGCCCCACGATGGCCCGTGTCTGCTCCACGCTCAAGTCGTCCTGTCCCACGTGAACTCCGTCCGCGCCCGCGAGATACGCCAAATCCGGCCTGTCGTTCACAAAGAGACTTGTCCCTTCGGCGCGGGCCATTTGCGCTAGCTGCTTGGCCGTTTCTAACACTTCCCGCGCGGACACACCCTTCGCGCGATATTGCAGCAAACGCACACCCGCGCTCACAAGTTGTCTGGCAATCGACTGTACAGGCCCCTGAACTAGTCCAGCGTCTAATATCACATAGAGCCTGGGCATCTCAAGGCGCATGGGCGGCTTATTTTCCGTTGTTCAGCAGCTTTTCGATGAAGTGCGTGTCCAGGTTTCCGGCCACAAAATCGGGATGTGCCAGAATCCTCCGGTGGAGGGGAATGGAGGTCTTTATCCCTTCGATCACGAACATTTCCAGGGCGCGCTTCATGCGGCTGATGGCCTCGGCGCGGTCCCGGCCTTTCACAATGAGTTTGGCAACCATCGAGTCATAGTAGGGAGGAATGACCGCATCCGAGTAGGCCGCAGAATCCACACGTACGCCCGTCCCGCCGGGCGCCTGAAACGTCGTGATACGCCCAGCGGAGGGTACGAACGTCTCTGGATCCTCGGCGTTGATGCGGCACTCGATGGAATGCCCGTTGAAATTGACTTCGCCCGCCGCGTCCTGGAGTCGCTCGCCCGCAGCGATCCGTATTTGCGCCTTGACGAGGTCCACGCCGGTTATGAATTCCGTGACCGGATGCTCCACTTGAATGCGGGTATTCATCTCAATGAAGTAAATCGAGCCGTCCTCATCCATAAGGAACTCAATCGTGCCCGCGTTGGTGTAGCCGATCCCCTCCATGGCCTTGATGACCTTGGCACCCAGTTCTTTCCTTCGCTTCGCATCGATCGCCGGGGAGGGCGATTCCTCCAGCAACTTCTGGTGGCGGCGCTGGATGGTGCATTCGCGTTCGCCGAGGTGGATGACTTTCCCGTGCTGGTCGCCCAGCACCTGAAACTCAATATGCCGCGGATGCTCCAGGAACTTCTCCATGTACACATCCGGAGTGCCGAAGGCCTGCTGGGCCTCGCTGCGTGCCGTTTGGTACGCGCTGAGGAGTTCTTCATTGCTCTTGACCACGCGCATGCCGCGCCCGCCGCCGCCGGCCGCCGCTTTCAGAATCAGCGGGTAGCCGATCCGCTTGGCCTCTTTTGCCAGGTGTTGTTCGCCATCCACCACGCCTTCGCTTCCCGGTATGGTGGCCAGGCCCGCCTTCTTCATTTCCCGCCGCGCGCGGTCTTTCTCTCCCATCATCTCGATCACTTCAGGCTTGGGACCGATGAAGGTGATCTCCGAAGCCTCACAGACCTTGGCAAAGTTCGCATTTTCCGAAAGAAAGCCATAACCCGGGTGGATGGCGTCCACGTTGGTAATTTCCGCGGCGCTGATGACGTGAGGAATGTTCAGATAGCTTTCGCTGCTCCGGGGCGGCCCGATGCACACCGCTTCATCGGCAAAGCGCACGTGGAGGGCATTACGGTCCGCTTCGGAATATACGGCAACTGTCGCGATGCCCAATTCCTTGCACGCACAGATGACCCGTAGGGCAATTTCCCCACGGTTAGCTACAAGAATCTTGTGGAACATAGTCGGGTGGGCTTACCGTTTCCGGCTCGGCCGAATGCCAAACAACGGCTGGCCGTACTCGACGGGCTGACCGTTCTCCGCGAAGATGCGCAGCACTTCGCCACTGGTCTCGGATTCGATTTCGTTCATGAGCTTCATGGCTTCCACGATGCACAGCGTCTGCCCAGACTCCACGTAGCTGCCAACCTTGACGAAGGCCTCCGCACCGGGGCTCGGCGACCCATAAAATGTTCCGACGATCGGGGATTTAACGAGGAACAGATCTTCCCCGCCACGCAAATCCGCTTCGGCGTTGGCATTGGCCTCGCTGTTGGCCGCTGCCGGCGCCGGCACCGCTCCAGGGACGATAATCTCTCCCAAACGAGGTGCGGCCACCACCGCAGTGGATCCCGGCTTCTTCAGCCGGATGCGCAGATCGCCGCGCGAATACTCAAATTCCTCGAGGTTGTGCTCGCTCATGAAGCGAAGCAATTGCTCGATCTGCCCGATTTCCGGGTTGGCAAACGACTTACTTCCAGTCTCTTTGGACGGTTTTTTCCGTTTCATTGCCTATCTTAGAGTTCGATGAGATCCCGCGTAACACGGGTCAAAACTTCACTGCCCCTGAAACCTACTGCCACATCATCTTCTATGCGAATGCCACCGACGCCTTCGATATACACACCAGGTTCTATGGTAATCACATTCCCTGCTTCAAGTCGAATCGACTGTCCCCGGGCCACCCGCGGTGCCTCGTGCACCTCCAGCCCCAAACCGTGCCCGGTGCTATGCACGAAGTGCCGTTCAAGCCCGTTCTTGTTCAGGACGTTCCGTGCGGCGGCGTCCACTTCACCGCAGCTTACCCCCGAACCGACAGCCGCTATGGCAGCTTGATTGGCGTCCTGCACCGCACGGTACCACTGACGGATTCGCCGCGTGGCGCGGCCCACATACACTGAGCGCGTGATGTCGCTGCAATAGTGGCCGAGTATAACACCCAGGTCTAGCACCACCAACTCATTTTTCCTCAAGCGCTTGGCGGTAGGACGCGCATGAGGAAGTGCCCCGCGCGCGCCAAACGCCACAATGGTCTCGAACGCTGGTCCGCTGGCGCCGCGCTTTTTCATCTGGAACTCAATCTCCGCTGCAATCTCGATTTCCGTCACTCCCGGGCGGAGAAGCTTCACAGCACCCTGCAGGACTTCCCCCGCCAGAATGGCCGCCTTTCGCATTGCCGCGAGTTCCTGAGCGTCTTTCTTCATTCGCAGACTCTCGACTACGCCTCGCGCCTCGATCGCACGGCATTTCGCGCCGCTGGCCTTTCGGAGCGTTTTCCATTGCGCGAGCGTCCACTGCTCCGGATCATAGCCTGCCCTCCGGATTCCCTTTTGCGCCAGCCAATCAGCCAATGAAACGTACAACCCGCCTTTTTGCAACTCCAACTGGACCGAGGGCGACTCCTGCTTTGCCTGAGTGGTGAAACGGCCGTCGGTTATCAGCGTGGACCCGCCGGGGGTGATCACCAGGATTCCCGAGTCGCCCGTGAAACCGGTCAGGTAATACCAGTTCGCCGGGTGCGTCACCAGCAGGCAATCCAATTGCCGCCGCTTTAGTTCCCGCGTCACTTCCCGCCGTCTTTTAGCGAAGGTTTCGTTCATAAAAAAATCGAGGAGACTCGCGTCTCCTCGATTCTATTTTAACTGAGATCTGGACGCTTGCCGAAACCCGCCGAATTACCCAGGAATAATTCGAGGCGTCAGGAAGAACAACAGTTCCGACGAGTTGATGGTTACAGCCTGTTCGCGGAAGAGGTACCCGATGATCGGCAAGCTGCCGAGAACGGGAACTTGGTTCCTGCTGGTCTGCTGCTGGGTGACGATGATTCCACCGATGACCACGGTGCCACCATCGGCGACCAGCACCTTCGTTTCCGCGGATTGCGTATCCAACGCGGGGATGCCCTGAACGCGTGGAATACCGTTATCGATCTGGGTGTTCTCCACCAGCACATCCATGAAGACCGTGCCTTCAGCGGTAATCTGCGGAGTGACTTCCAGCTTCAGCACCGCGTCGATGTACTGCACCGAGATGGTGTTGTTGATGGTCGTCTGGATTGGAATCTTCGTACCTTGCTTGACGGTTGCCTTTTCGTTGTTCTGGGTAACGATTTTTGGCTTCGACAGCAACTTGCCGACGCCCTTTGCTTCCGCTGCCGTAATGTACAGGTCGACGGCGAAGTTGGGTGAGCGGTGGCCAAAGTAGAAGCCGCTGGTTGGCGCTCCCGCACCAAGATTCACGTTGAACGGAAGTCCGGAACCAGAGGAACCGCCAGTCGTCGATGTGGCAATGAGCGGAGGTTGAGGAATGCCCATGCCGGTGGTAATCGGGCTAATTCCCGTCTGCGGCGCGCCACCAAAAATCGTGCGACCGCTGGTGGTCGTTCCCGCAAAGCCCCATTGCACACCGATGTCCTGGCTGAAGGACCGCGACGCCTGCACGACACGCGCTTCAATTTCCACCTGCTGGGATTTGCGATCCAGCTGCCGGATGAGGTTGTCGATGGTCGGAATAACCGACGGAATGTCGCGGATCACCAACTGGTTCGACCGGTCATCGGAGAAAATATCGCCGCGGGTCGAGAGGAACTTCTTCAAGGTGTCCTTCATGGTGGCAGCCTTGGCATAGCTGAGGACGCGCGTCACGGTGACCGGCGCCACAGCTTCCGCCTGGGCTTTCTGCAGGTCGCGAGCGGTCTCAGCTTCCTTCTTCAACGTGTCGCGGGTGGCGACGCGAAGAACGTTCCCGTTGAGCTGCTTGTCCAGACCGTTGTTGATCAGCACGATATCGAGTGCCTGATCCCACGGCACTTCATCCAGCACGATGGTCAACGTACCCTTCACGTTCGGATCCAGCACGACGTTGAGCCCGCTGATCTCGTGAATCAACCGGAAGAAGTCTTTCAAGTCCACATCTTTCAGGTTCACGGAGATGGGTTCGCCGGTATAACGGCCTGCGGACGGGCTGGGCGTTACCGTGGCCTGCTGGGCCGCCACCGTTGACGCCGCGGTAGAGGCTTGTTGCACGGCCTGTTGCGCCGCCTGCTGTGCGCTGGTTTCCGAAGGCGCCGGCCCGGAGGTTTCTTTCGCCGCGGCCAAAGTCACGGACGGCTGGGTCAATTGATTCGGCAAAGGGAAATGTGCGTTAGCTTCTTTCTTAGGCTCGTCGGTCGTCGTGGAGGTCACTGCGGGTGCGCTGGCATCTGCCGGTTGCACCTGCAGGTACACCACGACCGCATCGCCGTCGTGGGCGATCTGGTAAGGCGCGGAACCTGTCAGGTCGATGACCACGCGCGCAACGTCAGGCCGGAATTGTCCCATGCGCACTCCGCGCACCGGAGCCGAGACTCCAGGGATCGACGTCTTCTGCACGTTGAGCCGGGCTCCCGCGAAGTCCAGCACCAGCCGCTCCGGATTCTGCATCCGCACGGCGTGCACGTCGAGGTGCCCAGCCCCTTCGACACGAATCGCCGCCCGTTGCGGATCCTGCGTGATCGCCACGCTTGAGATCACCGCCGCGGTCGAGGTCGCGCCAGCGGACTCCTGCCCTCGAACGATTGCCGGGCCCCCGCCCAGCAGCACGCTCGTCAGTATCAGGCAGCCACACCTTAAGGCCCGCCAGTTCGTCGTCATTGCTGTTCTCCTGCACTGGAGTAGATTCTCTTATTCACTTGCCGCTCAATCGGTTTCCCGAATGCGTCTTTCCCGATCTCGTGGAACGACACACCATCCAAAGCTATCTTGTCCACTCTTCCGTCGTACAACTGGTCACCTTCCCGCAGAAAATAGGTCCTTGCCTGCGGATTGGTGACCACCGCGATCATTCCGTTCGGCGATTTCACGATGCCATCGAGCCGGAGCGACGCCACTTGCAATCCGGCCTTGCCCGGGGGCAGATTCGCCGCCACCTTCGCCGCGGCATCCTGCCGCGTGGTCAACGATTCAAACGGATCTCGCCGGGCAACTTTTCCTTCGGGTTCACCCGCCGGCTTTGGCGCGGGAGCGGCCTTCTTCCCTGAAGATTTCGGGGCCGTGGTTGCAGGCTTGGCGGATGGCTTTGCCGGAGCAGGCGCTGTCTGCGCTTGCGCGCCGAACCCTGCCCCAGTCAGCAGTATTGCGATTATCAGTGTTTTCAATCGACGCATAGCTCGCTCATTCCCGCTCACGGTTTTTTCACGGGCGGTGCTGGTACTTTTGCCCCACCCGTTACAGCCGGAGCCGTATCAGCCGGCTTCGTGAAGAACGTTGTGATCGTAAATACGCCTGTTACTGTTTCCCCTGGACGGATCGGATACTTCGTGCCTTTGCCGGCGTTCCCCGTGGGGTCGTCAAACTGCAGATCTCCCACATTGATGATGCGCGACAGCCGGCTCAGCCTAGAGAAGAAATCCAGCACGTTGAAATACGGGCCGTCCGCCTGTGCCTCAAACGGCATTTCATAGTGGAAGTCCCTGGGCACAACGGTCTGCGCCGTGAGCCGGCGCAACTGCACGTTCGACGCGCTCGCTGCTCCCTGTACCTGGCGGATGAATTCGTCCACTTCTTTTTCTTCAGGAACAATCGTCTTCAGGGTATCGAGCTGTTTATTCAGCGCGTCCATCTGCTGCTTCAGTTCGCCGTAACGTTGTTTATAAACCTGGAGTTGAGTGACTTCCTGGTTTAGCTTGGAACGCTGGGTGACAGCCGCGTCGACTGCGGAGCGTTCCTGAGCGACCGGGGAGACCGGAACGTACAAGCCCGCGAGGACCAGGATCACCGCGATGGCCAAGGCCACCAGACCCTGCATGATCACCGACATATCTCGGAAAGGATTCGCCATGGTCTGCCTTATCCTTTCTTCGCCGGTGCCGCGCTAGTTGGGGCACTGTGAGCGGGCGCACTCGCCGGTTGGGCCTGCGGGGTTGCGCCTGGGCCGTTGGGAGCAATCTCGGCGTTGATCGTAAACAAGAAAGTCTGTACGCCGGTATTCTTCTCGTCCTGCCGGGATTCCTTAATCTCAACCTTCTGGAAATAGCCGGACCGTTTCAGCGCGGTAATGAAGTTTGCTACCGAATTGATGGAGGCGGCCGCGCCGTCCATGGTGACGGTTGTGCCCTTCTTGGACATCGAAGTCAACCAGAGGTTCTCTGCCCGGGAAACTGTGTTGGCAACCTGATCCAGAAGCTCTTGTCCACCAGTGCGGTCTCTCTGCAATTGCTCGATGGTACCGACGCGCTGCTGCAACACTTGCTTCTGTTTCTCGAAGGCTTCCACCTGCAGTTTGATCTGTTCCAACTCCGTTTTCTGGCTCTGGAGTTGCTTGATCCGGGCATTCTCTTCGTTCAACTGGGTTTGCCAGGAATGATAGAAGTAGAACAGGAATAACGCCCCGAGAAGTACGCCGGCTCCAATGAACACCAGCGGCATTGCCGCGCCAGTGTCCACCGGCCTTCGTGCGGTTTTTGGCCGCGTTTGTCCGAGTAAGTTTATGCGGATCATGGCTAGTCGAAGCTCCTCAATGCCAATCCCACCGCGACCACCAACCGGGGCGCCAATTCCCGGATCTGATCTTCACTGTGCTTCCCCGGGTTGATTAACACCTTACGGAATGGATTCAGTTCTTCTACCGGCATCGCGAATTCTTCCCGCAGCAGGTCCACCAGTCCGGGCACGCGCGCCGTTCCTCCGGCCACCATGATGCGTTGAATGTTTTCACCGCTCGCCGTGGCGCGGAAGAAATCGAAGGTCTTTTGAATTTCGAGGGTCAAGATATCAGAAACGCTGCGCAGAATCTGGCCCTTTTGCTCGTCGGTGACGCTGGGCAGAGTCTCGCCCTTCTTCAGGCGCTCCGCATCGTCAAAGCTGAGGTCCAGTTCCTTTTGCAGCGCGTCGGTGTACTGGTTGCCGCCGACGCTGACGTCGCGGGTAAACAGCGGGATTCCGCCGCGGACGATATTAATGTTCATCACGCTGGCGCCGATATTCAGCAGCGCCACGGTCTGCCCGGCATCCGGCTCATAGTTTACTTCGAAGCAATTCTGCAAGCCGAAGGCATCAATGTCCACGACCACCGGCGTTTTTCCCGCCTGCGCCAACACGTTGGTGTGGTTCAGAATCTTGTCTTTCTTCACCGCCACCAGCAGGACATCCATTTGGGAGTCCATGGCTTCCAGTAGCTGGTAGCTGAGGTTCACGTCGGCGATGTCGAAGGGAATGTGCTGGCTGGCTTCAGAGGGAATCCGGTCGTACAGTTCTTCCTCGGTCATCAGCGGCAAAGGCACGCGCTTGACGATCACGGAGTGGCCTGACACGGAGGTCGCCACGCTTTTGGTCTTGATCTTCTCTAAATCGAAAATCTTAGTGATGGCGTTAGCGACTTGCGGCGCATCCATAATCGCGCCGTCCACAACCGTGTCCTGCGCCAAGGACTCCATGCCATAACTGACCAACTCGTACCCGGCCTTGGTCGATTTCAGCTCCACGGCCTTGATGGAGCTGGAGCCGATATCCAGACCGACAAGCTGCCTATTTTTCTTGCCCCCGAGTAACCACATATCGCGGCCTCTTTCCCTCACGCTTCGGTGAACCTAGCGGCGCCGTGCCACCACTTGGCTCATCTTGCGTTCCATCCATCGATCCAGGATCGTCTTCCTAAGTTTCCAACGATTTCCCAGCTTAAATGCAGGTATTTCGCCTTCTGTGATGTACCGATACAGGGTATCTGGACTGATCCCGAGATACTGGGACGCCTGTCGTACGTTCATCACTTCGCGCGATTCGCTCACGAGGAACGCCCATCCTGACTGTGACACGCCCGACCTTGGAACATGTTCGCACCCGATGCGAGTTGCTGACAGTGATTCCCTTCGAGCGCGACCTTGTCCCCGTTATGTCATTGAGGCCGCCCGACCGTCAAGCCTTTCTCTCCCGAAGTTGTCCTAACAACATAGGCAATCTTAGGCAATTGACCTGGTATTCTAGGCAGGTAGCCCAAGCAGTAGTGTCATCCATCGCTCAGTACTACTATTACTTGTGCTTCTTCTTGAATTCGACCTGTCCCCCGGGACGGTTATTCTTTATCCGCACCCTCGGTCCTTCTCACTCCTCTCTTCCTATCTCCTGCAAAACAAATGCAGTGTTCCATTCGCCGAAGTTATACTGATGCGCCAATTCAGACCACAAAACTCGGGAGACTTCGAATGAAGAATGTGCTCTTGCTGTCCAGTTTACTCCTTTTGCCATCGACAACCTATGCCCAGCGCCTTCTGGTCGCAAATCAAGGCGACCATACGCTGCTCATCATCGATCCCGCGTCTCGAAAGACCGTCGCCACTGTCGGAGTCGATATCAACGGGCACGAAGTGATTGCTTCACCCGACGGAAAATTCGCGTACGTGCCAATCTACGGAAACTCTGGAATCGGCAGGCCAGGAACGGATGGAAGCACAGTGCAGGTGATCGATTTAGCCACAGGCCGCGCGGTCCATATCATTGATCTCGACAAGCCCTCACGTCCGCACTGCGCCAAGTTTGGCCCCGATGGACTCCTGTACGTTTCGGCCGAACTCGTCAAAGCGCTGGACGTGATTGATCCAAGCACGCAAAAGATTGTCGCGCAGGTGCCCACGGGCCAAGTGGATTCCCACATGTTTGTGATCACACCTGACGGCTCCCGCGCTTACACCGCCAACGTGTTTGCCGGCAGTGTCAGTGTTTTGGATTTGCAGAAGCACTCGCTAGTTGCCACGATTCCGGTTGCAGGGCAGGTCCAGCGCATCTCGATTTCGCCGGATGGCCACACGGTTTACACGCACGACCAGCAAAAACCGCGCATCGCTTTGATCGACACCTCCAAAAACCAGATAGCCACATGGTGGAGCGTGCCCGCAATTGTCTATTCTTCCGCACCTACGCCAGATGGGCGCTGGCTGGTGGCCAACGCTCCCTCTGGCAAATTATTTGTTTTGGATACTTCGTCGGGCAAGGTGGCGCACTCTTACGACATTCCTGCCGCACAGGGAGAATCCATTGTGGCGCCTGACGGTTCTCACGCCTATGTGAGTTGCCCGCAAGCTGGCACGATTGAAATCCTGAACCTCAAAACCTGGGAATTGGAAAAGCCCATCCAGTTGACCCGGGGCGTAGACGGACTCGCATTCGCCTCTGGCGATGCTGCAGCGCATTAATTCGTCATTCCGAGCAGAGTCCGCGAAGTAAGGAACCCCTCTCGACCGCTAAAATCGAAGAGGGATTCCTCGCTTCGCTCGGAATGACGATTGGATCGAAGATCAGATGCCCAGGCTCTTCCACAAAGCGTCGACGCGTGCCTTCGTGTTTTGATCCATCAGAATCTCGTCCGGCCAAGGACGTGTAAATCCTTCAGTCGGCCACTTCCGGGTGGCATCCACTCCCATCTTCGAGCCAAAATCCTGCATGCGTGCGGCGTGGTCCAGCGTATCCACGGGTCCCAAGGTAAACTGCACGTCGCGCTCCGGATCGATGGCGCAGAGAGCTTTCCACACCACTTCCCGGTAGTTGTGGACATTGACGTCGTGATCGACCACCACGATTACTTTTGTGAACATCGCCTGGCCCAGCGACCAAATTGCGTTCATTACCTTGCGCGCGTGCCCGGGAAACGACTTACGAATAGACACAATCATCAAGTTGTGCACGATGCCTTCGGCAGGCAAGGACACATCGACGATTTCCGGATGAGTCATCTTCATCAAAGGAAGAAAGACCCGCTCGATGGCATATCCCATGTAAAAGTCTTCTTGTGGCGGAGGTCCCACCACCGTGGTCAGATAGATGGGATCCTTGCGGTGCGTAACGCATTCCACATGGAAAACCGGATACTCACCTTCCAGCGAATAAAAACCGGTGTGGTCACCGAAAGGCCCTTCGGTCCGCATTTCATTTAAGCTAACGTAGCCTTCGAGAATAATTTCCGCGTTCGCCGGCACTTCCAACTCGTTGGTCTGGCACTTCACCAATTCCACGGGCTCCTTCTTCAGGAATCCGCTGAACATCATCTCGTCCAGATCCGGCGGGATCGGCAGAATGCCACCGAGTGTTGTGGCGGGGTCGGATCCGATCGCGACGCTGACAGGGATTGTTCCCTCGGGGTTCGCGGCACGTGCGCGACGAAAATGCTCGGCGCCGTGTTTCTGTGTTTGCCAGTGCATCCCGGTGGTGCGCTCGTCGTACACCTGCATCCTGTACATTCCCACATTTCGTTTTCCAGTGACCGGACTCTTGGTAAACACCAGTGGAAACGTGATGAACCGGCCACCATCCTGCGGCCAGCACTTGAGAATCGGGAAATCGAACAGGTTAACGTCACTACCTTTTTTCACTACTTCCTGGCATGCGCCGTCCTTCACCGTTTTCGGGAAGAACGAACCCAATTCCATCAGCTTGGGCAACATCTTCATCTTGTCGAAAAGCCCCTGCGGCGTTTGCATATCCAGGAATCCGCGAATGCGCGCGGCCACGTCGTCCAGTTTTTCCACTTCGAAGGCCAATTCCATCCGTCGCTCGCTACCAAAGGCGTTGATCAACAGTGGGTAGCGCGAGCCCTTCGGTTTTTCAAACAGCAGCGCCATCCCTCCCGGATTCCCTTTCGGCCCAGGCAATGCTTGCGCCCGCTGGCCCACTTCCGCAATCTCCAGCACGGGGTCTACTTCGACCTTTACGCGGCGCAATTCTCCTTCTTTCTCCAGTCGGTTCACAAACTCCCGCAAATCCGCATATCCCACTGCGTGCCTCCGGAACTTCCATTCAACCAGCGTTCAACCGCACACACTAACACGCCCCTCAAGGCTCGCGCAAAACAATGCGGCTCTTGCCGATCTTCCGTTGATTTTCTAAGCTTTGAACCCTCTGAAATAACAAATCGCGCGGACTTAGGTGTCTTGCGGCTCGCTGCCGGTCTTCTAAATCATCGCTCCAGGTACGTGGACAAGTTCTTCTGTTGTAGATCGCGGATTTGGATGCAGGCATTCACCTGGTCCTTGGCGTTCTGCAAGATGCGTTCCGAGCCAGGCAGCTTTTGATCCGCAAAGAATTTCTGCGAGTCGTCCCGCAGATGTGCGTCGCAAAATGCGCCCGCGACCTGCGCCAGTCCGATTGCGTCCGACGCGTCTATTTTTTTCATGATGGTCGGAAAATCGGTTTTAAACAGTTCCCAGGCTTCGGTCTGCGTTCTGTAATTGATGAACGGAGAGGCCAGCGCGAACATGTCCTGACTCTTCACTTCGGGTCCAAGAACCAGGTCAAACGTACGCTTCGCCAGCGCCGGTTCCGGAAAAAATCCTAATGCCTGCAGGTAGAATCCATACTCCTCGGGAGTCTTGGCGGTTTTCAAGTGGGCAACATATTTGTCGTAAAGTGCTGCGTCTCCGTTCATCGCCGAAACCGTTAAAGCTTTCCCTGCCAGTTCTGGGCTCACCGATTGCGGGTCATTCATGTACTGTTCGGCAGTGGCGCGAGCCTTCTGGATTAGCTGGGGATCACGTCCGTATTGCGCCAGCATGGCAAAAACATCGCTGCGCAACGCTTCCCGCTCGGCCGGTTCGCCCGGCACCGGAGTTTCGCCCAAATCCTTGGCGATCGGATTCAAGAAATCCCGCACCCATTTTTCGAACGCGGGCCGGTCGGCTTCCGTCACAAACTTGTCGTGAATCTCCGGGATGTGCCCAATCATGGTCTGGATCACTTCCCGCGAGCGTTCCCCTTGCATTTGCTGCAGCAGGTTCAGATAGTCGGCAATGTTCAGCCTGCCGATTCGGACCAAGGCCCAGGCATCCGCCGGGAATCGATCGCGCTCCTCGGCCGAAAACGCGGTCTCTACCTCGGTGCTCATCTTCCTGAATGAAGCTGCATCGTAGCTGGTGCGGTAGTATCCCCGCGCACCAGCATTCGCATAAACCCACGCCGAGCACCCCGGCAATGGAAATGTTTCTTCCTTCTTGGTCAGCAGGCGATAGACGGGTTGCTTCGTGTTGGAAGGAAGCAGGTTCACGGGAATGGGCCAAATTTCCGCGGAGCCCGCGGCCATCTTCGCCGCGTCCGAGATATAGCGCTCCTGCATCAATGTCACTTCCGTCGTGTCGCCTTTGCATTGGCTCTTTATGTTTACCAGCGGGGCTCCGGCCTGCTCGGTGAAACTCGTCATGATTTTGTCCACGGGCTTTCCGGAGGTTTCCGTAATCTGATTCCAGAAGTCCTCGGCGGTGGCGTTTGCATAGGCGTGTTTTGCAAGATAGGCGTTCACACCCTTCTGGAACACCTCGGGACCGACGTACGCTTCCACCATGCGCAGCACCGAAGCCGCTTTTCCGTACGCGATGCCATCAAATAATGCGCCAATGTCCGCAGGAGATTCCGCGTCGGCCCGAATCATCCGCACCGAAGAGATGGAGTCAGCATTCAACGCCCCAAGGGTCTCCCCGATCTCCTGTTGGCCCATATTCCATTCCGGCTTCCAGGCTTCCAGTGGCTTCCAGGACATCCATGTGGCGAAGCCCTCGTTCAGCCAGATATCGTTCCACCACTTCATGGTGACCAGGTCTCCAAACCACTGGTGAGCCATCTCGTGCGCAATGACACTGGCGACTTGTTGTTTCGCGTCGTAGGAGGCGGTCTTCTCGTCGATGAGAAGCGCACTGTCGCGATACGTGATGGCCGCCACATTTTCCATTGCCCCCTCGGAGAAATCTGGAAACACGATGTGATCCAGTTTCCCGTAGGGATATTTGATGGCGTAATACTTGTCGTAAAATTTCAGGATGTTTTCTGACGCTTCCAGCGCAAACGCGGTCAGTTCCTTTTTTTCTGGCAACGCGCAGACGCGAATGGGAATGCCGTCCGCACCGCCTTCCTGACAGACAAAATCTCCCACCAGCATGGCCACCAGGTAACTGGACATCTTGGGCGTTGGTGAGAACTTTACGGTGTGCTTGCCATCTCCGGGTCCGGGCACATCGGAAACAATTTTTCCATTCGAAATTGCCGTGTCACCTTTGTCGATGACCAGCGTGATGCGAAACACCGCTTTGAATGCCGGTTCGTCAAACGATGGAAACGCCCGGCGCGCGTCTGTGGCCTCAAATTGTGTCACCGCGTAATTGCGGCGTTCGGATTTGCTGAGGTAAAAGCCGCGCAGCTTGTCATTGAGGATTCCCGCAAAGCGAATGTGGATTTCCGCCGGACCGGGCGGCAGTTCCTTGTCCACGGTCAGCGTCGCCTGCTGCTTCGCTGGATCCAAGCCCACTGTGGTTTTCTGGGTTACGCCGGCAGCCGTAATATTGGTTTCCTGGAAGTCGAGTTCCGCGGCGTTTAGGGTGACGCTGGAGGTTGGCTTAAGGACCTTGACCTGAATGGTCTCGTCGCCAGTAAATGCCGCCTTCGCCAAGTCTGGGGCAAAGGTCAGGTCATAGCTCTCTGGCACAACCGTTTCTGGCAATCTCTGCGCCCTGGCACACAGACTGGCCCCCAGGCTTATCAAAGCAAAAAGAAAAATACGCTTCATGGTTTCTTTCCCCCAGCGTTTGAATGGCGCGTCCACAACTACCCGTGCAACATATACGAAACTCGTTACCCAATTGTTTCCGCCGGTACGGCCTCCCCAAAGGCCGCGAAACCCCGCGGATTCTACATCTTTAGTTGGCCGACCTCTAGTCCGGGAAGGTTCTGGACACTGGCCCCTATGCCCTCTATCCTGAATTGAGGCTGGTTTATGAAGCGAATTTACCTGGACTACAACGCCACCACGCCGGTGGACCCCGCGGTCCTCGAAGCTATGCTTCCGTATTTCTCCGGCGATTTTGGCAACGCCTCCTCCATCCATACGTTTGGCCAGCGTGCCCGCGCGGCGGTCGAAACCGCGCGCGAACAGGTTGCGTCTCTCCTTAACGCCCGGCCGCAGGAAATTATCTTCACCAGCGGCGGCACCGAATCGGACAATCACGCCATCTTCGGTGTGCTTCAGTCGCTGCTCCACACACAACCGGCCGCCCATATCATTACCACCGCTATCGAACATGAAGCCGTTCTTAATACTTGCCAGGCTCTGGAGAAAGAAGGCGTTGCCGTCACGTACCTTCCCGTCTCCCGCCACGGCCTGATCAATCTGCAGGACCTTCGCAAGGCTATCCGCCCGGAGACGATTCTGATCACCATCATGCATGCTAACAACGAACTGGGCACAGTTCAGCCTCTCGAGGAGATTGGGCGCATCGCGACGGAGCACGACATCTACTTCCATAGCGACGGAGTGCAATCCGCCGGCAAAATTCCCGTTGATGTGAAGGCCTGCCAACTCGATCTGCTTTCGCTGTCCGGGCACAAACTCTACGCTCCCAAAGGGGTGGGCGCGATTTACATCAAGGGCGGCACGCGACTCCGCCAACTTCTCTACGGCGGTCACCATCAGCGCGGTTTCCGCCCTGGAACGGAAAATGTGGCGGGGATTGTTGGCCTCGGCAAAGCTGCCGAACTCGCGCGCTCTTCCCTGGCCGACGACGCCGCCCGCATTTCTGCCCTCCGCGACCATTTGGAGCAGGGACTGCTCGCACGAGTTCCTGATTCGCGTGCCAATGCCGCCGCTGTGCCGCGCACTCCGAACACTTCCAACATCACCTTCCCCGGAATCGAGGGGGAAGCTTTGATCATTGCTCTCGACCTTAAAGGACTGGCTTGCTCCACAGGAGCGGCTTGTTCTTCCGGTGCGGTCGAGCCTTCGCACGTCCTTACAGCCATTGGTCTAGCAGCATCCGAAGCCCGGGCCAGCATCCGCTTCAGCCTCGGACGACACACTACCACCACGGAAATCGAAACCGCCCTGGAAATCGTGCCTGCGGCTGTTGCGCAGCTCCGCCAGCTTTCGCCTACCTACAAAAAAGAGGTCCCCACGCATCACTGACGCATTCCCTGTAAAATAGTTAGACGTATGTCCACGCAAGCAAATCTCGATTCCCTGCCGGTGGCTGGCGAGCTGAAGCCCGGCTTCGTCGCCGTGGCCATGTCTGGCGGTGTCGATTCGTCCACGGTGGCCGCGCTGCTTCTCCAGCACCACCGGCCTATCGTCGGCCTGACCATGCAATTGTGGAATCAGCGCCGGCTGCCCGAACTTCAGGGAGATGGTCCCGCGCAGCATCGTTGCTGTTCGCTCGACGATGTGTACGACGCCAAGCGCGTAGCCCAGCACCTGAGCTTTCCTCACTACGTGGTCAACTTTGAAGAGCAATTCGAGCAGCGCGTGGTGCGCCCTTTTGTTGAGCAATACCTTGCGGGACGCACCCCCATTGCTTGCACCAACTGCAACACCGACGTGAAGTTCGAGCCGCTTCTACGTATGGCCCGGCAGATTGGAGCGGAACGGCTGGCCACCGGCCACTACGCGCGCATCCGCAAAGACGATCACTCTGGCCGCTACCAGCTCCTGCGCGCGCGCGACGATTCCAAGGATCAGTCTTATTTTCTTTGGGGCCTCACGCAGGAACAATTGTCCCGCAGTGAATTTCCTCTGGGGGAACTGACCAAGGAAGAAGTGCGCCAACTGGCGCGCAGCGTCGATCTACCCGTCGCCGACAAGCCCGAAAGCATGGAGCTGTGCTTCGTGCCGAATGGCAACTATGTTCAATTCATCCACGCCTACGCGAGGGAAGAAGGCAAACCGCTGAATGATAAGGAAGGTGACATTGTCACCGAGGGCGGCACTGTGCTTGGCCGCCACACCGGCGTGCACAATTACACCATTGGCCAGCGCAAGGGGCTGGGCTTTACCACAGGAAAGCCCATTTACGTTCTGGCCATCGATCCGGAGAAAAACCGCGTCACTGTGGGCGAAGACGATGCGCTGCGCGCCGCGACGTTTGAAATCGAAAATGTGAACTGGGTGTCCATCGACGCGCCCAACGTGCCATTGCGCGCGCAAGTGAAGATTCGCCACAAGCACGAACCTGCTGCCGCAACCGTCGAAGCGCTCCCCGGCCTGCGCGCCTTCATCACTTTCGACGCACCACAGCGGGCTATAACTCCCGGCCAAGCCGCTGTGGCTTACGACGGGGACATCGTTCTGGCGGGCGGCTGGATTCGCAATAGTCGGTAGTTGCCAGTCAGGAGTTGGGACTGGGCAGGTATCGCGTAGAGAATATCTTGAACGATCAGACTCTGGTCAGACGTCGCTGCTACTACAGACTAGCAATCACAGACTACTGACTTTCTCAAATGAACAGTTCGTCTTCCTGCTCCAGACCCTCTTGCACGTTTTCTCTGTGGCTGCGCCGCGAACGCAGGAAATCCAGCCCAACTTTGATGCCGTGGACCACCGCGGAAGCTCGCTGCACCGGCCCAAGAAAACTGCGTCGCACCTGGGTACCGGCCTCTTCGACCGCCTCCAGCGTGCCCGTCAGAATCCTGTCGGCGCGCACCAATTGCCCACGCAAGCGGTCGGAAGCTTCCGTGAAAACTTTATCCATTTTCTGCGCCTGCGTTCGCGCGAGATAAACTACGTGCGATGCGTCATCGACAAGAGCAGTAATTTTTGGTTGCGTATCATCCAGAAGGATCTGTGTTCGCGTGAGGATGGGTCCGATTCGGGTATGCAGATCGTTGACCATCCGGTTGATCGATTCAGTGGTGCGCTTGAGCTGCAAGAACAATCCAATCAGAATCCCTACCTGCACCACAAGCGCGATGGCGGCTACAATGCTAAAGAACTCCATCCAAAATTGCATTCACACCCCACCCTTTCCGGTTACACACGGAACCGCCTGCCCGACCCGATGACAAGTTAAGATTTGGTTTCGCGCAAAAACGCTTCCCGGCCTGCTTCCACCGCCGCAGAGAGCGAATCCCGTTTGCGAGAAGCTGCATCCTTGCCCCTCTCAATAAGCTCATCCGCGCGGTCGCGCAATTCCTTGGCCTTCTTTTGCGCGAATTCCCGGCCGTCATCAGCACGCTTCCCCAAGTATTCCCGCGTCTCTTCGCCAGACTTTGGAGCAAATAGCACACCCAGCAGTGCTCCGATGCCCACACCAACCAGGAAGAAACTCACCTTCGATCCCACGTTGTCAGCCATGTTAACCTCCAGAAAAAACGTAGCATAGCAAGATGAGAGAGGCAATATGCCATAACCGCTATCAGGCACAATACCGGTTACAGCGCTTTCTTCTCCTCGCCATAGTACTCGATGATCTTTTCCGCGCTTTTGCGTGTTACCAACCGGCTCAACTCTTCGACGGTGGCCCGCTTCAAGTTTGCAACGCTGCCATATCTCTGCAAAAGCTTTTGGGATGTACGCGGGCCTATCCCAGGTATTTCCAGCAGAGCGGTGTGAGTTTGCCGGGCGCCTCGCCGCTGGCGGTGAAAGGTTACGGCGAACCGGTGAGCCTCGTCCCGAATCTGTTGGATCAGGTGTAATACGGGTGAATGGCGTTCCAGAATGCACGGCTCATTCTCTTGTCCGAGCACATAGAGGATTTCTTCTTTCTTGGCGATGCTGGCCATGGGCTGATTGATGATCTGCAACTGTTCCAGAGCGTGTGCGGCTGCATGGAGTTGTCCCAATCCACCATCAATCAAGATCAGGCTCGGCATCGGCTTCTGCTCTTCCTGCAGGCGTTTGTAACGCCGGGTCACGGCCTCATGCATACTCGCGAAATCGTCGTTCTCACTACGTGCACGGCCGCCTGGACCGGCTTCGCCACGAATGATAAATTTGCGATAATCGGACTTCTTCATCCGCCCGTTTTCCCACACCACCATGGATGCAACTGTATCCGTGCCCTGGATGTGCGATATATCGAAGCTCTCGATGCGCTTGGGCTCCTCCGGCAAGTTCAGGGCATTCTGCATCGCCTCGCCAATGGCTTTGGATGTCGGCTGGAGCACGCGGAAGCGTTGTTCGAAAGAATGCTTGGCGTTGTTCTCTACTAAATCCAAAATCGCCGCTTTGCTTCCTCGCTGCGGCGTGCAAATTTCCACTTTGTGTCCAGCACGTTCGCTCAAAGTCTCTTCCAGCAGGTCGCGCTCCTCGAAATCAAGCGGCACATGAATCATCTTCGGCAAGTATTCCGCTTCCAGGTAGAGTTGCTTCAGCAGCGAAGCCATGAATTCGTGCGGCTCGAATGCCTCCAGTTCTTCCCAGTAGAATTCGCGCCGGTCCACGATGCGCCCACCACGCAAGTGAAATACATTGGCGGCGACCAGCGGGGGCTCCGCGTAATAGCCCACCACGTCCGTGTCATCGCCTTGCGCCGACGCAATCCTCTGGCGCTCTTCGATATCCTCCATGGTGCGCAACAGGTCGCGATACGACGCCGCTTCTTCAAATCGTTCCTGTTCCGCCGCGGCCATCATCCGCTGTTCAATGCTCTTCATCAGATCATGCCGGCGGCCTTCCAGGAACATGCGCACGTCCCGCACCGCCTCCGCATACCGCCCGTCGGTAGTAAGCCCGGCGACGCACGGCCCCAGGCAGCGCTTGATATAAAACTGCAAGCACGGACGCGGATGGGTCTTCGTCAGGTCCACGAAACACGACGGCACCAGGAATCGCTTGTGAATGAAATGCAGAATCCGCCGCGCCAAGCCGGCGGGAAAGTACGGGCCAAAATACAGCGCCCCGTCTTTCTTCACCTTTCGCGTGAAATAAACACGGGGATATTTTTCTCCCATGGTCAACTTGATGTACGGGTAGGTCTTGTCGTCCCGCAGCATCACATTGAACTTGGGCTTGTACTGCTTGATCAGATTGTGCTCGAGGGCCAGTGCCTCGCGCTCATTCTGGACAAGAATGGTCTCGAGATCGGCGATCTCTCGTGCCAGAGAACCGGTCTTTGCGTCGGTCCAGCGTGACTCCAGGAAATACGAGCGCACGCGACTGCGCAACGAGCGTGCCTTGCCGACATACACGACTCTTCCCCCGGCGTCTTTGAACAAATAAACGCCAGGCTTCTCCGGTAATAGCGCGGCTTTTTCTCTGGGTTCCATGCCGTGTGGTATGCCTGAGGCTTGACCTGCCCCTCTGCTTCATTTTACGGCCACTGGCTGTTCGATGCGAATTCGCGTGATTTGGGCAATTCCTGGCAAGCCTCTCGCCCGCTTTGCGTATATACTTTCAGGAGCCGTGCTCCACGGCTTCACTCCTTCAGAAAAGAGGAACCTCCCGTGAAAGCAATTTTCCTTGTCCGGCAAGCCTCGGGCGCTTTGCTGGCTGCAGCGCTCCTCTGCCCTGCCATCCCCGCGGACGAAGGCATGTGGACTTTCGACAACCCTCCGATTAAGCAACTTCAGGAAAAATATAATTTCACGCCCACGCAGCAATGGCTCGACCATTTGCGGCTTTCATGCGTGCGTCTGAATGACGGCGGTTCCGGCTCCTTCGTCAGTCCTCACGGATTGCTGCTTACCAATCATCACGTGGCTCTTGGGCAACTTCAGAAGAATTCCAGCGCTGATCATGACTACGTTCGCGATGGCTTCTACGCGGCCACCCCGGAAGAGGAAATGAAGTCGCCGGACCTGGAAGTGAATGTTCTCGTTGCCACGGAAAACGTCACGGAACGAGTCAATGCCGCCTTGAAAACCGCCAAGAATACCGAGGAAGAATTCGCCAAGCGCAAGGCCGTCATCGCCGACATCGAACGCGAGAGCACCGAAAAGACCGGTTTGCGCTCTGATGTCGTCACTCTATATGCCGGAGGCGAATATTGGCTGTACCGCTACAAGAAGTACACGGACGTCCGGCTGGTTTTTGCGGTTGAGCAGCAGACCGCCTTCTACGGCGGCGATCCCGACAATTTCACTTACCCGCGGTATGACCTGGACATGGCGCTGTTCCGCGTGTACGAAAATGGCAAGCCCATCGACAGCAAGGATTACCTGAAATGGAATCCCAAGGGCGCCGGTGATGGGGAACTCGTCTTTGTCTCTGGCCATCCCGGCGGCACGGAACGGCTGGTCACTTACTCCTATCTCGTCAATCTTCGCGATGACACCCTGGCTTATGTCATCGAGGCGCTCAAAAACCGCATCGCGGTGCTAAAGCAATACGCCGCGCGCGGCCCGGAACAATCCCGCCAGGCCACCACTCTCATCTTCGGACAGGAGAACAGCCGTAAGGTCTTCGAGGGCCGCCGCGACGGTCTCCAGGATAAAAATCTGATGGAGAAGAAACGCAAGGAAGACGAGGACTTCCGCAACAAAGTGAATGCCAATCCCGAATGGAAGAAGGAATACGGCGGCGCCTGGACGATGGAAGATGAAGCCCTGCAGAAGCAGCGCCCACGGATCAAACAGCAATTCTTCCGCAACACGGATTCGCAATTATCCGCCTTGGCGGTGCAGCTTGTGACGTACGTCGCCGAAATCAAGAAGCCTGACGGGGAGCGGCTACCGGGCTTCCACGATTCGCAACTGGAATCCCTGAAGCACCGGCTGTTTTCGCCCGCTCCGATTTATCCGGAGATGGAAATTGCCCGCATGACCGGCGCCCTCGAGCTCGACGTGAAGGAACTTGGGCCGGACGATGCTTTTCTCAAAGCGGTGCTCGACGGCCGCACTCCCAAGGATGCGGCCAACCAGCTCATCACCGGCACGAAAGTGGCCGATCCTGCATTCCGCAAATCGCTGGTCGATGGCGGCCAGTCTGCTGTGGACGCTTCCACGGACCCCATGATCGTTATGGCGCGCCGCGTCGATCCGATTCGACGGGAGCAGATCAAGTGGTTTGAAGACAATGTACAGAGCGTTGCGCAGCGCGCCGGCGAACTTCTGGGCAAAGCCCGCTTCGCGGTTTACGGCAAGAACATGTATCCCGACGCTACCTTCACTTTGCGGCTTTCCTACGGTCAGGTGCTTGGGTATCCCATGAATGGCACCGTCGCGCCGTATAAGACCACCTTTTACGGCCTCTACGATCGTGCCGCAAGCTTTGATTACAAAGTCCCGTTCGATTTGCCGAAACGCTACGTGGACGGAAAGGATAAACTCGATCTCACCACTCCGTTCAACTTTGTTAGTACCAACGACATCATTGGCGGAAACTCTGGCTCACCCGTAGTCAACCGCAATGGCGATATCGTCGGCCTCATCTTCGATGGCAATATCGAATCGCTAGTGGGTGATTTCGTTTACGACTCTTACCAGAACCGTGCCGTGGCCGTTCACACCGGCGGCATGACCGAAGCGCTCAAGAAGCTTTACGGCGCACAAAAGCTCGTCGATGAGCTTCTCGCGCAGTAGGTTGCGGGCAACTAATCGCCGGCAACTGAGAATCGGAGGGAGGAGGAGGCTTCCTGCGTTGAGATGGAGAAGCATTTGTTCGACTGCATTTTTCCCTGCGGTGGCAGTTCTCTGCCTCGCGGCTCAACCTGCCTTCGCGCAAGACGCAACTCCTCCTCCGCCCAAGCCGCAGGATCAGCCCAAGCCGAAACCGAACACAGATTCTGCCACCCAATCAGCGCCAGACCAACCGAAATGGGATCCCTTGCGCGCAGAAAAAGACCTCGAGGTTGGCAAGTATTACATGAACAAAGGCGATGTCGATGCCGCCATTGATCGTTTTGTGGACGCCGCCGATGCCAAGCCGGGCTACGCGATTCCCTTCCGCTATCTAGGCGAAGCTTACGAGAAGAAGGGTCAGAAAAAACCTGCCGTGAAAGCCTATCAGCGTTATTTGGATCTTTATCCCAAAGCCGAAGATGGCGACAAAATCCGCAAGAAAATTGAAAAACTTCACAGGGAAATCGACAGGGAAAAAGCTGCCGCCAGTTAGCGCGCCAGGTGATCGAGGAATTTTCGCGCAATCGTAAACTGCGCGAAACGCTTTTCTTCCGCGCGAAATTCCGGTGAGTGTGACAGCAGCGAGCACCCCGACCGTCGCGTCGGATGCTTCACGTGCAGCATCTCGTGATACAGCACATACTCCACGACGAGTTGCGGGATTCCCGGCCGGTCCATCCGCCGGTTCAACACAATCTGGTTGGGCCCTGGATCATAACAGCCGAATTGCCTTCGCCAGCTTCGCGTGCTCCATCCGATGTGTGGCCGCTGCAGTTCGCCACTAAAATACTGCTGGTTCAACTGTTCGAACAAAGCCGCCAGGTCATGATGCCGTCCCTGTGCCAGTGTCGGTACGCGGCGGACGCGGCGGCTGCGCATGCGGTTGATCTGCCCTCGCACGCGGTCGGAACGCGCATATTCCAAGTACTGTTGCACGAGCGCACGCGGCGCCTTTCGCCGGTACATGCGGGAAAGAATCAAGGCTGCGGCTCCCTCTAAAACCTCGAATGGCGCGCGCTGCAACAGGTCCGAAAAACGAACATACACCGATTCTTGACGCCGCCGGATCGTCAACACCAGGCTGCTGTACGGGTAAAACTCCACCTGAAAGTGCGGTGGCCGAGCGTCGCAGCCGATGCGCGTGTACATGCGTTGCATCAGCGCCTCTCCGCCCGGTACTTGTTTCGGATTGCGGCGGCGCGGCCTCAATTCTTTCGCCTCACCGGTGGCGGTGCGGCCTTCTTCTTGGCCTTTTCCGCTTCATTGAGAGCGTCTTGTGTGCCTTCAATCGCGTCGTCCAGATTATCCTTGTAAATCTCCAGCTCCGGCCCTTCACTGGCAAATTTCTGAAGGATCACCAAAAACTCTTTTGCTTTTGTGGCCATCAGATCGATGCCTTGCCGGATGTTCTCCTGCTTTCCGAGTGACACTTGAATTACGTCCGCGGCGTCATCCACGCATCCGCCGTATGAATTCATCAGATAGTTCAGCATTTCTTTGTGTTTGTTGGGGGAGGGATGCTCCAGTTCATATTGGAATTTCTTTAGCCGGTCCTCCGCAAAAGTGAGGAACAACGTCACCCGCTCATTCGGAGTTTCCGCGTCGCGAATCTTGTCCGCTTCAATGTCGGACAAATAATCCTTCTCCGGCCGTTGCGCCCTTGCGGGCAAGGGCAGCGCAAGCGCACCTAAAAGCAACACGGCACTTATTCGTGCGGGGAAAACAATCCGCCAACTCATGGTTTTGCCTCCGGTACCGGCGGCACCTTTTGCGGATCCGGCGTTCGCCTGGGAAACAATAAGCGGATCAGTTCATCATCCATATCTAAAATATCCTGATGCACCAATTCGAGCGGCGGCCGCAATTCTGGCGGCGCGGTGAGCAGCGTGTCTTCCACTTCGCGGAGTCCCTTCCTTGTCTGCAGTTCCAGTTGCCGATAGGCGGAGGGGTGCCGGTCCGCATCGGGTTCCTGTTTCTTCAGAAGGTCAAAGCAGGCGCGCACGTTGTCCCGATACTTTTCCAGAATAAAGCCCACAGTAATAAAGTCGCCCGCGGCACTGGCTTTCCGGGCCGCATCGAATTGCGCACCCCCGAGCTTGTCGAGGGCCTTGACCTTGCCGGACGCGTGAGTTTCCTTGTCAAACTGACCCTGCAAGTCGCTTACTTTGTCGAGGCCCGCAACCGTCCCGGGCATCAGGAACACCGCCCACAGTGTCACCCACAAGCCCCATTGTTTGGCCCGGCCTCTACTTCTTTTTTTCGGCCACTTTTTCCAGTACATGAATCCGTTGCGTCGCCTGCCAAACTTGATCGGGATTCCGATTGCCGTCCAGTTCCAGGAATTTTCGATACGCGTCAAGCGCGGGCTTAACTTGATCGAGTTTATCGTAACAGAGAGCCCGGATAAACCACGGCCCCGCACCTGGTGTTTCCGCTTTGGCGATCACATCCAGGGTCGCCAGCGTGGCTGGGCAATTCCCCGTCAGGTAATAGGCAGAGCTCAAATCTTTCCAATACGTGAGGTTATTTCGATCCAGGTTCAGCGCTGCTTTCAGTTCCTTTTCAGCATCCGCGAAATCGCGGGTTTGCAGGTAGGTTCGTCCGAGCTCGCCGTGCAATTGCGCATCGTTCGGCGCCAGGGCAATGGCCTGCTTCAGCGTCACGATTGCCGCATCCAGTTTCTTTTGCCCAATTTCGATGTCAGCTTTCAGTTTCAGGTTTTCAATGCTGGGAGATTGGCCGGGGCCGCTCTTATCAAGCTCCGCCAAAGCAGCGTCGAATTGCTGCTGATCCACCAGCAGGTGTACCAACCTCGCGCGCGCTGCAGCGTCTTGTGGCTGCACCGCAAGATACTCGCGATACGCATCCAAGGCGGCAGGTTTTTGCTGTGCGTCGAGGCTCAACGCCAATCCCTGCAACGCTTCCGGCGATTTTGGCTGTAATTCCAGCGCCGCCCGGAATTTGCCTTCGGCGTCCGCCGGGCGATTGCTTTTCACGCAAAGGCGCCCCAACTCGATCACTGCCTCATAATCCTTCGGGTCTAACCGCGCCGCCCCTTCAAACGATTCCGCCGCGCCCTTGAGGTCTCCGGAGCGCTCTTGCGCCAACCCAAGCAGATACCGAGGCCGGCTTTGCGAAGGAAGCAATTGCACAGCGCTGTGCAATGGTTCGACCGCCGCTGAAGCATCCTTATCCAACAGTATGATTCCCAAATTCAATTGTGCTTCCGCCATTTTCGGATCCAGCGTGACGCACTTCTGATATTCCGCCTGCGCTTCATCCATTTGCTTCAGGCCGGTGTAGGCATACGCAAGCTGGAAATGCGCGAACGCGACATCCGGTTTTTCGACGATGAATTTCTGCAAAGGCGGGATCGCCGCGTTGTAATCATTCTTGTCCAGCGCCGCTTGCGCTTCGTCCAACAGGTCGTTCAGGGGATTGCGGAGTTTTTGCGTTGTTGCTTGTGGCGCCTTTGAAGGCGCAGGCTGTTGCCCCTGAGCCCTTAGCGCCGTCGAGGAGAGAAGACACAGCGCCATCATGAACAAAACATTTCGCGCGCGCATCAAGCCTCGTTCGATAGCCGTTTTCCCTCTACGGGTTTCGTTCCGTTGCGTTTTCCTGGCCCGTTTCCGTCCCCCAACACGCGTCCCAGGAATCGTCCTGTGTGCGACTGCGTATTGCGTGCAACCTGTTCCGGCGTGCCCGTGGCAACAATTCTTCCACCTTCTTCGCCGCCCTCCGGTCCCAAGTCGATCAACCAGTCCGCAGACTTGATGACGTCCAAGTTGTGTTCGATCACCAGCAACGACGCTCCCGATTCCAGCAACTTCCGGAATGCCGCCAGCAGCTTGGCAATATCGTCGAAGTGCAACCCGGTCGTCGGCTCATCCAGAATATAAAGGATGCCCTGATTTTCGGTCCTGGTCAGATGCGACGCCAGCTTCAACCGTTGCGCTTCGCCACCGGAAAGCGTCGTGGCGGATTGCCCCAGCCGCAGATAGCCCAGTCCAATTTCATTCAGCACGCGCAGCTTCGAAACCACCTTCGGCACGTTCACAAAAAACGCCAGCGCTTCCCGCACCGTCATTTGCAGCACATCGTGAATGTTTTTCCCGTGGTACCGCACTTCCAGCACGCTGCTCTTGAACCGTTGTCCACGGCATTCCTCGCAAATCAGCTCCACGTCCGCCAGAAATTGCATTTCCACGGTCACAGTTCCGTCGCCCTGGCAGGTCTCGCAGCGCCCTCCGGGCACATTGAACGAAAAATGCCCAGCGGCAAAACCGCGACGCTTGGCATCCGGCGTATCCGCAAAAACTTCCCGAATCGCGTCAAAGGCCTTCATGTACGTTGCCGGGTTCGACCTCGGCGTCCGCCCAATCGGCGATTGATCCACGATGACCACATCCTGGATGTTCTGGTCGCCCTCCAACCGGTCGCAGAATTCTTTGATGCTCGCTCCATTTCGTTTTGCTGCCAGCGCCCGAAACAGTACGTTGTGAACCAGCGTGGACTTCCCGGATCCGCTCACGCCGGTGATCACCGTCAGCGTGCCTAGCGGCAACATCAGATCCAGATTCTTCAGATTGTGCAGCGTGGCTCCGTACAACCGCAGGAATCTGCCTGTGGGCTTATGTCTCGTCACCGGCACTGGGATTTTCGTCTCGCCGCTCAAATAGCGGCCGGTCACGGATTTCGGATCCTTCAGAATCTCCGCGTAGGTCCCAGAAAACAGCAGTCGTCCACCTAGTTCGCCCGCCCCCGGTCCCAGATCCAGGACGCGATCAGCCGCCTCAATGGTGTCTGGGTCGTGTTCCACGACCAGCACAGTGTTGCCGAGGTCGCGCAGTGATTTCAGAATGTCTATTAGCCGCTGCGTGTCCCGCGGGTGTAGCCCGATCGACGGCTCGTCCAGCACGTACAGCGCGCCGACCAGGTGCGATCCCAACGATGTGGCCAACTGGATTCGCTGAGATTCGCCACCGGACAGCGTCGACGTCAGGCGGTCTAGTGTCAGGTAATCCAGCCCCACTTCGTCCAAAAACTGCAGCCGCGTGCGAATTTCCTGCAGAATTTTGTCAGCAACCTTCGCATGGCTATCCGTCAGCTGCAATTCCGCAAAAAACTTACGAGCCTCTTTCACGGTGAGCTTGCACAGATCCGTAATGGCCCGGCCGGTGATCTTTACCGCGCGCGCTTCTGCCCGCAGGCGCGTCCCACCACACTCCGGGCAAGTGGCATAACCCCGGTACCGGCTGAGAAATACGCGGACATGCAGCTTGTACTTCTTGCGCTCCAGCCAGTTGAAAAACCCCTTCACGCCCTCGTATTTGTTCGGCGGGTCGCCTTCCAGGACCAACCGCCGCTGTTCCGCGGTCAATTGCCGCCACGGAACGTTCGTGGGAATGCCCTGTCCGCGTGCCCATTTCCGGGCTTCTTGCATCAGCACGCGATACCGCGGTTTCGTCCATGGCTCAATCACGCCGTCATCCAACGACTTGCTGCCGTCCGGCACGACCAGGTTCAAATCAAAATCGATGGTGTTTCCGAATCCCTGGCAGCGCGGGCACGCCCCGTAGGGATTGTTGAAGGAAAATAGGCGCGGCTCGGGCTCCTGATACAGCGTGCCATCGTTCTTGCACTCAAAACGCTCATTGAAGGTCAGCCGTTCGGCCGGATTTCCTGCGGAGTCCGCCACAAATTCCAGAATGGCTTCGCCTCCGCCTTCCCGGTAACAAATCTCGATCGAATCCACCAAGCGAGCCCGCGATTCCGGATTCACTGCGAGGCGGTCCACCAAAACATAAACAGGCTTGGCAAAGTTCACATCCAGCAACGTCTCTGGCGAGGAGAACTCGTGGATCGTTCCGTCTTGATAGAGCCGGTTGAATCCTCGCTTCTGCAACTCCACAAGTGTGGGTCGTAACAATTCGGCCGCCGGGGCGGCCGCAGGTTTCTTTTTTGATGGCCTTTTCCCGGATGTAGCCGGTTCCGGCCCTGCGACCTTCAACGTATATAAAACGTAGAATCGACGGCCTGGCTTCAGCGCCAAAATTCGATTCGCGATTTCGTCTGGCGAATCGCGGCGCACCTCCGCCCCACACTTGATGCAGTACGTTTGTCCACACCGCGCGAAAAAAAGTCGCAGGTAATCGTAAATCTCTGTCGCCGTGGCTACGTTCGAACGTGGATTACGCGTGGTATTTTTCTGCCGGATGGCCACCGCCGGAGCAATCCCGGAAATTTCGTCGACATCCGGCTTCTCCATGCGCTCCAGGAACTGCCGTGCGTATGCCGACAACGATTCCACGTACCGCCGCTGTCCTTCGGCATAAACGGTATCGAACGCCAACGACGATTTGCCGGAGCCGCTGACACCGGTAACGACAGTCAGAGCGTTGTGGGGGATCTCTACGGTGATGTTCTTGAGGTTGTGGACACGCGCGCCGCGGACAAGAAGAACCTCTTGTTGGGTGGCTGTAGGAGCGATGGTTTCGTTCGTGGCCAAAGGGAAGCCCAGTCAGCGCGCTCTACGCACACTGCCTAAACTTCAAAGTATACGACTGCCGCGAGGTGCGAGCAAATTCGTGTCAAAAAGGTGTCAAAAGGCCGTGAATCTCTAGATCCGCCACAGAACATTCACGTAGGAGGAGCCAACACGAATGTGATTGAACGAGCTAAGAAGTCCGAATACATTGAGGAGCCACAACACCACAGCAATGACCACAACGCCATTCAAGATGGACTTGATCGTGCCCTGCATCGGAATGAAGCGGTTGATCAGCCATAGCAGCACTCCCACGACGATCAGCACCAGGATCACTTGCGTTAGCGGCATGAGCACCTCCTCGTCCGCCAATCTCTTTTGTGTACCTGGCAAATCTAGGGGATGCGGTGGGGCTGCGCTATACAGCGAAAGGGGGAGGGAATTCGTAGGGATACTTTACGAGGCTAGGCCTTTCCTAGGGCTTCTCCGTCAAGCACCAGTTGCGTTTCCAGCTTCAGCTAAGGTTGTAATTGAACCGATTACTCCTGCTCCAGCCGGATGTGGCCAATTCCGCCTTCCACCGTCAGGTGAATTGTATTCGGTGCCTTACCGTAGGCAGCATTCACGTACTGCCCGTCCTCGTCCTTCAAGCCGTGCACGTCCACCGATCCCAACCCACCATGCACTGTGGCCACCACGCCAATATTCTTCGGCAGCCGCACCACTGCCTCACCCACGCCGCCGTGGATGCTCGCTTGTAAGTCTTTGCCTCGCTCACCCGTCAGGTCTACATTCGCCTGCCCGGCACCGATGTTCAGCTGCAGGCGGGTCAGATCCACTTTCGACAGGTTGAGTATTCCGCGACCAGCGCCCACATCCACTTCCAGTTCCAGCGGCACTTCGTTGCTCAATTTCAGCTTCCAGGTATTGTCCGAGTTGGTCATCAGCTGGTTCGCACTCTGCTGATTGATCGAAAGCTCGCCCACGCCGTCCTCTACCGAGTATTCCACCGATGGCGCCGCCCACGACGGCCCCTGGTAGAAATCGCCTTCCATCAATCGTGTAGCTCCGCCTTCGATATGCAATTCTCCCGCGGGCATATGCACCGTCATGCGTACAGCTTTCGCACCTCTTAGTTCCACTACTTCGTTCTCATGTCCGTGATGGCCAGATCCAGCGGAGACATGCATCCAATCGTGGCGCGCCGCTCCTCGCTCGTGCCATAACAGAAACCCCAGGATCACCAGGAACAGCAGGGTTCCAATTGTCGATCCCACCGGAAGCGCGGGCGCTCCTTGCGGATCCTTCTGCCGTTGCGCCCGGTCCCAGAACATACCGGCTCCGATGAGAATCAACAACAACGGCCAATATTTCCAGAGCACAGGCCAGGGATAGAAATCGGGCAGCCATCGCGCCAACAGGAACAGCACCCCTATTCCGATCAGCAGCAGCGGAAACACCACCGAACTGCGAGAGATGCGGTTGTTTTCAGACATGCTTGCCCCTTCTATTCTTTACTACGCAAGAAACCGTCCAAATGTTCCAACCGGCAGGCTCAACGGGGCCATCGTAGGCCCAGTTCCCCACCCCGTCAATTCCCTTCGCCGCAAGCATCATGTTAGAGTTCGCTTGTTTGCCAGGAGCGAGGGTATGCCTGCGTTCGACCGCGTCATTTGGATCGTTCTGGACAGCGTCGGCATTGGCGCGCTTCCGGACGCGGCCGACTACGATGACGTGGGTCGCAGCACGCTGGGACACATCGCGGAATCGCGCCCGCTGCATCTTCCCAACCTGGTGAAGCTCGGCTTGGCCAACATTGCGCCGCTAGCGCATCTCCAGCCCGCGCAGGCCCCGCTCGCCTGCTTCGGCAAGGGCGCAACACATTCTCCGGGCAAAGACACCACGACAGGCCACTGGGAAATGGCGGGCGTGTGGCTGGACCAGGCGTTCCCCGTCTACAAGCACGGCTTTCCGCCGGACATCATCGCCCCATTTGAAGCGCAGATCGGCCGCAAGACCATCGGGAATAAGCCGGCGTCCGGCACAGAAATCATCAAGGAACTTGGCGAAGAACATGTGCGCACTGGCAAACCGATCGTGTATACCTCCGGTGACAGCGTTTTCCAGATTGCCGCGCACGAGGATGTTATTCCCATTCCCGAGCTGTACCGCATGTGCGAAATCGCCCGTAGATTGTTGGATGGCAAGCATCGCGTCGGCCGTGTGATTGCCCGCCCGTTTACCGGCACTCCGGGAAACTTCGTGCGCACATCACGCCGCCACGATTATGCAGTCGATCCGCCGAAGCCCATGCTGCTGGACGTTTTGCAAGAACGGCGGGTGCCAGTTTTCGGGATCGGTAAGATTCACGACATTTATAACGGTCGTGGCGTGGACGATTACGTGACCACTACGTCCAACGCTGATGGCATGGAAAAGCTTTCCGCCGCCGCCCGCGAACGCAAACAAGGCCTTATCTTCTGCAACCTGGTCGACTTTGACATGCTCTACGGCCATCGCAAGGATGTCGAAGGATTTGCGCGTTCACTCGAGGAATTCGACGCTGCGCTAACCGCCTATCTTCCTTTGCTCAACTCTCGCGATCTTCTGATTCTTACGGCCGACCACGGTTGCGACCCGGATCCTCGTTGGGAAACGACGGATCACTCCCGCGAGTATGTCCCCATCCTGGCGTTTTCTCCCGCGCAAAAAGCCGGCCAGAATCTTGGAACCCGCTCCACCCTCGCCGACATGGGGCAAACCATCGCCGAAAATTTCGGTGGCAGCATTCCTCACGGCGCCAGCTTCCTGTCGCTTCTCCAAACAAAGCATTCCTAAAAAAAGCGATCGTCATTCCGAGCGCAGCGAGGAAGCCCTCTTCGCTTGAAACCGGAGGGATGCAAACTTCGCAGACTTCGCCTGTCCGCCGCAGGCAGGTTCGTAATGACGTTATTGGCACCCGAAAAGAAAAAGGGCGCCCCGATTCGCACGGAGCGCCCTCAGAATTCCACGAACTCTTATTGTCCCGAAGCCGCAGAACCGCCGCCCGGCGCGTAGTAGCCGTTGCGGGTTCGCGCCACGAGCTTGCCCTGCCCTCGCGGAGGAATCACGTCAACGTGTACGGTCCGGAAGCTGCCGTCGCGCGCCGAATTGGAAGGATAGTAGGCGAGCGTGTACTGATGCCGGATATCATGCGCCACTTGTTCGCAGATGGCGTGCACATCTTCCACATTTTCCGGGAAGTAGGCCACTCCGCCCGAAGCTTGCGCAATGGCAATCAGCGCTTTCTTGGCGGTTTTTGCGCTCTTTTTGCTTTCTTGCCCCAGCAAACCAATGGTGTAGATCACGGTATCGGTCTTCTGAATTTCGCGGACGGTCTTTTCCAGGGAATTCCGGCTGGTATTGTCTTCGCCGTCGGTCACAATCAGCAGAACCTTCTTTTCCTTGTTGCCCTTCTTCAAGTGGTCCAGCGAACCGATGATGGCATCATAGAGCGCGGTGCTGCCGCGCGCGTCGATGCGTTCCAGAGCTTCCTTCAGTTCTGGGATGCTGTTGGTGAAATCCTTATCGAGGTCCAGGTAAAAGTCGTCGTTAAAATTCACCACGAACGCTTCATCCTGGGGATTGCTGCTTTGCACCAGAGTCAGCGCCGCCTCATTCACACGGGGCCGTTTGTCGCGCATGCTGCCGCTGTTATCAATCACCAAGCCCATGCTGACGGGAATGTCTTCCCGTTTGAAAATGGAAAGCTTCTGCTCGACTTTATCCTCGTAAACGCGGAAATTGTCCTGGGTCAGCCCTTCCACGAATTTCCCGCGATCGTCCAGCACACTGGTGTGCAACACCACCAAGTTCACGTTCAGCGCGATTTTCCCCTGCTTATTCGCTGAGTTGCCGGCTGGAGCAGTCTGTTGCCCGGGTGGTGGAGGGGGCGCTGTTGGCGCCACCGGAACCTGCGCGAGCGCACTACTTGCACACACTACAAAAGCAAATAGGAACAACGCGAGGAATCGTGCCATGCCCGTCAATGTGGGCTTCTCAGTGTGCAGGCGCGTAATAGCCGGTCTTGGAGTAGACCGAGAGGGGCGGGAGGCCTTTGGGCGCGTGCAATTTAACCTTAATTTTGCGCCACCGGGCGTCGTGGACGTGATTGCTTGGTCGGTATCCCAGAACATATTGGTTGCGCAGCTCCATGCCGATCTTGGACGCGATGTCCGGCAGATCATTTAGATGCTCCACAGCGAATACCCGGCCACCCGTCAATTCTGTAATTTCGGCGAGCAGCGAAGGGCCGTTGAGCTCTTCCGGCGTACGATTTCGATATCCAAGCGGATCGTAGATGCCGATGGCATAGAGCTGGGTGTCGGCTTCCTTCACCAGCCGCTTGATATCGTTCTCGTTGTACCTGCTATGATTATCTCCTCCATCGGAAAGGATGAGCAAGGCACGTTTGGCGTTGTGTGCACCCCTCATCTGACTCAACCCCAGGTAGATAGCGTCCAACAGGGCAGTCCTGCCCTTTGGGGCAGTTAGCATCATGCGGCTTTGCAGATCTTCCACGCTGTTGGTAAACGTGCTGGTCAACTCGGCTCTCTCATTGAAGCTCACCAGAAAAAACTCATCCTGTGGATTCGCGGTCTTAAAAAACTGCAACGCCGCTTCCCGAGCTTTATCCACTTTGTTCGCCATGCTTCCGCTGAAGTCAAAGATCACGCCAATTGATATGGGCACGTCCTCGGAAGAAAAACTCACGATTTCCTGTTCAATATTGTCTTCGAAGACGCGAAAATTATCCGGTTCCAGCCCGGTCACCAGCCGGTTATACGGGTCGGTCACGGTCACATTCACCAGCGCCAGATCGACTTCAGACCGTATCACTTTTCCCGGCTGGATCTTTACCGATGGGGTGTCGCGGGCAACGTCCGTAAGGTGTTGCGCAGGAGCGGGAGCCAACTGGCCAGGGTCGGGCAGAGTATCTTGCCCAAAAAGCGGAATGGCAATACAGAGGAGTAACGCCAAGCACGCGAGAGGGTGGGTTTTCGCTAGCCTAAACGATACGCGAGACTTGCTTACATCGCGCTTCACGGCTCCCCCATACCTCCCGGTTCTCCGAGAGGGCCGCGCGGAGACCTCATCATAAACAGCGGTGCATAGGAAGGCAAGCCCTTCCTCAACCTAGACGGACTGGTTTTTTCCCTGATGCCGGGCTTGCGTTCGCGCTCTGTGTTAGCATCGGCTCAAGAAACCTCGACAGAGAGACGCTGATTATGTCTGACCCCAAGGTCGTAGTTGTGATTCCCGCCCGTTTCGGTTCCACGCGCTTCCCCGGCAAACCTCTTGTGACCCTGGGAGGAAAGCCAATGGTTCAGCACGTCTACGAACGCGCCAAACACGCGCAAACGGTTCACACAGTTCTAGTCGCCACGGATGACCAACGCATCATGGACGCGGTTCAATCGTTCGGGGGACAGGCGCGCATGACGCGTTCCGATCACCGCACGGGGACGGAACGCATCGCCGAGGTTGCGGTCCACGAACCCGGCGATATCTTCGTGAATGTCCAGGGCGACGAGCCGCTCATCGATCCCATGGCCATCGATACCGCCGTCGCGGCCCTTCTGGAGGAACCGCCAGCGCAGATCGCTACAGTGGCTACGGCGATTCGCCATGCCAACGACATCATGGATCCCAACGTCGTCAAGACCGTTCTCGATTTTGACGAGAATGCGCTCTATTTCTCTCGCGCTCCCATCCCCTGGATTCGCGATACGCAGAACAAAGTGCACGTCAAATATTGGAAACATCTGGGGCTGTATGCCTTCCAGCGCGATGCTCTGCTGGAATATCCAACTCTTCCCCAGGGCGAACTCGAAAAAATCGAACAGCTTGAGCAACTTCGCTGGCTGGAAAATGGTTGGCGCATCCGCGTGGCGGAAGTCCCCCACGATGCCGTTAGCGTGGACGTGCCGGACGACGTTTCACGCGTCGAAAAGCTGCTGAAGGAAGAAAAGCGGCCACAAAACTGAATCGATGCGAACCCTTGATCTTCACTGGCTGGGTGTTTGCTGCTGATAAATGATACCTGCGGTGGTGCGTGCGCTATCGGAGCACACCAGCAAAACCGTCCCGGGATTGGCAAAATACGCCTGGAAGTTCACCGTGATGGAAGGCGATCCATTCACCACGAATTTGTATTGATTATTCGCCGTACCGTCATTGTTGATGGTCAGCGTTCCGCCCAGGTTCACTTTTGTGAACAAGGTTTGGGTGCTAATGCCCAGTTGCACGTAGTCGGTCACGCCGTTAATGTTTCCTGAGTTCGTATTCGTCAATGTGTATTGGTTCACAAAATCTTCCTCGTACGGCACCGCGGTAGAAGAACCCAACTGCACGCCGTTCCAATTCGAGACGAAGTTGCCCGCGCTTCCGGACACTGTGAATGGTCCTCCGGTCTGCGCATACATCGGACCGTTTCCGATAACCCCTTTTGAGGTTTCCTGCGCCACCGCTTGCGTCGGTGAAATCAGGTAGAACACGTCGGAGTAAGTTCCCCCTGACGAATCCGTAAACGTGAAGGTGCCTCGACCGCTTCCAGAATTGGCGGTGTCCATTGCGTAGGTGGCCGCCGAAATGTTGGATCCCTGCGAGATGTGCCTGTACCAGCCGCCGATGTTGTCGTCGAGCGAGATGGCGCCCAACCCGCCGTTTCCGTCCGCGGTAAACCGCGCCGCGCGCGTTACTGCGCCTTCTGTTCCCAGTACCGTTGAGCCGCCAATCAAGTACACGAAACTACCCGTGAATTGGGCGTTCTCCGTCGGGATTGCACCTGCCTGCTGTACCGCGTCTCCCGTGGAGCTGCCCAGTGCGTCTTCTTCCAACATTTTGAAATGGGTTGTATCGACAATATAAAACGCAAAGGTGCGCCCGTTGAAGACCATGGTTCCGCGTCCAAAGTTCGTGCCGTTCCCGTTTGTATCGAGCGCATAGGTTCCCGGGGCAATCACGGTTGCCCCCGAGGGCGCCGTCTGATTTCCGTCGTTGGTGTCCATTACACCGCCGGTGATGTGTCCGTTACCATCCGCAAGGATCTTCCCCACCAGACTCAAAGGCGCGGCATTCTGGGTGGCGAATGAGACGCCCAAAGTCCTGAACACGTACGGATTCCCCAACGCCGCCGGCGTAAAATCCGCGTTTGTTTGCAGATTGAAGGATCCACTGCTGCTGGCGGTCAGATCCGTTTGCACCAGGAAGCCATTGCTCGTCGATTGCATCACCATGCTGAGTTGTAAACTGCCCCCGCTGGCGGCGTTTAGCGTAATCGTGGCGCTCCCGTTCGATTGCACTTGATAACTTCCACCGGTAAATGACACCACGGACGCAGCCTGACCGGAGCCAAGGTTCAATACATCCTCAAGCCCGCCTGTAACATTTCCGGCGCCATCCGCGGTAAAGGACCCGATTCGGGCAATGTAGGCTCCATTCAAATCGGCGCCGCTCATGGAAAATGCATATTGTCCGTGCAGACTGGCAACCGAAAACGATCCGCCAGGTGGCGGTGGCTGGACGGAACTGCCTCCGCAGCCCGCAGCGATCATCGCTAGAACGAAAACCGCCACAAAACACAAGCGTCTCATAGCGAGCCGCCTTGCGACTTCGGCTGCGTTCCGTCCCGCGGCGCCATGTACGTCAACGGAATTCCAGCTACGCTTCGCACGGCCAGCGCCTGCGTCCCTTTCTGCACGACTCGCGCAACGAACTGTGTCCCTTTGCCGTACGTCACGGTTTCACCGATGATTCGCAGGGAATCCCCACTCTGGATTGTGAAATGGTTCGCCGCCAGAAATCGCGCGTCTCCCAGGTGCACGTCTAACGCTCCGCTGCGCGTTTGCAGCGTCAAATGTGCGCCAAGCGGCGCTACTTGCGAAGTCGGGATGAACGCCAGCACCGTGCCGGTGAGGGTCACTTCACGCTTTACGTCGTAGGAAGCCAGCCCGGCGTTCGTGTTCGCATTGGCATGCTCTTGTCCAATGATAGAGCGACAGGAAAGTCCGGCCACCAGGCTCAGTGTTAAGCTCAGTATTAAGAATGTCGCGCCCTTCCGCATGTGCCATTTCTCCCCGTCCACAAAGCTGCCGGCTAGTCCAGCATAATCGTTTCTGACCAAGGCGCAAACTGCTCCGTCGCTTCGGCACCGCAAACGAAGAATCCCATGCTTGGCCTGCAAGACTTTGCGGTTTTTTTGTTTCAGTGGCTTTGCTCATGGTGTGTCCGTCCTGGCGGGTCCGTCCTCGCGGGTCTAAAGACCCGCGGCTACATCTTGCGTGCCACATCTTCCGTGCTGGGTCCCTCAGCGGCTGAAGCCGCGGGTGTGGAGTTTGTGACGGCACGGCTGAAGCCGCGCCCTGACGTGCGGCGACCGGGCTCGGGCCGTGCGTGCGCGGGGCGATCGAGGTCGTGCGCAGCGCGGGTGACGGAGTTGCGAAGTTCGATGGTGAGGCTAGGCGGTTTTTTGTTTCAGTGGCTTTGCTTATGGTGTGTCCGTCCTGGCGGGTTTGTCCTCGCGGGTCCATCCTCGCGGGTCTAAAGACCCGCGGCTACATCTTGCGTGCCACATCTTCCGTGCTGGGTCCCTCAGCGGCTGAAGCTGCGGGAGTGGAGTCTGTAACGGCACGGCTGAAGCCGTGCCCTGACGCGCGGCGCTGCAGCTCTGCCATTTTGGCGCCGCAACGAAAAATCCGATGCTTGGCCTGCAAGACTTTGCATTGACACTCCCGGTGCTTCCGAACATAATTGTATGTACGTCAATCCTGTGGAGGTTCGACAAGCTCAGATCTGCTCGGTGCAGACGCGAGCGACCTGGATGGCGCCAAAATATATCTTTGTTACCGGCGGTGTTGTTTCCTCACTAGGCAAGGGCGTTGCAGCATCTTCCATCGGTTGTCTCCTCGAAAGTCGCGGCTTCAAAATCACCATCCAGAAATGCGATCCGTACCTGAACGTCGATCCCGGTACGATGAGCCCGTTTCAGCATGGCGAAGTATTCGTCACCGACGACGGCGCGGAAACCGACCTGGACCTCGGACATTACGAGCGCTTCACGCACGTGAAGCTCTCTCGCGACAATAACTGGACCACCGGGCGCATCTACGAAACCATCCTTTCCAAGGAACGCCGCGGCGACTACCTCGGCAAAACCGTTCAGGTCATCCCGCATGTCACCGACGAAATCAAGCGCTGCATCAAGCGTGTCTCCGAAGGCGTGGACGTCGTCATTGTCGAAATTGGCGGCACCGTTGGCGACATTGAGTCGCTGCCCTTTCTGGAGGCCATCCGCCAGATGCGGCTCGAGCTGGGCGCGGAGAACACTTTATTTGTGCACGTTACCCTGGTGCCGTACATCGCCGCGGCTGGCGAACTGAAGACCAAGCCCACACAGCACAGCGTCAAAGAACTGCTCGGCATCGGCATCCAGCCAGACATTCTCCTGTGCCGCAGCGAACGGCACATTTCCGCCGACTTGAAACGCAAGATCGCTCTTTTCTGCAACGTGGCCGAGTCCTGCGTCATTTCCATGGAAGATGTCAAGACCATCTACGAAGTGCCGGTGGAGGTGAGCAAGGAAGGCCTCGACGGCCAGATCACGCGGCTTCTTCGCCTGGAAGATCGTCCGGCCAACATGCAGCCCTGGCTGGATATGCTCAACGGACTGCATCATCCGAAAGGCGAAGTGCGCATCGGCATCGTGGGCAAATATGTCCAGCTCGAAGATGCCTACAAAAGCTTGCGGGAGGCGTTGCTGCACGGCGGCCTTGCCCATCATCATAAAACCGTCATCGAATGGATCGAATCCGAGGAGATCGATTCGCTGGAAACGGCGGAAAAACGCCTGAAGAATTATGACGGCATTCTGGTTCCCGGCGGCTTCGGCAAACGTGGCATTCAAGGCATGATCTACACCATTCAGTATGCCCGCGAGCATAAAATTCCCTTCTTCGGCATATGCCTCGGGATGCAGTGCGCCACCATTGAATATGCACGCGACGCCGCGGGATTGGCGCAGGCAGACAGCACGGAGTTCGACCCGCAAACCCCGCACCGCGTCATCTATAAATTGCGCGAATTGCTCGGCATCGATGAAATGGGCGGCACCATGCGCCTCGGAGCCTGGCCCTGCCGATTGGAGCCTGGGTCCTTCGCCCACAAGGCTTATGGCAAAACCGAGATCAGCGAGCGGCATCGCCATCGCTACGAGTTCAACCGCGAGTACGAGAAAACGTTGGTCGCCGCGGGCCTGAGAATCACCGGCCGCACCCCCGACGAGAATTATGTCGAAATCGTCGAGGCTGCCAATCATCCGTGGTTCCTGGGCTGCCAGTTTCACCCGGAGTTCAAGTCCAAGCCGCTTGAACCGCATCCACTCTTCGCCGCGTTCATCGGCGCATCGTTGGAACATCGAATCCAAAAGTCGCGCCCGACAGCCAGTGTTACAGCCGTGGAGCCTCAGGCTCACGCGCCCGCCCTCCGCGCCGCCCCCCAAGCCTCCGCCTGATCTAGCTCACGCTTCGAAGTAGATTCTGGCTTGGCTCTTGCGCTCTATTGCCAAACTTAATGCCTATGCACTACACTGTAGTGCATGAAGACGGAAGTTTATAGTTGGCGTCTATCCCGCGGACTTAAGACAGAGCTGGAACGCGCCGCTCGGGCACGCAAAGTTCGTGTCTCCACGGTTCTGGATATGGCGGCCCGTGAATGGCTCGCCAAAAACGCTGTGGACATCGCCGATGACGAGGAGCAAAAACGTCTGCACGCCGCCGTTGCCCCGTTCTTGGGGGTGTTGCGGGGACGCAACCCGCGCCGGTCGGAAACGGTAAGTCAGGAAGTCAAGAAGATCCTCCGCCGCCGTTATGGCCGCTAATCTCCTGATCGACACCGGCGCGATTCTGGCCATCCTGGACAAAAACGACCGTTGGCATGCCCGATGCCTTGAGACTTTTCTTCAGTTACGATTGCCCGCGTTGACTTCGCAAGCCGTATTGACTGAGTTGTTCCACCTCGTTAAACGTTCGCGGACCGAGATGGAGACGGTTTGGAAATTCCTTGCCCCTGGCGCCGTCATGCTCGCAACCATCGACCACTCCGAATTGCACCAAATTCACACACTCATGTCGCGCTACCGAGATCGCCGCATGGATTTTGCGGATGCAACCTTGGTATACCTTGCCGAACGCGAGTCCCTATCCGTCGTATTCACGACCGATCGTACTGACTTTGAGACCTACCGGATTGCCGGCAAGCATCGCTTTCGGATTCTTCCCATTGAGCGCCCCTAGCAGGGCCTGTGATATCTTCGCTTAAGAAAATGACAACCACCCGTGAAATCTCCATAGGCTCCCTCCGTCTTGGCGGCGATAATCCGCTTTTTCTAATCGCTGGGCCGTGCGTCATCGAGTCGGAATCCCATGCGCGCAGCTTGGCCGAACGCGTGGCGAAAATTGCGTCCGACGCAGGGATTCCGTACATCTTCAAAGCGTCCTACGACAAAGCGAATCGCTCATCGATCAAAGCGTTTCGTGGTCCCGGCCTGGCCGAAGGTCTGCGCATCCTCGCTAAAATCAAGTCTGATCTTCGCGTGCCAATTCTTACCGACATTCACGAGGCCTCGCAGGCTACGCCCGCCGCTGAGGTGGCGGACATTCTGCAAATCCCTGCGTTTCTCGCGCGCCAGACCGACTTGCTTCTCGCTGCCGCACACACCGGCCGCGTCATCAATATCAAAAAGGCTCAGTTCCTTTCTCCATGGGATATGGGCAACGTAGCTGAAAAAGTCGCGTCCTGCGGCAATCACAACATCATCCTGACCGAACGCGGCGCTTCCTTCGGCTACAACAATCTCGTGGTCGATATGCGCACCTTCCCCATTCTTCAGAAATTCGGCTGCCCCGTCGTTTACGACGTCACCCACTCCATACAGATTCCCGGTGGACTGGGCCATGCGAGCGGCGGCCAGCCCGAATTCATCGAGACACTAGCGCGAGCCGGCGTCGCGACTGGCGTCGATGGCCTTTTCCTTGAAACCCACGACAATCCCTCTGCCGCGCTCTCCGACGGTCCCAATGCTTTGCCTCTGGCGCAGTTGCCCCAACTACTGAGCCGAATTAAAGAGCTTTCCACCATGGTCCGCCGCTGGAGCCACGCATGAGCCTCGACTCCGCGCGCCGCGTACTGCGCATTGAAGCGCAAGCCATCAACGACCTGCTCGGTCGCCTCGACAACTCTTTCGCTCGCGCCGTGGACCTGCTTCTCGCTTGCTCCGGCCGTGTTGTTGTCACTGGCATGGGCAAGTCTGGCTTGATCGGCCGGAAAGTCTCCGCCACGCTTTCCAGCACAGGCACGCCTTCTTTCTTTCTCCATCCCGCCGACGCTCTCCATGGTGATCTTGGCATGCTCGCGCGCGGTGATTCCCTTCTCGCCATCAGCTACGGCGGCGAAACGCCGGAAATTCTTAACCTCCTTGAAGCCCTCAAGCGGCTTGAAATTCCCATTGTCACGCTCACGGGCAATCCCAAATCCACGCTTGCGGGCGCAAGCGAAGTCGTCCTCGATGTCAGCGTCAAAGAAGAGGCTTGCTCACTGAATCTTGCTCCCACCGCCAGCACCACCGTTGCCATGGCCATGGGTGATGCGCTGGCCATCGCCCTCCTCGACCGCCGTGGCTTTCAACCCGACGATTTCGCCGCGCTCCATCCCGCGGGACGCCTCGGCAAAAAACTCCTTCGCGTAGAACACCTGATGCACGTGGGCGACGCCATGCCTCGCGTTTCGCCGGAAACTCCCATGCCCGCCACCTTTCACGAAATGTCCGCCAAGAAACTGGGCATGACTACAGTGACTACTGCCGATGGCAAACTCGCCGGAATCCTTACCGATGGCGATCTCCGCCGCTTGATGGAAAAGCACGGCGGCGCCATTCTCTCCATGACCGCGGGTGATTGCATGGTCCGTACACCGCAAACCATCAATCCCAACCTGCTTGCCAGCGAGGCCCTCAACCTCATGGAAAAGAAAAAGATCACCTCCATCGTCGTCGTAGATCCCGCCTCGCAAAAAGTTCTTGGCGTCGTGCACCTGCACGATCTGTGGACCCTCGAACTTATCTAGGTCCTAGGAGCAATAGAGCCCAGGTATCGGCCACATTCCTGCTAAACTTTACGATTCATTTCACGCATGGAGGACTCCCTTGGCTCGCAGCCCCAAAATTTCTTCCGCACTGAAGAAACGCGCCGCGCAAATCAAAATCCTGCTGATGGACGTCGACGGCACGATGACCGACGGCGGGGTCACTCTGCTTTCCCAGCCCGACGGCTCCGCCCTCGAAATCAAAACGTTTGACGCTCATGACGGCCAGGGACTTACCCTTGCGCGCACCGCGGGAATTCGCACCGGTTGCATCACCGGGCGTGAAAGCCCGGCCCTGCTTCGCCGCGCCGAAGAAATGAAAATGGAGTTTGTCTATATGAAGCAGCCAAGCAAAATCCCTGCGTACGAGGAGATCCTTCGTAAAGCCGGTGTTCCCGATTCCGCGGTCGCTTATGTCGGCGATGATCTTCCCGATCTTCCCGTGATGCGCCGCGTGGGCCTCGCCGTCGCCGTCGGTGATGCCGTCCCTGAAGTCAAAAAGGCCGCCCATTTCACCACGCACTCCGTAGCCGGGCACGGCGCTATTCGCGACGCCGTGGAACTCATACTTAAATCCAAGGGTCTGTGGGAAGAAATGATCGACAAAGCCCGCGCCTGATTTCTTAGAGCTTTTTGCCAGGGCGGAAAATCCCAAAAGGGATGCCCTCAGGATCTTGCAGGATGCTGACTTCGTCTCCACTCGGAATCACCTGCGGTGGGAAAATGACTTTGCCTCCGTTGGCCTCCACTCGCTGCACGTAAGCGGCGACGTTGTCTACGCGGATGAACAACTGCACCATGCTCTGCGCCTCCGCCGGAATCTGCCAGATGCCACCGGGAATGCCTTCTCCGGCGCCGGTTTCGACAGCCCGGCTACCGAGCGCGTCTGGTGGCCAGACGTTCCACCCAAAAATCGATCCATAGAAATCGGCGAGTTTCGCCGGCTGTTTGCTCAAAATCTGCCAGTACATTACAGGCTGCCCCATATCGCCTCCCCTTACTGACCGACTCTGGCACTCTCATATCACGACCGAACACGCTTCACCGAACACTATTTCGCGCATTCTTTCGGCTTACGCTTAGCCACGAAGTCCCGCCTTAAGTAGCTTGACTTCCGTGCACGCAAGTTACAGACTCGCCCACACGATCTCACGCCGAGCCACTTTCTTTGTTCTCGCGGCGCTCACAAGAAGGGACTCCTTATGCGAACGAATTACCCAGCCGTTCTCGTTGCTGCCATCGCTTACTGGCTTCTCGGAGCCGTATGGTACGGATTTCTCTTCAACAAAACTTGGATGGCACTCGAACACATAACCGTTGAACAGGCACAAAGTGTCAGTCCGGTGATCCCTTACATTGTTTCGTTTCTCTTAGAGTTGTTGGTCGCTTATTCCGTGGCGCAGCTTTGTATCTGGCGCAATGCCAACACGGTTGGGCGCGGCGCCTCCGTCGGTGTGCTCGTCTGGATTGGTTTCGTTGGTCCCATTGCTTTCATGAACTATATGTTCGAGATGCGTCCCAAGACCCTTTTCGCGATTAATGAATTCTATCCGCTTGCCGGACTCGTCCTAATGGGCGCCATCCTCGGTGCCTGGACCAAGAAAACTGCCTGATTACGGCCCTTACGTTTTTCAGGCTTCTCAGGCGATAATGGGTGCTCATAATTTTCTGGCGAGGCTCCTACTTAATGCATCCATGGCACGACGTTTCTCCCGGGAATGAATTGCCCCGGGATTTCCAGGCGCTCATCGAAATCCCGCTGGGCTCCAATGTTAAATACGAATTGGATAAAGCCACCGGCCTGCTTAGGGTTGATCGCATTATCCATTCCGCGGTTTTCTATCCCGCGAACTACGGCTTCATCCCGCAGACCTATGCCGAAGACAACGACCCTCTCGACGTTCTCGTCCTTTGCCAGGAACCTGTGCAGCCACTCGCCTTGATCAAAGCGCGCGCGATCGGGGTCATGACCATGATCGATTCCGGCGCCAGTGACGACAAGATCATCGCGGTCGCCACCAATGATCCCGAATTCAGCGACTACATTGAGGCGCGCGATCTTCCGCCGCACCGTTTACTGGTCGTGAAGCGTTTCTTCCAGGATTACAAACAACTGGAAGGCAAGCAGGTTCAGGTGGAAGACATTCGGCCCGCCTACGCCGCGATGAATATCATCGAAAAATCCCTCGCGCGCTACAAGGTGCTACGCGACGAGCTTCGCGCCACAGTTCACTGAGCCCAACTTCTATGCGCAGCCCACTGAAATGGATCCTGATTTCGGTCGCATTGATAGTTGTGGCGACATTCGTGCTGTTGAGCTTTATGGCCGGCAGCCCGAAAGACGTCTTCTACATGGTTCGCTATGCCTTCCCACACATGCATCGCGGTAATCTGAAAGTGGGCGATCAAGCGCCTGATGCGCGACTGGTTGCGCTCGACGGGTCCACACGTTTTCACATTCGTGAGAGAACCGCGGGCCGCCCGCTGGTGCTTGTCTTCGGCAGCTTCACTTGACCGCCTTTCCGTCGCCAGGTTGGCGACATCGTTCAGCTCTACAACGATTACAAGGACCACGTCGATTTTCTGACTGTTTATATCCGCGAAGCGCATCCCACCGACGAGTGGAGAATGAAGTCCAATGAAAAGGACAAGGACAACGTCTGCTACGCGCAGCCCAAGAACATTGGAGACCGCATCGCTATCGCGAACGATTTCACACAGCGGTTCAAGTTTCCCGTTCCATTTGGCATAGATGAAATGTCCAACGCGGCGAACGACGCCTACGCCGCTTGGCCGGAGCGCCTCTATATCATTGATGAGAGCGGCAGCATCTCCTACAAAGGTGGCAACGGCCCCTTCAAGTACGATCCCAAGGAAGTTCGCGCGTGGCTTGCGAAGCGCTACGGCGAAGTGAAACACTCCGAGGCTCCGGCAGAAAAAAAGAGCTAGAGTTGTTATAGCTGCTGTGAAACCGAAGACCTCTCAATCTTGCTCTGCTCGTGCACCCGGCAACAAACACGTGGGGCTGGCTCGTGCCCTCTCCAAGCTCGGTTTCTGCTCGCGTTCACAGGCTTTCGATTTAATCCGCGCAGGCAAAGTTCGCCTTAACGGTTCTATCGTCAAGAATCCCGAATCCCCAGTTCGTCTCGGCAAGGATCGCATTGCGGTGTCCGGCAAATCTCTCCGCGCCGCCGAAAGAATCTACTTGGTGCTCAACAAACCTCGCGGCATCGTCACCAGCGCCTCAGACGAGAAGAGCCGAGACACCGTCTATTCCCTTTTGCCTTCCGATCTCCCCTGGATCGCTCCCGTCGGCCGCCTGGACCAGGCCAGCGAGGGCCTACTCCTTCTTACCAACGATTCCGAGTGGGCCGCGCGCATCAGCGATCCCGCCTCTCATCTTGACAAGACCTATCATGTCCAAATCAACGTTCTCGCCGGTGACCGTCTTCTTGAAGCTCTGCAACACGGCATCGAAATTCCGAAAGGCGACGTGCTGAAAGCCAAGAGCGCCACGTTGCTTCGCGCCGGACAAAAACACTCCTGGATTGAGATCGTCCTCGACGAAGGGAAAAATCGCCAAATCCGCCGCATGCTCGATGCCCTCGGTGTCGAAGTCCTGCGCTTGATTCGCGTCTCGATTGGGCCGGTGCGACTCGGCGATTTGCCAAAGGGCGCTCATCGCGCGTTACGCCCCGAAGAGAAGCTCGCACTGGACAAGACTTTACGTCGAGCCGCCGGGCAAGACGGACCGCCTCAGAAAGCGATCCTTACAAAGTAACGCAGTTCGTTATTTTGCCGGTTCCAGTTCGCTGGTGCCGTAGATGGGTGAATCCTTCGGTATCGGCTCGTTCCAGATGTAGTGATTGAACCAATCGAGATTGGACTGCAGCAGCGCGCGCGCCGATTTCGGTTTGTTAATGCCGTGCCCAAATCCCGTGTACAGCACCATGCGTGACGCCACGCCCTGGTCCTGCAATCCGCGATATAGCTCGAAGCTGTCCGGCACCGGCACGCGCTTGTCGTTGGCACCCTGTTGGATTAGCGTCGGCGTTTTGGCTTGCTTGATGGTGGTGATCGGCGAAGTCTTGGCATAAATTTCCGGATCGTCCCAAGGCGTCGCATGCAGGTACTGTCGGGTGAACGGAGTAATGTCGGTGTTCACGTAGTAGGTAGTCCAATCGCTGATTCCCGCACCCTCCGAGATTGCCTTAAAGCGATCCGTGTGCGTGGTCAAAAACGAGGAGATGTACCCACCCTCGGACCACCCCATCGCCCCCATTCGGCTGCCGTCTACCATTCCTTTGGCAATTAGGTAATCGACACCGCTCATCACGTCCCACATATCTCCCACGCCCAAATTCCGCACGTTCAACGCGCGAAAGGCTGACCCGTACCCGGCGCTTCCGCGATAGTTCGGCTCTAAGACCAACGCTCCCTTTGCTAGAAACGTCTGCACGGGATAGGCATATTCGGCGGGCGAGAGTGTCGGCCGTGAGGTTCCCGTTGGTCCTCCATGGATTTTGACCAGCAGCGGGTATTTACGCGCTGGGTCGTAGTCGGCGGGTTTGTGAAGCACGCCCTCAATCACGGCTCCGTCCTGGCTCTTCCAGGAAACCACTTCCACGCTCCCCAGATTCCAGTCCTCCACTTGAGCAGTCATGTCCGTCAACTTCTTCGGCGCAAACGGCGATACGCTGGACACGAAAAGTTCCGCCATGTGCGTGGGATCCTGAGTAACAATCGCCACAGCCTTGAAATCCGCCGTGAAAGAAGCATCTTGGAGCAATAATGAGTCTGGAGCGGTAATTCTGTGGATCTCCGTGCTCTTGGGATCCAGACGAAACAGATGCGCGCTCATCTTTTGCGGCGCGGCGAAATAGATGCCGTCCGGACCCCAATCAATTGGATAAGGATCCTCGTCAAATTTAGCGGTCAGGTCCCGGACGTCGGCCGGTGCGGTAGCCGGTTTGTCCAAAACGTTGGCAAGCTCGACCACTGCGATGTGGCCATTCGCGTAGTAAAAGTATGGTTCAGCGAGCGAAGTGGCGAACGCCAGTTGTTTGCCGTCTGGGGAAAACATCGGATTCCGATCCGGGCCAGCCAAGGCCACGATTTTCGTCACGGCATTGTTCTTCGTGAGCTGCAGCAGATAAATGTCCTGATTCCCGCTAAAGGCCAGAAACGGATTCGCGGTCGCGCTGAAGGCGATTTGCGTGGAATCTGGCGACCATGTGAACCCAGTGACATTCATCGAAAGGTCCGTAATCAGCCGCTTTGCCGCCAACGGGAGGTAGTTCTTCTCCGCTTCCGTTACGTCCACGGACCACAACTGGTTTTGCCTGTAGTCTTTCTCAATCACCTCGTAGTCACTGTATTTCTCTTTGCGATCCTTGCTGGCCTTGTCCTCTGGAGGATTTGCCGTAAACGCGATGAACTTGGAATCCTTCGACCAGTGGAACTCGCCTACGTCCGTTTCGGATTTCGTCAATTGCCACGCTTCTCCGCCCTCGGGGGAGATCAGCCAGATCTGCGTCCCCGCCGGCTTGCCTGGTTCGCTTTCTTTTTTCTCTTCCTTCTTCTCGTCTTTCTTTTCTTCTTTCTTCTCTGCTGGTGGCGCTGGCTCGATTGCTGCCGGTTCCCTTTCCGTCACGAACGCCAGCCACCGCCCGTCCGGCGACCAATCCGCTCCGCCCGCCGATTTTTTACCTCGCGTGAGCTGGATGCTCTTTCCTGTTGCGACATTGACCAGCCAGATCTGGCGTACAAATTCATTGTCTTTCCAGTTCGTTTCTTGCAGCTGATACGCGACAAATCGGCCATCCGGCGAGATCTTCGGGTCACCAATGGACTTCAAACTCAGCGATTCCTCAAGCGTCGGCGTATGCTTCGCTTGCCCCGTCGCCAATCCGGGCAGCGCCATTCCCGCCACGAGCAGGATTGCTGCGCAGAGCATTCTTTTCGTCATGTGTCCCTCCTGGCCAAATGCGGTTCGAGTGTGCCCGAAGACTACCACCCAGAGATACGTAAGTAATTTCACTGAAGTTTCCTGGGAGCTGATTTTGGTTCACCTGTGAACTTTTACACAATCCGATGCCGATTTCCCACGAATCTACAGAAGAAGCTGATACAGTAGATGGACGACTATGAGCATATTTTCTTCTCTGAAGCACGACAAGACATTCTCCCAGCCTGTTAATTGGGGCGTGACCGCTATTATGATCGCCCTCCATTTGTGCGCCCTCGGCGCGGTGTTCTTCTTCACGTGGAAGGCGCTTCTTGTTTGCATCGTGATGTGGTGGGTTGCCGGCAGCCTCGGCATCGGCATGGGCTATCACCGCCTGCTCACGCATCGCGGCTACAAGACTCCGAAATGGATGGAATATTTCCTGACGACCTGCGGCACGCTGGCGTTTGAAGGTGGTCCCATCGCCTGGGTGGCAACGCATCGCATCCATCACCAGAACACCGACAAAGAAGGCGATCCCCACTCCCCTCGCGACGGCGGCATCTGGTCGCATATGGGTTGGATTCTTACCGGGCGCGCCATGCACCGCGACCGCACGGAACTGTTGCCGTACGTGCCGGACCTTCGCAAAGACAAATTTCACCTCTGGATCAGCAGTTGGCACGTGATTCCTTCGATTGTCGTGGCCGTAATCTTCTATGCCATTGGTGGCTGGCCCTGGGTTTTCTGGGGAGTCTTCGTCCGTTCGGTCATGAGCCTGCATTTCACCTGGCTGGTCAATTCCGCCACGCACATCTGGGGTTCACAGCGCTTCGATACCGGCGACACCTCGACCAACAGCTTCTGGGTAGCCGTCCTCACCTTCGGCGAAGGCTGGCACAATAATCATCACGCTCAACCACAGGCGGCGCGCCACGGCTTCACCTGGTACGAACTGGACATGAACTGGTACGGCATCTGGACCCTGCGGACCCTCGGTCTCGCGTGGGATATTAAGATGCCCAAACTCGAAGCCGAATCCGCCCACGGCCGCCTCGCCGCTTGACGTTTAGCGCAGGGCGCTCTGCGATTCCCTGCGGCTTTTCACGTAATCTCACAAATCCATATCCGCGCCTCATTCCCTTCCAAGGGCGGCAATGGCGCGTTCTCCGACCCTGTCGGCAATCCCGACTCTCGCGTTGGGAAATCCGGCAACTCGCAGAACGCAATCCCTGTAAGTGATTGAAATCCCGTCTCGGTCCTCAACTTGCAGTTCTTGAGGTTGGTTACTGCATTTGTGAGCGGAGGGTTCTCAAAATGTCCAACTACGATTGGGTCTTTTGGCTGAATATCACGAACATCGCTTTAGGCGTCATCGTCGTTCTGGCCGTATTGCTTGTGGCCTACGGTGTCGTGTGGGAATTGGCGAACAGGCACAAGAAGCACGCCGACGTTAACGCGGAGATGCAAACGATGTTGCACAACGAGTTTTCCCACAGCCTGGCTGTGCCGGAATTGGGGCTCACCATGGCCGATGGCGGCGAACAAGTGAAATCCCCTGCGAAGAAACCGGCGGAAGATAAGAAATCCAAGTGAGTGTGGCGCTATGGCGTGTCCGTTTCTCAAAGAAGGTCGCGCGCAGTACTGCCACGCTGCGCCCCTAGGTAAGCTGATCCTCGAGGGACCGGGGTTCTCGGGCGAAGGGCGGTGCGCATCGCCGGAGTATTTCCGCTGCGAACTGGTCGGGAAAGAGGAGTTAGGCCAGCAACGTTGCCCACATCTCGAAGATGTCCACGTGCAGTATTGCGGGACAACAACCCCGACCAAGTTGATTCCGTTTAGTGAATCGCAGCTTTCGAGTTGCACCACGGATGGGTATCGCTATTGCGAATCCTACTTGACGCTTGCACGGCCCCATGGCGCGGTTGCTCCTCCGGCTGACCTTCTTTACAGTCCGAACCATTTTTGGCTGGCGGTCCAGGAATCTGGCCTCTGCCATATCGGTATTGACGCATTCCTGGCTGAGTTCGTCGGGAAGTTCGACGGCATAACGTTTGTAACCACGCACGGCACCCAACGGCCCGTTATCGCGTTAACCGTCCATGGATTGGAATGGCCCATGACGTTTCCCAATCCACTCCTGATCCAGAAAGTGAATAGCCATCTCCGCGGCGATACGGCCCGGCTGGCCGCTGATCCTTACGGCTCCGGCTGGCTGTTCTCCGGCTGGGAATTGCCGGGGCAGACCAAAGCAGGCCTGATTTCTGGACCTCCGGCAGCGGCTTGGCAGACCGAGGAAGAAGAGCGCCTGGCGAAGGAGATTCACGAAGCGCTGCATTTGAATTGTGACGGCGGCCGGCCTGTTCGCGGAATCGGTCAGCTGCTGTCGCGTCAACAATTGGTGTGTTTGCTCCAACACTTTTTTTCCAACAGAAATTGGGTGCCAAAGGAATAATCGTGAGGAGATATCTGCTTGTCTTTGGGTTCGGATTCGCTCTTGCCTTGATCGTTGGTTGGGTCGCTTTCCCCCGGGCTCTCTACGTTAGCCGTCAACAGCCTCTGGACTTCTACCATAAGACGCATGCGGAAAAATCAGGGCTCACGCAATGCGATAGCTGCCATGTGCTCGGCAGCGACGGCACATTCAGCGGAATCCCGCGCATGGAAGTTTGCGCCGGGTGTCACACGGATAAGCTAGGGACTTCACAATCTGAAGCCGTTCTCGTCGAAAGCTATCTGAAACCGGCAAGAGAAACGCCTTGGCTCGTCTATTCCCGCCAGCCCGCGAATGTCTGGTTCTCGCATGCGATCCATACGCGCCGCGCAGGTTTGGCTTGCACCGACTGCCATGGAAATTATGGGGAATCCGACGAGACTCGGGTTTACCAACAAAACCGCATCAGCAGCTATAGCCGCGACATTTGGGGCCATTCCATTTCTCGTCTCCGGCGCGCTCCGCACGATGGCATGAAGATGACCGATTGCGAAAGCTGCCATCGTCGCCACAAAGTCGAGGTTGGCTGCCTCGGTTGTCATCAGTAAAGGAGCGACCATGAAGGTTTCCAGGCGTGATTTACTCGTCGGCGGTGCCGGAGTCACCGCAGGCTTCCTGTTTACCCCCGTTCCATGGAAATTATTGGGAGACGTTTCCATCTGGACCCAGAATTGGCCCTGGATTCCGCAACCCGCACACGGACCCGTGGACACCAAACAATCTGCTTGCACGCTCTGCGCTGCCGGGTGCGGTATTCGCGTGCGTATGGCCGCGGGTTGGCCCGTCGGAATTTCCGGCGTCAAAACGAATCCCATGACCAAGGGCACGTTGTGCCCGCTCGGATTCGCCGCTCACCAATTGAATTGGCATCCTCAACGGTTACGCGAAGTGCGCCATCGCGGCCGCACTGCATCTTGGGCGGACGCGCAGACCGCCTTCGAAAAAGCTTGTACCGAGGGACCGGTGGCGATTTTCGATGGCAGGCCCGGACGGGCAGCATCGTCCGTGCTGCAAGCATTCGCCGCAAAACACAATGGCAGCTATCGCGTCGTTCCTAGTCCTGAAACTCAAGCCCTGACTCCCTACGCTGACTGGAGCGGAGTTCCAGTCTCTGCGTTGGGCTACGACCTGGAAAATGCGCGGACGATCGTTAGTTTTGGCGCGTCACTTCTGGATGGATGGGGTACGCCCGGCCGCTTCACCCACCTTTGGAGCGAAAAGGCGGCCGGCGCAACTGATCCACAACTCCGTTTGCTTCAGATCGAACCAACATTGTCGCGGAGTGCGGCGCGCGCGTGGCGTTGGATTCCGATTCGCGAAGGAAGCGAGGGGGCACTTGCTACAGGCTTGGCGCGTGTGCTGCTCGAAGAACGCCTTGTGGCCACGCAAAGCCCGATGGCTCCGATGACTCTCGAAGACGCCGCAGCGCAAACAGGTTTGGGCACAGAAGCAATTCGCGATCTGGCACGCACGCTCGTGGAGCAACGACCAACGTTGGTGATCGCAGCAGACGGCAACCCCGCAATCGCCGCCTTGAACCACCTGCTCGGTGCCGTGGGCTCCCCCGGTGGCATTGCTCTGAAAAGCAAACCCAACTTATCCCATGTTCGGCCGCAACCAAACATCGGCCCGAATCGCGCCGTGCTCCTGGATTCCTCCGTTCCGTGGGACTTTGTTCCAGAAACAACCGCTGAGGTTTTTCGTTTTGCTGCGTGGGATGGTGGAAGCAGCAAGGCAGATTGGCTGCTTCCCTCCCCTGGTTTCCTCGAAGAACTTACGGACGTGCCAACAGCGCCGACTTCCGCTGTGGATACTTATGCAGTCTCTGTGAATCTGATCCAGCAATCCGAAGAAGTAAAGAACACTGCACAGTTTCTGGCGAAGATCGATTCCACATTGCCTGACGTGGAGAAACTCATCCATTCGCGCTGCGAAGAGATCTTCGGTGCGAAATTGGGCATGGTTTTCGCAGAGCAACAAACTCCCGTTACGAAGTTCGAGTCCGCCCAAAAACTGGAAGAGCAACTCCGCCAGGGTGCCATCTGGATGGGCAATCCGCCAAAACCGGGTGGCTTTCGGTGCATTTTGCAGGAATGGCCCGCAAGAACTGCGCCATCGCACACTTCAGATTGGGCGGCCGCATGGCTTCCTCCCGTCCTTCCTCCATTGGCCGCAAAACTCTACCAAGAGTCGAACTTGCGCGACGTGCCAGCAAGGAGGGAGGTATGAGCGCCCGTTATGGAATGGTGATTGACTTGGATCGTTGCACGGGCTGCGGCTCTTGCATGGTCGCCTGCGCCGCGGAGAACAATGTTCCACCTCCGGTTCCACGCGCAACTCCGCGAACGGGTCTTACGCCGATGTTGGTTCGCAAGCTGTCCAACGGCAAGGACGGCGCAGATCTCCGCGAAGCCTTTATCCCCATCACCTGCATGCAGTGCGAACACGAAACTCCTTGCGTCAGCGTCTGTCCGCAACAGGCCGTCGAGGTCGACAAGTCCACCGGCATTGTGATGCAGATTCCGCAACGCTGCCTGGGTTGCCGCTATTGCATGACCGCGTGCCCCTATCACGCTCGTTATTTCAATTGGTGGGATCCCCAGTGGCCGCCGGGCATGGAAAAAAGTCTCAATCCCGGCGTTTCCGTTCGCATGCGCGGCGTCGTGGAAAAGTGCAATCTGTGCCACGCCCGGTTCCACACAGCCAACGAAAAAGCAGCCGCTGCCGGAAAAACACAAATCGATCCCGCGGACTACGTCCCGGCTTGCGTGGAAGCCTGCCCCACCGGCGCCATCTTATTTGGCGACCTGGCGGATGCGAATGACCCCGTCTCGACAGCCGCGCATTCCCCCGACGCCTTCCGGCTACTGGCGCGCATCGGTACCGAACCGAAAATTCACTACAGAACGACACAAGCGTGGATCCGAACGCTGGCGGATAAGAATTCGGACCGTCCCACGGAGGCCCAGCATGTCTGAAACGTTGCTCTTCGACCGGCGTTGGATCGCCCGCGGTGCCGAGCGTGCCTCAACCTTGCGTTTCCTCCTCTGGCTTTTTCCCTGGATGTTGCTATTGCTCCTCGGAATTTACGCCGCAGGCCTGTGCTTCTATTACGGCTTGAACCAGACGAACATGGACAATCGCTTTGCGTTCGGCATGTGGATTTTCCTGGACCTCGCAATCATTGCCATGGGCGCCGGCGCGTTCTTCACCGGCTTTCTCGTCTACATCCTCAAGCAGAAAGATCTGAAGCCCGTGCTCAACAGCGCGGTTGTCGTTGGGCTCACCTGTTACAGTGGCGCAATCGCGGTTCTGATGGTGGATGTGGGTCAGCCGCTGCGTGCCTGGTTCACGTTCTGGTACCCGAACACGCACTCGATGCTCACCGAAGTCACCTTCTGTATTTCCTGTTACTTGCTGGTGCTGATCCTGGAATACATCCCAGTTGTGCTCAGAAACCGGCAATTGCGGAAGATCCCTTCGTTCCTCGTGTTTGAACACCAACTCCACAAGTTGGTTCCCGTTCTGGCCGGGGTGGGCGCCTTTCTTTCCTTTTTCCATCAGGGTTCGCTCGGCGGACTTTACGGCGTGTTGCGTGGTCGCCCCTTCGTCTATCGCCAGGGATTTGGGATTTGGCCATCCACGTTCTTCCTCTTTATTCTTTCCGCAGTTGCCGTGGGACCGAGCTTTCTCATACTGGTGACGGCCGCAGCCGAAAAGGTGACTGGACGTCAACTGGTGCAGCCGACGGTATTTCGCAAGCTGGGTTTTATTTCTGGCGTGCTTCTCGCCGTATATGTCGCTGCAAAAGCTGTGGACACGTACGTCTGGCTCAATATCACTTCGCCGTCCGTCGGCTTCGGCCCGTCGGACTACTACTCCTACTGGCCCATGAGCTCGACGTTCCTCTTTGCCGCGACCGTGCCTTTGGGGCTGCTTCCCGCGCTTCTTCTTATCCTGCCTTACACTGCTCGAAGGCGGGGTTGGTTGCTCACTGGCGCGGCGCTGGCCTGCGCTGGAGTGCTTTTGAACCGCTTCGTGTTCACCGTGCAGACACTCGCCCTGCCCACTCTTCCCTTCGACGAGTTCCTGCGGTACACGCCAAGCTGGCAGGAGGTCGCCACCTTCGGCGGCGTCATCGCCTATGGTGTGATCGTGTATTCGCTGTCTTACCGATATTTACCGCTGTTTGAAGCAGCAAAAGGAGTGGACAAAAATGTTTCCTTGGACTGATGGATACCACTGGAGCGCCACGCACATCATTTTCCTGTCGCTATTCTTCATGGTGGTGCTCGTGATCTTCTCCACATTTGTCTCGGCCGTTTGGCGTGCCGCTTCTGATCTCCGCACGCACCGCGCGGCCAAACTGTGCTGGCAGAAGAATTTCGCGGACCTGCCCGAAGCAGCGCGCCACTGCCGCCACCAACTTGCGGGACGCGTGGCCTCCCGCACCTGCGACAATGCCTTCGATTGCCGCCAGTGTGCCAACTACACACAATTTGGTTCCTTGCCAAGCAACGTGCCCACGAAGAATGTCGGCGTCAGCTACTCGGACAAGTTGCTGTACCACCGTGGCCACACATGGGTTCGTCCCGAAAGGGATGGGACGTTTTCGATTGGACTCGATGAATTTGCCAACCACGTGATTGGCCGTCCCGACTCCGTGGAATTTCCGCGTTCACTCGATGACGTCGAGAGCGATGGCATCGCCTGGCGCATGACGAAAAATGGTTACGAAATTCGCGTACGCGCCCCGCTCGGCGGTACGGTCATTTCCACAGGAGGCCCAGACGAAGGTTGGTACCTGAAGATCCTTCCTCACGGCCAGCCAAATCTCCGCCATTTGCTTCACGGACAGGAGGTTCCTGGCTGGCTCGCTGCGGAAATCGATCGGCTGCACTTGCAGCTCTCTATGCCTGGCGCCGAGCATACCTTGGCCGACGGTGGCATGCTCATGCCTAACTTAATGGATGCCGAACCCGAAGCTGACTGGGATACGATCCTCGCCGCAACTTTTCTGGATAGTTGAGCAGCAACTTTGGAGTGCGGGAGCCCTCCCGCTTTTACGAAACTGCCCGCTCCTATCGCCACAAGATTCCTCGGTTGTCATCCTGAGGGCGTTGTTAGCGCGAAAGCTCTCAACGTAAAGACCAAGCCCAGACTTTTTATCAAAGACTCTTAGTGAGCGATCTCGTAGCGCTTCAATTTATCGTAGAGTGTCGAGCGGTCGATTCCCAGCGATGCCGCCGCTTCCTTCACGTTGCCCCTCTTGCGTTCCAGCACCGCAATGATGGCCCGCCGCTCCAATTCCGATAACGGCACATCCGGCACTTCCCAATCTCGCTGGGAGTTGCCCCGCTGAGTCAGCCAGGCAAAATCGCTGTCCACCAGAGTTCCGTTATGCGAAGTCACTATCGCTCGTTCGATCACGTTCTCCAATTCACGCACATTTCCGGGCCAATCATAGTCAATCAGCACCTTCAGGGCATCCGCGGAGATTCCGCTAATATCTTTGCCCAACTCGGAGGCAATCTGCTGCACAAAATGCTCGGCCAGCAAGGGAATATCCTCGCGCCGCTCCCGCAGTGGCGGGATCCGAATCTCAATCACGTTCAGCCGGTAATACAAATCATCGCGGAACCGCCCTTCCGTGACTTCCTCAGATAGATTCTTGTTTGTTGCCGCGATCACTCGCACATCCACACTGACCTCGTCCGCGCCGCCCACGCGATAAAAACGCCGCTCCTGCAGGACGCGCAACAGATCCGCCTGAAGCTTGGCGGAAATGTCGCCGATCTCGTCAAGAAAAATCGTTCCGCCATCCGCCATCTCAAACTTCCCTTTGGTCTGCCCCTCGGCTCCGGTGAAGGAACCTTTCTCATGCCCGAACAATTCGCTCTCCAGCAGCGTTTCCGTCAGTGCCGCGCAACTTACGCTCACAAAGGGCTTCTCGGCACGCGCTCCCGAATAATGAATCGCTCGCGCCACCAGTTCCTTCCCGGTGCCGCTCTCTCCACAGATCAACACCGTGCTGCGCAGGCTGGCGATATCCTGCGTAAGCGACAGAAGTTCTTGCATCTTCGGATTCTTGGTGATGATGTCGTGGTGTTTATATTTGCGGCTGATTTTCTTGCGCAGGATCACGTTCTCGTTTTGCAGTTTTTTCAATTTCAATATCCGCGAAACCAGCATCGAGATTTCCTGCGGATGGCACGGCTTCACAATGTACTCCTGCGCCCCTTCTTTCATCGCCTGAATCGCCGTATCCACGGTCGCATATGCGGTGATGATAATGATGGATGCCTCCGGCCGGATGCGCCGCATTTCCATCATTGTTTCTATGCCGTCCATGCCTCCCGGCATTTTCAAATCAATGAAAGAAATGGCATAGTCCGTCGCTTTCGCCAATTCCAACGCCGCTTGGCCGTTCGCTGCGGTGTCGACGCGATAGCCGTCCTCGCGCAACCATGCCGCCATCGACTCGCTCATCACTTCTTCATCGTCAACCACCAAAATTGGCCAGGTTTTCTTCATTTCGCCTCTCCATCGGAAGCCGCAAAGCTGCGCACCAGGTGCGCTCCGCAACGCCCGCAATATCGTTCGTCCTTGTTATCCACGAGCCCTATATGCGTAGCCAGGCTCATCACGCACTTCGAATCCGCGCAATGTGTCAGTCCAAACGTGTGCCCGAATTCGTGCAGCACTTCCTTCGCCAGCCGTTCGCGTAACACTGTCACCTCGCCCGGCAGCCCATAAAATTCTTGTCGCAACCGCGCCAGCGATACCACCGCCACCGGGCCGTCCAACTGCGCCTGTCCAAACACAAACGTCAGCGTCGGAATCGCCAGGTCGCCTTCCGTCACTCCTAAAATCCTGGTCGCGTCGCTCGGCGCGCTTCGCGCCACCACTTTCATAATGTCCACCGATTTGTATTGGCCGCGTTTCGCGTCGTAGCTGTCCTCGGGAAACACAATCGCCGGCAATCGACGAACCGGCCACGGACACCAGTCGGCAACAGTTTCTTCCATCCAGTCCAGCACCTGGCCCGGCACGCTTCCAATCGCTAGCAAATAAACCACGCTCACTCGGCATGTACCTGCACTTCTTTCTGTTGGGTCGCGACAATTCGCGCTTTCAGCGGCAAGGTCACGGTAAATGATGTTCCCTCGTTCCGCTGGCTTGCCACTTCCACCTCGCCATCATGAGCTTTCACGATCCCATACAGCACTGCTAGCCCAAGCCCGACTCCCTTTCCATCGGCTTTGGTGGTGAAGAACGGATCAAAGATTTTCGATAGGTTTTCCGGAGCGATGCCTTCGCCGGTATCGTGCACGCTCAACTCGACACTTTCTTGATCGGGAAGCAGACGTGTGCGGATACGCAATTCACCCCCGCCCTTTCCCTGCATTGCTTGAGCCCCATTCAGCAGCAGATTCAGAATCACCTGCTGAATCTGCGAAGGATCGCATTCCACCCGCGGCAGGTCTTCCTGGAGATCCAAAATGGTTTCGGCGTTAATCAGCTTTAGTTTGTGTCCGACCAAGCCCAGCGTGCTGCAAATCAGTTTGTTCAAGTCCGCGGGCAGGCGTTGAGGCTTGGACCTGCGCGAAAACGCGAGGAGATCCGAGACGATTCGACCTACACGGGCCGTTTCCGAGGAGATTTGCCCGAGGTACTTGCGAAATTCGGCCTCGCGTCCCACAGGAAATTCGCCATCGCGCATCAGCCGTTCCAAGAGAATGGACAAATTAAGCACACCGGAGACGGGATTGTTGATCTCGTGGGCGACACTCGCCGCCAGTTGTCCCAGCGAGGCCAGCCGATCGTTCTGCAACAGCTTGCGATGAGCCACCTCCAGCTGGGCGGTCCGCTCGGCCACCTTACTTTCGAGGGTTTGCTGCATCTCGTTCAACTCGTCCACTGCCACTTTTAATCGCTCCCGCATGCGGTTGAATGAGTCGACGAGCTCATCCAACTCCTGGCTGCGTCGCGAAATCTCGATCTTGTGGTCGAGCTGCATGGCGCTGACTTCCCTGGTTCCTTTGACGAGTTCGCTAATCGGCGTGGCGACGAATCGTCGCGTGAATAATGTCACAAACCCCGCTCCGATAAGGACCACTACCAGCGTCGACAAAACCGTCTGCAAGGTTATCGTGCGGGTTTGTTCCTGAACCGGATCCAGCCTCAGCGCCACATCCAGGACGCCCAGCACATGCGTATTCGCGTCGTGCGCATGGCAACTTGCATAACTGCATGACGGCTCGTTGTAAATCGGCGTCACAATATTCAGCGTCTTAACGCCCGCCGGCGATGTGTCATAGCGCACGCGCCAATTCACTGCTGGCTTGGTCCGGATCGGCGTTGTTCCATGGCAACTGATGCAGACCGCGCTGGAGGGACTTGCACGGCTCAATTGCTCTTGGTGATCGGTCGAGAACACCAGCCGGCCTTCCCGGTTGAACATGCGGATGCGGTCCACACCGTGTTTATCTGCAATCACCCTCATGCTCTCATATGCCGCTTTGCGGTCATCATCGAGCATGGCATGCCACGTGGCGCTGGTGATGCTGCGCGAAAGCTGGTCCGCGCCGAGCACCATGGTTTCCACCAACTGGCTCTTTTGCATTCGCAGGTTCAGGAAGCCGCTGACACAACTGATGGCGACGATCAAAACGGTGAGCGAGAGGATGAGTTTAAAGTCGAGTCTGCGGGGCATTTGGGCCCTTCGCGTCTCAGGTATCGGCACGGCTTGGGGGAGCGGCCGACGGGAATCACTTGGGCAAGAGTCCGCGCCTGACTGTCAGCTTATCGGAGAGAGGGCCTTCAAACAGTGACTCGCAAAGACCGAATTTGTGACCTGCATCACACAAGGCATCTCCATCGCATCCTGTTTTGTTTGAAACGCTTCGCGCTAACCGGTTTCCTTGACCAGACTCCCGGTTTACTTGGCTCTTCCTATATAGTCTGCGACCACCTTGGCACACGCTTCGACAAATTCCTGTTCCTGTTTTGTGAACGTGTCCGCAAAATAGCTTTCCACGTCTAATTCCGCTGCAAGCTTCCTATTGATGAAAATCGGCACGACGATTTCGGACTTCACCAACGACGAGCCTGACAGATATCGCGGATCCTTAGCGACATCCTGCACAACGACCACCTGGCCGCTGGTAGCCGCCAAGCCACACAGCCCGGTGTTGAGCGTAAAGCGGGCGTTGGGCGTAAAGCTGCCGGCAAATGGCCCGACGATCAGATAACCCACGTCCGCAGGATCCACCAAATAAAAACCCACCCAGTTGTAGCGCGCTACTTTCTCATGGAGGCGCTTGGAGATTTGCTCCATGAGGGACTCTACTGTGGGAGCAGTCACTGCGTACTTCTGGAGTTCCAAGAGAAGCTCTCTCTGCACAGGCGTCATTGTTCAAACCTCATATTGAGAATCGGTTGCGGGGTGGTTGCCCCGTCTTTGTGGCTCGTTTATGCAAGCATAGGTCCTACTTCAATTCAGAAAAAGTGAAATCTGTGTCAAATGTTATTTTCGGCCCGTAATTTTACCGATAAAATCTTTAGGTTGGCCGCTCGCATTGCCTAGGTACCATTGAGGTCAAAAAGTATGTGCAGGAACATAAAAACACTCTTCAACTTCGATCCGCCTGTGACGGAAGAAGAGGTTAGAGCCGCCTCGCTTCAGTTCGTAAGAAAAATCAGCGGTTTTAACAAGCCATCGAAGGCCAACGAAGCCTCGTTCATGGCCGCTGTCGACGAAATCGCCTCTATTTCGAGTCGACTTCTCCGTTCGCTGGAAACAAACGCGCCACCCAAGAATCGAGAACAAGAGCGGCTGAAGGCACAGATTCGCGCTGCAGAACGATTCAGCAATTGAATCCTGCTAGAATTAGGATCTAGGGCGGTTAATTGTTCCTCCTCACTTCCCGCTCTCTTGCGCCACCAATTTCTCAAAATTCGCCTTCTCGCTAGCCACGAACGCGCGGTACCCTTCTGGATCCACCCACGCCTTCACTCCCTCCGTCGCCGCCCGCGCCCACATCTCCTCCATGGCAAATCTTCCTGCGTGGTACGCCAGAAAAATATCCGGGTGCAGCGACTCCAGCACGCCAAACGTCTTACGGTAATCGTCCGCAATCCCCTTGTACGATGGATTTGTCACAAACCGCGTCCCCGGATTAACTCCTGTCCCATCCGCAAACGCCACCGAGTACGCGCGTCCCGCCTCCTGCACTGTGGTCGTCCACGTCGTGCATCCTGGCGTGTGTCCGGGGGTCCAATGAGCCGTCAAGGTCACGCCACCTAGCGTAACCGTGTCTTCATCCTTCAGCACTTTCCCCGCGCTTACGCCCGCGAAATGATAGGCTTCCTTCTTCGCGAACAAGTAGTCCAACCTGCCTCCAGACTTCAGCAGCGCCACATGCTTGCTCGCTTGCCGGTGCCGTAAGTGATTAGAATGAACGGGACATTCTTTACTTTTTCCCCAATCACCCTGCCAAGCGTGTGGTTAGCGCTCTGGAGAGTGCATAGGGTATGCAAATGAACAGTGGCCCAACAAGTACGGCCGCGCCCGGATGCGCCGAGTGGTAAAGGACCAGTTGAAACACGATGTCCATGATTATTCCGAGGGCGAGCAGGTTGCGGATAGCGGCCACTCCACTTCGCAGGAATTCCCTGCGATGTTCAGCACTGAAGAGCAAGCCGGACAGATAGGGCGGATGTCCGGCCTTGGCGTCGCGGAGACCTCCGCCAATCCCCAGCAGGATGGCAACCGTTGGCTGCAGCATGAAGCGGAAGCGTCCGGGCCCGGTGAACCGCCGCGGTAATTCCTCGAGGAAATGCCACGAGAATACGTACACGCGGCCTGTTTCGATGGTGTCCACAATCGCAAACGGTAGCGTAATAGCGATCACGAGAATCGCCAGCACGGTCACGATAGTGTCGCCTCGCAGCTTCAAGCTCTTGAGTTCAGGCCACACGCGGCCCGCCCACGCTTCGGGTAATCCTCCCGCCCTCTCTAATCAGCAGCTTGGGCTTTCTCAGTGAACGCAGCCTGTCTGCCAGCTTCCAGCACCCGCTTGGCATCGAGGAAGCCATAGAGTTCAATAAGTTTGGCCACGAGGCCGGTCCAGCCGGTCTGGTGACTGGCACCCAGACCGGCACCATTGTCGCCGTGGAAGTATTCATAGAAGAGGATGTTGTCGCGCCAGAACGGATCGCTGTGGAACTTTTCGGTGCCGCCATACACGGGCCGCCGGCCTTGTGCGTCGCGCAAGAAAATCCGAGTGAGTCGGTTCGAGATTTCCTTGCTCACTTCGAACAGGTTCATGAGCTTGCCGGATCCCGTGGGACATTCGATTTTGAAGTTGTCGCCGTAGTACAAATAGAAGTTCAGCAGCGCCCGGATAATGATGGCGTTCATGGGCATCCAAACCGGTCCCCTCCAGTTGGAATTGCCGCCAAACATGCCGGTGTTCGACTCCGCCGGCAGATAATCCACTCGGTATTCCTGCCCTTGCACGTGGAGGATGTAGGGATGTTGCTGGTGAAACTTAGATAGCGAGCGGATGCCATAGGGGCTCAGGAACTCGTTTTCGTCCAGCATCTTCATAAGGATCCGCCGGAGTCGCTCCGGGTTCACCAGGGCCATGATCCCCCGCTCCGCCACACCGAAGTGTCCCGGACCCGTAGGATGGACGGTCTTCAACAGTTCTGGCATCCGATGTAGGCGTTCCAGGAATCTAGCATTCGCCTTCGGCATGCGCTCCCGCTGATTCTTTTCGACGATCGTCGTCGCGCAAAGGGGAAGGAGTCCCACCATCGAGCGCACCTTGAGCCGCGTGGCGCTGCCGTCGGGTAGCCGTAGCAGATCGTAGTAGAAGCCGTCCTCCTCGTCCCACATGCCGTCCGGACCGGACCGGTTCATGGCCGCGGCGATGTAAAGGAAGTGCTCCACGAACTTAAAGGCCATCGCCTGGTAGACGGAGTCGTAATCATTGAGCACGTACGAGAGTTCCATCATGTTCTGGGTGAACAGGGCCATCCACGCCGTGCCGTCGGATTGCTCCAGGTGGCCGCCGGTGGGAAGCGGAGCGCTGCGGTCGAACACGCCGATGTTGTCAAGGCCCAGAAAACCTCCCTCGAATACGTTCTTGCCGGAAGGATCCTTGCGGTTCACCCACCAGGTGAAGTTCAGCAAAAGCTTGTTGAACGTCGATTTTACGAAGTCTATATCAGCCTTGCCGTGCAGAGCCTGCTCGGTCCTGTGCAGAAAGAGCGTTGCAAATGCGTGGACCGGAGGGTTCACGTCACTGAAGTTCCACTCGTATGCAGGCAACTGGCCACTGGGGTGCAAGTAGGAGGCGAGGAGCAACATCTCCATCTGCCCCTTGGCGAAGTCGGGATCAACGATCGAGAGCGAGAGCGTGTGGAAGGCTAGGTCCCAGGCCGCGTACCAGGGGTATTCCCACTTGTCAGGCATGGAGATGATGTCGTGGTTCAGCATGTGGTACCACTCCGAGTTCCGGGAATTTCGATATCCGTGATGGAGCGGGTTGGACTGGTGCTCGTCCAGCCAGTTATCACCGTCGAAGAAAAAGAACTGCTTGCTCCACAGCATGCCGGCGAGAGCTTGACGCATCACTTGAGCCTCATCTTCGCTCACCGATGGCGGCGTGACCGATTTGTAAAACTCATCGGCTTCACGGATCCGGTTAGCGAACACTTCATCAAATTGTTTTCCGAAGGGTTCGCGCTTCTGGTCTGGAGAACTCTTGGAGAGCCGGAGGCAAATCACTTTGGATTGACCAGCATCGATCTTGACTCGGTAGTCCGCCGCAACCTTGGTGCCTTGCTTGGCCGGGTTCACCGCGCCGTGTTTGCCCTGCACCACGCAGTCGTTGACGCCGTCTTTGACGAAGGGGCTCTCGTTCTTTTGCCCAGGGAAAAGCCGCTCGTGGTTCGTTTCGTTCTCGGTGAAGAGCAGCGGCGTTTCGCCTTCGCAGAAGAGGATGAAGTCGCCCAGCAGCGGATGCGTCGCCGCAACCGCACTCGTGCCCGCCGATGCCGGGATCCGCTTGAGGTTTGGCTTTTGGGGGGTCCGATTGGATTCGGCAATCCATTTAGACCAGTTGTTGCGGAACCACAAGGTCGGCAACACATGCAGTTCCGCCGCTTCCGGGCCGCGGTTAGCTGCGGTGATTCGGACCAGGATGTCTTCCGGCCCGTCTTTGGCATATTCCACGAAGACGTCGAAGTAACGATTGTCGTTGAAGACGCCGGTGTCCAGAAGTTCATACTCCATCTCATCCCGGGAGCGCCACCGGTTGGTCTCCACCAGATCGGCGTAGGGATAGGCCGCCTGTGGGTACTTGTAGAGATACTTCATGTACGAGTGGGTTGGCGTGCTGTCGAGGTAGAAGTAGTACTCCTTCACATCCTCGCCATGGTTGCCTTCGCTGTTGGTCAATCCGAAGAGGCGTTCCTTGAGAATCGGATCCTTGCCGTTCCACAATGCCAGCGCGAAACAGAGTTGCTGTTGGTCATCGGAGATGCCGGCGATGCCGTCCTCGCCCCAGCGGTAGGCGCGCGAACGGGCATGATCGTGAGTGAAAAAGTTCCAGGCGTCGCCATTCTCGCTGTAGTCCTCGCGGACCGTGCCCCACTGTCGTTCACTGAGATACGGTCCCCATTTCTTCCACGCGAGTTTTTCCAGTCGCACCTCATCTAGCCTTTGTTGTTCCGCCGTAATCATCATCTTTCTCCGCGCCGCACTTTTATGTGTAATTCCCTAGTATTTACTGGGTTCCAGACGCGCGCCGACATGTGTGCGTCTGGTTTCAATCGGTGATAAACGCTGGAGGAGATCAACGAACATCGCTTCCATCGGTCACTCTAGGCTTCCGGGAAATGAGCCACAAGTGTGCAAATCACAGCACCCCGCAGAAAGAATTCAGCGTTGAACAAATTGTCGCTGTCTTAGAGCAGGCAGAAGCCGGAGTGGCTCTGGCAGGATTGCTGCTGGGCTCCGGGTTCCGAGCAGATGTTCCAAAGCCATGTTGCAGGATGCTCTGGACTACCGTACATCACTCGTCCTGTCCAAACGAGATGTCCAGCGCTCGCCCGACAAGAACAAAATCGCTATCTTGTGGCACCAGCTTCAGTTTTGCGATCGCCTGCTGGATGGGTACGAAATCAATGCGTGGTGGGTTAAGAGCCACCATCACTCCGTCCATACCCATTGAGAGCCCACGAATGGCAGCGGCGCCGAAGGTAACTCCCAGGATACGATCAATCGGCGTGGGCGATCCGCCACGCAACAGGTGACCCAGAACCACGCATCGGCTCTCCTTGCCAGTCAGTTCCTGAAGCTGCGCGGCGATGGTCTCGCCGATGCCCCCTAGTCGGTCGGCTCTGCCGGCTTCGCGACTTCTGACAGTTACACCGCCGCCTACCGGTTTAGCTCCTTCCGCGACCACCACAATCGAATACGGTTTGCCCTCCCGGTGCTTTCGGAGAAGGTGTGCTGCGACTTTATCGATTTCATAGGGGATCTCTGGAATAAGAATGGTATCCGCTCGTCCAGCTAAACCGGAGTGGAGCGCAATCCAGCCCACGTAGCGCCCCATGACTTCAACGACGATGACTCGTTGATGAGACAAAGCTGTGCTGTGGAGCCGGTCAATACATTCCGTGGCAAATGAAACGGCGGTATTGAACCCGAATGTAAGGACCGTCGATTCAAGATCGTTGTCGATAGTTTTCGGAACACCGATAACGCGCAGGCCCTTCTCTTGCAGCTTGCGTGCGAGGCTAAGGCTGCCGTCCCCTCCGACGGCGATGAGCGTATCGAGGTTGTTCTTCCGAAAGGAATCGATGAGTTCGTCGGAACGATCGAGTTCTTTGATGGTGCCATCCGGCTGTCTCGTAGGGCGGCAGAACGGGTCGCCTCGGTTGGTTGTGCCCAGGATCGTTCCGCCCAGGTGAGAGATTTCGCGCACCGCCGAACGCCTGAGTTCGATCAGTCCACCGTCAGGATAGTTCTGCGGTTCCAGGAATCCGTCGTAGCCGTCGCGAATACCGAAGATTTGCCAGCCCAAACCACGCGCTGCATATACCGCACCATGAATGACTGCGTTCAGGCCGGGCGCATCACCACCTCCGGTATTGATTGCCACTCGTTTGGCGATTGTCATCGGCTATTGCCTCCTCACGTGTCCGAGCCAACTCCGCTCAGGTATTTCTGGGGCGGCGATCATGCCCAATTCTTGTATATGGACCGACTGTATTGCTGTGGCCATAACTTCCCCGCTTCGCATTCATCTGGGTGCGTCGGCGAGGTTCTCCTGGAAGTTCTTGTCAAACATGGCCGCCAACTGACGCGCTTTTTGGTCGTAGGCGGAAGCGTCCTTCCACGTCTTGCGCGGCTCCAGCACTTCTGCCGGCACATCAGGGCATGAAAGCGGGATGTTCAATCCAAAGATCGGGTCGGCTTGGGTCGCGACATTTTTCAAGGCACCGGACAACACGGCCTTTACCAGTGCGCGAGTCAGCGCGATTTTCATGCGCTGGCCCTGGCCATAGGGTCCGCCACTCCAGCCGGTGTTGATCAGCCAGACGTCCACGTTGTGCTGGGCGATTTTTTCGCCCAGCAATTGCGCGTAGGTACGCGGCGGCAGCGCCATGAACGGCGCGCCGAAGCAGGGGCTGAACGTCGCCTGCGGCTCGGTCACGCCCGCTTCCGTGCCGGCGATTTTGGCGGTGTAGCCGGACAGGAAATGATACGTCGCCTGCGGCTCCGTGAGGCGCGCGATGGGCGGCAACACGCCGAAGGCGTCGCACGTCAGCATGATGATGTTTTTGGGATGGCCGCCGACGCCTTTCGGGGTCATGTTCGGAATATGCGTGATGGGATAGGCCGCGCGCGTATTTTCGGCCAATGAGGCGTCATCAAGGTTCACGTGGCGCGTGACAGTGTCGATCGCCACGTTTTCGAGGATGGTCCCGAACCGCCGGGTGGTTTCGTAAATCTCCGGTTCGCCTTCGCGCGAGAGCCGGATGACCTTCGCATAGCAGCCGCCTTCGAAATTGAACACGCCGTTATCGCTCCAGCCGTGTTCATCGTCGCCAATCAACGTGCGGTTGGGATCGGCCGACAGCGAGGTTTTGCCCGTGCCGGACAAACCGAAGAAGATAGCCACGTCGTTCTCGTCCTTGCCATAATTTGCCGAGCAGTGCATCGCCAGCACCTGGCGTTGCGGCAGCAGATAATTCATCACCGTGAAAATGGATTTCTTGATTTCGCCCGCGTAGGCCGTGCCACCGATGAGAATCAACTTCTTGCCGAAATGCAGCACCACGAAGGCGTCGGAATTCGTGCCGTCAACCTCCGGGTCGGCACGGAAATTGGGCGCGTGAATAACGGTGAACTCCGGCTGGTGCGCCGCCAGTTTTTCCGGGTCGAGTTCGCGGATGAACATGTTGCGTGCGAAGAGCGCGTGCCAGGCCTGCTCGCAAATCACGCGCACCGGCACGCGGTAGCGTTCATCGGCGCCCGCGTAGCAGCTATCGATAAAGATGTCCTTGCCCTGAAGATAAGCACACAGACGATGCTTGAGCACTTCAAACTTTGCCTGTTCAATCGGGCGATTGATCTTGCCCCACCAAATCTTTTTCTCGCTGGACGGCTCACGCACAAAAAACTTGTCCTTTGGCAGCCGTCCGGTGTAATGGCCGGTGCGAACCACCAGCGGCCCCAGGTGGCTGAGTGTGCCCTCATAACGCCGGATGGCTTCTTCGCAAAGCGCGGGTGAGGGCAGGTTCCAGTGGATGCTGCCGAGATTGCCGAGGCCCAGTGCTTCCAAGCCTCTATTTCGGTCGTCAGATTCGATTTTCATAGATGTGTAATTTCCTTTTTGGGCTCGAAAACAGCCGCATCATAACGCCGTGTGAAGGAGGCCGCGGTGCTAACGGCCACAGTGGTGTGCGCAACACCGCTGTCGCTACGATAGCTCCATCCCCTGGAGCGCCTTGATTGCATCGGCAAGCGCGACGAGCCGCTTCGCATTTTCCACGTGAAGATTCTCGATCAGTTTGCCATCGACCACGGTGATGCCTTTGCCGGCTCGTGATGCGTCCGCGTGAGCCGCGATGAGTTTGCGAGACCAGGCGACTTCATCGGGCGAGGGGGTGAAGACCTCGTTTGCTTTGGCGATTGTCTTGGGATGGATGAGCGTCTTGCCATCGAAGCCGAGTTCTTTCCCTTGCACGCAGGAATGCGCGAAGCCATCGTCGTCGGCGAGGTCGAGATACACTCCGTCCAGGATCCCGAGCGCGAAGGCACGTGCGGCGAGCAAGCAAAGCCCAAGGCTCGTGAGCATCGGCAGACGCTCGCGAGTATGTGCTGCGTGAAGATCGTTGGTGAGATCGGAGGTCCCCATTACGAGGCACTCGATGCGCCTGGAGCTTGCCGCAATTTCTTCGGCGTGGAGTATGCCAAGCGGAGTCTCCATCGTACACCATATCGACAGCGAAGCGGGCGCGGAAGCGTCGGCGAGGCGTTTGTCGACCTCCTGCACCATCTGCGCACTCTCCACCTTTGGGATTAAAATCGCGTGCGCCGTAGACTTGGCCATCATGGCGAGATCGTCGAAACCCCACGGCGTGCCGAGCCCGTTGATGCGCACAATGAGTTCGCGTCCGCCATATCCGCCCAACTTCAACGCCGCGGCGATCTGCTCGCGCGCCATTGTCTTCGCGTCCGGCGCCACCGCGTCCTCAAGATCGAAGATCAAACCGTCGGCTGGCAAAGCGCGGGCCTTGTCGAGGGCACGGGCATTCGAGCCCGGCATGAAAAGCACGCTGCGGCGCGGGCGCACGGTGGTCCTCGCGGTCTCATTCATGGCACTACCCCTCGACACGGCATTCCGCAGGTGATTTGACTTTAACGGTTCAGAATAGTCCTCGCGGGCTCCTGTTTACAATGTGCAGCAGTCGGGCCAAAGGAGAGATGCTCTTTTCAGACGGTTATTCGCACGGGCCAGTTGGTGCTGCGCTAAGTCTACGTGGTCGCGCACATAAAATAGGGCGCAAATCCTGAAGCATGCGGTTTGTAATTTTTATCGGCATACCTCTTTTATTTTCGTGCTACTCATGTAAAAATCCTCCCGTAACGTCGATGCTAGTTTCCCGCTGCGCCGAATTTGTCTTCCTCGGTTCGCAGGGGCCTTCCGGATCAGCTTTTGAATCCGGTTGCACTTTGCGTCCGCAGAAGGGTGTTGGTGCAATGACATGGAAATGCGTGCTGTTCTTAATGCTTCTTGTTCCCGGCCTTGTATTTGCCCAAGGAATCACCCAGCTATCCGGAACTGTCGTTGACACGTCTGGCGCGGCGATTGCCAGGGCTACCGTGCAGGTTCGAAGCGCGAACGGTACGGTACAAATAACGGCCCAGTCGGACGCCAACGGCTCCTTCATTATTTCTGGACTCCCGGCAGGCAATTATCGACTCGTCGTATCGAATCCCGGTTTTGAAAGCAAAGAAATGCCAGTCACCATAGGGACCACCGGGGAACCTGCCCCGTTACGCATCTCTCTAGCTGTGAGCGCCGTGAGCACCACCATAAACGTGCAGGGCCGGGAGGACGACCTTGTCGGCATCGCCAATTCCGCCACCCAGGGAACGGTGGGCGCAACGGAAATCCAAGATCGCCCGATTCTTCGTTCGGGAGAAATTTTGGAGGCGCTTCCCGGCCTCATCATCACTCAGCACGCCGGCGGCGGCAAGGCCAACCAATATTTTCTTCGCGGCTTCAATCTTGACCACGGCACAGATTTCGCCATTTTCATCGACGATATGCCGCTTAACCTGCCGTCGCACGCACATGGCGAGGGTTACTCGGACATGAACACCGTCATCCCGGAGTTTGTGCAGCGGGTGAATTTCGAGAAAGGCCCTTATTACGCTGATGTCGGCAACTATGGCTCAGCTGGATCGGCCCATGTGGAATACTTCAAGACGCTGCCCCAGAACTTCTTCCTGGTGGAAGGCGGGATGTATGGCTTTGGGCGGTTCGTTTTCGGAGTATCGCAAAAGCTCGGCTCCGGCCATCTGCTTTACGGTGGAGAAGCCTATCACGAGGACGGCCCCTGGACGCATCCGGACAACTATTACAAATTCAACGGCCTTATAGCCTATAGCCAGGGCGCAGACGCCAACGGTTTCAGCATCACGGCCCGCGCTTACCGTGGAACCTGGCACTCGAGCGATCAAATCCCCGTTGACGCCATTCCCCTCGTTGGTTACTTCGGCGCGCTGAACCCGACGGACGGCGGCGAGTCACAGCGTTACAGTTTGCAGGGAGAATGGCATCGCCTGGATGCAAATTCCGAAACGAAAATCACGGCCTACGGCTTTTATTACGATCTCAATTTGTTCTCCGATTTCACGTACTACCTGAATGACCCCAATAAGGGTGATCAGTTCGAACAGCAGGACAGGCGCTGGGTGGCTGGTCTGGACGCACACCACGCGATTTTCAGCGAATGGTTTGGCCACAAGGTGGAAAATACGTTCGGCCTGCAGGTCCGCAACGATTGGGTCCACAACGGCCTTTACCGGACGGAAGATCGTGTGCGCACGGACAAGCTAGATATCGTCGCCTGCTATACCAACCCCATCCCCCTCTGCGACCCCGACGGAACCATCAACGGAAATTATCCGACCTTGCCCGCGGACACGGATTTGAATAAATTTACCGACACGATGGTCGGTTTTTATGTAGAAAATAAAATCCAGTGGGCGGAAAAACTCCGATCGATCCTGGCCGTCCGCGGCGACGACGCAATATATAACGTCACCAGCCTGACTCCACCTTACGTCGCCACCGAATTGCCTGGCACTCCGGTGGTCAACTTTGCGAAGCTCAATTCCGGCACGGCCACTAAGTTCCTGCCCAGCCCAAAGGGAAGTTTGATTTTCGGCCCGTGGTCCAAGACTGAGTTCTATGTACAGGGTGGATTCAGTTTTCACAGCAACGACGCGCGCGGCGCAACGCAAAGGATTGAACCGATTTCGCCCGACTATCCTTTCCCAACGCCCTGCACCCGAATCCCCCCCCTCGTCGAAACCAAAGGCGGGGAATTCGGTGTGCGCACCGCGGTCGTCCCACATCTGCAAAGCACAGTTTCGCTCTGGTATCTACACAGTCAATCCGAACTGCAGCAGGACGGCGACACCGGAGCCACGATTCCTTCAACATCGCCGAGCAACCGCTATGGCGTAGAATGGGCGAACTACTACATGCCAACGCAACATTTGGTTTTTGATTTAGACATGGCGGACTCCCGCGCCCAATTTACCGAAATAGACCCAGATGATGCGGCATATACCAACGTGGCCGGTGCCCCGTATCCGGTGCAAGGTCCGGGTGGCAAGCTCGTTCCCGAAGCGGTTAGGGTGGTGATTGCATCGGGCATCACACTGCACGATTACAAAGGTTTTACGGCGACTATCCGCTTGCGCTACTTTGGCCCGCGCGATTTGACGTCCGACGGAGTAAATCGCTCAGCGTCTACGTTATTGCTCAACGCGGGGGCCGGTTATCAATTTAATAAGCAATGGCGTATATCGGCGGATATTTTGAATTTGACGAATCGCCGCAATGACGACATTACCTACGCCTATGTCTCCCGAATAACGCCAATAGCAGGGCCGGCATTCACAAACGTCTTCCATCCCGCCGAACCGTTCCAGGTGCGATTCGGGTTACAATTCCGCTTCGAATAGCCAGTGCGACTTCTGCCGCAGATCTTATGTTCATACCTGTGCGAATACTGGAGAAAACTTTCTCCAGTCGTTTTTTTGTTCGTCCATAATCAGTTTGCACCCATATCGGCAGCGCTACGTCCGGCAAACCTCCGATACGCTCAATGGGTGTGACCGCACGGGAGAACCACTAGGGGCAAAAAACCAACGTGAGAATTTTACTTGGAATGGCGCGAAACGGTTTCCGGCGAGCTCATCACCAGGCGCCCATGTTGAACTCCTTTGGTGCTGATGAGCCGGTCTGCCAGCTTTTGGACATCCCCGGACTTCCCGCGAAGCACGATTACCTCCAGGCAACTTTCGTGGTCAAGGTGGGCGTGTAAAGTGGAAATGATGAGTTCGTGGTGTTCATGCTGGATATCCGTGAGTTTCTCGGGCAAAAGCCGTGTGTGGTGATCGTAAATTAGCGTGACGGTTCCCACCACGAATGCATTCGCGGCAATGACCACGGAACTGACCAGGCGGTCACGAATCAAATCGCGAAACGCCTCGGAACGATTTTCGTAACCCTGGTCGGATATGAAGGAATCAAAGCGGTTCAATAAATCCGTATTGATCGAAACTCCAATGCGGCTCAAATCGCCCATAGGCATCATCTCGCTTTCCACTGGTTGCGGTTAGCGTAACACAAGGTCCACAATGTGTAGCACTCGTGGGATGCGGAAGAACCTTCCGGTCTCCACTGCCTTGGCCGGGAACTCAGTTGATTACTTGCTTGCGGAATCGAGCTGGGGACGATCACGCGAGGCGACAGGGACAGACGGAGAGTTCCGTCTCTGACGGACCCAGGGGAGTGATGGTTGTCGTGCGAAATCAGGTTGAGTGTTGGTAGGGGCGGTGGGGATCGAACCCACGACCTTCGGCTTAAAAGGCCGCTGCTCTACCACTGAGCTACGCCCCTAAAACACAAACTCTTATTCTACAGGAAATTTCCAAAACTCGCCCAGTAGCAGCGGCGTCTACTTGGGAGCGAGAACTCCGTCGAACTTGCCGTTTACGCAAAATATCGAAACGCTGATCTGATTTTCACCAAGCTAAGCGCGAACCGGCCGTTTACGCTTCCATTCATGCTCGCGGCGCAGCAACGACTGATGCTTCTTGATCTGCAATTCCAGTTCGCTGAAGGCTTTCTTGCAGCCCGCCAGAACATTTTTTCCGTCGCCCGTGGCCCGCAAGGTTCCCGTTGGCAGCGATAGTGTCAACGCCAGAGATTGCTCGTCCGTCCTCTGGTTCTTCGAAAATACACCTTTGAGCTGCACCAAGTCCGGTTCATAGCTTTTCAGCAAACGACCCAGTTTATCCAACCGATGAGTAACCTCCAACGCCACAGCTTGTTGTGAATCTACGTGCTTGTAGCTGATTGAAACGTTCATGGTTGCACCTGTAGGTTTGATACGAATTTAGGCAGGAACGCGACGCAGTGGATCTTCTGCACCGCATGACGACTTCAGCCTAACACTCCGGCAAACACCGCGCAATGCTGCCGAGCGTTGACAGTAGCTGTAGGAGTCCTTAGTCTACTTTCACCTGCTAGCCGGCTTCTTCAAGCAGCCTGCGCCTTTGATGAAAAAGCCCACCGCCTCCAAAGCTCGTCCTCCAAAGCAACTCCGCATCGGTCCCGCCGGTTGGTCCTACGCCGATTGGGCAGGTTATGTCTATCCGGCACGCCGCCCTAAAGGTTTCCATGAGGCAGCGTTTCTCGCCGAGTTCTTCGACACCATCGAAATCAACACTTCCTTCTACCAACCTTTGCGCCCCGACCACGCAGCACTCTGGATTGAGAAAGTAGCCGCCAATCCTTCTTTCCTATTCACAGCGAAGCTCTGGCAAAAGTTCACCCACGATCCATCAGCTACCACGGAAGACGAGCGCGCGGTCCGCGCCGGATTTGAAGTGCTCCGAAAAGCAGACAAGCTGGGCGCGGTCCTGCTGCAATTTCCTTTTTCCTTTCATCGCACAACGGAGACAGTCGGCTATCTCAGCGCTGTGCTTACTCGCTTTGCAGACTACCCCCTGGTTGTCGAGTTGCGCCACTCGTCCTGGCAGGTTCCCGATACCCTCGCATTCCTCCGCGATCATCAGGCAGGCTTCTGCAACATCGACCAACCCATCATCGGCCGTTCATTGGAGCCCGCTGCGGACACGACTTCCCAGATCGGCTATGTCCGTTTGCATGGTCGCCGCTACGACACCTGGTTCAGCGACGATCCCTCCAGTCCTACACACGAGCGTTACAACTATCTCTACTCCGCGGAAGAACTCAATCCCTGGGTCGCGCGCATCCGCGCCATCCGCGAACGCACCCGCGACACCTTTGTCATCACCAACAATCACTACCAGGGCAAAGCAGCCGTCAACGCGCTGCAACTTCTCAGCATTCTGAAAGGAACCAAGGTGAAGGTGCCGGAACCCCTGCGGCAACACTATCCTCAACTGGAGCAGATCGCCAACGAAATGCCCGCCGAACCCACACTTTTCCCTATGGGCTCGCCGGCGGAAAACAAAAAGAAGGATTCTACTTCTTGAAGAGATTCTCGAAGGCCTGCCGGGCATCCAGCGGACGGGAGGGAGTGGGCGCTTCGGCGGGAACTTGGGCAGGTTGCATGTAAGAGGTGGGCGCCGTATCTTTCTCGACCGTCGTACGAAATTCGTAAAACGTGCACTCGTTCTTGGTGTCTTTCGGAGAAATTCTTGCCGGGATCGGCTGTGTACACTCAAATTGGGCGCCACTGTCGAAATAACGGCACTGCTTACAACAATGCAACTCGAAATTGCATTTTGGACATTTCCCGCCGGGATCGAACCCCGCCACGAGGACTGCGCCGCAATTCGAACATCGCGCGCGCGTTACCGTCCCCACCATCCTCGGTGTGCGTGGACCGAGATGGTCCGTCGCCCCGCGAGGTCCGCCCTGCGGCGGCTTGCGATCTCTGTCTCTTTTTTCGTGCTTTTCCTGCTTTTCGGCATCACGATAGCCGCGGTGACCGTACTTGCGATCCACAAACGCCTCCGTCCGTCAGCCGCACCGGACTGTAACTACTACCTACACGACTGCTTTAAAAAATGTCTTTTCCCGAGATGTATCCAATCGGAACGCTTCAAACGCCCAGCACACCAGTCTTCCCCTTTGAAGTTATTCTGGAATGCTGCTTAGCGAGAGCAGAAGATGGGACATCTATGTTTGTAATCCTCTGGGAGTTCGAAGTCAAGCCGGGAAGTGAAGAACGCTTTCAAAGAGCCTATGGGCCCGAGGGCGCCTGGGTTCAGCTCTTCCAACGCGATCCCCATTTTCGGGGAACTCAACTCCGGCGGGATCCCGCCCGCCCTCTCTATTACTTCACCATCGACTTCTGGGATTCCGAGACCGCCTACCGTCAATTCCTCGAGGCTAATCAGGCCTTCTACTTAGAATTGGACCGCAGCGGCGAAGAACTTACGCTACAAGAACGGCAAATCTTCTCATTGACCCTCGATTTGCCTAATTCTCCTTCGTCTTAAAGAACATCCTCACCAACCCGTCAGGCGGAAGATCAGGTTTTCGAATCGTTTTGGGTGTGCCCGCCACCCGAAGCACCGCTTCAGCCGCCAGATACCCGCTTCTTACCGCACCTTCCATCGTGGCTGGCCAACCGGTATTGGTCCAATCTCCTGCAAGAAACATGCCTTTCACTTGGGTCTCTTGTTTTGGACGCCATTGGTCCACTCCGGGTTGCGGCGAAAATGTAGCCGCCGCCTCCTTTATCACCGTTGCCTTCAGCAGATTGGCGTCCCGCGCCGCCGGGAGCGCCTGACGAATCTCCTTCAGGCACAGATCAATGATCTCTTGGCGCGGCTTCTGCAGCAGGTCATACGATGCACTGATAACCAATTGCAGATATTGACCCTTTTCTTTCCCACTTCCGTTCCGCCCCCCATACAACGCGGTCTTATTGAAGATCCATTGCGTCGTGGTGTCCAGCAAAGTCACAAATGGTTCCGTCATGACTTCCCGGTCAAACCAGAAATGCACTCCCGTAATTGGCGACACTTTTATGTTTCCCAACTGTGCCAGCAAAGGTTCCTTCTGTTTGACTCCTTCCGGTAACAAATTTGTCAAGATTTCGTGTGGCACCGCAAATACATATGCGTCGGCAGACTCTTGTCGGCCACCGTCAAATTCAACATCCGTCACGCCACCATCGTGGTAGTGAATCGCACGCACGGGCATCCTGAGACTCACTTCCCCGCCGCGACGCTCAATCTCTGCTTTGCAGCCATCATACAACTCTGCCAGCGGCACCGCCGGAACCCCCATTCGATAACCAGTCCGGTTCGAAAGAAAACCCTTCCAAAATACATCCACGCCAAACCGCGCGTCCGTTCGCTCCAGTTCTTCATCCAGCGCGCTCACCAGCACAACTCGCCAGAATCGTTCAATCGCACCTGGAGTTTGCTTCCTCTTCCGCAGCCACTCCAACATCGAGATGCCGCCGGGAGTCTCTAAATCCTCTGTATGTCCCCTGCCCCGCAAAATATCCAACAAGGCGCTTGCGATACTTCTCTTGTCCGCATGGGTGAGAGGCGCAAACGCCAAAAACGACCCGGTCATGTGCAGCGGCGCTGGCAGCAACCCGGCCTGCATAATTCCGGTACGTCCTTGTGGGTCCTGAAATAGCAGCCGGTCAAAATACTTGATTTTGTCCTGCGCTCCTACGCGCCTGTAGAAATCTTCCAGATTCGTGCAGCAGCCCAGCGTCACGTGCTGGCAATTATCGACGTGCTCACCATCCGGCAACACATAAGAAGTTGCCCGGCCGCCTAGAAAGGGCCGCTGCTCGAACAAGCGCACACGCCACCCTGCTTCAGCCAGCGATACGCCCGCTGACAGCCCCGCTAGCCCGCCGCCGATCACGATCACGTTTGGCAAGAATATTCTCTTTCGTGTGGCGCCCGAACCGCGCCTTGGCCACCAGTTTCAGCTTTTCCGCCTTCGTGAGCCGCACCCGGCTGCCGAAAACGGCAAAGTCTACAGACTCAATTCGCGCCAACAAAGAACTATAGGTGTGCGCCAACAGCCACAAAGTTGCGCGGCTGTCTTCATCGATCATGCCGAGCAACGGCGCGCCCTCTTCGTACAACTTCCACGCGCGGTCCGCCTCAAACCTCAGTAATTCCCTCACACCCAGGCTCGCTTCGTTCCGACCTAGATCTTCCTGTGTCACCCGGTAGTGCGCCATATCTTCTTCCGGCAGATAAACACGTCCAAGCCGGTAGTCTTCCTGCACGTCGCGTATGATGTTCGTCAACTGGAATGCCAGTCCCAATTTTTCCGCCATCTCCAGCGCCCGAAAATCGTGAAAACCAAAAATGTGCGTGCACGTCAATCCCACAGTGCCGGCCACACGATAGCAATACTCCTTCAGGCGCTCGAAGGACGGATACGTTTGAATCGTCAGGTCCATCTCCGCCCCGGAAATCAGATCGTGCAAATACCGCGCGGGCATCTTGTACCGTTCGATCGTGTCGACCAAAGCGGGCAGGATATCGGTGGCACCCTTCAATCCGGTAAAGGGCGACGCAACCGCCGCCGAGCCATCCACCACCTGCTCCTGCTTGGTAATTGCCTGATCCAGCGCCGCGCGCCATTTTGCCAAACCACGCTGCTTTACCCCCAGGTCTGCGCCTTCATCGGATACGTCGTCGATAAGGCGCATGAACGCATACAGCGCAACGATTCCGTCCCGTTTCGGCTTTGGCAGCAGAAAGAACGCCGGATAAAAATTACTGTGCGACTCTTTCGCTAAACGATGGCACTCGGCATAAGACTCGGCCGCACCCCGCATCAACGGCCTCGCATCTTCGCCCCTGGTTTGACTGGCCTCATCGATTGGTGTTGGCGCTCCCGCAAACACATAGGTGATTAGCGTTCGCCCGAGCAGCCTGACCTGCTTGGCTTTACTCACCGCCGGCCGGCGATTCAGCGTGTCATACCCCATCGATTCGATCGCGTCTAGAACAGCCATCCCGCCGCGGCTGAACATCGCCAAATCCACGCTCAGTTTGCCTTCCACCATCTTCGAAAGAGGCATGCCCTTCCAGAAGAGTCCGCGTGTGTACTCGATCAATTCCTTCATCAGGGCCACGTAGCGCGGATCAAACTTCTTCTCGACGATTTCCTGCTCACTGAGCCCATGGGCTGCCGCGCGATCCAGCGGAATATAGATTCTCCCCTTCTCCAGGTCGCGCGAAACGTCCTGCCAAAAATTCGCCAATTGCAGCGCTGTACATGTCGCGTCGGAAAGTCTCTGCCGTTCTTCGTCCCGATATCCGCAGAGATACAAAACCAAACGGCCAACGGGATTAGCCGAATACACGCAATAGTCCAGCACCGCGTTCCACGTCGGGTACCGTTTCACCACTTGGTCCTGCCTGAAGGCTTTCAGCAAATCCGCAAATGGCTGCTTCGGCACATCCTTTGCCACCACCGTCTCGCGCAGCGCCACGAACACCGGATGCGACGGCCTGCCCTCATAGCACGCATCCAGTTCCGTTTCCCACGACCCCAGCAACTCTAGCGCACGGTCCTTGGAAGGTATTTCGTCGCCTAAATCATCGGCCCAACGGCAATAGGCATACACGTTGTAGAAATGCTGATGGAGTTCCTTCGGCAGCAGCCAGGACACCACATTAAAGTTTTCGTAGTGATGCGTTGCCAACCATTTCGTGTACCGCTGCGCCTCGTCCGGAGCACATCCGTTCGCCGGCAATTTCTCCATTAGCGATAGCTCGCCCGGGCGCAGCATGAGTGAACGAGTTTCCTGTTCTTTGCTTTGGACTTGACCGTCAGAAGGTTCGGCTTTCACGAGTCACAAATCACAGGCCACGAACCACGTTCTTACGGCCGCACGGCCAGCTTGATCTCTCCGCTTCGCACTTTCATGCGCTCGAACGCCTGCGGCAGATCTTCCAATCGAATCTCTTCGGTCACAAATTCTTCGGCGGAGACGTCTCCGCGGCGCACCGCCTCCAGCGCCTCGCGAATAAATCGCGGCGTGTGATGGAACGGGGAAATCATCTTGATCTCGGAATAATGAATCGCCGCAGGCTCGATCTCCACACGTGTTCCGGACGGTAACCCGCTGAAGAAGTTCACTACGCCGCCGCGGCGCACCATCTTCAACGCTTGCTGCCACGTTGCCGGATTCCCTGCCGCTTCTACCACCGAATCGGGTCCGCGCCGCTCTTCCGTCAAATCTCTCACCGCCGCGACCACATCGGGTATTTCCGTCACATTAATCGTAACCGCCGCGCCCAGTTTCCGCGCTACCGCCAGTGGCGCCTCTCGCCGGGCCAGCGCAATCACACGCACTCCACGGCGCGAGAGCATGCGGACATACTTCAAGCCGATCGGGCCACACCCAATCACGGCGGCGGTATCACCCGTTCGCACTTCCATCTCATGAATTCCGCGCAGCACGCACGCCAGTGGCTCCACAAACGCCGCGCTGTGATCATCCACGGAGTGCGGCACTTCCAACATGTTCTCCCGGACAATCCGTCCCGGGATTCTCATGTACTCCGCGTAGGCGCCATTATTGAACAGCAGGTCGTCGCAAAGGTTTTCCTGGCCGCGCCGGCAGTGATAACACCGGAAGCACGGTGCCGAGTTGGCGGCAATCACGCGCGTGCCCAGACGCCATCTCGCGTCCACGCGCTTCCCCATGGCCACAATCTCGCCGACAACTTCGTGCCCAAATACCGCTGGAGGCTGAATCATTTTGGCGTGGTAACCGCGCTTCCACACCTTCAAATCTGTCCCGTCCGTCAGCGCCAGCCGCACGCGCAGAAGAACCTCGTCCGCCGCCAGCGCCGGCACCTCGATCTGTTCGATTCTCAAATCCTCGCTGCCATACAACACGGCAGCCGTCATTCTTGATGGCACCGTTATGCGCACTGGAGCCAGAATTTCTTCCAGCCCGGTTTCCGTCTTTTTCGTGGACGCTGCTCTCATGAGTGCGTTATCAGAATCTTCAATGAGTCTTGCGTGGGCCTGTTGGCCAGTTCCAACCCTTCTTGGATTCTAGCCAATGGGAACCGGTGTGTGACAATCTCCATTACCGGCAGTTTCTTCTCCAGCACCAGGGCCGCTGCAGTTTCTTGGATGTCTACAGCCGCACTGTAGCTGCCCAGGATTTCCTTCTCGTCAATCCCAACCGCAGCCGCTGGAAACTCGATCTTTGTCACTGGGTCGTTCGCAGCGAATAACAGGACTCGTCCCCCTGGTCTTGCCGCCGCCAACGCTTCCACCACCACCGCTGGATGCGCCACTGCGACCAGAACCACATCTGCCCCACGACCCCCCGTCCGGGTCCGCACTTCTGCCACCAGCTTACCACTTATGGGGTCAAATGACTCTACCGCTCCCAACTTCAAACTCTTCGCCCGCCGGGTGGCCATGGGGTCACTGGTATAGATGCGCGCACCCACCGTTTTGGTCACCATCAATAACTGTAGGCCGATGGGGCCACATCCCACAACCAGCACGGTTTCACCTGCCGCTGCGCGAGCCTTCTGTACCGCCTTCACGATCGTGTTGATCGGCTCGATGAAAGTGGCTTCCTCATAGCTTACATTGTCCGGAAGCGCCACGATGCCCCGCTCTGCCACCCACGGCATCGCCTTCACGTACTCCCCGAATCCGCCGCCATTGGGCGTAAACCCACCGGTCAATCCCGTGGTCTTGTATTGCTTGCACTGCGAAAATAGCCGGTTCTTGCAGTAAAAACATTCACCGCAGGGAATATGGTGGAAGCTCATCACCCGGTCGCCCAGGTTCCACTTCGTCACGCCGCGTCCGACCGCGACCACCGTCCCGGCCAGCTCGTGTCCCAGTATCTGCGGTGGCTCCACGTACCTTTGAAAAATTTTCTTAATATCTGTCCCGCAGATCCCACATGCCGCCACCTTGATGAGAACTTCCCCGTCGCCCACCTCCGGCACCGGCACTTCCTCCACCCGTACCAGGCCCTTCTCCCGATACACGCCCGCCCGCATCGTCTTCGGTATCGGTCCCAAGGTCCGCATTTCCTCCGGCATTGTCCCGGTGCCACTCATCGTGTTCCAACCTCTTTAGACAAACTCATCTCGCCTTTGGCGGCCAGGCTCAGCACATACCCATCCAGAAAACTCGCCAAACGTTGGGCGGCATGCCGGCTTTGTTTCCCAAATCGCAGCAACGCTGGTAGTGCCATGGGGTTCTTCGTCAATTCACGCATCACTTTCATCAGACTAATCTGGTTTTTCTTGGAGAGTGTGAGATTAAAGTTGATCGGAAGATCTTCCTCGGCCGTATCGCTAATCGCCCGGACGACCACGCTGCGCGCTCCCCACGCGTTTGCCTGTTTAACGATATCAAAACTCTCCATGTCCACCGACTGTGCTCTCGACGAGCAATCTTGCTTGTGGTTCGCCTTCACAAAAACACGGCCTGTCGTGAACAGACAATCCGCCGCGAGCGCGCCTCCGTCCAACGCCTGTTTACGTAATCCCGCATCAACTGTCAGTTGGTCTGAGGGCACATCCCCATATTTGTTTTCGGCAATGAGCACTTGAGGGGCAATGATGTCACCTGGCACTAACCCGGCTTGTAGCGCTCCGGCCAAGCCACTCGAGATGCAAACGTCGAAGTAACGGTTGTCGTCCGCCATCGTCATCATCAGATCCATCGCCTGTGCCGCTGATTGCGTTCCAATTCCGGTTACCAGCGCCGTGATCTCCGTGTTTGCAGCATCGGTTCTCCACAAACGCAATCCGTCATAATCGATAGACCAGAACCTACGCAGCTTGCGCCACGGCGCAAACTCCGCGTCTACCGCAAATGTCACCAGCACTCTCATCTTCGTTTCGTTGCTTCGCTACCTCGTAGCTTCCCTTTCCTGTATCTCATCTACTTCCTTTACTTCCTTCCTCTGTCACGCCGCCAGGTGCATCTTCTTCGCTCGTGCCGCTTTCACATACCCGTTCGCCTGATACCACCGCACGGCCCGCTCCAACGCCGCGGGCACTGGCCCGGGTTGCAATCCCAATTCTCTCTGCGCGCGGGAGCAATCCACAAACATCGTATGCTGCGCGATTTTCACGCCTTCCACGGGAATCTGGGGTTCTTTTCCAATCAGCCGCGAAAACGCACTCTCCACATACGCTACACCCAATGCCACGCCATGCGGGATCTTCATGCTTGGCGCCGCCAAACCCGTTATTTTTGCCAACGTGTCCAGCAATTCTTTCAGGGTAAGATTCTCCGCTCCCAGCAAATATCGCTCACCGATCTTTCCCCGCTCCGACACCAGCAGATGCCCCGCTGCGCACTCTTCGACGCCCACAAAGTTCAATCCTGTCTCCACGTACCCCGGCATCTTGCCATTCAGGAAATCCAGAATAATCTTGCCCGTCGGCGTGGGTTTCCAATCCCACGGTCCCACTGGCGTCGTCGGCATCGCCACAATTGCAGGAAATCCACTTCTCGCCTCTCGAAGCACTTCCTGCTCCGCCATCCATTTCGAACGCTTGTAATGCCCGATCATCTCTTCGAGCTTTGCTTCGGTAGATTCGTTCGGTAACCCCGGCCGGTCCACTGCAATGGTCGCCACCGTGCTCGTGTAAATCAGTTGCTCAATTCCTGCCTTCTTCGCAGCGGCCAGCAAGTTCTTTGTGCCGCCCACATTTGAATCGTAAATATCCTTAGGGTTTTTCGCCCACAATCGATAATCCGCCGCCACGTGAAACACGCGTTTCACGCGGTTCATTGCTCTTTCCAGTGAAGCCGAGTCGCGCAAATCCCCGGTCACGTATTCCAGTGGCAAATCGCTGATCGCGCGATTATTGCTCGATGGCCGCATCAGCACGCGTACACTCTCCCCGCGCGCCACGAGTTGCCGCGTCACATGGCTCCCCAAAAATCCCGCCGCCCCAGTGACCAGTGTCGTCATGGTCTGGGTTTCCCTTCGCGCTTTTCCCCCAAACTACCGCCCAGTTGCCAACTCAGCATCTTCCACCAATCGCCGGCCTTCGGATTCATGCCCAATAACGCGGCAGTCTCATATCCCGCATGGCACTGGCAATTCTCGCATCGCGGATTCAATCCACGCCCATAGTTTTCCCACACCGTTTCCTCTAGCAGCGCCTTGTAGCTCTTCGCATAGCCCGTATTCAAAAAGCTGCACGGCCCAGACCACCCCTGCGGCCCATACACCGGTCCACCCCACACGCTACAATCCAACTCCCGTTCACCCCGCAAATATTCCAGATAAATCGGAGAGACCATCAAGTTGTAGTCGCCCAGCCGCTCACTCGCCTCACGAAATCTCTGGTGCATCTCCGCATGGAACTTGGCACTCCCATCCCGGCACAGCTTCTGATCCGGATAGTGCGGCGAAAGCAGGTACCCGTCCACATGCATCGCGTGCAACCGTTCATAAAGTTCGGAAAGATCCGTCAACTCCGTGTCCGGATAAATCGTGCTACTCACCACCACAAAAAAACCAGCGTTCTTCGCCGCCTTTATCCCGTCGAGCGCTTCCACGAACAGCCCTGTCCGCTTCGCGCGCGCGTCATGCACCGCCTGCGTCCCATCAAGCTTCACATTCCAGAAGAAATTCGTGTACGGAGGAATCATATGCAGCCGCCGTCGAATCAGCGTGCCTGCCGTACACAAGAACAGGTGGTGGCCGCGCTCCAGGATGGTCCGTGTCAGCGCCGCAATCTCCGGATACTCCAGCGGTTCGCCTCCGCAGATAGACACAATGGGCGTGTTGCATTCTTCGATCGCCTGCAAACACTGCTCGACGGTCAGCATCGCTCCATCAACCCGCGATCCTCCGCCATTCGTTCCCCCAAATGTCGAAGCACACCCTCCCAGTGGGTCCAGCGAGAGCACCACGGGGAATCTCCGCTCGCCGCGCAGTTTTTTCCCAATAAGATGTTTCGTGGAATCGACAACGAGTCCGATGGGGTACCGCATTTGGTTGCTTAGGACGCGCGCCGCTCGCGCGCTGTATACAGGCCGCTTCGCAGCCGGAAATCGCCCGGATTGAATTTCGCCGCACAATACTCTGCTGCGCGGGTCGCCTGGTTCCGATAACGGGCGAGCGCGTACACCGGGAAGGAATTCTTGTACAGATGATATTTCAGGTAGAAAACGCCCGGGAATCCCGTGCCCGTGAAATCTTCTTCGCTCCATGAGCCGTTCGCGTGTTGCTGCGTGACCAGATAGGCCGCTGCCTGCGCAATCGCCGGATCGTTCGGATCCGCGCCCGCCAGCAAACCAATCAATCCCCAAGCCGTTTGCGATGGCGTGCTGTTTCCCTGCCCCTTGCTGGAAACCACCTCGTAGCTGTTCAACGACTCGCCAAAGCTGCCATCAGCCTTTTGTACCTGGCGCAGCCAGTTAACCGCGCGCACACAATAATCCTGAGCCGTCATGGAAACTGTTTCGAGCGCCCGCAACACCCCGCTCGTGCCGTAGACGTAATTCACTCCCCAGCGTCCGAACCACGATCCATCTTTACTCTGGTCCTGGGTCAGGAAGCCCACCGCTTTGCGCACCACCGGGTGCTCTGCCGGCCAGCCGAATCGACCCAGACACTCCAGTACTCGCGCGGTTACGTCCGCTGTAGAAGGATCAATCATCGCGTTATGATCCGCGAACGGAATGTTGCAGAGCAGCTGGCGGTCGTTATCGCGGTCGAATGCGCCCCAGCCTCCATCACGGTTCTGCATGCTGAGCAGCCACTGAATTCCGCGCCGCATCGCGCCTTCCATCCGCTTCTCGTCGGCAAACTTCACGCGCTGCAACGCCATCAGCACAAATGCCGTATCGTCCACGTCGGGGTAGAAATCATTGCGAAACTCAAATGCCCATCCACCCGGCTCAGCGTCTTTGTTCTTGATCTGCCAGTCGCCACCGCCCAGGATCTGCTTCGATAGCAACCAGTCGGCCGCCTTCACCAGCGCCGGATGATCCGCTGGCAATCCCGCTTCTTCCAGCGCCACCATCGCGATGCACGTGTCCCACACCGGCGAAACACATGGCTGCAGGCGGATGGTGTCGCCCTCTTCGATCTCAAATCGCGAAAATTCCTTAATCTCCCGGAAGGTCAGCGGATCCTCGGGCCCGTGTCCCAACGCAATCAATGCAAAGATGGAATTCATCATCGAAGGATAAATTGCCGCTAGCCCTTCGGTGCGCTCCAGATGCTCCACCATCCATTGTTTTGCTTCGCGAATGGCCTTCTGCCGCAGCGGTTTCCACGGCAGCTTCTCATAAAGTTTTAGCCCGCGATCCACTGCCAGGAAGACGTTTTTCCAGGAGAGAATCTGCTTGCTCCAGTTGAATGCCGCGGTCTTCTCCGACGGGTCTTTAAACAACTCGTCTACCCGTGCATGCTCCGGCAACCGGAATTCCGGTCGGAGCGAACACAAGATCGCCATCGGAATCACGATTCCGCGCGTCCAGGACGACATCTCATAAATATTGAAGTAGAACCAGTTCGGCAGGAGCATCAGTTCCGGCGGAATCGCTGGCACAAGTTCCCAGCCCACGGCACCAACCAGCGCCAGATAAAATCGTACGTAAGAGTTGGTGTGTTCCAGCCCGCCCAGACGGTGAACCGTTTCCCGCGCTTTCGCCATGTGTGGCTCATCGGGGGAATCTCCCGCCAGCTTCAGCGCGAAATACGCCTTCGTAGTTGCGTTCAGCTCCGATGGGCCGCCCGGGTAAATGGGCCATCCGCCACTATCCAACTGCTTCCGGCGCACATAGTTTGCTAGTTTCGCGATTCTGTCAGGCTCGGCTTTGCCGAGAACATACAGGTAGTAGATATAGTCGGATTCCAGGGTGGTATCGGCTTCCAGTTCTCCGTGCCAATACCCTTCCTCCGCCTGGACAGATAGCAGATACTCCGCGCCGTTCCTAACGGCGGTCTCCACTTGCTCGGCCCAATCTTCCTTACGCCATGGAGCTGGCGCTGGTGCGACGGGCAGTTCCTCTCCAACTCGTACAAACGACGCCATCCCGGCTCCCTAAGAAAAAAAGTATCGCTCTGCCTAAGTACACCCCAACTCGGCTTTCTGAATCCGCTTTAACTTGCCTGTTGCGTTACACTTCCGCAGGAAGTGCGAGCCATGCGAGCTGGGTACCCCAAGTACTTGTTTATTATCACCGCACCCCCAAAAAGGGTCAACGATTAAGATGCCGAAACTGCTAACCCACGTTGTCGAGCGCCTCAAACGGACGCGCCCGGCGGCCCCTCTAAAATTTGATGCACCAGCACCCGTAAGGGTTCTGGCAACTTTTCTCCTGCTCGCTGCAGCACGGACGGCTTCTCCCTCATCAACTGCTCCGGCAGCTTCATCCACAACGGTGCGGGCGGTCCATCGCCGGCCACCGTCCCACGCAGCACCAGCGCATGCGCCCGATCCAGTGCCAACTGCGCGGACTCCTTGAAATCATCCTTCAGCGGATCAATCACGGCGAAATACAGCGACGGCTTCACAAATTGCATCAGCGAGTTGCTCTCGATGATCAGGGCCACATTCCCCAGTGGATCATGGATGTCGTCCAGCCCTTTACTCGGAGCTCCTTGTCTGCTCGCCACTCGCCACTCGCAACTCGCCACTTCTTCCAAAGCCGCCCGTAGCAGCGGCAATCCTTCCGCCAAGTAGCCCTGCTTGGTTCTCAGCCAGAACGATCGTTTCGCTCCCGCTTCCAGAAACCGCGCGCTGTCTGTACCCGTGTCCGCCCGGGTTTCCCAATCCAGTGCGCAAACATGCTCGGTGGGCGCGCAATCGCAGTTCTCCCCATTCGTCGCGCACACACCGTGCCCGTATTGCGTAATTTTTCCGGCGATCCATTGCGTTCGAGGAAAAGCGCGAATCACATCGCACACCAGTTGTGTCTTGCCGATGCTGCGCGTATGGCCGCCCACTACAATCAGCCTCCACAACGTCTTGGCTTTTGTTTGCGCGATAGCCATGTCTCCCGCTCTGGAACTCTTCGCGAACTCTGCGCCCTCTGCGTTCAGCTTTTCTCTTCCAGCTTCTTGATGCGCGCACCCAGCTCCGGTAGGCGCGCAAACCAGGCATAAGCTTCCTTGAACTTGTCGAGCGGCCGCGCCGGCGTGCCCCATACGGTCTGCCCGCTGCGAATCGTCTTGCCCGTAGGAATCCCCGCCTGCGCCCCAGCGATCGACCGATCCTCCAAAGTGCAATGATCCGCGATGCCCACTTGTCCACCGCACACCACGTGATGCCCCAGCTTGCTCGAGCCGGAAATCCCCGTCTGCGCCGCGATCACCGAGTGCGCGCCAATCTGCACGTTATGCCCAACATGCACTAGATTGTCGATCTTTACTCCCTTCGCGATACGTGTGTCGTCCAGCGAACCCCGGTCGATCGTCGCATTCGCTCCAATTTCCACACCGTCATCAATCTCCACAATGCCCGCCTGCGGAAATTTCCAGTACCGCTCCCCGTCGAACGCATAGCCAAATCCGTCCGCGCCGATCACCGCGCCGGAGTGAATCTCCACGAAGTTCCCGATACGCACGCCTCGATAAAGCGTCACTCGCGCGTGTACGCGACAACTCTCCCCAATCCAGCAGCCCGCTCCGATCACGCTATGCGCGCCGATCTGGGTTCCGTTGCCGATATGAACGTCCTCCCCGATCACCGCGTATGGCCCGATGCCAACATTTTCGCCAACACGCGCCAGCGGTGCCACGATTGCCGTTGGATGCACACCGCTCGCCACGGGTGCGCGTTCCACCAACAAGGCCGCAGCTTTCGCAAACGTCACCTTGGGCTGCTCGCTTCTGAAGATCGTCTTCCCGGGCAACGCTACACCTGCGGAGGCCACCACGCACAGGGCCGCCGAAGCCATCGCTCGATCCGAGTGTTTTGCCGCTTCCATATAAATAAGATGCTTGATCCCCGCGCGCTCCGGCGCAGCCACGCTCGTCAACTCCAGCGCTCCATCGCCTTCTAACCTGGCGCCGACCTTTTCCGCCAATTCCTTTGCCGTCATACTCATCTCGAAACCTCCTGCCCCGCTCTGTGAGCCCCTGTGGTTTTCTATGACAAAAATTCGTACAGCGGCGCTTCCCCCTTCGGCCGGTGCTTCCATCTTGCGTGGATCCAAACCCACTGCTCCGGATATTTCCGGATGATCTCTTCAATTACCTTGGCAAACCGCTGTGTATTCTCCAACACGTCGCGCTCAGTATCGCCCGTGCGAACCAGTTCTACGGGCGGCTCAAACCGCAGCCGGTATTTCCGCAGATTGGCGTCCCAAAATGCATATCCCGGTACGACTGCAGCGTCCGTGTGCAAGGCAACCCGCGCAATCCCCGTGGTCATACTGGCGGGTGTCCCAAAGAAATCCACGAATACGCCTTCGTCCGGCATGGTGTTCTGGTCCGCCAAAATGCCCACCGTTCCCGCTTCCTTCAGCACGCGCAGCATCACTCGTGCCGCTTCGTTCTTGTAGATAGGCTTGTTCCCGGAAAGTCCTCGATAGCGGTTCACCAGCGCGTCGAGTGGCTTGTTGTCTAGCGGCCGCGCCATGTAGTGCAACGGAAAGCCGTATAACGCGTGCGCGTAGGAAGAAAGCTCCCACGCCCCAATGTGTCCCGTCAGGTACAGCACGCCCTTGCCGCGGCCGTGCCCGGCCAGAAAATTCTCATGACCATCGAGCACCACCACATTCTCGATATTTCTCTTTGTGTACCGCGGCAGCCGCGCGAATTCCGCTGCCATCCACCCCAGATTCCGTGTCATCTGCTTCATCACCGCGCGGCGCTGCGATTTCGTCCAATCCGGAAACGCTAATGCCAGGTTGAACTCCGCAGTCTGACGCAATTTCGGCAGACAGAATAGCAACAACCGCGTAGCCCCGGCCGCAAGTGCTCGTGCCAGCGGACGGGGCAGCACGCCCAGCGTCTTCACAAATGTCCATGCCACCGCGTATTGCAGCCACTCAATCATTTTGGAGTGCGGGAGCCCTGCTCCCGCTCTTGCGATCGCGAATCATCAGAGAACATAACCCTCTCGTACCAATCGATATTTGTCACCCCGAACCTGCCTGCGGTAGGCAGGCAAAGCGAAGAATCTGCTTCTTCCGCGACACGGCCACGCCACTCACGCAAGCATTCCACCCATTCCAAGATACACTGACAATGCTAGACTCATCCTTCCGTGACGCAAACTGACAACTCTGCAGTCGCAAGCCACTCCAACCTCACGGCCGCACGCCTCGCATGGGTCGTCTTAATCCTCGCCACACTTTACATTTGCTATTTCCACAACCTCGGTGCCATCGGCTTCGTCGGACCGGATGAGCCACGTTACGCCTGGATCGCTAGGGACATGGTAGAGACCGGAGATTGGGTCACGCCGCGCCTCTACGGTAAGCCATGGTTCGAAAAACCGGTCCTTTATTACTGGGGCGCCGCTCTTAGCTTCAGGCTTTTCGGCGTCAGCGAAGCCGCTGCGCGATTCCCGAGCGCCCTTGCTGCTCTTTTCGCCACGCTCTCCATCGCATGGCTCGGTTGGCGCACCTGTGGTGCCGAAACCGCCCGCTGGTTGCTCCTGCTTCTTCCCACCACCGTCGGCATGATCGGCTTTTCCCACGCCGCCGCTCCCGACATGCCCTTCGCCGCCATGCTCACCCTTGCAATGGTTTTTGCCGCACGCCTCCTGGGCCTTGTCCCCAGATCCTCCACCTCATTTACCTCCTCAACGTCCTTCATCTCCTTTTTCTTTGGCTTTTTTCTTGGCCTCGCTGTACTTGCCAAAGGGCCGGCAGCAATCATCCTTGCGGGCGGCAACATTCTTCTTTGGGCCGCGTTCACCAAGCGTTGGCGCGACACCTTGCGCTGCCTTCATCCCATTGCCATCGCCAGCTTCTGCCTCACCGCACTCCCCTGGTACATTCTTTGCGCGCACCGCAATCCCGATTTCTTCCGCGTCTTCATCATCGAGCACAATTTCAAGCGCTACCTCACCCCTGAATTCCAGCACATCCAGCCGTTCTGGTTCTACGTCCCAGTCACTCTCGTTGCGATCTTTCCGTGGACGATTCTCCTCATCCCTGTGGCACGGAAATTCTTCGAGGAGGACAAAAGGCGCACGCCTGAGTTCGCATTGGAACTCTTCCTCGTTTGCTCGCCGGCGTTCGCGTTGTTTTTTTTCTCCATTTCCAAGTCGAAGCTTCCCGGATATATCTTGCCCGCGATTCCCCCTTTGGTTCTTTTGCTTACGGAATACTTAGCTGCAGCTATAAGAAACAACAGTAAATCCCAGCGGTGGGTGATTCTTGCTCTCGCCGTTTGCCTTGCCGTTATGGGTTTTGCTTTCCCCGCAGCTTCCCAGAGGTTGCCCAGTTACACTGACATCCGGCCAGCGCCAGAGGCCATGCAGTTGGCTGTTCTGGCAGTCCTCGCTACTGCCGCCATCGTTCTGCTGGGAATGCTCCGACGCATCCGACTCGCACTCTTCACAATGATTATCTGTTTGCTCTTACTAATCGCAAAAATCGACAACTTCATCGCGAAAATCGATCCCGGATTAACCGCCCGGGCAGCGCCGACCGAAGCAAGCAGATTGTCGCCGGATTTCGCTCTGCAGAACTCATCGACTTGGCAGCTTAATCGTTCGCTTTTCTACCAGCTAAATTTCTACGCACATTCCGTTATGGGGGAATGGAAACCCGGCGAACCGAAACCGGAATGGCTTTTTGTAGAACCGAAGCGGGAGGCGGAAGTCCGGACGTTCGGCTATGCCTGTCCGCAATACATTGTCTTTCCCGCAGTCGTTCTTTGTAGGTTGACGCCTTCAGTGGACAGGCTTAGTGGGAGCAGCTACGGGAACAGCGGTGACAGGCAGCCGCGTTAGGAAAAAAGTCACCACCCGATTCTCGTACGTTCTCTTCTCTTCATCCGGCAGATTCACGAAATTTCCGTGCGCAATGATCGCTTGTTCCCGGGGCTCGGGTGCTTTCAAAAACATGTCGCGCGTGATCCCACCCAGTTCCGGATCGTCTGTCGCCTGGATGAACAACGTGGGCACATCCACCAACGTCTTCAGCTTCGACGACAGGGGCGGATCGTCTTTATACCCGTAGTTCAGCCATTCAAATGTCGTCTGCGCCGATTTCACCATTAGTGGGAACCCGCCGACGCCAGTCTTTTCCACCCCGATTTTCACCATCTGCTTTGGGTAGTCATAGACCGAATCCAGCACCAGCGCGCGCACGCGCGGGTCTTTCTCGGCTTCGCGCAACGCGGCGTAAGCGCCAAGGTTGTAGCCCCACAAGCCGAAGCGGGTCGGGTCCACGTCCGTGCGCTTGGAAATGACATCAATGGCCGCGCGCAACTCGTCCGCTTCCCGGTATCCAAAAGTGGTGAATCCCGCGTTTGCACCATGGGCCGCAAAATCAAACACAAATACGTTGTATTGGTGATCCTGTAACGCCGAAACCAGCGTCAGCAATTCCCCTCGGCTCGACTCATACCCGTGGCACAGGATAATCGTCGGCGCGCCACGCAACCCGGGAAAGAACCAGCCGCGGCGACTCCCCGGTGATATTCCAGACACCGAAAAATCCACTTCATCCGGCCGGCCGGGGAAGCTGGCCATGTTGATTTCGGAACTCGTGCGCTGCGGCTTGACGATCCAATAAGTAAGGACACCCGCGATCGCTGCCGTCGCTAACGCCAGAAAAAACACCAACGTCAGGATGACAACCAGCAGCTTGGTATACCAACGTCTCGGATAACGCAGCTCATCGACAATAGACATGGGGCTTTGGGCTCTGAGTCCAGCATTTGGCCGCTCATTCCCTAAGCGGCTTCCTGACACACCTCTGCTGGAACTCATAAATAGGCTAGCATGTGGATTTCCCACAGTTGCCAGGCATCTCGGCCCCGTGTGCCCGATTTATATCTGCCTTCCACAGGATTTGCCAGCGGGTTACGCGAATCGGCTATGATGGAAGTTGCACCAGGGGACATGCATAACGCCCGGTCTATGAACATTATCGACCTTCGCCAAGCGACTGTTCGCCAGATCGAGCCGCTCCTGCAGGAAGAGGCCAACCATTGGCGCGATGAGCTCCACTGGGATTACCGGAGCGCGCTGGAGCTGATCAAGCGCTTTCTGGAGGCGCACGCCCTGTCCGGTTGCGTCGCGCTGGAGCATGGTTCGGCCGTCGGCTATTCCTTTTACGTCCTGGAGGATCACAAGGGCTTGATTGGCGGCATGTATGTGTCACCGCGCCAGGACCAGGGACCGATTGGGCGGCGCCTACTGGAAGAGATGCTCTACACCATGAGAGCGCTGCCACAGATGCAACGCATCGAAGCGCAACTGATGCCCTTCGGCGGGCCAGTGGACGACGCCCTGCGTGCCCAAGGATTTCGCCTACACACACGCCAATTCATGCTGCTGGACCTGGCGAAGCACACCGAGCGCGCGCCGGGCATCAATTCCGGATTGCGGCTGGATCGCTG